>ONFR01000008.1 GCA_900317125.1 uncultured Bacteroidales bacterium | reverse complement strand
TTTTGTCCCCACCAAATTTCGACTGAAAAAACAGCCTACTTTTTGTCCACTCGGACTCTTCGTCTCAAAAACAGCCTACTTTTTGTCCATTACGCCGAAGATACTATTAAATCAAGGGAAAGCCAAGTCCTATAAAGGTTTCAACGCCCTCGAAAAAAATAAAAAAAATCGATGTAAATATGCTGATAGTAAACATATCATGATGAAAAAACACAGCAAAAAAATAAAAAAAAGCAACCGCACAACCACGGATGGGCTGTGCGGCATACTCAACATTATGAAAACATTACAAGTTATCGTACTGGGCGGCAAGGTCGCGTGCCATGTTGAAGAAGAATGCAGCCACCTGGTTGAAGTCCATATTGAGGTCGCGGCTGAGGCCTACACGGTCTTTGTAGATAGCCACGTTGTACCACTGCAGGCACTGGAAAGCACGATGGAAATAGAGGCGTCGCAGTTCCTGCGAGGTGGGTTTATGACCCACGTAGGCTTCGAGAAGGGAGAGCGCCTTGTCGAACCCGGCATTGCCGTAACAGGCGATGTCGTAAAACGGGTCGTTCATCCCGGCAAACTCCCAGTCGAGGACATAGAGCTTGTCACCGCTGATGACAAGGTTTGTAGGCTGATAGTCGCAGTGGCACGGCACCATGGGCACATCGGAATGAGCCTGACGCATCTGCTCCAGCTTTTCGCGCATCTCGACATACTCCTTGGGGTGGGTAAAGCCCATCTCGCGGCAGTAGCGCTCGTAGTCGGACAGGCGGCCGAAGGCATTGTAGTCCTTGAAATGCAGGTCGCTGTTGTGAATCTTTTTCAGTGCCTGCACCGAGATGTCGTTGTAGCTCACCACATCGGTCTCGGACATGATGACACCATCGACATACTCGGCCAACTTCTCGCCGGAGATAATCTCGACGTATGAAGTGGCATTGTTCAAGTCCAGCTTATTCACCTCCTGGATATTGTCCCACTCCTCCACACGGTCCACAAACTTCTCGGCGTATTTGCCCGGCACACGGTAGGTATAGCGTTTGCCGCGTGTCTCGACGACATAGGTGTAATTGCTCATGCCTCCCTCGAGCCGCTTGACGATGGCTGCGTCTTGGGTATGCATCAGGGCGTTGACTCTGGCAACGATATATTCTTCTACGTTCATTATTTTATAGAGGGATAGATTTTATAGATTTATAGATATAATAGATACAATAGAACTGATGGTTTTTATTTCATACGGCCTAAAGCGGCGGCGGCTGGTGCGTAGCCCGCATCGGCAGCCATCTTGAGCCATTTCTTGGACTGTTTCTTGTTGGCGGGAACGCCCTCGTCACCATTCTCGAGGATGATTCCACAATAGTACATGGCAAGCACATTGCCGCCTTCGGCAGCCTTGGTATACCATTCGAGGGCTTTGGCCATGTCCTTCTCCACATAGATGCCGTTGATATAGCAGTTGGCCACACACATGCACCCGCGCACAGAGCCATGCTCGGCGGCATAGAGGTAGAGTTCGTAAGCCTTCTTCGAGTTGAGCACCACTCCCTGTCCCTGCTCGTAGCAGTAGCCAAGGTTGCAATAGCCTTCAAGACTTCCCATGGTGACGGCCTTCTCGAAATAGAGGACGGCATTCTTGAATTCGCCCTGGGCCTCGTACACATCGCCGAGGGAATTGATGGCATCGATACGACCGTTGTCGGCGGCCTTTTCCAGCCATGAGATGGCGATAGCCGTGTCTGTCACACAGCCGTAGCCATTCAGGTAGCAGAGCCCGAGGTCGTACATGGCCAGCACATTGCCCATGCCTGCAGCCGTGTCGAGATAGGCTTTGCCAAGGGCTTCGTCCTCGGGGCATCCGTTGCCCTGCAGACAAGCGATACCCAGCTGGCAATAGGCGCGGCTGTCGCCTGACGAGCGGGCGCAGTTCTCGAAGACACGGTAAGCCGTTGCGGGGTCGGCGTCAACACCTATGCCCTGCTGCAGCATGACGGCGAAGGAGATGGTACCGTCGACATTTCCACGCTGGGCGGCGACATAGAAATACTCGAAAGCCTGGCTGTAATTCTGTTCATTCAGGAGCAGGCGGCCAAGGAAGTTGCTGGCATCGCCGCTGCCGTTTTCATGTCCCATGACATAATAATGCAAGGCGGAGTCGCCATCGGCGGGGACACCGGCACGGCCGAAGTTATAGATGTCGGCCATCTTGTAGGCGGCATTGCCCACGCCCTTTGCAGCGGCGGCCTTCAGATAAGGGATGGCGGCAATGGTGTCGACCTCCACCCCGCAACCCTCGAGATAGGAGCGGCCCACATAATATGTGCCTGTCTCCTCACCGGCCTCGTGTGCCTGGATATACAATTCGAAAGCCTTAGCCTTGTCCATGGGGAGATACTGCCCTATGCGGTAGAAGTCGCCCAGATAGCACATGGCCTCGCCATGCCCCTGGTCAGCGGCCTTCTGGTAATATTCGATAGCCTTGGCGCTGTCAGCCTCCAGCCCGCCGTCGCCCAGTTCATAATAAAGACCCATCTTGAACTGACCCGAAGCAATATCGTTATCGGCCAACTGCTTGTAGTAGGAGACGGCCTTCACGTGGTCGACGGTGTCGACATTGCTACCTGTCTCATAACAATAACCCATGGCATAGATGGCGTCAATCAAGCCCTCGTCGGCGGCACGCGACACCAGCTCCATACCCTTGGCAATATCCTTGTCCTTCTTCTTGCCTAAATCGCCGTTGAGGTAGAAGAGACCGAGACGGTAGAGCGACTTGGAGGAGCCCGAACGCTCGTAGTACTTGGCGGCCTTTTTGCAGTCCACCTTATTGCCGTCCATGCCAAACTCGTAAATGGTACCCAGTACCTCCGAGCACATGCGACTGCCTTTCTTGTCGCCTTTCACCAGATACTCGTTGCAGGTCTTGCTGTCTCCCGCTGACTCATAGAGCATGCCCAGCCAAAAGTAGCCGTCGGCCTGACCGTTGTCTATCATCTGCTGGAAGCACTCGGCGGCACGGTCGTTGTTGCCATTGTTGGCATAAAGGCGACCGAGGTTCACCAGTGCGGTGGTGTCGCCATATTCGTTGGCCATACGGTAATACTTCACTGCCTGGGGCATGTCCTTATGCTCCTCGCTCTCATAGATGTTGGCAAGGAACGAGGCACACTCGGCGCTCTCGAACCGGTCGGCGCCACGTTTGAGCCAGAAGATGGCCGAGTCGGCATTCTGTTCGCAGCCAATACCGTTGTAAACCATCACACCCATCAGATGGCAAGCATCGTCCTGCATCTCGTACATGCCCTCCTTCACTGCCACCTTGCGGAAATAGGCCAACGCCTCGGGATACTGCTCTTGCTCGTAGAAGAAACGGCCCAAACGCAGCTGGCAATGCGAGCTGCCGAAGGCATCACCCTGCAGCCAATAGCGCATAGCCTTGGTGCTGTCGCGCAGACCGGGGTTGGTGGGATACATGTAATAGAGACCCGCAAGCGACTGGGTATATCTCAATGTGTGGTGCTCTGCCAGCAGCGAGTCGAGCAGGTGTTGGGCCTTGGCCTCGTCTTCAGGCACTCCCACACCGCTCCAATAGAACTCTATCGCTACAGTGACGGCATCGGGATCGCCCCACTTCATGCCTTCGGCAACATATTTCCAAGCCTTCTTGGTATCGCCTTTATATGCGTAATAGCGTGCCAGGCGTACGGCGGCATCGGTCTCACCCAGCTTGAGGGCTTTCTCGTAATACGCCAGCGCCTTCTTCATATCCTCTTTCACACCGCAAATGCCATAATAGTAGTTGTCGCCCAGGAAGAAATAACCCCACGCGGAGCCTTTTTTCACAGACTCTTGATACAACTGGTTGGCCTTGGCGGTATCAACCTTGCAGCCAATGCCGTTCTCATAGCAAGCGCCCAAAGCGGCCAGTCCGTTGGGCAGCCCCTTGTCGGCCCACTCCTTGCGGATGGCAAAATAGCGCGCCGTGTCCTTGGGCATGAGCGTGCCGTGCAAGTGATATTTTGAAATACGAAGCCATGCCTCGCCGTCGCCCAGGTCGGCGGCTTTGCGGAACCACTGCAGGGCAAGGGTGGAATCGTGCTGCACGCCGGCGCCGTTCTCATAGCACTCGCCCAGCCGCACCATGGCGGCCACGTCGCCCTGATGGGCCTTGTCGATAAGTTTCTTGTCGGCCTGTGCCTGCACGAACGCCGGCAACAAAGCCATAACTAACAGGATAAAGCAGTATCTTTTCATCTATAAACGTATATTTTTCGCGATGCAAAGATACTAAAAAAAATCCATACGCGTTATTTACAACAAATTTTTACCCTTATTTTATCATGGACACTATCGAAGTCATCATAGAAAACACCCACGAACGCCGCCAAGTACCACGCGCTATCAGCCTTGCACAACTGGCCCAAGACTACTACACCGAACTGGGACGCATGCCCCTGCAGAACCCCATCCTGGGTGCCCTTGTGAACAACAAGGTGGAGCACATGCAATTCCGGCTTTACAGCCCCAAGACAGTCTTCTTCTTCGACATCCACCACCCGCATGGATGGCGCATGTACCAGTCGTCGCTCACCTTTATGCTCTACAAGGCCGTCCGCGACACCTACCCCACTGCACGCCTTTCCGTCAAGCACTCCATGCAGGGAGGTTTCTATTGTAACATCGAAGGCATCGACGAAGAGCGCATCACCGTCGCCCGCACCGTCCGCGACCGCATGATTGAACTACAACACCAGGACCTCCCCTTCGAGCACCGCTCCATGCTCCTTTCCGACGCCATCGAGCAAATCAAAGACCAGAACATCCCCAAGACCCTCGACCTCCTGCAGTCCCTCTCACAACTCTACATCACCATGCATGTGCTCGACGGCACCATGCACAAGCTGGCCTCCAAGCTCGTCCCCTCCACGGGGTGCCTCAAATCGTGGGATTTCCGCACCTATGCCGACGAAGGCTACCTGCTCCAAATGCCCGACCCCCACCATCTCGACAGGCCTCCCCTAATGCCCGAGACCCCAAAGCTCTTTAACATCTTCAAACTGCACCACCTATGGGTCGACCGACTGCATGTCTCCACCATCACCGACCTCAACCGCATCGTCCGCGACAACAACCAGGTACAGCTCATCCACATCTCCGAAGCCCTGCATGAGAAATGCTACTCCGAGATTGCCAACATGATTTACCGCAAGCGCGGCCAAGTGCGTATGGTGCTTGTGGCGGGGCCCTCCTCTTCGGGCAAGACCACCTCGTGCCGCCGCCTCAGCGTGCAGCTCACCGTCCTGGGCTTCGACGTGCAGCAGCTGTCGCTTGACGACTACTTCGTCTGCCGCGACCGCACCCCGAAACTGCCCAACGGCGAGTACGATTTCGAGTCCATCGACGCCCTCGACATCCCCCTGCTCAACGACCACCTGCAGCGAATGTTCAATGGAGAAAGGGTGGAGATACCCACTTTCGACTTCCTCAAAGGCGACCCCTTCTACGACGGCAAGAGCATCCAGCTAGGCCCCAACAGCATCCTGGTGGTCGAAGGCATCCACGCCCTCAACCCCAAGCTCACCGCACAGATTGCCGACGAGCTGAAGTTCAAAGTCTATGTCTCCACGCTCACCCAGATAGCCATCGACGACCTCAACAGCATCCGGAGCAGCGAGAACCGTATGCTCCGCCGCATTGTGCGCGACAACAACTTCCGCGGATGGGACGCCTACAACACCCTGCACCGCTGGCATGAAGTGCGTCACGGCGAGGAAGTCAACATCTTCCCCTACCAAGAGCAGGCCGACATCATGTTCAACTCCGCCCTCCTCTACGAGCTGGGCGTGCTGAAGCTCTATGCCGGACCCCAACTGAAAAAGATACCCGAAAACTGCCCCGAATATGCCGAGGCACAGCGGCTGCTCAACTTCATCGACATCATCGAACCGATCGACCCCACTTTCATCCCCCCCACCAGCATCATGCGCGAATTCCTCGGTGGCAGCAGCTTCCTTTACTGACCCCCGTCACCTATTCCACTATCACTTCGTCGCAGAAAATCCAACTGTCGCTGCCTTTGGCCAGATGCCATTCGGGCAGGGGGCCGGGGTTCTTGGCCACTACACGCAGATGCCTCGTGTTGAGTTTGAGATTACGGATGGTATTGGTACGGACAAAGCCGCCACGGTCGCGGAAATCGGGATTGAAATGCTCGGTATGAGCCAGTTTCCACGTGGTGCCGTCGCTGGAGGTATAGACCTCTATCGTCTTGGGGGTGAGAATCCAGTCATTGGCATTGTGGAAGAAGCGCATGGTGATGGACTTGATTGCCGTGCTGCTGCCGAGGTCTAGGCTGATGTCGATATCCTTGCCCCAGTAGCCCTGCCAATGTCCGTCGGAATAGGTCTCGTCACTTCCCATCACTCCGTCGGCAAGTGCATTGTCGCCGCCACCGCTGTACTTGGCTTGATAGTCGCTGTAGCGGCTGTTGAGCTTTTTCATCTTGCCGATGGCCTTATGGAACAGCAGGTATTGGTCGCTGTAGACGGGTTCGTCCCACTTGCTGTAGGTGACCGCCCTAACGATGCAACTGCGCCCGATGGTAAAGGGACGGCGGTAGAGGTTGGCACCCTGCGTGGGCTTGCGGCCATCCACCGTGAAGTAGATGGGACGGTCTTTGAATATTGAACGGAGCGAGACATACATCTTGCCATCGCGATAGTCGTTGGTGATGAAGACCTTCTGGCGCAATTCCTGCACCTCGCGGCCCAGGCGGTCGAAACGTTCGCAGACAATGTCGCGGCTGTAGTCGGTATTCTCCTCGTCCCATAGGCGCAGATACTCCAGCTTGAGGTTGTGGAGATGGAGGAAATAGCGGCGGGAGGCGGCCTGGATGTCGTATTTGGCTGCCGATGCCGAATCGTCCTGCATCAAGGCACGGTAGAGCTGGATGCGCAGGCGGCTCTTCTCTGCCACACAAAGGAGACGGTGGCAGGTGTAGGCATAGTGGGGCAGGCGGTTGCTGTCGACCACAGCCAGCGCACGGCGCACAATGGCCTCGACACTGTCGCACCGTTTCAGCATGTCGTTGCTGACGTCAATGGGGTTGAACTCCATAAGGGGCTGCATCAGTGCCACGGTATTGCACCAGTCGCCCACCCAGCGATTGCCATTCAACGCTCCAACGGTGTTGAGCATACGGGTGACGGAGGGGTTGCCGGAGGCCTCGGGGTCAAGCTTGCGATATTCTATCTCGAACAGACGGTCGTAGTTCTGGTTGAAGATGCGTTCACGTTCTGCCAGCTCGCGCTTGGCCTCCTTGGGGTTGGTGGACTTGAGGGGGCGCCAAGCCATCTCGGCGGCCCAGGCCATGGCATGCCAACCGTCGGCAAAAAGGCCTTCGCCGCTGTCGTCCCACGAGGTGTTCATCAGTCCGCGCGCACCAGCCAGATAGCCGTCGCGAGCCAGGAAAGCGATATTCTCGATATAGTTACGCACCGAGGGGGCGCCGCTGGCGTGGCTGACACTGGGAGCCACCCAAAACGCATTGCCTTGCTCGCGGTGGAGACGGGCAAACGGCTCAATCATATCGGCATAGCTGTCTCTGGCGCCATAGCTCCACACGATATACTGCATATCCTTTGGCAGCTGGCGGAGCATGGCAGGATTCTTGGCCACTATGTCGCCCCACATAAGCACCTCCATCCTGCGACCGTCGTTGTGGGCCTCGCGGTAGGCCTGCTGCACGATGTTGTAGACGCGGTTGATGTGCTGCACATACACCTCGTCGGCACCTATCTGCTCCACATATTGCTTGGCGCGACCGCTGCCGAGGCCCTCGGTCTCGTCGCAGTTGATATTGAAGAAGCGGCTGCTATGATAGGCGTCCACAGCATTCTCTATCTGGTTGCGGAGGAAGGTGTAGGTCTCCTCGCGGGCGGGGTTGACATTGGTCGGGCCGTCCATGATGCTCTGGTAGTAAGGTATGCGCAGTGTCTTCTCGAAATGGGCAAAGCACTGGAGGTTGGCCATCATAAAGGGGTCGTCGGAATACTCGAAGCTGTTCAACCCGCTGTTGCCCGAGATGTCGGGATACTGCTCATTGTAGAGCGTATGCTCGGTATAGTAGTTGCCGAAATTAAGCTTGTACCGCTCCGAGAAAGAGCGCGTCTGACGGCGGAACTGGCGGTTGGGGATAGGCCCACGGCTGATGTCGTCGAGCCATCCACGGTACTCGTAGGCCGGCCAGTCGGTAATCGTCATGCAGGGGATGCCGGCGGGATAGAGTTTCTTCAACTGGTCGAGGGTCTTGAGGGCGTAGCCCCACCCCTCATTGGCCACGCAGGTCACCACCACCCCATCGGGTGTGATGTCGAGACGGTAGGCCTGCTGCTGGTTCTGCGCTCCCTCGATATGCTCGACAAAATTGCGTCTTGGCGTAAAGCGGGTGGCGGTTAGCGTGCCCTGTCCCATCTCCACACGCTGGGGCGAGGGGATGACACCGATGTTGACATAATTCTTTTGGGCCTGCAGCGGAAGGAGGGCGGCAAGAAGGAGAACGAATACTATTTTCTTCATATTGAGATGCAGATTAGTTGATACGATATGAGACGGCACGCGGCATTGCGTCACGCAACCGAAATGCAAAAGTACAAAAAAATATTGTAACAACACATTTTCTGTACAAAAAAATCATCGCTGCTCCTCGCACAGACAACATGCATCAGGCTCTCACAATAAAAGAGGGTGCCCGACGTTATGATTGCGACACATTTAAGCATAGACACATGAAACGCATCCTTTTTGTCTGCCACGGCAACATCTGCCGCAGTGTGACGGCGGAGTTCGTTTTCCGCCGCATGGCCGAGGAGGCGGGAGTTGGGCACCTGTTCGAGGTGGACTCCGCCGCCACCAGCCGCGAGGAAATCGGCAACCCCATCTACCCCATGGCCCTGCGCACCCTCGAGGCACACGGCATCCATGGCGCACACCACGCCGCCCGACAGGTGACACGGCAAGACTATGACTACTACGACCACCTGGTGCTGATGGACAGCGAAAACCTGTATGGCATCCGTCGCATCATTCCCGACGACCCGGAAGGGAAGATAAGCCTGCTGCTGGACCACACCCCTGCGTCGGACAAAGCACACCACAACCGCGATGTGGCCGACCCCTGGTACACCCGCAACTTCGATGCCGCCTGGGAGGACATCACCGTGGGCTGCCGCGCCTTATTACAGCAAATGTGTTGAATGTGTCAGCCACCCCGACTAACGAATTAACGAATTAACACATTAACGAATTAACGAATTAACGAAATATCGCATCCCCCTCTCATCATGATATACGAATTAGACCCGCATTACCCCGGCTTCCCCAACCCCGAGGAGTCGGAGCCCGACGGCCTGATAGCCATCGGGGGCGACCTGTCGCCCGAACGGCTCATCAATGCCTATTGCTGCGGGATATTCCCCTGGTACGATGACAGCGAGCCGATACTGTGGTGGTCGTTAGACCCCCGCATGGTGCTGTTCCCCGACGAGTTCCGCTATAGCAAGAGCCTGCGTCGCGTGGTGCAGTCGGGCAAGTTCGAGGTAAGAATCGACACCCGTTTTGAGGAGGTCATGCGCAGTTGTGGCAACGTGGATCGCACGGCACAGGGGCAGAGTGGCACCTGGATTACCGAGGAGATGGTTTCAGCATACGTATGTCTGCACAGGTTGGGGCTTGCCCACTCGTTCGAGACCTATTACCAAGGGCAGCTTGTCGGCGGGCTTTACGGGGTGAGCCTGGGGCCTTTCTTCTTCGGCGAGTCGATGTTCCACACCATGACCGATGCCTCGAAGGTGGCCTTTGTGCGGTTGGTGGAGTTCAGCAAAGCACACAACTTCCGCCTTATCGATGCCCAGCAGGAGACGCCCCATCTTGCCAGTCTCGGCGCCCGTCCCATTCCCCGCAGCGAATACCTCATGGAATTGAACGCCATCCGTGGCGACAACACCCTGCAAGGCAACTGGGGAGAATATCGAAAAAGTTAATGATGTTTAAAACGATTCAAGGAATAGAAAAAAGATGTATCTTTGCACACTGAAATCAAGTACTTGTTTAAACTAATCATTTATTATTCAAAAAATTAAAAAAAAAAAAATGAACCTTCAAAAAACGCTAAAATGCCATAGTGGCATACGAAAAAAAACAATTTTTGTTTCGTTATTATGCACTCTTTTCATCTTTGCAGAAACATCATGCAACAAAGATTCAAATATCACTTTGAACAATTCTTCCAATTCATCGCAACCATGCAAAAGCACAGGAAACAATTCAACGATGGAAATAGCCTATTACACACAGAATGGTGTGGAAGCCTCTTTCATGTTCAATCGTGACAGTTTTGAGATTCAATTTAGACCTAAAATACAAAACAACATAGGCGATGACTATATTTATGAGGACATTGCCATTTTTGACGATAATCCGTACAACCTGAACAATCCCGCATATCTTAAAATTGCTGTATTTAAAATTTCAGAAGGGGCTTCCCTGAATATTTTCTATGATATTGACAAAATAAACACTAATGACACTATAAAATACATTACAGCATTACCTGGACAGGAGGGATGTACATGGACTTTTGTGACTTGTAAGGGGACAAATTGTTTTGCCAACCAAGAACACACAGAAAGTGGATGCAAAAGGGATGGAAAAAACTGCACTCCTTGTGTTAATTCTGATGGAACTTGTGAACGAACAGAGACTCCTGCCATGCAGGCCATCGGAACTGCTATTGGTACAATTGCCTCCGCTATCATCGCCGCAATTGCAAGTTCAACAAAATAGAAGCAAACACTGATGTTATTTTCCAACAAATCATGAAATTAAATAACCTATCAATAGGATTGCCTTCGACACGGAAGGCAATCCTATTTCTCGTCTTGCTGGGTGGAGTTTATTATACATCTGCCCAAACATCTTCCCGCAGCAATCGCAAAGGATGGCTGAAAGCCACCGTGTTTTGGCAAACAGAAATACGACAACCTTTTCAAGTCAACCCAGCTTTCACTCTGTATTACTCCCATACACCTCTCAATACAACAGATGGCATTAACAAATCTGACTGGAAAATCGTAAGAATCAATGATTCAGTATATGTCAAAGATGTCAGTGTCGAGTACCTGATGAGCGAAAACAACCTCGTCTGTGTGGATTCTATCGATAGAAACTACATAGAAAGTGAACGCGGCGCAAGTTTCTATGACGATTTCTATAGCCAGGTATTCCAAGGCAATTTAGAGAATATTAAGAACCTCATCTTCCCAAACAACAAACCACAAAATGCCACAGCATTCAGATACATTTACGACACCACAATAAACGACATTGCATACAAGATACTGCAAAGGATAAGCCTGAAATACTTTTACAACCAAGAGACAAAAAAGTTTGACATACCTAACGAACTGCAGATTGATTATTACTACAACACCGCATCCAAAAGGCTTGAGTATATCAAAGAAACACCCACCTCACGGAAAAGGAACCGTGCATGGCCTGAGGAATATTATGTAAACTACTATTTTGATGCCGACACAACAGGATGGTACACAACGTTTGACCGCTCCAGTCCAAGGTATGCCCCATACTCACAAGGAACCGACTCGGAGCCTGTCGGGTACAGCACGCTATCCATGCAAGGGAATGAGAGTCTGACGGACAGTGTGAAGAAATTCCCTATCGTCTCACTCTCCAACGACACCACCAATATAGCGAAACAAGACGGCTGGATATTGCTTGACTTCTGGTTCTCGGGATGCACAGGATGCATCAAATGGTTTCACACATTGGGCAAAGAGAAAGAGACGTTGGGATATAGGATACTTGAACAGAATGGGATCAAAATCATGTGCATCAACTGTCTGTCGGACAATGTCAACTACCTTAGCCAGAAAGCAAATGACAGCAGGAGCCAAATACCCGACATCATGTATCATGCCAAAGGGATAGGCAAGATACTCGACATGCATGTGATGCCACAATACTACCTTATTTCTCCCGACAAGCAGATAGTTTACAAATCCCATGACCTTGGAGACTATTCCGAACTGCTACAGGCCAAAACAGAATATGAAAAGAAACTACAATGAAAAATTTTCTTATCATTTTTATAGCTTTCTTTTGCAGCCTGTCCTCATTTGCTCAAAATAACACTAAAAAAACGAGAGCACAGATATATTTTACAAAGACACTTCATACATTTGACACGATTCCATGGGGGAAAGGTGATACATGTATCTTTCAATACAAAAACACGGGACTTGCACCGCTTATTGTCTCTGAAGTCAAAGCCTCATGTGGATGCACTTCACCTATTTGGAGCAGTAAACCATTATTGCCCGGACGATGGGGAAACATAAAAATAGTATACTATGGACACCAAAAAGGACATTTCAGAAAAACAATTGTGGTTAGGTCTAATGCAGAAAACGCGCCAAACACCATTCTACAGATTCAAGGATTTATCATAGACCGAGACCCCTCCCCCAAAAAAGGCACTAAGTATAAATAAACGTAGGTGGCAATAAAAAAACAGTGGGAGCCAAACTATGGCTCCCACTGTTTTTTTATTGTGTGTTACCACTTGCCGTAATGGATGCGGGCAGGGTCCCACTTGTCTTTGGGCTGCTCGTCGCCGGCGGGGTAGCCGATGGGCACCACGCTATAAGGCACCACGGTGGAGGGAAGTCCAAGCGCCTGTTTGACGGGGGCCATGCGGTCGAGGTAGGGATAGCAAGCCGTCCAGCAGGCACCCAGGCCGTAAGCCTCGGCAGCAAGGAGCAGGTTCTCGGTCACGGCACCCATGTCGTCGCGCCAAATGCCGTTAGACTGTTGCACGGCGGGGGCATCGGGATTGTCGCGCGGAGGGCGTACCACGGTCGTGTCGGCACACAACACTACTATCGCAGCCGACTGCTTGAACATCGTCATGTTGTGGTTGTCGCCGAAAATCTCGTCATAGCGGCTTGTGTCGCTCAACACCACAAAGCTCCACGGCTGGATATTCCTGCCCGAAGGGGCTGCCATGGCGGCACGCAACAGGTTCTCCATCACTGCGGCGGGAATGGTGTCGGCGGTGTAGGAGCGGACGCTCTTACGGCTCAAGATGTTGGACATCACCACCTCGGCGGGGTCGGGGGCGACGGGTTGGGGTTCGGTCTGGCAAGCTGCGGCCAACAGGGCGACAGCAGCCAATGAAAGGATTGTTTTCTTCATAACTCAGATATTGATGGGTTAAAACTTCTAACGCAGGCACTGCAGATAGCGGTGGATGGTCTCTTCAATACCCAGGTAGAGGGCGTCGCTGATGATGGCGTGGCCGATGGAGACCTCGTCGAGCCAGGGTATCTGCTGGTGGAAATACTGCAGGTTCTCCAACGAGAGGTCGTGCCCGGCATTGAGTCCCAAGCCGCAATCGCGTGCCACAGTGGCAGCCTTGAGGTATGGGGCTATGGCCATGGCCCGGTCGGCGGGATACTGGCGGGCGTAGGCCTCGGTGTAGAGCTCCACGCGGTCGGTACCCGCGCGTGCAGCCATCTCTATCATCTCCGGCACGGGGTCGATAAAGATGCTCACACGGATGCCGCAGGCCTTGAGCTCCGCCACCATCTCACGCAGGAAATCCTGGTTCTTCACGGTGTCCCAACCGGCATTGCTGGTCAGCACGTTCTCGGCATCGGGGACGAGGGTTGCCTGTGCAGGCTTGATTGCTTTGACAAGCTCCACAAAGCGGGGCACGGGATTTCCCTCGATGTTGAACTCGGTA
The DNA here is from genome assembly GCA_900317125.1 of uncultured Bacteroidales bacterium. GTDB lineage: Bacteria > Bacteroidota > Bacteroidia > Bacteroidales > P3 > Colimorpha. The sequence continues at coordinate 66,161 of ONFR01000008.1, read as the reverse complement.
GTGAGCACCGGCTTCAAGTCGTACACATCCTTGTAGCGGATATGCCGCTCGTCGGGACGGGGATGGACGGTGATGCCTTCCGCGCCAAACCGCTCGCAGTCCAAGGCAAACTTGACCACATCGGGCACATTTCCGCCACGGGCATTGCGCAAGGTGGCCACCTTGTTGATGTTAACACTTAACTTGGTCATGAACTATTACTGATTACTTCAAAACAAACTCTTTACGTATTCGGTCGACATAGTCCAGTTTCTCCCAGGCGAAAAAGTCGACGGTTTTGGTGTAGGGCTTTTCGTCGGCATCGTACATGGTCACCTCGGCGGTGTAGGGGTCGCGCCCGATATGGCCGTAGGCGGCGGTGGGGGCATAGATGGGGTTCTTCAGGCCGAAACGCTCAATGATGGCATACGGACGCATGTCGAACAGGTGGCCGATATGCTGGGCAATCTCGCCGTCGGTCATCTGGACGTGTGCCGTGCCATAGGTGTTCACATACAGTCCCACCGGCTCGGCCACGCCGATGGCGTAAGCCACCTGCACCAGCACCTCGTCGCACACGCCTGCCGCCACCATGTTCTTGGCGATGTGGCGGGTGGCGTAGGCTGCCGAGCGGTCCACCTTGGAGGGGTCCTTGCCGCTGAAGGCACCGCCGCCATGGGCGCCGCGCCCGCCGTAGGTGTCGACGATAATCTTGCGTCCCGTCAAGCCGGTGTCGCCGTGGGGTCCGCCAATCACAAACTTGCCCGTGGGGTTGACAAACAGCTTGTAGTCCTCGCCGGCAAAGAGGGCACGGTTCTCGTCGCTCAGACGTGCCAGCACGCGGGGGATAAGGATTTCCTTTACATCCGTGCGGATGCGCTCCAGCATGGCCTTCTCCTCGTCGAACTCGTCGTGCTGCGTGGAGATGACAATGGCCTCGATGCGCTGGGGCTTGCCCTCGTCGCTGTACTGGACGGTTATCTGGCTCTTGGCGTCGGGACGCAGGTAACGCATCTGCTTCCCCTCCTTGCGAATGCGGGTAAGCTCCTGCAGGAAGATATGCGCCAAGGTGATGGGCAGCGGCATCAGCTCGGGTGTCTCGTTGCAGGCATAGCCGAACATCATGCCCTGGTCGCCCGCGCCCTGCTCCTCGGCCTTGGCACGGCTCACGCCCTGGTTGATGTCGCCGCTCTGTCCGTGGATGGTGGAAAGCACCCCGCACGAGTTGGCCTCGAACATATACTCGCCCTTGGTGTAGCCAATGCGGCGGATGACATCGCGCACGGTGTCCTGTATCTCGACATACCCGTCGCAGGTCACCTCACCGCTGACCACCACAAGGCCAGTGGTCACCAATGTCTCGCAGGCCACATGGCTGTCGGGGTCGCGACGTAGGAACTCGTCCAACAGCGAGTCCGAAATCTGGTCGGCCACCTTGTCGGGATGGCCCTCGCTTACTGATTCAGATGTGAAAAAATAGCTCATAGTTCTCTGCCCGGTGTCCGGGCTCACATTAAATAGTTTAAATAATAAATTTTGCCCTTAGGGGCACACTGACAAAGGGAACGGAAAGGCGTGATTGTTAGTTATGAAAATCATGTGTTTAGCATTATTTTTCAGTGGTTGCAATCATTACAAATCTATCCACTTTGCGGGTGCAAAGATACAACTATTTTTCCACACAGCAAGAAAAAGTTTCATGCCATGTCAAGAAAAAGTTGTAACTTTGCATTTTGGAATTATCTGCAAACACATTAAAGCATGTCAGACATTAACACTGCAACAAGGACACCTGTCCATACCAACGAAACACTAATAAACCTGCGCAAAAAAGCAACGGAGTTAGCCATTCAATCCGAGAACGAGGAACTGCTGGCTGAAGTTGTTGCATTGCTAAGTGGTATCAAGTTGCCTTGCACATACACCCATGAGGAGTTTGCCAACGTCCTTCATGAGGCCGAGGCCGACTATGAGAAAAGACAGTGTGTTAGCCACGAACAATTGTTTGCACAGTATGGACTATAGCATCTTTTGGACGCGTCGCGCCTCCGAAGATATTGCAAGCATCTTTCGTTTTTACTCGACCATAGCGGGAGAGCGTGTAGCAAGACACAGACTACTTCGTATCAAGCAAGACCTACTTTGCCTGACAACAATGCCACACATTGGTCATCTTGACAAAGACTACCCCCATACACCAAGTTATCGCTATTTGGTAGTGTTAGACTACCGAATCTATTATTTCATCGAGGAACAGACCGTATATATTGCAGCCATCTGGGACTGCCGACAGGGAAGTCCTGTATTTGAGGTGAATAATTAGAAACAATCACTTGACTTTGCCACACACAACTTAGTTGTTTTCTGTTGTTACGGATTTGCAATCCGTAACGTATTGTATCTTAATTTAAAGCGAATTGCAGATCCTTATAATCTGTTGTGGCGGATTGCAAATCCGCCACAACGGGTTTTTTTCCCCAATCAGCAAGAAAAGTGCCGAGCCTATCGGGAGTCCCTGATTCATCGGCCTTTCTTTTCTATTTACTTTCTCTTTTTTTTCTACATTGTTTCTAAGAGAGAAAATAAACACAAATAGACCATTTGAATCCTATGGGGTATAATTTGGAAGATGTATGTCGCTGGTTATTAAATGGAAACCACTACGAAATGAATGATTGGCAACCATAAAACAAGCGTCCTCCTTCCCTGTTGGCGGGGAAGGAGGACGCGTTGAGGTGTGGCCAACGGAGGGCGTCGGCAAAGCTAAAAGGGTTCACCGGCTCAGTCGCGACGGTCGCGGCCAAAGAGCTGGCCAATCCACTGGCGGTTGAGGCGGGCGATGTTCTGCCGCTTGATTTCCTTGGGGCATTCAGCCTCGCAGGCGTAGGTGTTGGTGCAGGAGCCGAAGCCGAGCTCGTCCATCTTCATGACCATCTTCCTGACGCGGTCGGCGGCCTCGACTTTGCCTTGCGGGAGCAGGGCGAGGTGGCTGACCTTGGCACCGACAAAGAGCATGGCGCTGGCATTTTTACAAGCGGCCACACAGGCTCCGCAGCCGATGCAGGCGGCGGCATCCATGGCTTGGTCGGCCTTGTGCTTGGGGATGGGGATGGTGTTGGCGTCGGGCACACCGCCGGTGGTGGTGCTGATATAGCCGCCGGCCTGGATAATCTTGTCGAAGGCGGTGCGGTCGACGACAAGGTCGCGGATGACGGGGAAGGGTTTGGCACGCCAGGGTTCAATCCAAATCTCGTCGCCGTCGTGGAACTTGCGCATGTGGAGCTGGCAGGTGGTGACACCGTCGTCGTTGCCGTGGGGACGGCCATTGATGTAGAGGCCGCACATGCCGCAGATGCCTTCGCGGCAGTCGTTGTCGAAACAGACGGGATGGGAGATGCGGTCGTTGACAAGCTGTTCGTTGAGGATGTCGAGCATCTCGAGGAAAGAACAATCGGGCGATATATTGTCGAGATGGTATGTCTCGAAATGGCCTTTGGCGCGGGCATTCTCCTGACGCCAGATATGTAATGTGAATTTCATGGCTTATTTATAATTACGTTTTGCTATCTTGATGTGTTCGTAGTTGAGAAGCTCTTTGGTCATCGTCTCGGTGACGTCGTGGCCTTGGTACTCCCAAGCGGCGACATACATGAAGTTCTCGTCGTCGCGCTGGGTCTCGCCGTCCTCGGTCTGGTGTTCGGTACGGAAGTGGCCGCCGCAGGACTCTTCGCGGTGCATGGCATCGGTGATGATGAGGCGTGCCAGCTCGAAGTAGTCGGCCAGGCGGTAGGCTTTCTCCAGCTCGGGGTTGAACTCGTCGGCTGTGCCGGGGATAAAGACCTCTTTCCAGAACTCGGCTTCGAGGTCGGCAACCAGCCGCTGGGCGGTGGTGAGGCTCTCGGTGTTGCGAGCCATGCCTACATACTCCCACATGATGCGGCCCAAGGCCTTGTGGAAATGGTCGACGGAATGGGACTGGTCGGACTTGTCGGACTTGATGTTGAGGAGGGTCTGGAGTCGCTCACGGACGGCCAGCTCGGCTTGGTCGAACTCGGGGGTCTTGTCGGAGATTTTGCCCACATAGATCTGGTCGGCCAGGTAGTTCTGCATGGTGTAGGGCAGGACGAAGTAGCCGTCGGCCAGGCCCTGCATCAGGGCGGAGGCACCGAGACGGTTGGCACCGTGGTCGGAGAAGTTGGCCTCGCCAGCGGCGAAGAGGCCGGGGATGGTGGTCTGCAGCTCGTAGTCCACCCAGAGGCCACCCATGGTGTAGTGGATGGCGGGATAGATCATCATGGGATTCTCGTAGGGGTCGACATCGACAATCTTCTGGTACATTTGGAAGAGGTTGCCGTATTTCTGCTCCACGACATCGCGGCCCAGACGCTGGATGGCATCGGCAAAGTCGAGGTAGACGGCCAGACCGGTGGAGCCGACGCCGTAGCCGGCATCGCAACGCTCCTTGGCGGCACGGGAGGCCACGTCGCGGGGCACCAGGTTGCCGAAAGCGGGATAGCGGCGCTCGAGATAGTAGTCGCGGTCTTCTTCGGGGATGTCGTTGGGGCCTTTCTCGCCGCGGCGGATGGCTTCGGCGTCCTCCTTCTTCTTGGGCACCCAGATGCGGCCGTCGTTGCGGAGGCTCTCACTCATCAGCGTCAGCTTGGACTGGTAGTCGCCGTGGACGGGGATGCAGGTGGGGTGAATCTGCACGTAGCAGGGGTTGGCAAAGGCGGCGCCTTTCTTGTGGCAGACCCAGGCGGCGGAGCCGTTGCTGTTCATGGCATTGGTGGAGAGGTAGTAGATATTGCCGTAGCCACCGGTAGCCAGCACGACGGCATGGGCGGCGTAGCGCTCGAGGTCGCCGGTGACGAGGTTGCGGGCGATGATGCCGCGGGCGCGGCCGTCGACAACGACGAGTTCCATCATCTCGTGACGCTCGTGGAGTCTGACACTGCCGCGGGCAATCTCACGGCTCAGCGCACCGTAGGCACCGAGGAGGAGCTGCTGGCCGGTTTGGCCGCGGGCGTAGAAGGTGCGGCTGACCTGCGCACCGCCAAAGGAGCGGTTGTCGAGCAGTCCGCCATAGTCGCGGGCAAAGGGGACGCCCTGTGCCACACACTGGTCGATGATGGCACCGCTGACCTCGGCCAGACGGTAGACGTTGGCCTCGCGGGCGCGGTAGTCGCCACCCTTGATGGTGTCGCGGAACAGACGCTCGACGCTGTCGCCGTCGTTCTGATAGTTCTTGGCGGCATTAATGCCACCCTGCGCGGCGATGGAGTGGGCACGGCGCGGGGAATCCTGGATGCAGAAGATGTCCACATTGAAGCCCATGGCACCGAGAGAGGCGGCAGCCGAGGCACCGGCAAGGCCTGTACCCACCACGATGATGTTAATCTTGCGCTTGTTGGCGGGGTTTACAAGCTTTTGACCGGCTTTGTAGTTGGTCCATTTTTCGGAAAGGGGACCTTCGGGTATTTTAGAGTCTAAAATCATTCTTGTTTACTGTTAAAGGATGAACAATATCGATTACAGGCCGAGGTAGACCAAGATGACCACGGCAACGAACATGAGGCACACCACCCAGGCATAAATCTGTCCGAGGATGTCGATGGCCTTGGCATACTTGTAGTTGTTCAGGCCGAGGGTCTGGAATGCCGAGGGGAAAGCGTGGCGCATGTGGATGAAGAGCACCACGAAGGTGATGAGGTATAGGATCACCATGATTGGGTTCTGGAAGAGTTGGCGCACCATGTAGTAGAAGTCGGGCTCGGGGTCGCTGTCGGGCAATGCCTCGCGGAGGGTTTGCCGATCGTCGTAGGTGAGGTGGCGTATCCACTTGCCATCCTTGGAGATATTGTCTTCGGCGTAGGCACGCTGCACAATATCCAACACGGCAGCCTTGCTGCGGAGACGTGCAATATATTCTTCGGTCTCGGCGGCGTCCTCGTTCTCGTCGGTGATGGTGGCGGAACGCTCCTCAAGCTGGTTGATAAACTCGTCGAGCGAGATTTCCATCTGGTCGGCGAGCTGTGCCCACTGCATCATCTCTTCGTCCTGCAGATTCTCGGTCTTGACCATGTATTCACCTTTCACCCAGCCCAATTTGACAAAGTAGAGCTGACAGAAGTGCATGACGAGGAAGGAGAAGATAAGGATGCCAGTCCACATCATCAGCTTGGAGCCGGGATGGGTCTTGCTTTTGCCATCCTGATGGTAACGCACAGGGCGGGCCAGACGGTTGGTGAGCCAGAGCCACGCAGTGAAGCAGATGTGCAGTGCAATGAAACCGAGCAGCACTATCTCAAAGACCTTCACAATGTAGTTGGTGCCCATGAAATGGCAGAACGCGCCGTACCAGGCACCGTCGTCGTGCCGCAGGACGCAGAGGTTGGCACTGGCGTGGAACAGCAAGAAGATGAGCAGGAATCCGCCCAACAGGGCGACACATATCTTCTTGGAGATGGAATGGATTTTGGGTAAATTCATATTTCTTGAATGTGTTAATTATTGAATGTGTTAATGTGTTAGTGACTATAATTACCGGTCAGGGACACCTGTTATTTTTTACCGGCAGGGGCACCGCCACCGAAATCGTCGTAGAGGATGTTTTCGGGAGCCACGCCCAGGTTGTCCAGCATATTGACCACCGCAGCGCTCATGGGTCCGGGTCCGCACATGTAGTACTCGATATCCTCGGGGGCGGGATGGTCCTTCAGGTAAGTGTCGTACATGACGTTGTGCACGAAGCCTGCGGTATAGGGCACGCCGGCAGCATCGGCAGCGGGGTCGGGACGGTCGAGAGCCAGATGGAAATGGAAGTTGGGGAAATCGCGTTCCAGCTGGTGGAAGTCGTCGAGATAAAACACCTCGTTCAGCGCACGGGCACCATAGAAGTAGTGCATGGCGCGGTCGGTGGTGTGGAGGGTGCGGGTCATATGCATGATCTGGGCACGCAGCGGGGCCATACCGGCGCCACCGCCAACCCATATCATCTCGGGCTTGTCCACCATGTCGGCAGGATGCTCCTTGATATGGAACTCGCCGTAAGGACCGGACATGATGACTTTGTCGCCCGGCTTGAGCGAGAAGATATAGGACGAAGCGATGCCGGGATTGACATCCATGAAGCCCGAGCGGTCGGGTTTGAACGGGGGTGTGGCGATACGCACGGTGAGCATGAACACGTCGCCCTCGTCGGGGTAGTTGGCCATGGAATAGGCACGCACCGTAGGCTCGGTGTTCACACAGCGCAGCGAGAACATATTGAATTTCTCCCATGCAGGCACATACTCCTCCCCTATCAAGCCGCGGTCGTAATCGGCATAGCTGATGTTGAACTTGGGAATCTTGATCTGGGCATACGAGCCGGGGGCGAAATCCATGTGCTCGCCCGGAGGCAGCTGCACCTTGAACTCTTTGATAAAGGTAGCCACGTTGCGGTTGGAAATAACCGTACACTCATATTCCTTGATGCTGAGAATAGACTGCGGCACGGCAATCTTGAGATCCTCTTTCACCTTCACCTGGCAACCCAGGCGCCAGTGGTCCTGTATCTGTTTGCGAGTGAAGAAACCCACCTCTGTCGGGAGGATGGAGCCGCCGCCTTCAAGCACACGGCATTTGCACTGCCCGCACGAGCCTTTGCCGCCACATGCCGAGGGCAGATAAATCTTCTGCTCGGCAAGCGTGGAAATGAGTGTGTTGCCCGTGGGTACGGTCAGTTTCTTGTCGTCGTTGATGGTAATGGTGACGTTGCCCTGCGGTATAAGCTTGGCACGCAGAAAGAGCAGCAAAGCCACCAAGAGCAAGATAACGACAACGATGACGATAAGCGCGGTAAGTATTGTTGTAGCCATATCGATTGTTTGTATTTGTCCGGGTTATAGTTTAATACCCATAAAACTCATGAATGCCAGACCCATAAGGCCGGTGATGATAAACGTGATGCCCACGCCCTTCAATGCCGGGGGGATATGGCTGTAGCGCAGTTTCTCGCGGATGGCGGCAATGGCCACAATGGCCAGGAACCAGCCGATGCCGCTGCCCGCTGCAAAGCTGACAGCCTCGCCGAAGTTGTAGGCGCGTTCCTGCATGAAGAGCGAACCGCTCATCACAGCACAGTTCACGGCGATGAGGGGGAGGAAGATACCCAGCGAGTTGTACAGCGCAGGCGATGTCTTCTCCACAATCATCTCCACCATCTGCACGATAGCGGCGATGACCGCTATGAACATAATGAGGCTGAGGAACGAGAGGTCGACCCCGGCCAACGAGGGACTAATCCACGCCAGGGCTCCCGGTGCAAGAAAGTACTTGTTGACAAGCCAGTTGATAGGCACAGTGATAATCAGCACGAAAGTGACTGCAATGCCCAGACCTGCCGAGGTTTTCACCGTCTTCGACACTGCCAGATAGGAGCACATGCCCAGGAAGAAGGCGAAAATCATATTGTCTACAAAGATAGACTTGATGAAGATATTGATGTATTCCATGTTCTATGTGCGGCCAAAAACCGCGGGTATTAATTCTCTTGTAAATCTTTGTTGCGTGTACGTTGAATCCAGATGATAATGCCGACAAGGATAAGCGCCATGGGCGGCATGATCATCAGACCGTTGTTCTCGTAGCCGAAGTTATAGAAGCCCAGACTCTCCATGACAGGATAGCCCCAGAGGGTACCACTGCCGAACAGCTCGCGCAGGAATCCCAAGATGACGAGGATGATACTGTAGCCAAGTCCGTTGCCGATACCATCGCACAACGAAGGCAACGGGGGATTGCTCATGGCAAAGGCTTCCAGACGGCCCATCACAATGCAGTTGGTGATAATCAACCCCACAAAGACCGACAGCTGCTTGCTGACATCGTAGACATAGGCTTTCAGCACCTGGTCGACAAGCACCACCAGCATCGACACCACCACCAGCTGGACGATGATGCGGATACGCGGCGGGATGGTATTGCGAAGCAGGGAGATGATAAGGTTGGCCAGGGCCACCACCACGGTGACCGAAATAGCCATCACCACAGCAGGCTTCAGCTGCGCCGTAACAGCCAGACAGGAACAGATACCCAGCACCTGCACGGTGACGGGATTGTTCTTGTTAAACGGCATCTTTATTAAGTCAAAATTCTTTGTGCTCATAGCTTCTATTCTCCACTGGGGAGTTCAGTCCCCGCTTTTGTTAGCATATATTCTTGATAACGCGACAGACAGGTCTCAAGCATCGCCGTCACGCCGTTGCTGGTCATTGTACCGCCCGAGATGGCGTCCACCTCGTAGGGCGAGCCGGGGTCGGCGTGCTTCTTCAGCACAATAGGTACAAACCGTGTCATCAGCGAGTCGGTGCAGCTCTTGCCGACAAAACGCCGTGCAAAGGCATCTGTCGAAATCTCACCGCCCAGACCGGGGGTCTCCCCTTTGTGGTCGAAGACAGCGCCTTCAATCACCCAGTTTTCGTCGAAACAGATGTATCCCCAGATGGGACCCCAAAGGCCTGTTCCACGCACAGGGATGATACAGCTCGTCTCATACAGATAGGCGGGCAGGCTGTCACGGTCGAGGATGTTCACCTCCTTGATATTGTCGGCATACAGCTGCTCGGCCGTCTGAGAGGTGGCGGCAATGCCGGCGGCTTTCAGTATCATCTGTTTCTTCTCCACGGCCTGGTTGCGCTCCTGCCGCGGCTTAAGACTGACCGACACCACCGAAAGGATAAGTGCCGTGACGGCGACAAGCACTGCCGAGTAGATAAACATATATCGGTTGCTAAAGGTTTTCATTTCACAACCTCCTTTCTTGCGTTTTCGACAACGGAGCCTCTCCGCTCTCTTCTCTTGATATTCCTGGACACCACGCAGTGGTCAATCAGCGGGGCGAAGCAGTTCATCAGCAGGATGCTGAGCATCATTCCTTCGGGATAGGCAGGATTGAGCACCCTCAGCAGCACGGCAAAGATACCTATCAGCAAACCGTAAATCCATTTGCCAGTATTGGTCTGTGCCGAGGTGACGGGGTCGGTAGCCATAAACACGGCACCGAAAGCAAATCCACCCATCAAGTAGTGGTAATAGAACGGCAGCTGCATATAGCTGTTGGCACCGATAAGGTTGAACAGCAGACCCATCAAGCCGCCGCCCAGCACCACGCTGAGCATGATTCTCCAGCTGCCGATGCCACTCACCAGCAGCACGATGGCACCCAGCAGGATGGCCAGCACCGACGTCTCGCAGGTGCTGCCCGTCACGGTGCCTATGAACATGTCGAGAGCGGTATCAGAAGGCAGCGAGCCTGCTGCCAGTTCTCCCAGCGGCGTGGCCCCGGCAATGGCGTCGGTGCCCCACAGGTCAGCAGCTATCCACACACTGTCGCCCGACATGTGGGTGGGGTAGCTGAAGAAAAGGAATGCCCTAGCCACCAGTGCGGGGTTGAGGAAATTCATTCCACTGCCGCCGAACACCTCCTTGCCAATCACCACGGCAAAGGCCACAGCCAAAGCCAGCTGCCACAGGGGCGTGGTGACAGGCACAATCATCGGGATAATCAACCCGGTCACCAGATAACCCTCGTTCACCTCGTGGTGACGTATCTGGGCAAACATGAACTCGATGCCCAAGCCCACCACGTAACTCACCACAATCAGGGGCAGCATACGCAGGAAGCCGAACCACAGGCAGTACCACCAGCTGGCGGCCGTACCCAGTTCGTAGGGCCAATCCATGGAGTTCAACGATGTCTGGAAACCGATATTCCACATGCCGAAGAGCAGTGCCGGCACCAAAGCGATGACCACCGTAATCATGGCACGCTTCATGTCGACACCGTCGCGCACATGGCTTCCGCGCCTAGTCACGGTGTTGGGCGTGAACGCGAATGTCTCAAAAGCCTCGAACGTACTCTGAAGCCAGCCGAACTTGCCGCCGGCCACAAAGTCAGGCTTAATCTTATCGATAAAGCTTCTTAATTTGTCAAACATTACAGAGCCTCCTTTCTCAGCGTCTCCAAAGCCTGTCGGACAATGGGCTGTATATCCGTCTTCGACGGGTCGATATACTCACACAGGGCGAAATCCTCCGGCTCCACCTCGTAGATGCCCAGCTTCTCCATCAGCTCAATGTCGCCGATGATGCATGCCTTGAGCAGCTGCAAGGGATAAATGTCGAAGGGGAACACCCGTTCGAAATTGCCTGTAAACACCAGCGGACGCACTCCGCCGTGCAGATTGGTGTCGAACTTGGGCCGCATAAACTCGGGCAGCATCTGGTACAGACCGCCCATACAGCGCGGCACGAAACCGCTCGCAAAAGTGCGCGAGAAGCTATGCTTGTTGAAGCCGGGCAACAGCCAGCCCATAAAGTCGTAGTAGTCGCCTTCGGGCAGGCATGTCAGCAGGCTGTCGTAGGCACCCAGGTAGCCGTCGGGAGCAATCTGCTCGCCGCTCAGTACATTGCCGGACACCACGCGCACACCCGCAGCCTTCATCCCGCCTTCCAGCAAGGGATAGGCAGGATTAAGCACCTGGGCCTGCACGATACTATCCACACAGGCACCCGCTATCACGCGGTAGTAATGCGGATTCTTGGTCTGTGGGCCGGCCACGGCCACCACGCGCTCGGGATGGTAGACACCCGTGTGCAGCCAGTCGCCCAGCACGGCAACATCCTGTGCAGTCATGGTCCACACCGTTTCGCCTTTGTTGATGGGACAGAGGCAGGCAATCTGCGTGCCCACATTCCCAGCGGGATGGGGGCCTTCGAAATACTGGACGCTGACGCGTTTCTGATGCGAAGCTACATGCTGCTCAACCACCTTGGCTAGTTGCTGCCCGGGACGGAACGTGACAAACAATGTGCCCTCGGTCAGCGAAGCCAATGCCTCAAGACCATCGCACAGCTCGCGCTCCCTTCCCTGCAGGGCGAAATCGTAGTCCGGCGCCAGCGGGGCGCTGTCGAAACAGCTCACCACTATTGCTTTGGCCTTGCCGGCGGGGTTGGCCACAGTGCCGAAGGGACGCTGGCGGAGCAAGCTCCAAAGACCGGCATCCAGCATACGCTGCTTCAAGTCGCCATCGACAGCCACAGGCGCCTCGGCAGGCCGTTGCACCTGACTGCCGTCAGCCTTTACCACCACGGCCAGCAGCTTGCGTTTCTCGCCTCTCACCACAGCGCACACCTCCCCGTTGACGGGGGCGACAAAACGAAGGCTGACGTCGTTCTTGTCGCAGAACAGTGCATCGCCTGCCGACACCCTGTCGCCTTCGGCCACCAACAAGCGGGGCACCAACCCCACATAGTCGGTAGGCTTCACGGCATAGAGCGCGATGTCGCGGGCATCGCTCACGCGACATTCCGCCACACCCTCTATCGGCAAATCGAGGCCTTTTTTTATTTTTATCATATTATTACAAATTTAGTTCTCTATCTCAAACTCAAAAAAAGATACTTCCGCCGCACAGGACACCCCTCGGCAAAACAGTGCAAAATAGCCATCTCACAGACCATTCCTACACTATTTCATCCATGTAGCTATAGCAGGCCTGCCTTGCATCTCATTACTTTATAACCCCTTGCACCCATACCTCTGCACTATTAAGCGCTGCAAAGATAGCAATTTTTTTTCGAATATCATGAAAATATTAACATAAAAACCTATTCTAACCTCCCCCGCTACCGATTTCAACGTTGCAGAACCTTCTCACCTGCCCGACCCGCAGCATGGGGCAAGGCACTCGATAAATGTAAACAGGTATAGCCAAAAGCAACCATTCAGATGGTGACAATGCACTAGCGCACAGCAAGCCGATACTTGTTTGAGGCTGTGTGAGGAAGGGTCACCACGTTACTCCCCCAAAAAAATCAACCGATTCAAAAAAAAGTTGTATCTTTGCATTTTTAAAAATGCAATAAAAGGGTTGTGTGGAATGGTGCAGCAAACACAAACGACATTATCCCCAAACCCATTACAACACACCACAAAAAAACGGATTCACAATATAATACAATACAATCATGAGGAAATTCACTCTGATAGCCATTATCTTGTTATTGGGCGGAAGCGTCAGCGCCCAGCAATTGGTCACCGGCATGCTGAAGGGCAAAGACGGCCAGCCGGTGATGTATGCCAACGTTGCCATGCTGCGGGCAGACGACAGCACCTTTATCCGTGGTACGGTGACGGACCAGCAAGGCGTTTACACACTGAAGAACGACACTGTCGCCACCATCCTCAGATACTCGGCCATGGGCTACGCCACCCTCTTCAATGCTGTGCCCAACACCCGCGACGGCGGCCCCACAGGGCTGGGCAAAATCGACATGGGCACCACCACACTGAGCGAGGGCGCCATGCTGCTCGACGTTGTGAAGATTGTGAGTGAGAAACCCATGTACGCTGTGGATGGCGAGAAGGACCTCTACAACGTGAGCGAGGACGCCAGCATTCAGACCGGCAACGCCAGCGACGCCCTGCAGAACGCCCCCGGCGTGGAGGTGGACGTGGAGGGCAATGTCACCCTCAACGGCTCGTCGGTGACAGTGTGGATCAACGACCGCCCCTCGCATTTGGAGGGTGAGGCATTGAAACAATACATCAAAACGCTCCCTGCCAACAGCATCGACCGCATCGAGGTAATCCGCAACCCCTCGGCACGCTACGGCGGCAGCGGCCCGGTAGTGAACATCGTCACCAACCAGAAAATGCTGAAAAACTCCTTTATCAGTTTCGGTGCCAACGGTTCGTCGCGCCCCTCCATCTCCCCTTGGCTTTCATACGTCTACAGCAACGAGAAATTCCACATCAGCGCCTACGTCAGCTACAACGGCTCCAATATCTCCCGCAACAGTACCACATCAGGCACCATGCTGCACGACAACATGGACACAGCACGCAAATGGAGTTCCAACAGCCTCAACAAATCGTTTCACCACAATATGTGGATCAACCTCAACGCCAGCTACGAGTTCGACTCGATGAACAGCATCAGTGGCTGGTTCGGCACCTACCCCAGCTGGAACAGCGACGAGAGCAACGACACCACCATCCGCACCGACTATGACCTGCAAGGCACCCCCCACGACTTCAGCAGCATAAGCCATTCGCAAGAACTGAACCGCAACAGCGGTGGTTTCGGCGGGATGTGGTTCACACACAAATTCAACAACAAGGGACACCAATACTCCATCAACGCCAGCGGCAACTGGTGGGGATGGGGAGAAAAGAGCACCAGCTGGCAGCACTACACCTTTCAACCCCAAATGAGCTACGACCACCGCGTCAACAGCAACGACCTCAACGGCAACGGCTCTATTGGCTTCGACTACTCCCTTCCCTACAGCGAGCAGGGCGAAATATCCACCGGAGTGGACCTGAATATGGGTTTCGGCCATGAGCTCTATCTGCGCGACACCATCGACGCCTCCGGCAACTACTACTGCGACATTCTGCGGTCCGACTCCAACTACTCCCGCGACCACTCTCTGGCGGCCTATGTCACATGGCAGCGCAAATGGGGTGGCTTCACCCTTAAACTGGGCATGCGTGGAAACTTAGCCTACAGCTCCTCACGCCACGAAGGTCTGCCGCAATACGACACCGTCACTCACCCCCTCTCCGCCTCCCCCTCTATCCACATGAGCTACCGCACCAAGGACATGCACAACTTCAGCCTCAGCTACACCATGCGCACCTCCCACCCCTCAGCCGAGAGACTGAGCAAATACGAATCCTACGGCATCGAAAGCTTTTCAACCGGCAACCCGCTTCTCCAGCCCTCCCACTCCCACAATATCGATGTGTCGTGGAGTAAATACTTCAACAAATTCGGTTCCGTGGGCATTTCTAGCTCCTACAGAGCCGAAAACAACCGATTCGGCAACCTCCCCGATGCCCGTTACGTCGCTTTCTTTGGCCGTGTAGTGAACTACTCCAAGCCCTACAACGTGGGCGACACCCGCAATGCCGACCTCAATTTCAACGTCATGTACCGCCCCACGGGCTTCTTCAATGTACGCCTCAATGGCGGCGTGGCCTATCGCTGGTACCGGCTCCAGGTGAGGCCGGACGAATGGACCGAAAAGGGTATGCCCTCGTGGAATGTCCGCCTTAAAATATGGACCAAGCTGTGGCAGAAAGTGGAGCTCTTTGTCTCCGGCGACTACAGCAGCCGCTCCATTAGCCCATGGGGGCTGATGAATATCAGCGAACCTCACAAAGGCATCAACCTCGGTGCCAGTGCCGACTTCTTCAACCGCAAACTCTCCCTCTACCTCAACTGCAACGACATCTTCAACTGGAACAACTGGGGCTCCTCCACGGACAACCCCTACTACAGCACTACCAACATTAACAAGTGGAACAGCCGCTACATCACCTTCGGCGCCACCCTGCGCTTCGGAAAGATGGAACTGGAAAACCGTGCCAAGACCGGTGCCACCGAGGAATCGGTCGGTGAGGGACGGTAATCAATGCGTTAATTCGTTAATGTGTTAATTCGTTAGTCGGATTTACACATTAACGCATTAACACGTTTACACATTCACACATTCTTATAAGGCCTGCAGCGGAACCACCAGTGCCTCCACAACGGCTTCGGTTTCGTCATCAAGATTCGGGAAGAGGTCGCGATGGATGCGTTCCTCCAACTGGTCAATGGAGCAGGCGTAATGGTTCATGCTGTGGTGCTTGCCCTCGTTGGGCATAACGAACGCCAGTCCGACGTAGCCACCATCTCTCGGGATGAGCACAGCCTTGAAGAAGGCATCGGGGACCTGCACACCGGCATCGCCTATGGTGCCATAACGACACGAGTCGAAGACCGGGCCGCAAACCACCCACACCCGGCCGTACTTCTTCGCCCACCGCCGTACGGTATTCTCCAACGAGTTCCAATCGCCCCCATTCAGCTGATGGTTCTGGGGACAGACATTGGTGAAGTAATGGCTCTCCCAGTAGCTACGCTCGCTCCAGCGCAGGTCGGCTTTGGGCGCCATGTGCCCCTTGTCCCAACCGCTCCGGGAGTAATCCTCGCGCGAAGCCTGACGCCCTTTGAGGGAAGGGTCGCGGCTGAAGTTCGAACTCTTCGATGAATAGCGTACCACCAACTCGTCGGCGGTGAGCTCGTAAGCCACCCAGTCGGGCACAAGGGTATTGTGATTGTAAGAGACGGTGAAGCCGCTATACTCCACAATGTGTTCGGTGTCGGCATAGTCGGGGTACTCCAGCCGCTGAACGGCCACGGCGGTGTCGCTCATGGGCTGAGTGGCACCGCAGGTGGAAAGCAGTGTGGCCAACAGGGCCGAGAGAATGGTCACTTTCATTTGTATTTCACCACGATGGCCTCACTGATATTGATTACATAGTCGCCCAACTTCTCATACAGGGCATACAGGCTGCTGTAGGCATTGCCTATGGCGAAGTCGTAAGTGCCCTTCTTCAGTGCATTGAGGTGCTCTTCGCGCAGCTGGTCGCGATAACGGTTGATGGCCTCTTCAGCCTCCTCGGCGGGGGCGATGTCGATGGCATCATAGTCCATCTTCAGGTTCTCGTCCATAATATCAAGGGCATGCTGCACCAGTTGGGTCATGTGGCTCAGATTGTCGTTCAGATGCTGGTCGAAATGGACAGCCGTCTCGCGCTTGTTCTTGCGGGTGGCGGCAATCTGATAGATGGTGTCGCCGATACTCTCCAAATTATCAACCACGCAAAGCATGGCACTGATACGCAGCGAACCCTGGTGCGAGAGGTCGCCCTCGGCTATGCGGGTCAGGTATTCGGCTATCTCCATCTCCATCTGGTCGGTGATAGCCTCGTATTTCTCAATCCGCTCCACAATGTTTTCAAACTCGGCGTCGTCCTTGGCCACACGCAGGCCGGGCAGGAAGGTATACATGCGCAGCACCCGCTTGGAGAACTCGGTGATTTCGCGCTCCGCCGCCTTCATGTTGATTTCGGCCGTGTTCATCCAACTGCTGATATACTTCAGTTTATACACATACTCCTCGTCCTCGGGCTTCTCTTTCACCAGCCAGTTGACAATGCGGATAATCACGGGAATGAACCAAGCCAGAACAAAGGTGTTGACCACGTTGAAGAAGGTGTGGAAGAGCGACAAAGCCAGAGGTATCGCACCCGGGGCATAGCCCTCGGCACCTACAGGGGTGTAGGGATTGCTGCCGGCAATACCCTCGGTGATGTTGGCAATGAGCGACAAGATTGGTTGATAGACGATAAGCGTGAGCACCACACCCACCACATTGAACACCAGATGCGCCCTTGCGGCACGTTTACCGTTGGTGTTCGCCACCATCGCTGCAATGTTGGCCGTAATGGTTGTTCCGATGTTCTGACCCATCACCAAGGCCACGGCGGCATCCAATCCAATCCATCCGTTGTAACACATCACCAGCGTGATGGCCATCATGGCCGCCGACGCCTGCACCAGACAGGTCAACAGCGCGCCCACAACCACGAAGATAAGGATAGACCAGAAGCCGTAAGCCGACAGGCGTGCCAGCGTCTCCAGGAACTCGGGGTACTCTTCAAGATTAGGCATTGCCTGCTGCAGCAAGCCCATGCCCACCAGCAACAACGCCAAACCAATGATGAACTCGCCTATGGAACGTAGCTTGTCGCGCTTGACGAACATAAACAGCAGTGCAATGGCACCCAGCAGCATGGGCAGGCTGAAAGCGCTGTCGCTCTCGCCGAGGCCAAAGAGCGTGATAATCCACGCTGTGACCGTGGTGCCGATATTGGCGCCCATAATGACGGCGATGGCCCCGCCCAACGACAACAGTCCGGCATTCACAAACGACACCACCATCACCGTAGTGGCAGACGACGACTGTATCACCGTTGTCACTGCGGCACCTGTCAAGATGCCACGGAACGGACTTCCTGTCACCTTGCCCATAATGGCGCGCATCTTGTTGCCGGCGAACTTTTGCAGACCCTCGCTCATCAGCTTCATGCCGAAAAGGAACACAGCCAATGCTCCGGCAAAATTGATAATCACGATAAGAATATCGGAGAAACTCATCTTTACTTGTTTTCTTGTTTATAATCTATTTAATGCAGTATCAACACTATCCATTAATAAGTGGCAGGCTGTAACTGGCCACAAAATTACCATCTTCTCCCCTTATTGCAGTTGCGATACCGTTAAATAATTGTTACGTTTTTGTTACCCCGCAGTCTGTCACCGTTCAATACATTTCGGCAAAAAATAGCCACTATTAGTGATTGGGCACATTTGAGATAATACCTATCTTTGCAGAAGAATCTAAAACATCACATATCATGCAACACAATCACAATCATTCAGATAACCACGACGCTCACCACCACGGCCATCATGCAGGCCACCATCACCACCATGCCGACCCCGCCCAGATGGGGACTATCTACACCGTGGCCATCGTCATCAACCTGCTCTTCGTGGCCGCCGAAGCCGTGGCAGGCATCGTCGGGCACTCCATGGGTCTGCTCTCCGATGCAGGACACAACCTCAGCGACGTCTTCTGCCTGCTACTCGCCATGGTGGCACTGAAGCTGTCGCACACCCATGCCACCAAACGTTTCACCTACGGCTACCGCAAGAGTTCCGTCCTCATCTCGCTGCTCAACGCCATCATCCTCCTTGTTGCCGTTGGGGGAATCGTGGTGGAAAGCATCCACAAATTCTCCCACCCCGTACCCGTCAACGGCCTGCTTGTCACCTGGACAGCGGCTGTGGCCATCGTCGTCAACGGGTTCACTGCGTGGATGCTCTCGCGCAAGCAGCACGACATCAACACCCGCGGTGCCTTCCTCCACATGCTGGCCGACACGCTCGTATCTGCCGGAGTGGTGGTTTCGGGCATTGTCATCACCTACACGGGATGGACAGTCATCGACCCTATTATCGGTCTTGTCATCGCTGTGGTGATACTTGTCTCGACATGGCAGCTGTTGGCCGAAAGCCTGCGCATGAGCGTCGATGCCGTGCCTGAGGACATCGACCCCGACAGCATCGCCGACATGATGCGCCGGACCGAAGGCGTGCTCGATGTGCACCATATCCACATCTGGCCCATCAGCACCACCGAGACGGCTCTTACCGCCCACATCGTCATCGCCGACATCACCCTTCTCGACGACACCACCCATGCCATCAAAACCATGCTTGCCACCCAAGGCATCGCCCACAGCACACTGGAGCTGGAGACCACCGCCTCCCACTGCGACCGGCACGGCTGCTGACCCTTTTGCTTGCTCTGCCGAGACCAAGATTGATTGAAAAGTCTGCCTAATGACCGATTTAGGTTAACCCCACTTGGGTCGTTCAATCTCGGCTCGATGCTGCCTGCTTCTCGTATCGTTTTCCGTTATCATTTCGAGTAACGATGCTATAACGATACTTTAACGATGCAGGACTGAACGGCCCCTCTCCGTAGCGAGGGGAAAACGTTGCCGCTCCACGGCGCAGGGAGGGTAGGCAGAACAAGGAAAAGGGTGCCGCACATGTTTGCACGGCACCCCTCGATATTTCAGCGGAGGATGGCTCAGCTGTTCATGGTCTGCTCGATTTCGGCAATGGTCTTGGGGATGGGCTTGCCGAGGACACGGCAGCCGTTGTCGGTGACGAGGATGTCGTCCTCGATGCGGATGCCGCCGAAGTTTTTCCATTTCTCCAGCTCGTCGAAGTTGATATAGTCCTTGTTGGTGCCCTGCGCATGCCACTGGTCGATGAGGGCGGGGATGAAGTAGCAGCCGGGCTCGTCGGTGATGACAAAGCCGGGTTGCAGACGGCGGCCGCAGCGGAGGCTGCCGAGACCGAACTGACTGCTGGGGCGAGTCTCGTCGTCGTAGCCGACATTAATCTGACCGTAGTTCTCCATGTCGTGGACATCGAGGCCCATCATGTGGCCGAGGCCGTGGGGCATGAGGAGACTGTGGGCACCGTTGGCCACGATGTCGTCGAGGTTGCCGCGCAGGATGCCGAGGTCTTTATAGCCCTGAGCCAGCACACGACTGGCGGCGGTGTGGACTTCCTGATAGGTGATGCCGGGACGGGTGACACGGATGGCCTCGAGGTTGGCGTCGAGGACAATCTGATAGATGGCCTTCTGGCGGTCGTCGAAACGGCCTCCCACGGGCACCGAACGGGTGATGTCGGAGCAGTAGCTCATCGGGGTTTCGCAGCCTGCGTCCATGACGAGCATACGTCCGAGCTCGAGTTTGTGGTTGTGATTGTGGTTGTGGAGGGTCTCGCCGTGGATAGTCATGATGACGGGGAAGGAAACGGGGCCGTTGCCTTTCCAGGCCTCGCCCTGCATGAAGCCAGCCAGCTCGTATTCATAACGTCCGGGCATGGCCATCTTCATTGCCCCCACATGCATGTTGTAGGCGGTGGCGATGGCCTTCTCGATTTCCTCGATTTCCTCGGCGCTCTTGATGCTGCGCTGCTTGACGCAGGCCAGGATGAGCTCCATGGAGGCGTAGTTCTTCACAGCGTCGAATTTATAGCCGAGCAGCAGACTGAGCTGACGCTGGTTGTCGGCGCGGTAGGGTGGCAGGTAATGGATACGGCGAGCCTCGCCGATGGTCTTGGTACAAAGGGTCTGGAGGGCGGCGAGATCGCCACTATTCTCCACGCCCACACTGGCGGCAAGTTCTTTGACGCTGGGCAGCGGGCCTGTCCAGATGACATCGTCGATGTCGTAATCGTTGGCAAAAAGATAGTCTTTCCCGTTGTCGCAGTCGAGGACACCAATCAGGTCCTCGCGCTGGAGTCCGAAGAAATAGAGAAACGTACTATCCTGACGGAACCAATAGGTGTTGTCGGGGTAGTTGCAGGAGGCTTCGTGGTTGCCTTGAATGATGATAAGACCGTGGCCTACGTCCTTGCGTAACTGTTCACGGCGAGCGATATAAGTTTCCTTTTTAAACATAATGAAATTATTTTTGTTTGAGAATGCAAAGATACGAATTTTTTTTGTATCTTTGCAGTCCCAATTGAAAATAATTTCCAATATGAAACAAGACCAGTTAAAACACAATCCCAACCGCTTGGTGCAGTTTCTGCAGAAACCCATGTGCGAATTCACCAAAGCTGATATCCTCAAGGTCATCGAGGAGTTTGAAATAGAGATGATCAAGTTCCGCTACATGGCGTATGACGGACGGCTGAAAACGCTGAATTTTGTCATCAACAGCATGGAGCACGCCGACGAGATTCTGACCAGCGGCGAGCGTGTGGACGGCAGCAGCCTGTTCCCCTTCCTGGAGGCTGGGAGCAGCGACCTGTATGTCATTCCGCGTTTCCGCACGGCATTTATCGACCCATTTGCCGACATTCCCACTCTTGACATCCTTTGCAATTTCTACACCAAGGACGGCGAGCCGTTCGACATGGCTCCCGAGTACACCCTGGCCAAGGCCGGCAAGGCTTTCCGAGAGACCACCGGCGGCATGGAGTTTGAGGTGATGGGCGAGCTGGAGTATTACGTCATCGCACCTAAGGAGGAGCAGTACCTGACCGCCGACCAGCGCGGATACCATGCCTCGACACCTTTCTGCAAGTTTGAGAACTTCCGCACCGAAGCCATGAAACTGATTGCCGAATGCGGCGGCCTGATTAAATACGGCCACAGCGAGGTGGGCAACTTCAGCGTGGACGACCTGATGTATGAGCAGAACGAAATCGAGTTCCTGCCCACCACCCTGGAGGATGCCGCCGACCAGCTGGTGATAGCCAAATGGATTATGCGCACACTGGGTTACCAGTACGGCATCACCGTCACCTTCGCCCCGAAGATTACCGTGGGCAAGGCCGGCAGCGGCATGCATATCCACACCCGCATCACCAAGGACGGCAAGAACATGTACATTGGCGAGAACGGACTTACCGAGGTGGCCCACAAGGCCATTGCCGGTATTCTGAATCTGGCCGGTTCGCTCACTGCTTTCGGCGACACCAACCCCACCAGCTATTTCCGTCTGGTGCCTCACCAGGAAGCTCCCACCAACATCTGCTGGGGCGACCGCAACCGCAGTGCCATGGTGCGTGTGCCGCTGGGCTGGACCAAGGGCAGCGGCAACATGATGGCCCACTGCAACCCGCTGGAGAAGGACGAGGCTGTGGACTTCAGCTACAAACAGACCATCGAGCTGCGTACCCCCGACGGCAGCGCCAACGTCTACCTGCTGCTGGCCGGCATGACTGTCGCCGCACGTCACGGCTTCGAGATGGAGAACGCTGTGCAGTATGCCAAAGACCGCTATGTGAGCGTGAACATTTTTGAGCACGAGGATGTCCTCAGTCGTCTCGACGTGCTGCCCGACAGCTGCGCAGCGAGCGCCGACATACTGGAGCGCGACCGTGCCATCTACGAGGAGAAGGGCATTTTTGCCCCCGCTCTGATCGACGGCATACTGAAGGAGCTGCGCTCTTACAACGACCGCACCCTCCGCGCTGAAATCGGCACCAACCCGCACAAGATTCTGGAACTCGTTGAATCTTTCATCCACTGCGGTTAATCGTGCCACTTGAACATTCAAGCACAAACAAAGTAATGTCATCCCTCTATCTGCTGATAGGAGGCAACCAGGGCGACCGCAAAGCCCTGTTGCAACAGGCAACAGACCTGATACGGCAACGTGTCGGGTCTGTTGTCGGTTGTTCACAGCTATATGAGACCGCACCCTGGGGGACATTCGACCAAAAGGACACTCAGCCTTTTCTGAACATGGCCCTGCATGTGGAGACAAGCCTCAGCGCCCATGACTGCCTGCTGGAGTGCCTTGCCATCGAAAAGGAACTGGGACGCCAGCGGAAAGGCGACGCCCTCCCTTCCGATACGAAACGGGTGTATTCCAGCCGTCCGATAGACATTGACCTTATCCTGTTCGACGAAGAAGTGATTTCCTCACCCGACCTGACCATCCCCCACCCGCGTATGCATCAGCGCCGTTTTGTGCTGCAACCGCTCTGCGA
Organism: uncultured Bacteroidales bacterium; assembly: GCA_900317125.1. Lineage (GTDB taxonomy): Bacteria > Bacteroidota > Bacteroidia > Bacteroidales > P3 > Colimorpha. The sequence continues at coordinate 43,206 of ONFR01000008.1, read as the reverse complement.
CATTGCACACGACACGGTGCATCCTGTTTTGAAAAAGACCATTTCACAATTATTATCTATATGCGAAGACAATTGTTCTTGTTCTGTCTACTGCTCTGCCCTGTAATGCTGTTGGCGCAACACACCGTCAGCGGCACCGTGACAGACCACACCACTGGCGAAACCTTGATTGGTGCCACCGTGTTCGAATCGGGCAGCGGAAAGGGGACGACCACCGACGCCAACGGCCGGTTCTCGCTGACGCTGAAAGGAAAGGAGGCCCGGCTGAGGGTGTCCTATGTGGGATATGTAACGGTGCACGACACCGTCCCCCTGAACAGCAACACCAGCCGCAACTATGCACTCCATCCAAGCATCCAGCTGAAAGAAGTGGTGGTGAAAGCCCAGCGCATCAACTCGCGCGAGTCGTCGCAGATGAGTGCCATCGAGATTCCCGTGGAGCAAATCAAGTCCGTCCCCGTGCTTTTCGGCGAAGCCGACATCATCAAAGCCATCCAGCTCCTCCCCGGAGTGCAGAGCGGCAATGAAGGCACCGGCGGCATGTACGTGCGCGGCGGTGGCCCCGACGAGAACCTCTTCCTCCTCGACGGCATCCCCCTGTACAATGTGAACCACCTGGGCGGTTTCTTCTCCGCCTTCAATGCCGACGCGGTGAAGAACGTCACGCTGTATAAAGGCAGCTTCCCCTCACGCTTTGGCGGAAGATTGTCGAGTGTGCTCGACGTGACCACCAACAACGGTAACGACAAGCACATCCACGGCAATGCCTCGATAGGCTTTATCTCCGCCAAGCTCAATGTTGAAGGTCCCATCGTGAAAGAACGCACCACCTTCTGCGTGTCGGCACGGCGCACATACGCCGACTTCCTCCTGCAGCCGCTGGTGCGCAAGCTTGCATTGGATGTGGACGGCAAGTCCAAACTCTCCGCAGGCTATTATTTCTACGACATCAACGGCAAATTGACTCACAAGCTGTCCGACCGTAGCCGTCTCTATGCCTCTTTCTATTTGGGCGACGACGACGCCTATACCAAAGTGCGCACCGAGAGCAGCCTGTCGGAAGACCAATATCTCGACTACAAGAACAACTGGGGCAACATCGTAGGAGGTCTGCGGTGGAACTACATGCTGACACCCAAGCTCTTCATGGACCTCACCGCCTCCTATACCCAATACTTCAACAAAATGGTGGTGGGCATAGAGAAGGACGCCATCCTTGCCGACGGTTCGGAACAGGTGTCCACCATCAAGGGCAACTACCTCTCCACCGTCAAAGACCTCACCGGACGGCTGGACTTCTCCTACGCTCCCAGCCCCGACCACAATGTAAGCTTCGGCACCTACTACACGCAGCATTGGTTCCAGCCCACCGTAGCCAGCGGCAGCATCGACTACTACGACCAGATTCAGATGAACGATGCTTTCAAGATGGACTCCACCATCAATGAGGACACCGTCCTGGCAGGCGAGATTGTCGCCTTTGTCGAAGATGACTGGAGCATTAACGACATATTCAAGATTAATTACGGACTGCACCTCAGTGGCTTTGCAGTGCAAAACACCTTCTATCCCTCCATCCAGCCACGTGTCTCGGGACGTGCCCTGCTGGGCGAGAACCTCTCCTTCAAGGTAGGATATGCCTATATGTCGCAGTATCTCCATCTGCTCTCCACCACCAGCGTCAGCATGCCCACCGACCTCTGGGCTCCCGCCACCGACCGCATCAAGCCCATGTCGGCCCACCAGTTCGCTGCAGGGGCCTTCTACACCATCCCCCTGGTTGTCGACCTTTCGGTGGAAGGCTATTACAAGCGGATGAGCAACCTGATAGAATACCGCGATGGCGCCACCTCCTTCGGCACTTCCGAAGGGTGGGAAGACCTTGTCTACATGGGTGACGGATGGACCTACGGTGTCGAGTTCCTTGCCCAGCGCACCTTTGGCCAGCTCACTGGCTGGGTGGCATACACCTGGAGCCGCACCATGCACCTCTTCAACCGCGAAGGACAGGTGCTGAACAACGGGAAACCCTTCCCGGCCAAATACGACCGCCGACACGACATCTCCATTGTCCTCACCTATAAGTTCAGCGACCGCTTCGACGTCAGCGCCACCTGGGTCTTCAGCACCGGCAACACCGCAACCCTTGCCATGCAGAAATACCCCGTCGCCTCCGACGACCCCAATACCTACACCGGCAACGCACGTTCCAGCTCACTCTCGCACGTAGACAGCCGCAACAACTTCCGCATGCCCAATTACCATCGCGCCGATGTGAGTGTGAACTTCCACCGTCAGTTCAAACGCAAGCCATTCCACCGTACCATCAATATCAGCGTCTACAATCTCTATAACCACCAGAACCCCTACCTCACCTACACCAGTCGGCAATATTCTTACCAAGGCTACAGCCGCGCACTTGTCCAACTTTCCATCTTCCCCATTCTCCCCTCGGTGGCCTACACCCTCTATTTCTAACCCAAACAAGAATACAAACACACCAAATCCCATACACATGCCCCGTATCCTGTTCTCCACAATAATCGTTCTCGCACTCCTGGCCTCCTCGTGCGAGAAAGTCATCGACTTCGATGCCTCCAACACCCGTCCCACTCCCGTCCTCAATGCCATCCCCACTGCCGGACAACAACTATTTGTCAACTACTCCTACACCCGCTTCTTCCTCGACACCGTCAACTCCCACCCGGTGGGCAACGTCAACATGGTCGTCACCGCCAACGGACAGGAGTACCGTCCCGTCTCCATCAATGGAAGCAATTACTTTTTCGACTACATCCCGCAGGAAGACGACCAGCTCTCCATCCACATCCTTTCCGACGCGGGCGAAGTGGCTGCGAACACTTATATCCCCCGTATGCCGCGAATCAGTAATCCACGCGTTTTCGTCTGGGACACCGTCTTCAACATGCTGACCATCAACTTCGACATCGACGACCACCCCGACTACCACAATTACTACCGTTTCACCATCTCCCAACGCGACAGCGGCTGCCGCCACATCCCCTATCTCGATAAATACGACACCATCGACACCACCCGCAACACCTTCTTCTTCTGTCAGGACAAAGCCCTCACCGACCCCACCGCCGCTGCCACCGAAGCCTTGGGAGGCTATATCTACACCCAGTTGCTCACCACCGACAAGCTGATAGACGGTCAGCGCCACAACACCACCATCATGATGATACTGCTGCGCGACACCAACGAGGTTGCACCTTTCATCCACGAATACACCCTCAATGTCGAATCCGTCACGCCCGAACGCTACCAATACCTTCAGGACATCGAGCAGGCCACCAGCATCATGCAACTCATCACCGAACCTGCTCCCGTTTATAGCAACGTCAACGGTGCCCTCGGCATCTTTGCCGGCAGCTCCAAAGTCACCTTCCCGCTCCCCTACCAATCCCCTTATACGCCCGCCAGATGAACATCTACCTGATAGGCTACATGTACAGCGGCAAGACCACCCTCGGGCACAAGCTTGCCGCCAAGCTAGGCTACCAGTGGCTCGACCTCGACCAAACGTTCGAATGCGTCTTCCACTCCTCCATTCCCATCTTCTTCAAACGCTATGGCGAAGAGGCCTTCCGCAAATTGGAACAGAAGCAGCTGCACGCCACCGCCGACATCGACAACACCGTCATCTCCACTGGCGGAGGCACGCCCTGCTTTTTCGACAACATTCAATGGATTAACCAGCATGGCAAATCGGTCTACTTCGATGTCTCGGTGGAGACTATCCTGCGACGTGCAGCCGTCTCGAAAAAGCCGCGTCCCATCCTGGCCGGCATGACCGAGGAGGAACGCGCCCAATATATCCGGCAGCAACTTGATGCCCGGATGCCTTATTATAGTAAAGCCCAGATTATTTTTCCGGCCGACAAACCCGACCTCAACCAACTGGTCGACCTTGTCAATTCCGACAGTTGATACGGTGCAGGCTGCACGACAACAAGTCGCCATTGTCGTCATACAGATGCAGACCGTTCCCCTCGCAATATCGCCACGCCTTACATTTTGCACACTGACCTTTCTTGGCCCATTGGCGGTTGCGATACGGTTCGAAACGGTTCTCCCAAACGTCCCAGAAACTGTCCTTGTAGATATTGCCCTGGTGCATATTGCTGCGGATACTCGTGCAGCCCGAAATACTGCCGTCGCATAGCACCGAAGCCACTTCGATGCCCGCACGGCAATAGAAATAATTGTCCCTCACCTGTCTCTCGTAGGGCCCCAGATACCCCTCGCAGGCATAGTTACACACTATGCGGCCTTCCTCTCTGGTACGCTTGGCGAAATCCAGCACACCGGTGAACATCTCATCACTCAGCTGCAGCTCGGGGTCGTTGGCCGCCCGCCCCATTGGGAAAATGGCAAACAGTCTCCAACGCTTCGTTCCCAAAGCAATCAGGTGCTCCTTTATCTGCTCCAGCTGCCCATAGTTGCGGGGGTTGACACATGTCACCACATCCCACAGCACATCGGGTGTCTGTCCCAACAACCCGATGGCGGCACTTGCACGGTCGAAGCTCCCACGCGTCTGCCGCATCCAGTTATGCTCCTCCTCCAGACCGTCGAGACTGATGGCTATGGAGTGCATACCGCTGTTCAACAGCCGTTCCAGCCGCTTAGCATCAAGCAGATATCCATTGCTCACAATCCCCCAGGGATACCCCCTGCGGTATAGTTCAAGACCGCAGGCATCCAAGTCGGGACGCAACAAGGCCTCGCCTCCTGTGAAGATGACAAACACCTCGTGCGGATTGACATGCGGGGTGATATCGTCTATCACCTTGAAAAAGTCCCCGGCGGGCATATCAGGGGTGGCACTGCTCACCTTGCAGTCGCTCCCGCAGTGACGGCAATGCATGTTGCACCTCAGCGTACACTCCCAAAAAAGCGTCCGCAAAGGATGCAGCTTGGCCTGATTGTGACGATACAACCGCCACACCTCTTGTTTCAAATCCATCTCAGTATAATGAACATCATTCCCCGGCAGCAGGGCGGCCGCCGGACGCATCACTCATGATGGGATGTGGCCATCAGTCCTCGTTTACCCGCTTCACCGTGATGTCAACATCCTTGGTACGTGTGCCTTGATACCAACCCTTGCGGGTACCGCTCTGCACACCGTCGGCAAAATTCACCTCTACCATCTGGTCGACAAAGGCGCCGTTCTTCTTCCCGTCCACATCGCGCACAATCACATTCTGCGAATCTTTGGGGAAATCCTTCATGTGGCAGCTGAAATAGCCCTCGGCATCGGTCGTGTCGGACGACTCGCGGATATACTCCAGCACATATTTGTTATCAAGGTGCATATTGTCAGGCGTAATATCGATGGTGCCGTTGACCAAAATCACCTGCATTCCCTCGACACCCACACCCTTGCTGTCAATCACACGGCCTTTCAGGACAAAGTCCATCGTGGGCACACCGTACATCAGTGCCGCCTCGCTGCGCGGAGCCACCGCAGGCTTGTCGTCCTCGGGCTCCACAGGCTGCTGGGCAACCTCCTTGCTGCTGTGGCAGGCCGTAAGGCCCATCAAGCCCATCACCGTCATCAACAGCCAGTCTTTCAGTTTCAAAAAACGGATTTTCATATAGCTATAGTATTAATGATTATCATCCAAATGTTGTTTGCCGCCACCTATTTTCTCCTCCTGCACCCTTACGCTCTCGGCATGTATCTTCTCAAAAATCCCCTTTACAAACCCCTCGTCAAGTCCTATCTCCTGCCCTGTCTCTATCCGATGTCTCAGCAGTGCGTCCCACCGCTTGGGCTGGAACACCGCCAAATTGCCCTGGGCCTTCACGCGGGCTATTTGCCGCGACACGTCAAAACGTGCCGCCAACAGCTGCAGCAGCCTGCTGTCCAGGTGGTCAATCTGTTCACGCAGCAACCGCAGTTCCTCGTCGGCCACCACGCTGTCCGTACTCCGCAGCACAATACCGTCAAGTAACAGCGATAATGCCTCGGGTGTCAGTTGCTGCCCAGCATCGGTCAATGCCTCGTCGGGACGCGGATGTGTCTCAATCATCAACCCGTCGAAGCCCAAATCCATGGCCGTCTGCGACAATGCCGCTATCGGCTCCCGCCTGCCAGCAATGTGGCTCGGGTCGCACAATATCGGCACCTCAGGCATCTGCCGCCTCAACTCAATCGGCACTTCCCACAAGGGATTATTCCTATACGCATCATTTCTGAACACATCGAAACCACGGTGTACGGCCCATACATCCACCAAACCCACCTGTTGGCAACGCTCTATTGCCCCCATCCACAGCCTCACATCCGGGCTCGGTGCATTCTTCACCATCACCCGCAACCCCGTGCCGCGCAAAGCCTCTGTCAGTTCCTGCACCACAAAGGGGCTGGCTGTGCTCCTTGCCCCAATCCACACCGCATCGATACCATGGCTCATCACCTTCTCAACATGCTCGGGCATTGCCACCTCGCAGCAGAACAGCAACCTCTTGCCCCCAGCCTCATGCCTGATGGCATCTGCCACACCACGGCAATCCTCAATCCACTGCAAAGCCTGTTCACCGCATCCCTCGAAGCCTCCCGGCCTCGTGCGCGGTTTCCAAGCCCCGCAGCGCACCATGCTCACCCGCAGTTCGCGTGCCAACGCCTCGACGGCGGCACCCAACTGCTCGCGGCTCTCCACACTGCAAGGTCCTGCGACAATATATGGCACACCTTTACTCATACGCAATTATAACGGCGAAAAGGATATTCTATTGCACCACGCCTTTATTTTTCTTGGGCAGAGCCTCGGCCTCCAGAAAATACTGCACACAAAAAAAAGACGCACTGAAGAGTGCGCCTTTCATTCTCAATCTTATTGATTTGTTGCCGACTATTCGGCTGCATCGGGAAGAACCGACACATACGAACGGTCTTCGCGACCTTTCTTGAACTGGACGGTACCGTCGCACAGTGCGAACAAGGTATGATCTCTGCCCATTCCCACGTTGTTGCCGGGGTTGTGGACAGTGCCGCGCTGACGGACGATGATGTTGCCAGCGATGCAATGCTGACCGCCAAAGATTTTAACGCCCAAGCGTTTGCTTTCGGATTCGCGACCGTTACTGGAACTACCTACACCTTTTTTGTGAGCCATAATATGTTGTTTTTAAAAGGTTTTACAATACTTTGATTTAGTTGATGCTGTCAATCTTGATCTGAGTCAGATAGTCGCGATGGCCGTTCATCTTCTGATAGCCCTTGCGGCGGATTTTCTTGAAGACCAAAACCTTGTCACCCTTGAGGTGTTTCAGCACGGTGGCCTTTACGTTAGCGCCGGCGATGTAGGGTTGTCCAACCTGAACGTTGCCGTCATTGTCTTTAAGCATCACGGTGTCAAAAGAAACTTCGCTGCCCTCTTCGTTCTGAAGACGGTTGACGAAAATCTTCTGATCTTGTGCGACCTTGAATTGCTTTCCTGCGATTTCTACGATTGCGTACATTTTCTTATTTATGTTTATTAATTGATTTATTGCATGTTTACGGATATATTGTATCCACGAAACAGACTGCAAAGATACAACTATTTTTCAAAACCACAAACTTTTTCTCTCAAATCCCGCATTTTTTATCATTCATTAAGAAATCCATGCCCTATAGACTACTAGCAACTTGCCCGTCACAACAACTCTCCCTTGTTGCTTCGCTCTGCCTTCGCTGTGACGTCGTTCTACCCTCGTTCTTCCGACGTTCAAACCTCACTCCCTCATGCAGATAACGGACGACCAATCGAAGGATCGACAAGGAATCCACTTATAACCTGCACATTATGACACCATACCAATCCAGTTTCTGATTATTCATCCAATTTTTCAATCAATCCGAATAAACGTAGTACCTTTGCACCCGCTTACAAGAGTAAAGTAAGCAAGACGCAAGAAAAGCATTTCGAATTTGTCTTTACTTGTAAATTCGGCAAAATTTCAACACAGGAGGACGAAGCATATTTGCTTTGTCAAACTTAAGTATATCATATTAAAGCATTTTACAAATTGTATAATATGAAAAATATGAAAAAAAATTTGTATCTTTGCAGTCGCATACATACTTAATGCAAGCAGAAAAGATGTGAAACAACAATTAAAATGGTATGAGACGTCAACAGGTATTTTTTACACTTATCGTGGCTGTTATGGCTGTGCTGACAGCGGGCTGCCATAAGGACGAAGAGTCCGTCACACTGGTTGCAGAAATACAGAAACCCCTGAATGGCAACGTCGGGCTACACACCGACGAATCTGCGCTGTACTGGCTTAACGGCGACGAGGTGTTTATCAACACCGCGGCCTACCCCGTCACAGCGGCATCAGGTGTCCTAGCTCGGATTGAGAATGTGGCGTCAGCCAATACCTACCGAGCCATTTTTCCCGCCGGCATAGTGGCAGAAAGCGGCAAGAGCAGTAATAGCAGCCTTCCTGTCATCCTCCCCACGAAACAGACCTACCGAATAGCAAACGGCCGACAAAGGGTTGAAATGCCGATGGCAGCCTACCTGACCAGCGGCAACACACTGCGGTTCTACAGTCTTTGCTCTATCGTGCGAGTGACCGTCAGCAACCCTTTGGACAGAGTGCTTCCGCTGGCCCGTATAGAAGTCAGGACCCAGACGGCCAAACTCAGCGGGGCAGGTACTGCAACGGTGGTAAGACAGGAGTCCAGCCACATCGACATGTCCAACAACGCGTCGAACACCGTTTTTCTGGCCTTCACCAACGACTTCCCCGCCTCGGTGGAAGCACAGAGCACCAGCACATTCGACATCGTAGTTCCACCTTTCGCTACCGACGACATGACACTCACGCTTTACACCACAGACGGATACATGTGCGAAGCAAGGAAAGAGAAGGTGGCATTGGCTCAAAACGCCATCGACACGGTGACGCTGAATGTGACGGAATTGGCCGAAGCCCCTCATGCCAAATTGATAAGCGGCCCGGATTTCAATGCCGCAATTCCAAGAGATGACAAGACCAAGTCGGTGGTTTTTGAATACAACAGTCCTGTCACATCCGGCACCCTGCTCTCCACTCCTGACTCCCCTGTCCCCATCTATGGCAACCTTGACGGTACCACATGGAGGGTCTCCACAAGAGCCAGCAAGATTCACGCGAACCCCAATTGTTCCTCCATGTTCAGGTGTGAATGGGAGTACTATCCGAGTCAAAGCGGGGGAACGGGAAGACGCATAATTCTTTTATTAAAAAGAATCAATTTGGGGAACGGATTCAACACCGACAGTGTGACGAATATGAGGGGTATGTTTCTCTTTTGCCAGGACTTGACGGGACTGGATGTCTCAAGTTTCAACACCGAGAATGTGACAAACATGAGCAGAATGTTCGAATGGTGCATTGGTCTGACGGGTTTGGATCTCTCAAACTTCAACACCGAGAATGTGACGGACATGAGCGGTATGTTCGTTATGTGCTGGAGCCTGACGAGATTGGACCTCTCCAACTTCAACACCTCAAATGTGACAAACATGAGCGGTATGTTCGAAGGGTGCAAAAAACTGACGAGTTTGAACCCCTCCAACTTCAACACCTCGAATGTGACAAACATGAACAGTATGTTCGATGGGTGCAATAGACTGAGGATCTTGGATCTCTCCAATTTCAACACATCGAATGTGACGGACATGAGCGAAATGTTTTGGAATTGTGATGGCCTGACGAACCTGAACCTCTCCAATTTCAACACCTCGAATGTGACAGACATGAGCAGTATGTTCGGTGAATGCTATGCCCTGACGAGCCTGGACCTCTCCAATTTCAACACCTCGAATGTGACGGACATGAACAATATGTTCGGTGGATGCTATGCCCTGACGAGCCTGAACCTCTCCAACTTCAACACCTCGAATGTGACGGACATGAACGATATGTTCAGTGAATGCTATGCCCTGACGAGCCTGAACCTCTCCAATTTCAACACCGAAAAAGTGAAGTACATTGGATATATGTTTCATTTTTGTACAAACATGACAAACTTAAACCTCTCTCATTTTGACATGAGTGGCGAACCCTGGAAACAAGGCATGTGCCTTGGCCTTTCCACCGAATCCGGTGCCTGTACCATCACCTGCCCGACAGCAGTGCGGACAGCCTTGGAACACGGAACAGACCTGCCCACTTCCGGGGTTGTCTTCACGTGGGTGACGCCGTGAAGTTGCCAATGAAACATCAGCACTCCGAACCAACACACTAGGACTTTCTCACTTTCAAAAAAAGTTCGTATCTTTGCAGCCGGAAAAAGTTATTCTTGCAACTGCCTTATATAATACTTTAGCCATGAAACGACAACATGCAATATTGACACTTATCGTGGCTGTTATGGCTGCGCTGACAGCGGGCTGCCAGAAGGACGAAGAGTACGTCACACTGGTTGCTGAAATACAAGAAAGAATGAGCGGCAACGGGAAGGTTTATATTGATGAACACACCCCTTGCTGGCAAAACGGCGACGAGGTGTTTATCAACAACGCGGTCTACCCCGTCACAGCAGCATCGGGTGCTATATCACGGATTGAGAATGTGGCGTCTGCCCATACCTACCAAGCCATCTATCCCGCTGGCATTGTGTCCGAAAGCAGCCAAAGCAGTGATAAAAGCATTACAGTGACCCTCCCCTCAATGCAGACCTACCGAATTGCCAACGATCGCCAGCAGCTGGATTTGCCAATGGGAGCCTGCCTTACCAGCGGCAACACCCTGCGGTTCTACAGTCTTTGTTCCATCGTCCGAGTGACAATCCACAACCAATTGAACCATGAGCTTCCACTGGGCAGGATAAAACTTAAAGCCAGGATTGCAAAACTTAGCGGATCGAGCACTGCAACGGTCAGCAGAAACGCTTTCGACAGCATCAGCATGTCCAATAGCACACAAAACAACGTTAGGTTGGACTTTACCCCCGACTGCCCTGCTACGGTGGAGGCACAAGGTACAGGCACTTTCGACATCGTTGTGCCACCATTCACTACCGACGATGTGACACTCACGCTTTACACTCCCGACGGTTATATGTGCGAAGTGGTGATGGATGGGATGTCATTGGCTCGTAACTCCATTGCCTCAGTGACGCTGGATGTAACGGCGCTGACCGAAGCCCCTGCCGAATTAATAAGCGGTCCTGCCTTTAATGCCGCCATCCCTAAGCGCAAAAATGTCTCAACGGTGTTGTTTGAATACAACAGCCCCGTCTCATCCGGCACCCTGCTCTCCACCCCAGACTCCCCTGTCCCCATCTATGGAAATCTTGATGGAACCACATGGAGGGTCTCGACAAGAGCCAGCCAGATTCAAGCAAATCCGAATTGCTCTCACATGTTTGAGTCTGCCTATGGTTTTTATTATGAGAATCCACATGAACGTGCATATTATGAAGATCTCAAATTGAAAAGAATCATATACGGTGACAGATTCCGCACTGATTATGTAACTGATATGAGCCACATGTTTGAGGGAAGCGGAGAATTGACGACTATAAGACTTTCAAACTTCAACACCTCCAATGTCACCGATATGAGTTGGATGTTCGCTGGTTGCACTGGACTGCAGATAATAAATGTCTCCAATTTCAACACCGAGAAGGTGACGGATATGAGTGGTATGTTTTATGATTGTATTAGCCTAAAGAACTTGAACCTCTCAAGCTTCAACACTTCGAATGTTACAAATATGCGAGCGATGTTTACATTCTATCAACTTTCAACCCTCGATCTGTCCAACTTCGATACCAGGAAAGTGACGAATATGGAATCAATGTTTTCTTGTTGTGATTATCTAACGAATCTGGACATCTCCAGTTTCAATACCTCCAATGTGACTGATATGTGCTACATGTTTGAGAGGTGCAGTAGTTTAACGAGTCTGGATCTCTCCAATTTCAACACTTCTAATGTGACGGGAATGCGCAATATGTTTGAGGCGTGTCGTAATCTAAAAAGGCTGAACCTCTCCAATTTCAACACATCAAAAGTGACATCTATGAATAGCATGTTCCTCGAATGTAATACATTAACGAGCCTGAATATCTCCAATTTCAACACATCAAGAGTCACCAATATGGAAATGATGTTTTGCAAGTGTTACAGACTAACAGACTTGGACCTCTCCAGCTTTAACACATCAAGAGTAATAGAAATGTCCAAGATGTTTATGCAGTGTACTCATCTGACAAACCTAAACCTTTCACATTTCGACATGAGTGGGATACCATCGGAAGGATGGAAATTTGCAATGTGCTCTAGTCTCGCTACTTCTTCCGGTGCCTGTACCATCACCTGCCCGACAGCAGTGCGGACAGCCTTGGAACACGGAACAGACCTGCCCACTTCCGGAGTTGTCTTCACTTGGGTGACGCCGTGAAGTTGCCAATGAAACATCAGCACTCCGAACCAACACACCAGGACTTTCACACTTTCAAAAAAAGTTTGTATCTTTGCAGCTGGGAAAAGCATTCAGTTTTACCCTTACACACCTATATAGTTTACTCATACATAAAGAAATAGCATGAAACAAAACAACAAAGTCATTTGGGGATCGGCATTAGTGGTATGCGGCATTGCATGGATTGTGTGCATCTGTCTCCACATCAATATTCTGTTCAACGGCTGGTGGACACTCTTCATCATCGTACCCAGCATTTGTGCCCTGCTGGGAAATAGCGACAAGACGGGACCAGCTATCGGCCTGGGCGTGGGTGTACTGCTTCTACTTGCCGAGCAGAACGTCATCGACTGGGACATGTTCTGGAAGATAGGCTTGGCCGTGCTTGTCATCGCACTGGGGCTCGGCATGATTTTTGGCAATAGAAGAAAAACCACCGACATCCCCACGGTCAAGACGCTCAACCGCGACGGGAAAAATATTCGTGTAGTGAATGCCACCTTTGGCGAACAGAACCTGAACTTCGGCGGCGAGGTGTTCGAGGGGGCTGACGTGAATGCCTCTTTCGCCTCAGTACATCTCGACCTGCACGGCGCTACCATCAACGAGGACATGGAGATAAATGTTGACTTGAAGTTTTCCGGGCTGGTCATCTATGCCCCCAGCGACCTGCTTGTGAAAGTCACTGCCGGTTCCACCTTCGGCGGCGTGGACGACAAACGGCGTGTTGTAGTCACCGACCACACGCACACACTCTATATCTCCGGCTCGTGTGTGTTCTCGGGGATAGAAATTAAGTGATTATCTGAATAATCGGAATAATCTGAAAATTCGGAATATTCCGATTATTCAGAATGCTATCGTTTTAGGTTATAAGAGAGTTCGGCCTCGTTGCCGCAGCAGTCGGTGAGGAAGATACGGAGGTCGAGGGTAGATACATTCTTGTCCACTTGGTTGAGGTCGATAGTGAGGGTTGCATATTTGCCGTCGAACTCAGCAAGCACCCATTCCCCATTGATAAAGCAGCGGTATTCGCGTATTCCCGAGAGGTCGTCGCTCATTTTCATACGCAACACTGTAGCCTTGACTCTTCCATCCTGTTTGAAGTTAAGGGGCTTGATGGACGGCGGTGTCACATCGTTGGCCACGACGAAGTTGCCAAAGTCGCGCACGTCGGCTTCAAGCCAGCGGCCAGGCTTACCCTCCACCTTGCGCTCCACTACACGCGTCGGCAAAGCTGACTGTTTTCCATCCTTCAGTTTGCAAAGCACCAGTTGTTCGGGCTCGTATCCCACAACAAGGGGAACTCGCAGTTGCCAAGTGCGGTGTGGAGGATAGGGACTTTGCCATGGTTTGACGGTATAGATGGGCGAGATATAACGGCGGTCGCTCTGTTTGCCGTGTACCAGCAGGTCGTCGTAGTAGACCATGCCTGCGGGCATATCTATCTGATAGTCTCCTCGGCTGATGCTGAGTGGCCAGCGGACGGTAAGGCTGTCCGTGAAGAGGTGATACGAGGGATGTTCAGGCACCTCGTGCATGGGCACCAATGTCTCCAAGCTATTACGCACATAGAAACTACGGGCTGTCTGGTTACCATTGTAGTCGGACACTGCCACGGTGATGCGGTGGAGCATGGTATCGGAAGGAATGAACCCTACGCTGCCGTCGCCGAAGGTGCGTGCCGGACGGACGGGGTCGCCGGGCAGGCGGCGGGTGAGGATGTAGGGACGGCGGGTGGCAAGATAATAGTCGTAGTCGAGCTGGGCATTAATGGCACGGGTCTCGGAATAAGTGATGATGTCCATCTTGTACTGGAAGAAAGGCCTCCCGTCCACCCAGATGTCAATGCGGTCGTAGCCGTTATTCTGTGTGGAGCCTTCGGACTGGTCAGCCGCATACACTCCGACATAGAAACGGCCCAGCACTGAGATGGGGTTACTGGCAGTGCCCAGGCGGTCGGATTTGCTGCCGAGGTCTACCTGGTAAGGAGCCTTGCCACCATTAACCCGGCTGTTCTTGTCCACCGGCAACAGTCGGATGCCCCGCAGCGAAGGCGAGCTGTTGTCCTCAAGGGTGATACCATACTGCAACGGGTTGAGACTTTGCTGTGTGCGGGTGTTGCGCACCTCGTAGTGCAGATGTGGGCCTCCGCTCATGCCAGAGTTTCCTGCATAGGCTATGAGTTCGCCCCTTTTGACGGGGAGCACCCCTTCAGCAACTGTGGTATCAAATGCGTAACACTGGTGTTCAGCCTGATATCGGCGCACATACTTGGCGATGTCGCCATGGTAGCCGTCGAGGTGAAGATATACTGTGGTGATATTTCCCGCATGGTTGATGTACAGCATTTTGCCACCGTCATAGGCGGAGATGCGGAGACGCGACACATAGCCGTCGGCGGGAGCATATACCGGTGTCCCTACCCCTTCGTCGCCACCGATACGGAGGTCGATACCACTATGGAAATGATTGGTACGTATCTCGGCAAAGGTACCCGAAGGGGCTGCGGGCAAATGCAACGGGTTGTCAAACTTCGGCTGACGCTGCTGCGACGACACTCCCATAGAGCATAATGAGAACAACAACAGGAATAATAATCTTATGACGGGCATGATACAAATTATAGATTAAAATTAAGTATTAATAATATCGTTTAAATGCATTCGCTTTCTTTTATCAGTTCGCGGGCAGTCTGGAGGGCTGCTGCCGTGGGGGGATTGGATGAGAGCATGACGGCTATCTCGGTGATATGCTCGTCGGGTGTGAGTTGGCGTATGCGGGAAACGGTCGAGCTGTCCTCCACGGCCTTGGCCACCTTGAAGTGCTGCCCGGCCTTGGCGGCTATCTGGGGGAGGTGGGAGATGGCAATCACCTGCATGTGCTCCGACATGTGGCGCATGATGCCGCCCACGGCCACAGATATGTCGCCCGACACGCCGCTGTCTATCTCGTCGAAGATAATGGTGGGCAACAGGCTGCGGCGGGTCACCAGCGACTTGACGGCCAGCATCAGGCGCGACAACTCGCCTCCCGAGGCCACCTCGGACAGCAGGCGGGGTGTTCCGCCCTGGTTGGCGTTGAAGAGCAGCCGAACCGTATCGTGTCCCATGGGGCCATAGTCCTGTGCCGGTGAGATGTCGACCACTATACGTGCCGACGCCATGCCTACCTGCGCCAGAACGGGTAGCAACTGTTTTTCGAGCATGCTGCCGGCCTTGCGGCGACTCGTGGTGAGGCGGTCGGCCGTCTGCTGCATCTGGGAGAAGACCTTGTCCACCCGCTCCATCAATTCTCGTATGCGGTCGTCAAGGCTGTCGGCCTCCTGCAGTTGGCTGTCGAGGTTGCGTTCTATCTCCAACAATTCGGCGATGGTGCCTACATTGTGCTTCTTCTGCAATCTGTAAATAAGGTCAAGGCGGCTGTTCACCTCCTCCTGACGTTCGGGAGAATACTGTATCTTGTCGTCCAGATCTGCCGCTTCGGAGAGGATGTCCTGCACCTCGATAAGGCAAGAGTCGAGCCGCTGATAGAGCGACTCTATTCCCTCGTGGAAGGATGCCACATGCGACAGGTATCCGCGAGAGGAAGAGAGGCGGCTCACCACTCCGTCACCCTCATTGCCGTCGCACAAGGCGGCCACGTTGCCCAAGGCCTCCTTTATCGTTTCGGCATGTTCGAGCAGGCGGGCCTCATCCTCCAGTTCCTGCTGCTCGTCCTCGGCCAGGTTGGCCGCTTTCAGCTCGTTGAAGAGAAACAGATTGTAGTCGTAAGCCTTTTTGTTCTCAGACTCTTGGGCGGTGAGTTGTTCTAATTCGTGTTTCAACGAAGCATACTCACGGTACTGCGTCTGATACTGCGACAGGGGGGAATGGTCGGCAAGGGTGTCGAGCAGCTGAGTCTGGAATGTGCTCTCGGTGAGCGTGAGGGTCTGGTATTGCGAGTGGATATCAAGAATGTGCGGCCCCAGTTCTTTGAGGAACTGCAGGTTTGCAGGCGAATCGTTGACGAACGCACGGCTCTTGGCACTGGGGAGTATCTCGCGACGAAGGATGAGCACATCGTCATAGTCGGCATCGTAGCGGGCAAACAACGGTTCCAGGCCGAGGTCGGCAATATCGAACGTGGCCTCCACCACGCACTTGCGCTCCTTGTCGGAGAGCACTTGGGTGTCGGCCCGCTGACCGAGAAGCAATCCCAAGGCTCCAAGCAAGATAGACTTTCCCGCCCCCGTCTCGCCGGTGATGACCACAAAGCCCCCGGCAAACGAGATGTCGGTTTCGCGTATCAGCGCATAGTTCTCAATATGTAAGGTTTTCAGCATCTTCTTTAACGTATGATGTTCAAATCATGACTCTACTGTTGTTCGATAACAATAGCAAGTTATGTCAGCATCGGAGCGATGCGGTTGAGGGCAGCGACCAACGCGTCGACATCGTCGTGCGTAGTGTAGCAGGCAAAGCTGGCACGCACCGTGCCGGGAATGCCATAGCGGTCCATGATGGGCTGTGTGCAGTGGTGACCTGTACGGACGGCCACGCCCAGTTTGTCAAGCAAGGTCCCCACATCGTAGGGGTGGGCTTCGCCTATCAGGAAAGAGATGACTCCTGCCTTGTGGGGCGCTGTGCCGAAGAGGCGCATGCCGGGAACCGTCAGCAGCCGTTCGGTGGCATAATGCAGCAGCTCGTCCTCATGGTGGGCGATATGCTCAATTCCCTGTTCCTGCATAAAGTCGATGGCAGCACCCAATCCCAACACATCTCCCACCGACGGTGTGCCCGCCTCGAAACGGAAAGGCAACTCGTTGTAGGTGGTGCGCTCAAAGGTGACATCCTTTATCATCTCGCCACCGCCTTGATAAGGGGGCAACTGCGAGAGCAGTTCCTCACGCCCATACATCACCCCCACGCCCATCGGGGCATACATTTTGTGTCCCGAGAAGCAGTAGAAATCGCACCCTATCTGCTGCACATCCACCTTCATGTGTGCCACAGCCTGAGCGCCGTCGATGAGCACGGGGACACCGTGGCTGTGGGCAATGTCGACAATCTCCTTCACGGGATTGATGGTACCGAGCGTGTTGGAGACATGTGTGCAGGCCACAATACGGGTGCGGGCAGTGAAAAGAGAGCGATAGGCTTCGAGGTCCAAGACACCTTCGTCGCTGAACGGGATGACCCGCAACGAGGCTCCCGCCAATTCACAGGCCAGCTGCCATGGAACAATATTGGAGTGATGTTCCATGCCCGACACTATCACCTCGTCGCCGGCCTTGAGGAATCCACGGCCAAAGGACGACGCCACGAGATTGATGCTCTCCGTCGTGCCACGGGTGAAGACAATCTCGTTACTGCTACGGGCATTGATGAAAGCCTGCACCTGACGACGCACGCCCTCGTACCGCTCCGTAGCCTGAGCCGCCAGATAGTGGGCACCGCGGTGAATGTTGCTGTTAAGTGTCAGGTAGTAGTTGGTCAGCGTTTCAATCACTGCACGTGGTTTCTGGGTGGTGGCGGCATTGTCCAGATAAACCAGCCTATGATTGTATACCTGTGTATCGAGTATAGGAAAATCCATCATGTTATTCATTTATTATCATCATATCGTATCGAAACTTGAACCTCAGCTTACAAGCATATTCATGTTCGATTTATATAATACATACATTACCACAAGCCCCAGCGTCAGCAGGCCAAGGAAGATGAAGAAAGCCCAGCTGCATCCGCGTTTAGGCAGGGGGCGGTCCTTCCTCATGAAGAGACGCGCTATCTCTATCTTCCTGTCGATGTCGGAACCGTTCTCATTCATATCCATATTCCTTTTTGAATTAAGCGCTTCAAGTTTCAACTATTAACTTTCACTATCTACGTTGTCGGACTTACTCTTTTGCTTTTTCTTCTTTACAAGGGCACGCACCACAAGGAACAATACCACCAGAACGAAAAGCACAACAATCCCTATCGAGAGCTGATGGCTGTACTTCTCAATCACCGAGGGGTCGGCAGCCTGATAGGCCAGCCATCCCAGCAAGGCAAGCACGCAGTTCCACACCCCCGCACCGAGGAAGGTGAAGAGCGAGAAGGCTGCGAGGTTCATCTTGGAAAGACCTGCAGGAATAGAGATAAGCTGCCGGATGACAGGTATCAGTCGACCGACAAGGGTGGAGATACTGCCGTGGTCGTTGAAATAGACTTCTGCACGCTGGACCTTCTCTTTGGAGAGACTGAGCAGGTGTCCCACCTTGCTCTCGGCAAACGCATAGATGATCGGACGGCCTAACCAACGTGAGAGGAAATAGTTGATATAAGCACCTATCAAAGCACCCAAAGTTCCTATCAGCACGATAAGCCATAGCGTCATGCCGCTTCGCGAGTCGGGATTGCAGGCCACATACACTGCTGGCGGAATCACCACCTCCGAAGGGAACGGGACAAAAGAGCTCTCCAAAGCCATCAACAACCCCACAGTGGTATAGTTCATGTGGGCATCGTACCATGTCAGCACATCGGCCACAAAACCCGATGAGGTACTGTCGGTGCCGCGCACCTGCTCGGCAATGGTGGTGTGAGGTACCGACTCCTGCGCAAAGGTCCATCCCCCGATGGTAACCATCAACAGGAAGAACATCACTCGTTTCATAATAGTATTACTCATATCCATATCATTTTACATTATACAATCATTTTTCCTCATTCTTGTATTTTTGGAAGACGAGAGCGGCTATCTCGGGGTCGGCGCCCATGTCTGTGTAGTACGACAACATGTCGACATACAACATGGGGTCATCTTCATGGGGGGTGTTAATCATCTCCTTGACTTGCTCTCGTTTACCCAAACGGAACAGACAATAGCAAAGCCGCATATCAAAATCGGAAAGGCATTCGGCTTCATGCCGGCCACTCTGCAACAAACTCAGTGCTTCGGCAAAACGGTTTTGGGATATATACAGGTCGGCAAGGCTTAGCCAGTTGACATCATTATCAGGGTTGACATCAATCGCACGCCGATAATACCCTGCTGCCTCGTCGGTATAGCCCAGTCGTTCCGAGCAGAGTCCCAGATAACGCCATGCACTACTGTAACAGGCATCCTCCTTGAGCGACTTTTGGAAATAGACAGAGGCAGTATGGTAGTTAGCATCATCAAAAAAGAGACTCCCTATACAGAAGAGCACATAGGCACGGTCGTCGGCCACCTCCAGCCAGTCGCGCAGTGCCTGGGCAGCCCTGCCTCTCTGTCCCAGCGAGGCATAGCTTTTCGACAATCCCTCATAGGCTTCTCCCAGCGTGCGGTCGATAGCAATGGCAAACTCAAAAGCATCGGCAGCCCGCTCGTAAAGCTCTCGCCACTCGTACAGGCATCCGAGACTATACCAAGCCCATTTGCTGTAGGGGTGCTGTTCAACCACCTCTTTCAGATAGTCGACACCCTTGTCCCCCTCACCGTTCTCTTCAAGCGAACAAGCCAGGTTGAAAAGCGACCGGCGTTCGTCGGGATTCACGGCTATCGCCTTGCGATAATAGTGTATGGCCTTGTCGCGTTGACCGAGTTTATAATACTCATCGCCCACATTGCCATAAATCATATCCAACTCATACCCGTCGGCGGCAGCACGCAGATAGCACTGGATGGCCTTCTCCGACTGGTCCATCATGCTGTATACAGCACCCTTGGCATAGCTCACATCAGTGTTTTCTGGCTCAGTCTGCTCCAGCTCCTGCAGCATCTTCATCGACTCGGTATAACGGCCTTCTATGCTCAATAAATGTGCCCTGCGCAGTTTCACCTCCACATTGGATGGATAAAGCCCTTCGGCACAGACCACCGCAGCCTCCAGCCCTTCCAAGTCTTGCACCTCAAGATAGTAATCTATTATCATCAAGAGTTCCTCCACGTCGAAGAAAGTGCCTGCCCCGTCACGTCCTTTCTCAAAACGGAGCACTGCATCGCGTACATCGCGGTCGAAATCCTTAAAACGATCCATCTTCATATCTCTCAAAAACTAAATCTAACAGTTATGCCTCCCTTGGTAGTAGAGTTGGGATAGGCGTTGCGGATATACGGGTTATTAATATTCGTCTGGAAGAAGGCACGCAGTGTCAAGGTGGTGGAAAGCGCATATTCCGCCGACAGCTCTGCCATCCACACTTCGCTTCCCGACGACACCTGACTGAAATTCTGGTTAATCTTCCGGATATTGGTTTTGTTGCTGTTGTATGTCAGATTCAACTGCAGGACAATATCGCTCTTAAGGTGCTGCACATTCTCGCCCACCTTCACGTCAAAGGCCACATCCTTAAAGCGGTAGCCTCCACCGAAGGTGATACCATTACGGGTGGTCTCGGTAAGCTGGTTATTGGCGAAGCTGAGACTCAACGTGCGGTTGCGCTGCATTGAGAAGTTCAACTGCACACTGTTTTTCATACTCACCGAAAGACGGATGAGGGGATTGAACTGCTCGCTAATCTGGACAGACTCCATGCTCAGCGGTGCAATAAAATCATCGCTGCCATTTAACACCGTCTCTTTACCATAGTCGTAGCCGCTGCGTCCCGAAATGGCAGCATCGGTGTAGTAATTACCCACGCTATAGGTGGAGGAATAGCGGTGCGAGAGCGAGATGTTGTTGAACCATTTCTTCAGCCATTCTATCTTATTCAACCCATTGTAGTTTACCGACCAGTTGGGGAGCGGCATTTTCATGAACGGCGAGAACGGGTAATTCGCTACATCCTTTCCCAGATAGGCGGCAAGGAAACTGGTCAACAGCACAGTTTGTTGGTTGGCGCCATAACCGAAGGGATAGAGTTCACCGGTCATGGTGTCGAGCACCATTTCCCGGCATCGGGGGTCGCTGTTGGCCTCGGCCAAACGTTCTGCCACTATGGAACGATACGACAGGAAGGTCTTATACAGGTCATCCGGCGAAATGAAGGCTGTGGCCATGCTCCAGCAGGTGTTGTTGAACGACCCGGCCATCACATAGCTCAGAGGCCCCTCTATATCGTCCAGCTGGCTCATGAACTTATAGTAATACTCTTCATGCGACTGGGAATTCTGCGAGGCAGTAAACTCTATCCTGAAATCACGTATTGGCTCCACCGTTGCCTGGAACGATAGCGACCGTGTGAGGGTGTTCTTGTGTGCGCTGTTCATCAAGGTATCGGTACTCAATAGTCGGTTTTCTCGCAGCCGCTCCACAAGGCCGTCGTTATAGCCCGCCACAAATGCCGGTCCTGGCTGCCAGCCATTCCTCGGGTCCATACCAAGAATTCTGGCCGAACCCATGTATCCAGGCAGTACCGAGCCGGCATTGTTGGAAAATTGTACGGAGAAACTCTTGAGACCCGTGACCATCCTGATGGCAAAGTTACCAATCTCGGAGAGCGTCTCCATCATCTCCGCCCTGCGCACCGAATCGGGGTTCTTTACACGGGCTATGGAGTCCTGCATGGCTTTCTCGCGTTCTTTCTTGGTCATACGCTTGGGGTCTTTCGGCTGGACAGAGGGCTTCTGCTTATAGGCATTCTTGATGAACGGGAACCTGTTGTACAGTGTCTGCATCGAGCCCGACACAGAGGCCTGGAATTGGCCTGAGCTGTTCAATGTACTTCCCATCGAGGCCAAGGCTTGCGTGGTGCCCATGAAATTGTAGGTGGCCCTGTAGCTGACCGGGACACGCAGGAAGTCGAGATAGGGCAGTTTGCTGATAGGAAGTTCCCACGTGGCATTCAATGTCTGCTGATAATTCTGCATCGTGCCGCCTTGCATCAGCGAACTGCGTATGGCCTCCCTGCTTTCGCGGGTATCCACACGGCCCACGGGCTCGTCAATTCGGGCATTGGCGGTGGCATTGTACTGCAGATGCAGACTCCTGCTTATATCCCATTGCAGACCGTACTCGCGCCGCCATGTGAATTGCTTATAGTACGTGGGCTTCATAATCACCAGCGCCGCACCTTTCTTCCTCAACAAGGTCTCTTCGTAGTCGCGATACACCTCGGTACTGAACGAGAAGTTCTTCGGCTTGTAGTAGAGGTTGAAGTCTTTGATGAACTTCCCGTTCTTGCTATTGATAAACTTCGACGACGACTTCTCGAAAGGAGCAAACAAGCCCGGCTCCTTGGGGGTGAAGGCATAGGTGAAGCTGCCGCGATGCTGGTCCTTGTTATAGTGGCTCAACTCGTCATCCGACGAGCGCTCACGACTGTAGGCATAGGAGAAGGTGAAGTTCTCGATGTCGTAGAAATGGGGTTTCAATGCCGACTTTCCCGTGCGGTCTTTTCTGATGTTGGTCAGCGTGATATTGGTGGTAGTGTGTCGTTCCTGGGCGATGGCACGGACGCTGTCGCGGTCGGCCTGGGTTGGATAGGTCTGCAAATCGTTGTACAGACGCACATCGGGGTCCAAGGGGTTGTATTCGGGGCTGCCCACCTGCTTGTTGTAGTCAAGGTAGAAGGGGATGTGTACACCCCATTTCTCGGGGAGGAATTTACCCAGCTCTAAATCCATCGTGCTCTGCAGATGGAGGGTGTTGACCAGTTCAAGCGACGTTGGCTTCTCCTCTAGATTGCCGAATCCAGATGTACGGTACGAGCCGTAAAGCGACAGGTTGCCCAAGTCGGCCAAGTTGGTGCGTGCCAACGCCATGGCAGCCCATCCACCCCGATTGCTGAAATCGGTTAGGCGCAATTCATTCAGCCACACTATACACGACTTCGGGAGCATGTCGTTACCATCATCCAGTGCCTCCTTTTTAGGATTGCGGACACCCACCATGATGACTTTTACCTTCCCGAGATTGGGTGTGCCCAGCACAGTGTATTTACGGCCATCGGCATACTCGCTGTACAGCAGCTGACTGCTGTAAGCAAGGTCGCCATTGCGGATAAGTCGGTTCCTGTTGGTCTTGATGTCAACCAGCTTGGCGAGGTCTATCTCTACATTGTTCGCAATAGGCCAGATGGCATACGGGTCGTCGCGACTGACACCCCAGTCTGTAAACTGCAGGGGGACCTCATATTCATAGTAGTTGTTGGTATAGTCGCTACCTAAACGGACAAAGAGCACCAGGTCGCCGTCCTTCATAGGGTCGGAGATGTTCTTCTTCTCGGCATGGACAAACATCTTAAGTTTTCCATAGTTGCGCAGGTCATACTGGGTGCTTCTGTATACGGCGCGTGCATCGCCCGAGGCGAGGTCGCTGATGTCCATCGACAGCGCCTGCTCATTCAGCTTGATGGCCACCGACGACGAGCTGTACCATTCCTCGCGCTCAATGCCTGGAGGCAAGACATAGGGTACCGGGTACCGGCTTCCATTCTCCTCGATATTGACGGTACTGATGCTGAACGATGTGTTGGACCCGGTGCCAGTGGGATAGTCTCCCGGCTGCAACAGGTTCTCGGTGTACTTCCTCCACGTGGCATACACCAGCTCAAGGGTGGCGAAACGCAGAATGATGGGTTCCTCGAAATCGCTCAGGAACATACGCATGAAACGTATTGAATGGAATCCGTTCAACTTGCCCACCAACTGGTTGTACTCGCGGATTGGAATACGGAACTGATACCACTTGCAGGAGGTGGTGCTGCCGTTGGGCAACATGATATTGGTGGCTTCTTGTATGTCGACAATGTGGTTCTTGCCAATCTCCATGTGGGCGGGGTCAAGTTCTATCAGATATTGGTAGTAGTTCTCTCCCTCGCTGAGGGTATTGTCCTTGTTGATGTCCTCGACATTGGGGTAGATGGATGCCGCCGTGGTATACGACTCGGGGTTGTCGGCATCCACGGTGGAGTTGCCTTCGGGGTTGTTGTAGTACTTGTAACGGTCGTTGATTTTCACATCAGCCTCGTCATAGTCTGTTCCACGGTAATAGTGGAAGTTATCGGCCGACGGGTCGGTATTGGCCAGCAGGTAGGCAGGTGATTCCGTGCCCAGTTCCATGGCAACCCGGTCCAGATAGTCGGAGAAGAAGCTCTGTTCATCGTTGGAGCCGTATGTGCTGCTGAGTCCGTCGTAACCAACGTCCTGATACTTACGCGAAGCCTCGTCGCCCGAGAAGGCATTGACAATGGGCTGGGTGTTGGGCACCCGTCCCCATATCGTGGTGTCCACACCTGTAATCACAGTGCTGGTGGGCAGACCGTTTTCAAAGCCCTTGCGACCGTCGCGGAGAATATCCTCACTGATGTCGCCAAGGTTGATATACAGTTTACCGCCCGAATGGTTGGGATTCTCGATGAAGGGGTCCATCAACCAGAATTCGATGGTCTCGATATTCTGTGTCTCGAAGTCGGTGTAGTCGAGCGGACGCATGATGCCGCCCCAACGGCTGCCGGGCTGTGCCAGTGTTCCATCGGGGTTGAGACCGGCACTGTACGGAGAGGGTGCCACATCGTAGTTGTAGGGTCCGCGCTCCGAGGGATAGTAAGCCAGATTCAGCTCGTAGATATTAGTCAGCTCACCCTGTGCCAACTGCTTGTTGGGGAACACCTCGCGCTCGGCGATGCGTCGAGCATAGGGCTTGGAGCGGTCGTCAGGGGTGATATTGCGGGGGCTGTCGCTGTTATAGAAGATGTTGTCTATACGGTACCAGGCCAGTTTCGCCCTGTTGAAACCATAGGCCAGCCCCGTGGAGGGTGCCGTCTCGGGGAATTGAGGCAGGGACAGCTTGTAGTCTTGTGGGGTAGAGGCAAGATGCCAGAACATTACGCCCTTCAGGTCGATGCTGCTCTCCGCACCCTCAAAGTCGTCGACGTATGTGACGCTGCCCTCTTTACTGCCCGTGCGGGAGATGCCGGGGATAAACTGTGCAAACTCCGCAGAAAGGGTGAGGTTCGACGGTGCCTTGGTGTCGATACCGGGCAGCATGTCCACCAACTTGGTGATAAAAGGTGCCTCGTGCCTGTAGCTCAAGTCGAAGCCGTATATGCTGTTGCTGGTAGGCTCCTCACCGAAGTTGTTCTTCTGGGTCAACGGCTTCTCATGCAGGTTCATGAAGGTGGCACCCACATTGAAGTCGGGTTCTATCTCGTAGTTGACATGGGCTCCCGTCATGGTCTTGGTCATCATACTGAACGAATTATTCTCGCTGCTGACACTGATAGGGGTGCCACTGCTCAGAATACTCTCGTTCACAATGCGTACCGTTCCCATGGTGTAGTCGACGGTGTAGTCCACATTCTCTATCAGGGGCACACCGCCTGCGGTGACGGTCACCGACCCCGGCGAGACACTGTAGCCCAGCGATATTTCTCCACTCACCGTGGAGGAGTAATAGCCCTCTATATAGAACTTGTTCTTGTCGGCATACTGTTGTGCAAGGGTACGCGTCATGGTGTAGAGCGAGTCGAAACAGTATTCCTGCGCAAAATCGTCGTCCCCTATCAACCCGCGCAGGTCGCGCCCGAAGGGCTCCACATAGGGGAAGAAGATGCGGCCGGTGCTGGCCTGGATAATACCTCCTTTGAAGGCGGCACTGTCGAACCAGTCGAACACACCGTCGGCGTAATAATAGTTCTGCGAAGCATCCATTCTGTCAAGCCCGAAGAGCTCAATAAGGGGGATGCCCTCTTTTGGACCGGAAGTGAAGTAGCCTATGCCCACGCCTCCTTCACGGCTCTCGTAGAGGATGTTCAGGCGGAAATTCTCACGTCCTATCTGTGTACTCCGCAGGAAATAGACGTTCTTCATCATCAACTTCCAGAGCGGACTGCGGGTGTCCACGCCCGCACCTTTAATCAGTTTCACCACCAAGGTGTTGGGGTCGTTCACACCGTCGGTAGTCAACTCTCCCACCTGATAGACTGTCGTGTCGCCAATCACCTGATACTGGAAAGCCACGGCCAGCACCTGGTCGGCACTCAGCGGCTGGCTCAAGGTGATGAAGCCCAGTTGCGCGTTGTACGTATACTCGCTGCTGTTCAGCAGGCGGGCACTCTCCACTTTCTCGTAGTCGGCTCCGGCTGTGAAACCTGCTCCCTGCATATAGGAGGTGATATTGTCCACACTGCGGATGGCACTGCGGTTGATGACCTCAAAAATATTGTTACTTCCATTGGTAGGACGAACCGAACGGCCACCGATAAGGTGATTGCTCGACGGGTAGTTCTCGCCAAGGTCGGTCAAGGCAAGAATGTTCCTGTTGTTGGTCACCGCAGCACCCACATTGGTGCGCCACACCTCCATCCTGATGATACGGATAGGGGTATTGGGTGTGGGGAGGGTGGACATTGCCTTGTTGTAATTATCATAGAAATACTGCGAGATGAAGTAGTGTCGGTTTTCCTCATACTCGTCGGCACGGATCTGGAACTCACGTGTCGAGGCGCCGCCCTGCACACGCATGTTTTCAGTACTGGTCTCTTTCTGCGACCACACGGCATCCACCGTCAGCTTGCCGAACTTCAGCTTGGTATGTATGCCGAACAGCTCCTGGCTGCCGTGGATAAGGGTGGTGTTCAGGGGGAAGGAGATATTGGCCGCCTCGAACAGCTGGATAATATCGTCCTCCTTGCCCTCATATTTCAGCTTTATCTTGTTCTCGAAGTCGAATGTGGCCTGGGTGTTCCAGTTGATGTCAAAATCGAACAGGTCGCCAATCTTGGCATTCATATTCACCTGTATGTTCTCGTCGAAATCGAAGGTGGTCACACTGCGGCGGTCGGCATCGATATTGTAGTCATCGCGGAAGTTGTTCACTATCTGGAACGTCAAATCAGCACTGCCCGAAGGGTTGATGCTGATATTGGGTATTTGCAGCAAGCCGTCCACCTTCTTGCTGATCTCGCTGAAGCCTGGAATACGGCTCAGCAAGCCGTCGTCCGAGGCCGTGTCGGCAGTTGCCGACCGCTCGTTCCAGTATTTCTTCATCAGCTGGTCCAGCTGGTAGTTCTGATACTCGTCAAAGGTCATATACTCGCGGTTGATGACCATGTCGCCCAACCGCGTCACCTTGACATACGAGCCGGTCTGGGCATCATACTCCACGGTGGTCACGGGGCCGCCGTCAGGAGTCTGGGCATACGCTGTGCTTCCAGCTCCCGCTATCAGCAGAACCAGCAGCAGGCACACCAACATCCTCACCGGACGGCGGGACGGCGTGTACCCGAATATCGTATGTCTATGCAATGCCAAGCTCAAACCTTTGAAATCTTAAACCCTTATAGTCTTAAATCCTTCTCAATCCTTCCTTAATCATCTCCTCCACGGTCATGCTGTTGTCCAACGCCATGACCACCTTCTCTGCGGCGGTCTTCGGAAATCCCAGCATCACCAAGGCGCTCACCGCCTCTTCCTTCTTCACCGAAGCGGCGCCAGCCATAGCTGCCGACGCCTGGGGCAGACCGACACCCATGGCAGTGTCTCCCACCTTGTCCTGAAGTTCCAGCACGATGCGCTGCGCGGTCTTGGCGCCCACGCCTTTCACCCGCTGCACCGTCTTGGCGTCACCTCCGGCAATGGCATTGGTCAGCTCCTCCACCGAGAGCGAGGAGAGCATCATCCGCGCAGTGGCGGCACCCACTCCGTTCACCCCCAACAGCAGCCGGAACATGGTCCGCTCCTGCGTGGAGAAGAAACCATACAGCAGGTGTGCATCCTCTCTTATCACCTCATGCACCCACAATTTCACCTCGCTGCTTTCCTGTATGGCGCTGTAGGTGTTCAGCGTTATCTCAAGCAGGTAACCCACCCCGCAGCAGTCTACCACCGCATTGGCGGGCGTTATCGACGACAGTCTTCCTGATATATATTCGTACATGTTTCTCTCGTTTTCAGCTTATTATTTACTTACCTTGTAGCGGGTTGGATGGGCCGTGGCAAACAAAGGCAGCCACCTTCCGGAGCCGCCAAAGTCCTGCGGAGGCTCGCTTTCAGCGTATTGGTATCCTATGCCTATGGCCGGCGATTCGGGCTGGAGGTGGAAGTCCCCCTCGTAGGGGTCGACAAACATGGGGTCTTCGTCCCACTCGCCGCCGCGCACCAGGCAATGCTCGATTACCAGCGATGCACCGCCGCGCTCATCCAAATCCACATACATCTCGCCGTCGGCTCGGCTGCCGTAGATGATGCAATCACCCAGTCGGGCCTGCATCGGCCACACATACAGCGTGCCCCTGTACTCCATCGTGTTGGTGACAAACACACTACCCACCTTCCTGTTGTCGTAACGCCAGTAGTCGGCAAAGGTGCAGCGGCTGAAAGCATAGTTGCCGCCATACTGCATGGCCACAGTAGCCACGCCGCAGTTATATACCAGCAGGTTATCACCTGCCACGGTGGCTGTCTGGCACAGCAATCCCGCCAGTACATGGTTGGCCACCTGTGTGTTACTCACCGTCAGTGTGGGGCGGTCGCTGGCGCAGCTGTCCACCCGCAATCCCACATAGGCGTTCTCTATCCGTGCATGGTCAATCACATTGTCGCGGCTGCCTGCCGACAGCCACACATAGCCCCACTGCCCGGGCAAGGTCTTGTACCGGCCGTCCTGCCGCACCGAGGTGAAGAGCACAGGCTGCTCCTCAGTCCCCTGCACGTCCAGCGTCGCGCTATCGTACACCCACAGCACTGCATCGTTATAGAAATAGAGCTCGTCGCCTGCCTGCAGATGCAGCGTTTGCCGCGAGTCCACCACTGCATACCCCACAATCACATGCGGCAGGTCATGCCGCCACCCCTCGCAGTCTATCACGCTATAGGCGTAGGGTTTGCCAAAGGTTGAGTCAATCAACGGTGTGCCGTCGGCATAGTGTATCGTGTCCGTCGGCACATGGTATATCGCATTGCGCCCATAAGCCGTCAAGGGCAGCCTGCGGACGCTGCCGCCACTGCTGAGCAACATGGCGTCCTCTATCAAGAAAGGCTCTGTTGCCACATTCGGCTTGATGTTGGCACGAACAAACACAAAGATGCTGTCGCCAGCGGCAATGGTCACATCCTTTGCCACCATGCTCGTGTCCCCGTCCACATTCAGGCGGAAGCGTGAGCCATACCCCGTCGCCAATGTCACAGACTCCAGACGCACTGCCTCGCCGCCACGGTTATACACCTTCAGCTGGCGTGTGGTGGTGCCCATCTGGGTGAACACCGTATCAAACGCCATTGTGTCGCACGAGAATTCCAGCGCGTCCAGACTTCCGGCATACCGCTCTTCCTTCTGGCACGACACCAACATTCCCGGCAGCAACACTGCCACAGTCAGGACTATAAAGAATAACCTTCTAAGCATTCTGTTCCTATTAACGCAAAAGCCCCCCGATTATTATTATAACACCTATTTTTTTCTTCGCGGCAGCGGCCAGCCTCCGCAGCCACCCCGGCCGTGCGGCCACTCACCGGCGGAACCCCTCCAAGAGAGCAAGTCCCTTCAATATTGCATCCTTACTGCTTCGTTATAGCATCGTTGTCCGATCAGGCAACGGCTAACGAAGCTGCAACGATTCTGAAAGGATGCCGGATTGAAGGACGTTACTGCTACTCACCCAGCCGCTATTTGACATAGAGGTCGAACACCTGGTTGAGCCGGAGGCTGCACACCGTGCAGAACGGGGCATAGTCGCGCATCATGCAGCGCATGGTGGGGCGGTAGATGCCTTTGCTGTGATAGCCTGCACCCTCGTAGACTCCTAGGGGGCCGTTCTTTCCGCGGGGGACACTATTGTCCGGCGGGGTGGGTACAGGTGTGCCCGCAGGGAGCATGGACTGCCATTTGGAGGCGAAGTCGACCAGCGTGGTGATATTGGGCTCAATGGGTTCCTGGTCAAGGAGGTGGATGTCGCCATAGCTGAGATCCTCATCGACATACTCGTCGGCAAGGCCGCCGATGGAGTGCCCCAGCTCATGGGGAAGCACCACGTAGGCCATCTGGTTGAGGGAACTCATGGCGTAGAAGTTGTAGATGGCCCCACCGCCGTAGGTAGTGCTGTTGGCCATGATGATGATATGGTCGCAAGGAGTGGCGCCGATGGCGTCATGCAGTTGGAAGAGATGCATGGTCATGAGGTAGCGGTCGGCTCCAAAGGTGTTATAGCTGGAGCCCACAAGGCTGTTGACGCTGATGCCCTTGCCGGGGTCGGTGATGCCGGAAGCCTCACCCATGAGGGGGATGCCCCACACGTTGAAGTCGTCCGAGCGGCTGCTGAAAGGCTCCTGTCCCAGCAGGTACTTGCAGAAGGAGTGCATGTCGCGCATCATCTTGAGGCTGTCGGCAGGGCCGTAGCCTTCGGGCACTATCACTACATCCATTTTGCCGTGTGGATGGCCTTTATACTGGAGCTTGACGGGGTCGGCAATGAGGTGCACCACCGAACTGCGCCGAAGCTGCGCCATGGCCGAGTCGGGGTCGAAACGATAGCTGTATTGGAGATGCATGCGCTGGTCGCTGCCGCGCTGGAGGAAACAGATGTCGACAGGCCGCTTAGGCCACGGCACCCGCACCACCTCCTCAAACCCGGCAACGCTGTCGGCACCTTGGGGAGTGTCGCGGTACTCGTGGAAGAGCGAGTTATAGCCACGGCTGTAGAGTTCACGACCCGAAAGCGGGTCTTTGACCAGGATGCAGTAGGCCCCGTTGTCGAAGGGGTCGAGAAGCTGCGTGAGCGAACCCGCCCAAAGGCCGATACACTCGTGCGACTGCAGCTGCACGGTGTCGTGCTGACGGTTGCCGACACGGAGGTAGTTTATGCGCAGGGTGCTATCGCTGAAATAGTCGTTGAACTTTACGTTTTGGGCCTGGAGAGCACTGTCTGCCACAAGGGCGGAAAAGAGCAGGATGGATGCAATTATAATCTTCATATCGATACTAAAAACGCAAAAACGGGCTAAATAGTATAAAAAAACCGTTTATGTACAAAAAAGTTTGTAATTTTGCACCCCGAAAATGATAACAAGAATCTATACAGACAATCCCAATCAACGGGATGTGCGGCGGGTAGCAGACCTGCTGCAGCAGGGCGGCATCGTGGTGCTGCCTACTGACACGCTGTATGCCTTTGCTTGCAGCATGGAGTTTAAACGCTCGGTGGAGACCATTGCCCAGCTCAAAGGGTTCTCGCTGAAAAAGGCAAAGTATTCGATGCTGTGCAGTTCGTTGAGCATGGTGTCGGAGTATGTGAGGCCGATGGACAAGGATTTGTTCGGCCTGCTGAAAGGCTGCCTGCCCGGCCCCTACACGTTCATTATGGACGCCAACAACAATGTGCCGCGCAATTACCTTAACCCCAACAAAACCATCGGGGTGCGCGTGCCGGCCAACAGCATCCTGCAGGCTGTGGTGGAGGCCGTGGGGTGCCCGCTGATAGGCACGTCGGTGCGGCGCGTGGACCAGGAGACGGAGGCAGAATACCTGACCGACCCCGAGCTGATTCACGAGACCTGGGGACACCGCGTGGACCTGGTGGTGGACGGCGGCATGGGCGAGGACGAGCCCAGCACGGTGCTGAACTGCGCCGGCGGCGAAATAGAGATTATGCGCCACGGCAAGAGCACCCCGGAAGGCGAACGCCTGCTACAAGATTTGTAACAGAACTGGGTGGACTCGGAAACGCTTCCGGTCCATTCATACCCCAACCTTCCAATACGCAACACCGATTATCCGTAATACCTTTAGCAACCAAAGCTTGAAATAAACAATCGACAAGATGAAGATAACGATAGGCGACGGCCGAAACCTCTATAGCGGACCCTGGGGCTTTGTAGCCCAAGTGGTGGTGATGACGTTGGCCACCATCCTGGCTGCCTACCTGCTGCCCGGAGTGCATGTGGACACCGTGGGCGCGGCCATCCTGACGGCAGCGGTCATCGCTTTGCTCAATAACTTTATCCGCCCCATCCTGATTGTGCTCACGCTCCCCTTCACGCTTGTGAGCATGGGGCTCTTCCTGCTGGTCATCAATGCTTTCATCATCCTGATGGCGGCAGGGCTGGTGCCGCATTTCCATGTGAACGGTTTCTGGAATGCACTGCTTTTCAGCCTGCTGCTGACGGGCATCAATTACCTGCTGGAGATTCCCAACAGGCTGGAACGCCGACCGAAATACCAACCCTCCGACCAACACCGGAACGACTACCACACCGACACCGACGAGGAGGGCTTCACCCCTTACGAGGAAATTACCGACGACAATAAACAATAACAATCATGAATACTGTAACAACTGTGGCTGCACTGACCGCAGCCATCAACCAAGCAAAACAAGACAAAAAAAGCATAGGACTGGTTCCCACCATGGGAGCCCTGCACGAGGGACACCTGTCGCTGGTGCGCCGCGCCCGCGCCGAGAACGATGTGGTGGTGGTGAGCGTGTTCGTCAACCCCATTCAGTTCAACAACAAGGAGGACTTGGCCAAATATCCCCGCACGGTGGAGCAGGACTGCAAGCTGCTGGCCGAGGCGGGAGCGGACATCGCCTTTGTGCCTTCGGTGGAGGAGATGTATCCCGAACCCGTGAACACGGTGTATCACTTCGGACCCCTTGAGGAGGTGATGGAGGGACCGCGCCGTCCCGGCCACTTCAGCGGTGTGGCAGTGGTGGTGCGCCGCCTCTTCGACCTGGCTCAGCCTACACGCGCCTATTTCGGCGAGAAGGACTTTCAACAAATTGCCATCATCCGCAATCTGCTGGAACAAATACAGTACCCCATCGAGCTGGTGCCCTGCCCCATTGTCCGCGCCGATGACGGTCTGGCTTTGAGCAGCCGCAATATGCGCCTCAGCAAAGAGGCCCGCGAGGTGGCCCCCAACATCTACGCCACGCTGGTGCAGGCCGTGGAGATGTCGGAGTTTGAGGACGTGGAGAGCGTGAAGCTGTGGGTGATGGATACACTCAGCTCGTTCCACGAGGTGAACGGACTGGACGAGAGCCTCCGTTTCGAGCCCGAATATTTCGAGATAGTGAACGACGTCACCCTCCAGCCTATCGAGGACTGGGGAGACAGCGAAGGCGTGGTCGGCTGCATTGCCGTATGGCTGGACGGCGTACGCCTTATCGACGTCATCCGCTTCCGCCCCGAAGAGGAGGAGTGATTGCGTCCCCATCGCCTACCCTATTTTGATTAATACCCATTAAACACATGAAGAGAATCCTGTTGATGCTTCTCCTTCCGCTCGTTGCCTGGGGATGCACGAAGCCTGTGCCTGAGAGCCCTGTCGACCCGCCTGTGGTAGACACCATAAAGTACTATGAGCAATGCCTGTTCCGTCCCGGCGACTACGGCAGCACCAACTGGCGCATTCCGGCCATCTGCTGCCTGCCCGACGGCTCACTGCTCATCGCCTGCGACCGCCGGAAATACAACGAGTCCGACCTGCCCGAGGACATCGACATCGTGTCGCGCCGCAGCACCGACAACGGCCGCACCTGGAGCGAACCCGTCACCATTGCCCAAGGGACTGGCCGCAAGCACGGCTTCGGCGATGCCGCCTTGGTGGTGTGTGAGAATGGCGAAGTGGTATGTGTGTTTGTCGGCGGGAACGGCCTCTTCGCTTCGTCCGAGTCCGACCCCATCAGCAGCTACGTGTGCCGCAGCACCGACGGTGGACAGACCTGGTCTACCCCCGAGAACATCACCGCACAGCTTTGGGGAAGCCAGGCCACAAATACGGTCTGCCGCAACTACCGTGCCTCGTTCTTCGGCTCTGGCAACGGCCTTCGGCTGACACGCGGAGAACATGCCGGCCGCATCATGTTTGCCGCCGCCATGTGCCGCAAGGGCAACAGCAATACACTGGACAACTTTGTGGTCTTCAGCGACGACAACGGCCACACCTGGCAGGTGTCCGACCGCGCCTACAGCGGCGGAGACGAGGCCAAACTGATGGAGCTGACCGACGGCCGAGTGCTTATCAGCGTCCGCCAGAGCGGGGCGCGCGGCTACAACCACTCCGCCGACGGCGGTAAGACATGGGGCGCCCAAGGACGATGGGAGAGCATGAAGACCAACGCCTGCAACGGCGACATACTCCGACTGGCAGCCACCGACCGTGGCGACAGCCGCAACATTCTCCTGCACAGCATTCCCAACTCGATGGAACGCCGCAACGTGAGCATCTTCGTCAGCTACGACGAAGGCAACACTTGGCAAGACCCTGTGCTGCTCTTCAATGGTCCCTCGGTCTACTCCTCCATGACCCTGCTGAAAAACGGCAGCGTGGGTGTCTTCCTCGAAGAGAACCCCAACGGCGCCTGCGAACTATGGTATCAGAACTGGCCCGTGGACAGCCTTCTGCGACAATAATACCCGACACATACAGCATCCTACAACCCAAGCGAAACCAAAATGTTTCGCTTGATTTTTTGTATAAAAAGGACTATTTCAAAGAAATACAATATTTGTACCTATATTACAACACATGAATCAGATATATATTATTAAGTTATAATTGTTTACAAAAATAGTATTTTAAAATACGGTATTTCAAAATACCAAAGATCGCAACTTGCAAACCCGCTTAAACATACAACATCCCTACAACAGATAAGTCCGAAGGACTGTCAGATTACAGGCGGGGGTGCAACCCCCGTTCATTGATACGACAAACAGAGCCCCGAGGGGGCGACAGACTGCCGACGCGGCATGAAGTGTCACCCCTTCGGGGTTCCGTTTAATCACAACCATTTGTGCAGGGGCTTACACCCCTGCCTGTGGTCTGCCGTCCCCGTCGGGGACTGTTTTAATAAGCACTATATCTTTATTGGCCTGCGCGAAAAACAGAATCCACAAAAGTTTAAACATTTGTGGATTTCATTCCACGAATGTAGCAACTTTTGTGGATTTCAATATTGAACCAAAATAGTCCTCCGCCACCATGCCTGGATAGGAACACCCAAACTTCCCGACACAACAACACCAGCACCTCCACCCTGTTAGTCGTTTGCAAAGTACACTCCTGCCCCATAAAGGGGTACATTAGTCATTCTCTCCTGCTCACGGTACGGACTCATCGAGAAGCGGACACCGTGCATATTCTCATGTTGTTGGAGGAACACACTCAACGATTTTGATTTTAGATTTTCTTCTGACCTTACTTCGATAGGGACTATATTAGTTCCATGCTGTATCATGAAATCAATCTCCATTGGACTATTATCCTTGCTATAATAAAAAATGGACTGCTCAATACTCGCTGCCAGATGAGTACAGACAAAATTTTCCGTGAACATGCCCTTACCTTCTTTCATATCGTTAGGAAGAATCAGGGTGGCCGGGTCAACTTCTGCCATTGCTCCGAGCAGGCCTACATCCAGTAGATATAGTTTGAAGGCTGATAGATCCTCATACACCTTCAATGGCATCGTTGGACTGCTTGCTCGACCCACTCTAATAACGAGCCCCGCATCGATGAGCCATTGTATTGCCACCTCAAACTCCTTTGCCCGGCCACCTTTCTTGGCAACTCCATAGATAAACTTCTTGTTTTCCTTTGACAACTGTGACGGCATAGAACGCCACACTATTCCTATACGTTTCGACTCCTCATCTGTGGTATGTTTGGCAATGTCATTACGGTACGCAATCAGAATCTTATTTTGGACTTTTCTTACCGAATTTGGGTCATTTGTTTTCAAATATGTCTTTACAACTTCCGGCATTCCTCCGACCAAATAGTACTCACGTAGCATTTGAACGAGTGTCAGGTGCAGACCTGTCAACATATACCAGTTTTTTTTCTGCAATTGCTCTGCCACCAGATTCCTCCCTCGCGCAATAAGAAACTCTGTAAACGACATGGGGAACATCCTTATCATATCGACCTTCCCAACAGGAAACGACTCACCGTGCTGCAGCGTGATGCCAAGCAACGAGCCAGCAACACATACATGATATTCAGGGGCATTCTCACAAAAATATTTCAATGAAGCCAAACCCTTTTGTAATTCTTGTATTTCGTCCAGAATGATTAGCGTATCACCGGGCACAACTGGCACACCCGCAATGGCAGCAATGGCAAAAAGAACCCTCTCCATGTTGTAGTCCTGCACAAAGAGATTCTTGGCCTGCTCGTTTTCATCACAGTTGATATATGCAACATACTTATAGTGCTGTTTCCCGAAGTCAAGCAGACTATATGTTTTGCCAACCTGTCGAGCCCCAAGCACAATAAGCGGCTTCCTCTCATCCGATTCTTTCCACTCAATCAGTTGATTTACAACACTTCTATACATCTTTCTTATAATATTTCACAATGCAAATATACAAAAAAAATGAACGAATAATCACGTATTAACTACAAAAAAATGAACGAAAACCTGTTCATTGATTACATTTTTATGAACATGTATCCACTTTTCATGGTGCAACATATGCTGAGTTTGACTTTCCCTAGAATTGGTTGACAGATTTGGGATGGTTAAACTGAATCGGTTTACATTGTTTCGTCCATATCCCTAATCAGGTTTACACTATCACGGATTCGGTTTACACTTTTCGGCTCTTTCGCCTGTTTGGGTTTACATTTACACTGAGCAGGATTTACTTTTTTATGTTCCTGTCTTTATGACCATGCTCCTATAAATAGAACCCCGAAGGGGCGACAGAACGCCAACAAGGCATAGCGTGTCACTCCTTCGGGGTTCCGTTTAATCATCATCAATGTGCAGGGGTTTACACCCCTGCCTGTGTTCTGCCGTCCCCGTCGGGGACTTTTTTATCAAGCACTACATCTTTATGGACATACGCAAAAAAACAGAATCCACAAAAGTATAAACATTTGTGGATTTCAATGCCAACTAATTTCAGGTTAAGGCATCATAATTTGTTGTAGTAGGTCCTAATAAGTTCTGTCATCTTAACGCGACGGGCTTCAAGGAAAGCTTGATAATTGGAGTAATCCATTTTGAGAATATCAATAGGGATACAGTTATCCTCAAGGTTTTTAGCAAATTCCTCCTCGCTCTTGATTGACTTGAAAGAGGTGTCAGCGGCATGCTTGATAGCATCAAGAGCCTCGTTCATATAGACATTAGGTGCTTTCTTACCAATCTTGATGTTGATAGGTGTGTCTAGATAGGCATAGTTGGCAACCTGATTGTATTCATGCTTGTCAAAACCATTGTCGACCAAGTACTGTTTTGGAAAGATGTGATGGATGTCTCCTCCAAGGTTTACTAATTCTCCCACTGGAATATGGGAAAGTAGAGAGTCTTTCTTGAAGAAGTTCTGTGCGGCAAGGAATACCTGATAAGTGGGGTTTATGGAAGAAACGTATGTTAAGTTCTGGTTCAGTTGAATATTCCAAAAATTATCCGACAGAGTAGCATCTTCAATGGCTTTAAGAGTGGCTTTTACTCCGTTCTCCCCAATTGCGCGAATGTCTTTTGCAAAGGATGACTCAGGTGAGGCGCTATAACGCCCAGTAAGAACTGACAAGACATACCAACGTTGCACCAAACTCTTAATTTCATCTGCGGGAACCTCTTTTGATTCTTGCAGAAGTAGATATACAGCATATGCAAAATCAATGGCCATTACAGAATTCACCAGTTTCTTAGAGGTAAAGCCAGCAGAACGGATTGCCAACATGAACTGAGAGAAATTGTAGCCATTGATGACATTGTTTACCCCTGCTCCCAAGTCTCGGTATATGGATTCCACTATTTCTTCTTTGAACTCTCGTGTCTCAAAATCACGACCAGAAAGCATTGCCACAAGGTCTGCAAGTTTGGCACGTTTGCATCGATGCATAAATGCTACTCGCAGTACATCGTCGCATTCCGGGTCATAAACGGTTTCCTTGTCATCCTTCAGCCATTCAAGTTTACTTAGATAACCGGAATTGGCGAAAGCAAGGTCTTTTTCTTTGATTTTGCCAAAAAAAGTGCCGTCTTTGCAAAGGTGGGCAAAGTAATCAATCACCTTGCGGAGAGTATTACCTCCATGTAATTCATCGGCCGCAATCTTTGACATGACAAAGTCGCCTTGACTCAATGCGGTTCCCTTAGAATTAATGCGAATAAAAATGTCTGTAACAATGTCTATATCAAGAGATGCATCCAGTTCAATCACTCCGATATTGCAGTGCTGAAGGTTCTTCAAACTCTCCAAAACTTTATGCAACTCTTCCTGATCCATATCTGGGTTGTCAATCACATACTGATTAATGAATTTAAAGCTAGAAAAGTTGGATTTGAACAATTCTGCAATATCAGGTATCCATCGTTTGCTTTTAAGATGAGCTGGTGTTTGAACGGCAAACAACTCTGCATCAGAATTTCCAGAAATGGCAGCAAAAGGGTCAAATGCAATCTTGATACGTCCCTCACTGTAATCGTCAAACACAATTGTTTTGCCAGCAATGGCTGTCATCAGAGCAGTGATGCGTTGTTGTCCATCAATGAGAACTTTTTTGCCTTCTGACAAGG
This sequence comes from uncultured Bacteroidales bacterium, assembly GCA_900317125.1. GTDB lineage: Bacteria > Bacteroidota > Bacteroidia > Bacteroidales > P3 > Colimorpha. Next base: position 4,399 of record ONFR01000008.1, on the reverse strand, counting down.
TTCCATTCTTTAGTTTTACTGATGGGTTCTTCCAGATGATTATGTAGCCTGTGGGATACCCTTTATACAAAGAATCCATTAGGTCTCGCACTTGCGATTTGCGCCATACAAAAGGACGTTGTATCTCTGGAATAGCAATATCATTTGCCTCAATTAGGCCGAGGATTTGGCTAATAGCAAGTGGGTAGTTATTATATTTCTGTTTATCCATAGCGGTTTAATCAGTATATTGTTTTGAACTTCTACGAGTAGCTCTATTAATTTGCAAAGATACACAATCTTTCTGATATGGCAACCATATTATCGATTAGAAGTACTCAAGCAGTATGCCGTTCCTTACTCTCAAAGTAATAAAGAAAGCCCCGCCGTCCCGGCGGGGCAGGAGCTTGCTAATAAAAGATATTCAGATTTCTTTTCTGCCTACTTTTTGTCGGCCAGGGCTGTCAGGTTCAGGCTGATGCCACCATAGATGGAACGTGCGGTGTATACGCCATATAACTCGATGTATCTAAAGGGCTGGAGGAAGAGTCCTGCACCGTAGTTGAACTCGTGGAAACGTTTTTGAATATAATAGTCATGGTAAATACTGCTGCTATATTCGCCACGTTCGATATTCACGGTACTCATGTCAGTGATACCGTAGTTTGTCTGGCTGTAGCCTATGATGGGGGCAATGCGCAGCCACGAGGTGATGGGAATCTGATAGCCGACATTGATGGTGTAAGCCTCATCGTCATGCCATATATCCTGATTGACGTGTTTGTCGTACCGATGCTGTGGACCCCGAAGGAGGAAATCAGCATAAAAGCCACATATCGACGCGCTGACACCCCATCCGAGACCTGCATAATCGGTGTGCCATCCGGTCTCTCCAAGCTGAAAACCTATGGTGAGACGACTGTTGTTGTTTGCCAAACTGAGAAACTGGGCATTTGCGCTATTGCCGACGAAAGCCAACAATACAGCGAAAAGGATAATCTTTGTTTTCATAGTGATAACTATTTGTTGTTAATAATGTTATTATCCGTGGCATTTATGATACCCCACATGAATTCACTATGCAAAGATAACAAAAATAATCGAATTGGCAACAAAAAATCTTCTACTCTGACGGGTAGAAGATTATATTATCAGTCTCTTCGCGACGTCTGGATACGGCTACTTAATCATCCAGCCGACGCCTGCAAGGAGATTGGTCTCGACTGTAGATCTAACGAATCCTATCCCGGAGCCGACCGACAAACCGCCCTGCAACGTCAGCTGCAGATTGGGTGTGGCAAGATAGCGCACTTCAAAAACTCCCTTGAAGATTTCCGCCCAGCCAGGTGTGCTGAAGCCGGCGCTGAGCAGCAAGCGGTCGGTGGCTAACCAGCGGGCAAAGACAGAAAGACTTGCCGGGTAATAGTCTTGACGCGGAAAATGCCTGTTCCAAGAGAAATCAAGGGTGTAGTCCAGCATCCAGCCTTTGCCCAGGTTATTGCGGAAACTCAGCCCGATAGTGGGCTGGACAAGCGTCTCGTCGGCAGTCCATTGGCGACCAGTAATTGTGGCCAGTGCCACGGAGGTGTAGAAAGTCACTTTTGGCAGCCAGGCCTTGCCTTCGTAGAGCAGCAGCCGGGCACCCACCGAGGGTGCGATACCTGTATTGTCGTCGAAGAGATGCCTGTCGTCTATTACAGTGCCGATGATGTAGACATAAGAATTACCCTGATAGGAATTGAAGTCGTCATGGTATGCCTTAACGCCCAGCGTGAGCTCTGCCCGACTGCCTATGCCAAAGCGGAGGTCGGTGTTGGCTCCATAGATGTCTTCTCGGAAAGCGGTCTTAAAATGGTCCCACTTCAGGGCGGTGTTCCACTGAATGTGGCCGGAGCCAAGCACATTGGGTCCTGTGGTGGAGATGAGGGGATTGACAGTGTCCTGTGCGTGGGCGGTGGTGGCACCCACGAGGGTCATAGCCGCAAAGAAAAGCAGGGCAGAGAATGTCGATAGGTTTCTGTGGGTAGGTTGTTTTTTCATTGTGGTATTGTTTTTGATTATTAGTTACTTGTTTTGTTATAGTGGAATCTTTTTTTTCATTGTCGCGTCCCTTCGGGACGCACTTGCTTTTTTAGTCACCGCACTGCGCCTACTGCTTGTACGGTGTTATTAATAGTCACACCTCTCCGAGGTGATTTATATTCTTATAGGAATAGGGTGATGCCCGAGGTGTAAATCTTTTCGCCCGTGGTGGGGTCCTTGTAGGTGGGCAGCAGGTTGGTGAAGAGGCGCACCCCGTGGGTCAGGCCGATAAGGTCGGTGGAGAGGGTAAACCCTACTTCGACTTTCCAAGGCTGGATGGCGGTAGAGTGGAGGATGTCGTGACTGGCATTTTTATCGTGGATGCTCGGCGATGGTTCGTTGCGGATGACAATGTAGCGCGTCACCGCATATCCGGCGAAGAGGTCGAGCGAGAGGCTCAGCGCCTTTTTGTTCTGTGCCATGGGATACCACTTCAACTCGAGGGGGATACCCAGATGGCTAATGTAGGTGAATGCCTTCTGGGTGGTGGTGGTGGGTGTTTGCATAAACTGCAGCCCACGGGCGTCACCGTCATCCCAAGTGCCGGAAAACGCAACGTTGTAGTAGAGCGGATTCCAAGTGAAATCGTAGCGCAGGCCTGTATTGAGCTGCCAGTGGGGAGACATGTCCCAGCGCACCAAGAGCGGAAGCTGCAGCGAGAAGCCGTATTTGCTGTAGTATGGCGAGAGTCTATTGCCAAAGTGCAACGAGGCTCCAGCCGAGATGCCAAGGGTCAGGGATACATCTGACTGGCGCGACTGGCAGGTGTCGGGAAGGGTGTCGCTCTGTTGGGCTTGCCCGCCGAACGTCAAACCAAGGAGGATGAGAATGATTGCTATGCGTTTCATGCTATGTAATTATTTGAGGGTTATAAGATATTAAAGGCCAACATGGTGCCGTCCATCAGGCTAGGTTCGGCACGGAACAGGCTGAAGAAACCTCGGCGCTCCTGCTTAGGCTTCGGCGTGGGTGAGGATTGTGCCATGACCGCAGGCTCCATGTTGGTAACGACCGGTTCTTCCTCCTCAACAGTCGGCATGGGCTCTTCCTGCACGACTGCTTCGGCCATGGTCTCCTCCATGACGGGGAAAACCGGCACTGCCTCCACCGCTGCCACCTCTGCCTCAATAGGTTGTTCTTCTACTATGGACAGGGCTGCCGTCGCCTGGGGCTTGCTAACGGGAACATTCAACGTCTTGTCAGGAGCTTTTACCGCCTGCCGCAAAGGCTCCATTGTAGGCACCGGCATCTTTGTTTTACGGACAACTGGAGCCTGAGCCACCTGCACCCCTGCCAAGGGCGAAGGATTGGTCAATATCCATACCGAGGTTACCACAAATAGCGTGACCGCGGCTGCGGCGGCAAAGCGCACTGCCCAGAGGCGAACACTGCGATGGCGTTTCGAGGCCTCCTCGGCGGCCATCCGCTCTATCATCTCCGACAGCTGCTGCTGGCGGCGGGCGTCACGTCCCGCATGTTCCACCGAGGCGAGAAGCTGCTCGAGCGTGGGGGTATCGTTATTCTTTTTCATAACTCAATATCATTTGTTTAAGTGAACTATATGCACGCGAGAGAATGGTATACACATTCCCTTCACTGATATTCATTTTCTGGGCAATCATTTGGGTGTCAGCATCGTCGAAATGGCGCAGACGCACAGCCTGCGCCTGCCTCTCGGGCAGACGGTCTATAAAACGGAGAGCCAGCACCAGACGGTGGTCGTCCTCAACCGGTTCGTCGGCCAGATTCATCACCGAATCGATATCGACAGTGGGGTGGCGTCGGCGCAACAAATCGATGCAACGCCTCTTTACCAGCATGATGCACCACGCCTCGCGGTTGGCCACTTGGCGTAGCTTGCGTCGGTCGTTCCAGAGGGTGACAAAACAATCCTGCACCACGTCGGCCGCTTCCTGCTCGTCGTGGAGAAGACTGACTCTCGGCCATGCGCTGCATAGCGGGCTGCAAAGGCAGATAGTCGGATTCGAATTGTTTTGTTTCGCTGTTCATGCCTTGTAGTCGCAAAAGGGTGCTAAATCTTACACGCCTTTCGAAAAAAAAGTGAGAAAAGGAAGCCTACCTGCCGAGAAGAGACTCGACAGCAAAGCGGTAGCCTTCCAAGCCGAGACCGCATATCACCCCCTTGCACACATCGCTGAGGAGAGAATGGCGGCGGTATTCCTCGCGGGCAAAGATATTGCTGATGTGCACCTCGATGACCGGCGTGGTGATGGCGGCGATGGCATCGTGGATGGCCACACTGGTGTGGCTGTAGCCGCCAGCGTTGAGGATAATGCCGTCGGCGGTGAAGCCAACGGCATGGAGGCGGTTGATGAGC
>ONFR01000005.1 GCA_900317125.1 uncultured Bacteroidales bacterium | reverse complement strand
GCCTGCCGCTAGCGTTCATCCTGAGCCAGGATCAAACTCTTCATTGTAAGAATTGCTTGCTTCTACCTTTGACTCGTCTCGTGTCTCCGCCTCCAGGCCATGCCTGAAGAACTCCGACACACGCTATCTCATGTTCCAAAATAATTCAAAGTTCTCTTGTGCTTTCTGCTTTGTTTTATCAACAACGCTTGTTTTGTTGAAAGCGAGTGCAAAGATACAACCATTTTTCAAACTACCAAAAAAAAATTGAGAAAAAGTTTCGATTTTCTTCTTAATACATTATTTCTCAACGACAAAAAATTTCATTTTTTTTTAGGAACACCCGAAAAACCTTCTGCAAAATACCCAAACAGGAGCATAAATTTCCAGATTTTGCCTCACCAACATGTTCTTTTCTGTTAATAACAAAATATTCAACTATGAATCAGCAAATTACACACAAAACACCATATCATGTACAGCTTAATAAATCATCATAAAACACTGATATACAAACAAAAGAAAAGGAATCCACATATACATGCAGACTCCTTTTCTAATTTGAAAAAGCCGGCTATTCTTTAATCAGGCGAGCCGTATGGACGTCATCATTTGTGATTATCTGGATAACATAGCAACCTGCTTCAAGACCGCGGACATCCAACCTGCCGTTGCCGGAAAGGGATTCCGCATTTGAAACAAGACGGCCCATGGCATCGAAGACCGCCACCTTGCATGGCTGGCCCTCAAAGCCGCTCACCGTCACAAAGTCACTTGCCGGATTGGGGTAAACCAGTGCATCCATCTGCTGGTGCGCATCAATGCCTGCAATATTGTCATACGAATAAATATAGTCGCAGACATAGTGGAGGGAGTGGTCTTCCATCACCGTATACCAATGCTCGCGCACATACGCATGCACATTATTATAAACGTTGGGACGCACCATTTCGGGACTTGACGGAATCAGTGTCTGACTCAGTGGCATCCCCGTGTTAAACTCATACTCACTTCTCCCCACCTCCATATCCAACATGTCATACTGGCTGAACTTCAAACAATTCCCGACGGCGTCATACAGGTACTCCGTCCTGCCGTTGAAACGCCAATGTTGCCCGTCGTCCGTGATGCTGTCGTATTCTGCCGACATCAATCCATTATTATAATACGTATGAATCTTCTCCGAAGGCATCAGGCCGGAGCCGTCATAGCCATACCACAACTCCTGAACCAGCCTACCCTCTCCGTCATACAAATACTCAACCTTCTGGAACACGATGCCGCCCATGGTCAACTCGGACTCAGTAATCTGGTTCTGTGCATTATATCGGTAATGGTATACTCCGCCCAACTGCCAATCTCCGTCGAAATTGTTATAGTTGGTCCTTGATGCCAGATTGCCTGCCGCATCATAAGTGTAATCAATGGAATACACATTCTGCCAGCTGCCGTCCAGCAGTTGCCAACCCGACATTCTGACCAGCTGGCCAAGCTCGTTGTAGAACAGCGAGTCCACCAGACTGTAGTCGTTCCTCACCGAATCCTTCACAGCCACCAGTTGCTGATTGCCGTTATAGAAATAATAGGTAAACTGATAGTCGTCGCTGGACACACACGATACCATCCTGTAGCGATAATCATGCTTGGCAGCCGAATGCTCAATATAGGATACAACTCGCCCATGGTGCTTGAAATGTTCAAATCCTCTGACCCCTTTTTCAAACGACTGCGCCTCAATGCCTATGGCCAATGCACATAATAATGATGATATCAATATTTTTCTCATATATCTGTACTTTATTGTTTATTTGAACCTATTATTCAATAATCAATTTTGTGGAAAAACCGTTACCTCTCGCCTCAATCCTCAACACATAACAGCCCGGCTTCAACTTCTGGATATTTACTACATTTGCTACAGCAGAGACCTCACAACGCTGCACCTCTTTCCCCGACACATCGAAAAACCTCAATGTGGCTGGCTCTTCCCCCACACCTTCTACCGACACAAATCCATGTGCCGGATTGGGAGCCACTTTGACACCCAACAACTCCTCCGTCTCAATTGCGACATGAGGAATAGCCTCATACATATATTCATAGATGCGACTAACGGCTCCGTATTCATATACTGTCATATTACGATAGGCATGCGTGTTCCGGAAAGTTGAAATAATCGGGCCTTCCCCTAAACTCGGAATCAACGTTTTGTTCAATACGAGTCCCGTATCAACGTTATACTCTTCACGCCTCTCTGTTAAGCCAGATGCATTCAAATGGCTGACGGATACACAATTGCCACTTTCATCATATCCATACTCCTCCCGTCCGGCATACTGCAAAGTCAAACTGTCCCTGCATAGGCTATCATAGCCGTCCGCTATGCACACACTGTCGTAAACAGCCGTCATGTGCCGATTCTCATCCCACACAGCCACAGCCTTTTCCACTTGATACAGTCTCGATGTTCTCCCAATCACCTTGGAGCGATACTCCACCATGCAATCCAATTCCCCGCCATCCGGGTAATAGGTATACTCTGTTCTCCATTGCTCCGGTGGATTGGACATTTCCACCATCATCTGCTCTGTCATTTCCTTCAATACAAGCTGTCCATACTCATTATACGAAAAGGTATACTCACTTGCAAGTGAGCTGAACGAGTATGCCTTTCTTGAAATCATACGTCCTTCCCCGTCATACTCATAATAAAAAGTATACCTTTTCCCCCAATCATTATCGTCTCTCAAATACCATATCTCTCTGCGTTCAACCAAGCCCGAATCATTGTAAAAAAGCGAGTCCCGCTGAGTCTCTCCACTGCCTGGATACACGTATGTAAGAGCTCTCAGTCGTTCGTCGCTGTCGTAGTAGCAACGTCTAACATAGCCATCGTCCCTATTAATCGACAACAGCCTATTGTCGTAACCATTCTTTCCCCACAGCGACTCTCGACCGTCCAAAAGCCTGCCGTCCTCATATACAAATCTATCCGACTGGGCATTCACAAGAAATGCCACACAGCTAAAAAAGCAGATAAACAATCCTCTTTTCATATTTTTCATATTTTTCATATCAATCTTGTCATTACCACTTACTATTTCACCACAGGCTTGCCAGCCTTCTGCCAGGCCATAATGCCTCCGTCGAGGTCGACAACATTGTAGCCCATTTTCACCAGCTCTTTGGCGGCAGCCTTGCTGCGACGGCCTCCACGGCAATACACCGCCACGGTGAACCGCTTCTTGATGTCCGCCGCCTTCCATTGCTTCTCGAAGTCGTCGCCCCACGTCACGTTCCTGGCCCCCTCCAGATGTCCTTCGACATACTCCTTGGGGGTGCGGACATCCACCAGCACCACGCTCTTGCACATCACTCGCTGGGCGAATGCCTCCACTGCGAGCGTCTCGAAAGCCGCCTGCTTGGCCTGACGGCAACAACTCTTCTTGCAGCCGCCCTGTTCCGTCTGCTGTGCCTGGGCGGCAAAAAACAAAGGCATCATTGATGCAAACAAAAGAATCAACTTCTTCATAAACACTATTTTTACTTTTTTTCTTTTATTCTTCAACTATCGCGGTCCAAAGCAACCGCCTGTCACTGTCTCCCTCACGTCACATACTGTAATCCACCACCCCTACCAGAAACCACTTCTCCTCAATCTTTCCGAAACGGTACTCCACTAATATCCCCGTATCCTCAACGGTAAAAACGATGCAATGCACCCCTGGTTCCACCGTCTCTACACACTCACCCATCTTGACAGAAAAGGACGAAGTCGGCACACATTGCCAATCCTTTTCTTCAACCACAACAACGCGAAACGTATCCTCGTCGAGTTGCCGCGACTGCAGCGGAAACGTTACGCGCGCTTTCTGAAACTCACAGTCCGACAAAAAACGGTTGGCAAACGCCTCAAAATCATCCGTTTGCTCCTGCCCGCGACAAACGCCCGCCGACAGAACCACCGCAACAAAAAGCAGCAAAACCCGATTAATATTTCTCATACTTATTATGTCAATGCTGGTTTGAAAAAACGATATCTGTTTGATGTGACCAATACGCACCTATATGTATACATTCTATCAATCATCCTGTCAAAACCACCAATCGCCAAAAGAGGTATCTTTGGCGTCCTGCTCGATCAAATCCCTGTTAGTCTTGTCGTTCTTACTATGGTCTGTCATTTCGTCAAACATTAATCAAGTGCAAAGATACTATTTTTTCTTCACATGGCAACTATTTTTGATAGCAAAAGTCTTGGCGGGACAAGGAGCGAAACTTGTCCACGCCAAGCCTTATTGACTGATCTGTCCGGTTGCGTTGGACGTACGTTCCAACTCGTCAAGAGTGCCCACATTGCGGTGCTTCAGCGGGCGCTGTGCGGTGCCGAAATTCCACTGCAGGCCAAGGCTGACTTTCTGATACAGGAAAATCTGTTCGGTTGTCGATACAATCCCGTCGGCATACAGCACATCGAAGTTGCTGCTCATGGTGCGCAGCAGGTCCCTGACTTGCAGCGAGAGAATCATGCGGCCGTCCAGGGCGGTCTTTTTCACACCCAGATTGACCAACTCGTTGGAGCCCGTCTTGAGGTATCCCACCACCACCGGGGTGGAATAGTAGCCATCGAGCTGCACCTTCCACCCCTTGGGCAGGTTGAAAGTAAGGCAGGCATAAGCCGTGCCGAGGAAGGAGTGCTTGTCGTAGACCTTTGCTGCGCCCTGCTGACCGATGACGCGGATGGTGGAGTTAAGCTCCAGACTGCGGTAGTCGTAGGCGTTGACGTTGAGTGTAAAGGAGATGTATTTGCCTATGGGCATCTCGGTCAGAGCCACGCCGCCGCCGAGAAGCGTGGTCGAGCCGAAATTGTCGTAGTGCATCACCTGGTCGCCGCTAACAGGATTGAGAATGGGGATAATGGTGAGCTGGTCTTTGGTGCGGATAAAGTTCCCCATCAAGGTAACATATCGGCCAAAGCCTGCGGTGAGCGACACATTGTCGCTGTAGCTGGGCTTGAGGTCGGGATTGCCCATATTGGAGTTGTGTGCGTCGACGTAGTTCTTGAAGGGGTTGAGCTGGTAGTAGTTGGGACGTGTGATGCGGCGGGTGTAGCTGAGGCCAAAACGTTTCATCATGTCGGGGGTGTTGTAGCCCACAAAAAGGGTGGGGAAAAGGTCGAAATAGTTCTGGGCGACAGTTCGGGTGGAGTTATAGGCGTAAGTGTATTCGCCGCGCAGACCGGCCTTGGCGGTCAGTCCGAAGGGGAACTGACGGGCCAGGGTGGCATAGAGCGCGCCAACATGTTCGGTATAGTCGAAGGGGTTGTCGATGGAACTGCCGTAAATGGTGTCGTTGCCCCGATACTGACGACCTACAATCTGGTTGAGCATATTGTCGGTGTGGGAGAGTGCCCACTTGGCACCCGCCTCCATCATACAGCCACCCAGCACCACACTCTGGTAGTCGACTTTGGCGCTGTAGATGTCGATGATGTTGTCGTTGTGGAGGGTGAGGTAATTGACCGAGTCGTATTTTATTCCTCGCCATGCCATCGGCGAGAGGATGGGCAGATAGTAGTTATTCTGGATGTTGTCTGCGTCGGTGACATTATGGAAATAGTCGAGGTTGGCGGTCAGTTCTGCAGCGCGTGCCGCATCGAACACGTGGGTGTAATTGAGGTTGGCTATATACTGGTTGACGGAGTATTCGGTGATAGGCTGCGAGAGGATTTGCTGTGTGGGCTGCCCATTGACCTGTTGGTAGGAGATACTGGAGTCGTCCCACTGACGCACGTAGCCGATGGGCATGGTGAAGATAACCCCGAGGGTGTTGCTGCTGTCGATGAACCAGTCGTTGCCCACCTTCAGGGTGAAGTCGCGCGAATTGATGTTGCACAGCGAGCCGCTGAACTGCTTGTAGCGTATGCCGTTCAACGTGGCATCGGCTGTGATGGCAAGGTCGGCCGCCTGCTGGTTCGACTGTTCCGAGAGCTGGAGGAAGGTGTTGGTCTTCTCGGTTCTAAAGCTGATGTTGGCGCTCAGGTTATGGTCGAGGAAGAACTGGGTGCGTTTTCCCCGGCCTTCCATCTCGCGGTTGAAAGCCATACCGCCCAGATTGGCGGAGAGGGTGCCGTTAAGTCCCTGCGCGAAATGGTGCTTGGTGCGGATATTGATGATACCGCCCTGGCCTTCAGCGTCGTATTTTGCCGACGGGTTGGCGATGACCTCAATGCGGTCAATGCCCGTGCCGTCGGTGCCGCGCAGCAGCGTTTCGAGACTCTTGCCGTCAAGGTGCGACGGCCGTCCGTCAATCCACACGGCGACGGGCTGGCCATTGAGCAGCACATTGCCGTCCTTGTCGATGCTGACGCCGGGCGCCTTGCGCAGGAGGTCGAGGGCATTGCTGCCCTGCGCAAAAGTGCTTTTCGAAACATTCATCACCAGCTTGTCCATCTGCTGTTCCACAATGGGCGCACGGTCCACCACCTGTACGGTCTGCAGCATGGCGGCATCGGGAGCAAGGGCAATGGCTGGCAGCACTATCTGTGCCTTGTCGGCATTGAGCGACTGGTAGTGCGTCTGATAGCCGATAAATGAGACTGCCAACAGATAGTGTCCACGTGCGGGGATATCAACTCGGTATTCCCCGTTGTCGATGGTCACCGCTCCCGCCACAACCGTGCTGTCGGTGTTCATCACCGCCACCGTGGCGAAAGGCAACGGCTCGTTATTCGACTTATCAACCACCGTGCCACGGAGTACCGTCTGGGCCGAAAGTGCCATGGAGATGCACACAAACAGGAGTGTGGATACGTACTTTTTCATGGGTCTCATCATTAGTGTTGCTTTCTATTCTTCAACCGTCTCCAGCAGGAAGCTGACAGGACGGAAACCGTCGTTGCAGCTAATCATGGCGCTGGATGGGTTCTTCATCCAGCCGTCGAAGAAATTGCCTTCGCCTCGCGCCAAAGCTTCGACAAACTCGCGCATGGTCTTCCATGCCTCTGGACAGAGACCTTCGGGTTGCTTCCCCTCGTGGCTGACCCACGACTGGCCTTCAAGCACATCGCAGGTGTGCTCGATGGGGTTCTCGTAAAGAGCCTGCAAATCTTTGTAATCGGCTTTGCGGATAGCCGTAATCTTTACTTTATTCATGGTGCAAAGATACGAAATATATTTCAAATGCACTGGTATTTTGGATCGACGGCACTGTTTTTTTCATGTTTTTCTCGCTTTGTGAAAAAAAAAGTGTATCTTTGCAACTTTGTTTCTAATACTACACCGATATGAAACGTTCACTGCTTATAATACTATTGTTGTCGTTTTTCCCCTCATTTGGCCAGACATTTACCGCCTATCGCAACACGGTGGACAATGGCTACAACTTCTGGGTCTCCACCCCCAAGGACTACGACTCGCTGCAGTCGGACAAGCCCATTATCCTTTTCCTGCATGGTGCCAGTCTTTGCGGCCACAATCTCGACAGGGTACGTCGCTACGGCCCCCTCGACGCCTTGGCCATGGGACGCCAGATCGACGCCGTCATCATCGCGCCGCAAAACCCCGGCGGCGCATGGAACCCGTTGAAGATTAACAACGTGGTAAACTGGGTATTCGACCACTATGCGGGCGACACCAACCGTTTCTATGTGCTGGGCATGAGCCTGGGCGGCTACGGCACCATCGACTATTCCGCCGTCTACCACAACCGCATCGCAGCGGCAATGGCCCTCTGCGGCGGCGGCAACCCCAAGTCGTACTGCGGACTTAACGACCTCCCCCTTTGGATACTGCACGGCACTGCCGACAGGGCCGTGCCTGTGTCGCAGTCCGAAAAGGTCATCAACGCCATGTCCAAGTGCGGCGACAGTCCAAGACTGCGTTTCACCAAGCTCCCAGGCGTGAGCCACGGCGGTCTGGCACGCGCCTTCTACATCACCGAGACCTACGACTGGCTCTTCCGCCACCGGCTCGACGACCCCGGCCGTTCGGTAAACAAAGACTACGACATCACCGTCGACCGCCTGCACAAGGCATACAAGGACATCAACCGCAAGGCCAACCATCTGATTGTACACAACAGTAAAACGTCAAAAGAAAACAACAGCTCCGTTGCCGAAGCCGACAGCGAAAGTTCCTCCTCCGGCACCGAATACCACACCATCCGCAGCGGTGACACCCTCGGCAAACTCGCCAAGCGCTACCACACCTCCATCAACTCCATCTGCAAACTGAACAACATCAGCCGCAACACCACCCTCCGCATAGGCAAACGCCTAAGGGTAAAGTGAATTGAGAGTTGAGAATTGAGAATTGAGAAATATCACCCAACAGGTCTCAATTCTCAACTCTCAATTCTCAATTCTGTAATATTCTGCGTAGGCATATTCCAGGCCGCTCTCGGGGTCGGTCATGCGGTCGGTCTGGCTCACTTGGCGGAACGCCGAGCGGTCGATGACGGGGAAAAAGACATCCGCCTCGAAATCCTTATACACCCAGGTCACATACAGTCTGTTCACCAACGGAAGGAAGTCGCGGTAGATGGTGCCGCCACCCATGATAAAGGTCTCCTCCTCCCCTTCCACCAAGCGTAGCACCTCTGTCATGCTGTGCGCCACTTCCAGCGTACCCGTTGCCGTCTCCGGCACATCGTAACGGAAGCCTTCGTCGTGCGTCAGCACAATGTTGCGCCGTTTGGGCAACGGCTTCTTGGGCAGCGAGTCGAACGTGCGCCGTCCCATAATAACAGTGTGTCCGGATGTAAGAGCCTTGAAACGTTTCAAGTCGTCGCTGATATGCCACAGCAAATCGTTATCGCGGCCGATAGCCATGTTCTGCGCCACCGCCACAATGATGGAAAGGTTGTATTTAGGTCTAATGTCAATCATTCTTAATTCGTAAATACGTTATTTCGTTAATTCGTTAATCAACTAACACATTAACACGTTCACACATTAAATATTCGCATTGAGCGTTCGAAGATGCCGTTCATATAGGCGATGGCCAAGCCGTAGTTGCTCACCGGCACCCCTGCCTCGATGGCCGGAGCCAGGCGCGAGGCAAGTTGTTTGGCCGTCACCACGCAGCCGCCGCACTGTATCACCAGTGCATAGTCAGCCAAGTCGTGGGGCAGAGCCGAAAGGCCTGCCACCGCCTCGCAGTGCAGCTGCTTGCCTGTGTATTTGGCCAACAGCTTCGGCAGCTTCACCCGTCCGATGTCCTCGCAAGTGACGTTGTGCGTGCAGCTCTCCAGCATCAGCACCCGGTCGCCGTCCTGCAGGCGGTCGATGGCGGGCGTACCCTTCACATACTCGGCAAACAGCCCCTTGGCACGCGCCAACACCACGCTGAACGACGTGAGGTACACCTCGTCGGGCACAATCTTCGACACCATGCCATACACCTGGCTGTCCGTCACCACCAGCCGGGGCTGCTCCTTCAGTCCGGCCAGCGTACCCTCCAGCTCCGTCTCGCGGCACACCACGGCGCGGGCGTGGTTGTCAAGAATATCCCGCAGTACCTGCACCTGTGGCAGAATCATGCGTCCCTCGGGAGCCGACGAGTCGATGGGCGTGACCATCACCACCGTGTCGCCCTCGCCAATCACATCGCCCAGCAGCGAGCGGTGCACGTAAGCCGTCTCGGGCAGCGCCTCGCGGATGCGGGCCGTCAACGGCTCGCGCAGCGCGGCGTCCTTCACCGTCAGCACGAATATCTTTGTATCGTAGTCGGCCTCAATACGCTCCAGCAAGGCAGGGTCGGGCTTCAGGCGGTCGGCCTGCGAATAGATAAGCACGTATGGGATGCCGCGCTTGCGGCAGGTGTCCACCAGCATCACCTCCTCCGCCTCGAAGCGGTTGTCAGTAAATAGAATCAATGCAAGGTCGGCCTGGGCCAGCATCTCAAGACTCTTGTCGATGCGCATACGGCCCACGGCGCCCTCGTCGTCGATGCCGGCGGTGTCAATCCACACCACAGGCCCCACGCCGCCAATCTCCATGGTCTTCTTCACAGGGTCGGTGGTGGTGCCGGCCAAATCCGACACAATGGCTATCTGCTGCCCGGTGAGAAAATTCACCAGCGAGCTCTTGCCATAGTTGCGACGGCCGAAAATACCGATATGGGGTTTCAATTCGTTTCCTTTCATGCCCCCATAACGCAAAACGGCCCCGATTATTGCCCCCTCGCCCTATTTTCCACCGCTCACCCTGCCCGCGTGGAAAGAATTATCTTTTTCCGCCATATCAACGATACTTCAACGATACATCAACGATACTTCGACGATAGAGTATCGTAGTAATACCGTACAAATATCGTTCAAATATTGTCGTTCAAGCGGACCTGCAATGATTTTTGACACGGATTGGGAAAAATATAGTATCTTTGCAGCATGAAAAATATTTTTCCGGAAGTGTAATAAACGGGCGCACTTGTGCGTCTATTGGTTAAACAGGAGGACGGAGAAACAAACGGCCGATGGATATAAAGGAGTACAACCTCATAGTAGACAAATACAGCGACGACCTGTTCCGCTTCGCCCTGCGCTACACGGGCGATGAGGACGAGAGCAACGATGCCGTGCAGGACAGTTTTGTCACCCTATGGGAACACCACTGGGAAGTGGGGGCAGAAGGTGCCAAAGGCTATTTGATGCGAGTGCTATATCGGCGATTGGTGGACAGATACCGGCAACGAAAAAAACTAGCCAGAGAGGAGATGATTCCCGGCGAGAACTACAATCCCCATAACGACTATGAGTTGCACGACAGCATAGAGAAGATGCTGACCACATTGCCCGACACACAGAGGATGCTGTTGCTGATGCACGACTTGGAGGGATACAGCTACAAAGAGATGGCCGAGATGACGGGACTGAGCGAGCAACAGGTTGCGACCTACTTGTACCGGGCAAGGGTGAAGGCTCGGAAATATTTGACTGAGAACAGATAGAAACGAAATTCTTTATATATTTTATAGACAATGAAGATGATTACCACTGATAATTACGAGGCCTTGCTGCTGCAATACAACGAGGGACTGCTGGACGAAGGGCAGCAGAGGGAGGTGGAGACGTTTCTCCGCGAACATCCCGACATCGAGCAGGAATACAGGCTGTATTACAGCGACGAGCCGATAGTGACGCCTCCCGATGTCCAATACCAATACAAAGATGCGTTGAAACGACATCCCGTCCGCGTCGTTGTCTGGTGGCGATGGGGTGCTGCAGCCTGTATTGCCGTGTTGTTTGCTACTGCCGTGTTGTTGCGGAGTCCGTCGCAGACGGGAATCGGAACCGTATCAACTCCGGCGGGATATATTGCCTCAGCCGAACCGGCAACCGCCATTGAACCAACCAAAAGCAATAGTCCATCCGTCCAACCCCGTGTCGTTGCACACCCCATAGCGGAAATGAAACGGGACGCCATAAACGAACCTTTGGCCACAGAGCCAGCGTCCCTGCCGGCAGAAGCCGTGCCCGTGGAGCATCTGGAACCCGCAACGTCAGCACAGCCACAACTGTGCGAGAGCGACAGGCTGGTGGTGTATGGCTGCCGTGTCGAGAACAGGCAAGACCTAGTTGCAAGCCCCGGGAACAAAGAGACATGCCACAATCTGGCCTGCCGCCTTATTGCCACAGGACAGAAAATAGGAATGCTCTGATGGGGGGATTGAGAATTGAAAACTGAGAATTAAGAATGATATTTTATTCAACCCATTAAGGATTAAACAATATGAGGAAAATATTCAACATGGTTATTGTCTGTCTGGTTGTGGCAGGGTGCTCAAAGGAAGCACCCGAGTCGAATATGTCTGAATTGGGCATTGTTTGGGCACCGGAAGCAACAGCAGCACAACGGGAGTCGATACGCCAAATGGCCGAAGACCTTGTGGAGGTGGAGGGTGGCACTTTTTACATGGGGGTGCAGTTCACTTTCCCTTCAATGCCGGGATTTGATTCTACCACATGGACAGAACAGACGCCGGTGCATCAGGTCACCATCAGTGGTTTTAGGCTGGGACGTTACGAGATAAGCCGCAAGCAGTGGTATGACATCATGGGCGACGGCACCGGCATGGACGGCCATTACACCATCGAAACCGCCAGTTTGCCCATGGAGGGCATGAGACGCGACGAGGTGGACACGTTTCTGGCCCGCATCGAACACCTTTCGAGGTTGCGGCTGCGGCTGCCGACCGAGTCGGAATGGGAGTACGCGGCACGTGGTGGCCGTAACGGCTCGACGAGCGACCGTTTCAGCGGGGCATACTACTCGAACGAGGTGGCCTGGAACTACTACAACAGCGGCGGGCACCTGCATGCTGTGGGACTATTGAAAGCGAACAGACTCGGGCTGTATGACATGAGCGGGAATGTGGCGGAACTGTGCAGCGACATCTACGCTCCATATCCAGCTGAGGCGCAGACCGACCCGCAAGGGCCGCCACACTGGGAAAACGACCTGATGGTTGTGCGCGGAGGGCATTACCATTCCAACGACCAAGACTGCCGAGTGTATTATCGCGGCTACGCCTCTGCCGATTACCCGCTGGCCTACGTCGGACTGCGGTTGGTACTCGTAGCGACAAACGACTAAACTGCAATAATCTTAAACAGAAAACAAACATGAAGAGCATTCTTTTGACAACGATATGCCTGCTGGTAGCGGGCACAGCGACGGCTCAGCAGGTGCCTGTGCGCATCCTGAACCAGGAGGTGCAACGGATAGACAGCGTAAGGATAACGGCGGGTTGCCATGTGGCCATAGTGACTGACACGGTGGACTGTGTGCGGGTGGCCGTCTATGCCGGCAGTCCGGAGCAACATCCCGACAACCTTTTCTTTTACACCGGGAGGACACTCACCGTGCTTCCAGCAGCAAAGGGCTATGGCATCACAGTCGGTTCCAGCAACAAGCAGGTGGCCTTGGAGTATGTAGAGAATGGGGGTGTGGATGCAAACGCCATCAATGTCAACACGGAACCCGTGGTACATTACCGTTACGACAAGCTTGACGACCGGCTGTTCTACAAACTGATGGCAGGGTGGTCGAACTGGGGCGACGGTGTGCTGAAAGGGTACGGAGGTATCGACCCTGCCATAGGCGGTGGTGCGTATAGTCTGAAATGGAAGTTCCACTTGGCGGGATATGAACTGGGCTACGCTTTTGTGATGCACGAGCATTGGAGCATCGGGGTCGGTATCGGGTTCCGGTTCGACCATTATTATTTCAACGCACCCTACGTCTACTACCATTCCACCAACGGCATGCAGGGGTTCCGACAGCGCGATGTAGCCAACCGCGGAGGCTGGCAGAGCCAAGTGAACAACACGAACATGGTGTTTCCCATCCAGTTCAACCTCTTTGCCAAACCCTCGCACACGGGGCTGTTCTGCCAAGTGGAGTTGCTGCCGGGGCTGTCAATACCCTCCCTTACGGAGCAGACGTATAAGAGTTACGAAAACGGCATCAATACCACAACAGAAACAAGCACGGCTACATGGAAGAACTATTTCTTCACCTGCGACCTGCGCTTGTCGCTCAACTGGGGAATCCTGGGCTTTTACATAGAGAGCAGTCTACTGCCCATGTTCAGCCACATGGATACCGGTAACGGGCAGCACATCAACCTATATCCTGTGCATATCGGTTTTTCCACCGACCTGTCGAGACTTTCAAGAGAATAAAAGAACCCATCTAAACTGAAATATTATCATGAAAAGGATTGTATATTTATTATTCTTCATGGCCGCTGCCTCAACGGCTGTTGGTCAAAACGACTGGGTGGTTTCGCCTTCGGGCCATCGTATCAGGATTTCTTGCGGGGAATACAATGCTTTTGTCACCCAGCAGGATTCGGCCATAACAGGGCATGTTGTCCTGCCCGATAGTGCCTCGTACTGGGAATACTTTTTCGAACCCGATGCCGACTGGCCATACGACTCGGTGCTGCACTCGGTGCCGGTTACGGTGGTCGAAGACTATGCCTTTGCCCATTGTCGGAGCCTTACGGGCATTACCATTCCCGCAACGGTGACACACATAGGGTATGGGGCTTTCTCGTACTGCACGGCGCTTGACAGCATGGCAGTGCTACCGGGCAACAGTGCCTACGCCACACCGCAGGGTTGCAACGCTTACGTCGACACACGGGAGAATGAACTGATATGCGGCTGCCGGCGTTCCACAGTCCCGCCCACTGTCACCTCCATTGCATCACGTGCTTTCCAGGGCATTGAGGAGCTTGCAGCAATTGTCCTGCCAGACAGTCTGGAGGCTATCGGGAACTACGCTTTTGACGGTTGCACCGCTTTACGGTCTTTCCATATTCCCGCCAAAGTACGCAGTGTAGGATATATGTGTCTGGCGCACTGCCGGGGGCTCACCTCGCTGACAGTAGACCCGGACAATGCGGTGTTTGACAGCCGCGGTGGCTGCAACGCTGTCGTCAACACTGCCAATAATTGGCTGGTTGTGGGCTGTGCCGCCACAGTGATACCCGGAGATGTGCGACGTATTGACCAGAAAGCTTTTGTCGGATTTGACCGTCTTCGCCAATTAACACTGCCCAATTCCATCGTGGAGATTTGCGATTTTGCTTTCCAAGACTGTAGCGGGTTGACATCGATACACATCCCCGCATCAGTATCTTATATAGGGCATAACCCATTCGCGGGATGTACCAGCCTTGACACAATCACCGTTGATTCAGCCAACACCAAGTATGACAGCCGCAGCAGCTGCAACGCCATCTACGATAAAAACAACGGACAGATTGTCAGCGGATGCAGAAGCACGGTCATCCCCAACAACACTTATCGCATAGCCCCCTACGCTTTTTATGGCATCGCGGGACTGCACCGCATCGTCCTGCCGAAGAAAGTTTTCAGTATTGGCGAAGAGGCTTTTGCCGGATGCACAGGGGTGACCACCATCATATCGGCTGACGAGATAGCACCGCAGGTGTCGTGGGGCACCTTCGACGGCATAGACCCCGATATAGCGGTGCATATACGTCGCGGCAGCCTTGCATCGTACACCGAGCGATGGAGCCACTTCCACAACTTTATCGAGGACTTCCCTGTCGGCATCGATGAAAGGACTGAGGGAGCACGAGGCTACAGCCTTGTGTGCAGGGACGGGATGCTCTGCATCAATGCCGTCCCCCCCCTGCCCGTCAGGGTTTACGACATCAGCGGTAGGGAGTTGTATCATTGCAGCCCCGTCGCCACTGCCACCCTGCGGCTAACCGACCTGCTATCTGCATCGCACCATATCCTGCTGGTGCAGGTGGGCAACTATCCCGCTGAGAAGATTGTCTACTGACAATCCTCTGGGCAGGGGGGCCACGAGGATAGTGACAACGATTTTTTGAATGTGTTAATGTGTTATCGTGTTAATGTGTTAGTCGATTAACAAATTAACGAAATAACGAAATAACGAATTAAAAAAGTTGAAGATTATTTTGTATATTTGCATTTATATCTGGACACAACAGATTGCATACAACAAAATAATTATCAACAAAGTACACAACAATGAAACAGTTTAGGATTCTTGCCGTTTGCATTGCAACAACCATGATGCTGTGCGGCTGCAACCAGAAAAAGGCCGAAGTTGCCGAGGTGGCTGACACTGACAACATCTATCAATTCAACATCGTGAACGACGCTGGCGACACGGTGTCTCTCTCCGACTATCAAGGGAAAGTGCTGCTGGTGGTGAACACCGCCACGCAATGCGGCTTTACGCCTCAGTATGCCGAGCTGCAGGCACTCTACGACGCCTGCCACAACCGCGGACTGGAAATCCTCGATTTCCCCTGCAACCAGTTTGGCGGACAGGCTCCTGGCACGCTGGAGGAGATCCATGCTTTCTGCACCGGTAATTACGGCACCACCTTCCCGCAGATGGCCAAAATCGAGGTGAACGGCGAGAACGCTATACCCCTTTACACCTGGCTGAAGAGCAAGGCTCCCTTTGGCGGCTTTGACACCACCGACCCGCGCGGTGCGTTCCTCCACAACGCCTTCAAGGCGCAGGACAGCCTCTATGCCGACAATCCCGACATCAAGTGGAATTTCACCAAGTTCCTTATCGACCGCGAGGGAAATGTGGTCTGCCGCTTTGAACCCACAGCCACTGCCGCAGCCGTTGCCGAGGCTGTCGAAAAACTGCTTTGATGCCTATGACCGACAGTGTAGGCCCGTCGCTGGTCGTTCGTGCTGCCGAGATGGACGAGGTGCCCCGCATACTGGAGCTTGTGGCCCACTCACGGAGCATCATGCGTGCCAACGGCAACGATGTTCAATGGGACGGGTATCCGGGCGCCGACTTGATAGGGAGCGACATCAGCAAGGGCATCGGCCATGTGGTCACCCTCGACGGGGTGGCAGTGGGTTATTTCGCCCTGCTGCTGGAGCCTGAACCTACCTACGCTTATATCGAGGAAGGCCAGTGGCTGGACGACACCACCCCCTACGGCACCATCCACCGGCTGGCCTGTGCCGAGGGGGTGCACGGCATTGCCCAGTTCGCTTTTGCGTGGAGCGAGGCCCAATGCGCCTCGGTGAGGGTGGACACCCACAAAAGCAACCACATCATGCTGCATATCTTCCAACGCCACGGCTACACCCGTTGCGGCGTGGTGTATATGCGCGACGGCACACCACGGGAGGCCTACCAAAAGATGCTTTACCCCATGGTGAATGCCAGTCTCAAACGGTATGTGGAGCGGGAGATACTGCCACGATACAACCATTTCGACCAGGCACACCGATTGGACCATGTGCAGGTGGTGATGGCACAGAGCATGGAGCTGGCCGGCCACTATCCCGAACTGAACCCCGATATGGTATACACCATCGCTGCCTACCACGACACAGGCGTGGTGGAGGGACGGGAACGGCACCATCTTGTCTCCGGCCGCATTGTACGCGAGGACACTGAGCTCCGGCAATGGTTCAGTCCTGAAGAGATAGAGACCATTGCCCAAGCCGCTGAGGACCACAGGGCATCTTCCTCGTCCGAGCCGCGGAGCCTGTATGGACGCATTGTGGCGGAAGCCGACCGCGACATAGAACCGCTGACCATCATACGCCGAACCGTCCAGTATGGTCTTTCACATTATCCCGATCTGGACCGCGAAGCCCAATGGCAGCGTACACTGCAGCACCTTCACGAGAAATATGCCGAAGGTGGTTATCTGAAGCTCTATATCCCCTTCTCGCGCAATGCCCGCCAACTTGAAAAACTACGCGAACTGATACACGACACCGACCGACTTCATGAACTTGTAAACAGACTCATGGAATTGAGAGTTGAAAATTGAAAGTTGAGAATTATCGCCCGACAGGTCTCAATTCTCAACTCTCAATTCTCAAATTAAACGGTACCAACTTATCAACGATATTATCGAATTAACGAATTGAATAATACATGGAAACATTCCTCATCGTACTTGCCGTCATCCTTGCTCTTGTGGGGATAGCGGGTTCTATCGTCCCGGGATTGCCTGGGCCGCCGCTCAGCTGGGCCGCCGTGCTGGTGCTCAGCTTCACCTCTGTGGCCGACTACTCGCCCACGTTTCTGATTGTCACCGCCCTTATTGCAACCGTGATTACGGTGCTCGACTATGTGGTGCCGTCGATCAGCACCAAGAAATTCGGTGGCAGCAAGGCAGGAATATGGGGCTGCAATATCGGGTTGGTGGTTTCCATCATCGGATTGCCCTTCGGTCCGCAGGGGCTGCTGGGTGTCATCCTGTGGCCTTTCATCGGGGCGTTTGTGGGCGAAAAAATCAGCGGCAAAGCATCACGCGAAGCACTCAGGGCTGCCTGGGGTGCGTTTGTGGGATTCCTCACTGGCACAGGCCTGAAATTCGTCTACGGGATTGCAATAGCCTTCATCGTCATCCGCGACCTCGTGGTATGACCGGGCATCCTTACAAACACACGACAGCAATCACTTGTGCAGGTAACGCTGCACGCTGTGCGATGCGTTGACAGGATTGGTGCTTTGAATATCCATATCGGTGAAACTGACGTCGATATGGAGGGGTGACTTGGGGTCTAACTCAAAAACATTCTTACTGTACCACTCGGAGATGTGGCCATGCAAAGTGGCCTCCACACCTATCACCAGGTAATGTGCCAAGTCGGAAGAGGTTATCTCGTAGACCTTTCCTGGCACAATGATTCTCCGTTCGCGTGTAGCCACGAGGTCGTAGGAGGAGTCATACTCGAAAATGGTGACATTGGCCACCTCGGCAGGGTCGCCGTGATAAGTGATGGAATACTGCGACTCCTTGAAACAAGAGACCAAGGAGAGACACACAGTGGCTATCAAAACAAATAATGCTTTCTTCATATTCTTGAATTCGTTAATTTGTTAATTCGTTAATCTGTTGATATGTTGATAAGATGATACGGTTTTTGATTGCTTGATTGTCCGATTGTTTGAGTATTATTCAGTTAAGCATTTACACATTCAAGCAATCATACACATTCAATCGCCTTCGACCTGTGCAAAGGAGTGTACGGGAGCGATGGCGTTGATACGGTCGTGGTCGTAGAGGTCGGGGAACTCGACGAGGAAGAGGAATTCCTTCACCTTGACTTTGTACTCACGGCCATTGAGGGTGACAGTCTCGCGGTTGAGGGCTTCGGCTATGCCAACGGCGGTGCCGCCCGTAGCGAGAATATCGTCGAAAAATGTGATGTTGAAGGTGTCGCCTTCGGGGACACCTGCGGCGATGTCGCTGAGGCGGTAGTAGACATGGTCGCTGCCGTACTCTTTCTGGATTGCAACATCGTGGAGGTCGCCTTCGTTGTAGGGTAGCTTGCCTTTCTTGCGTATGGGAATGACCGACTGCACCAGTTTGGATTGGGTGAGCAGCGGTGCCGCAAAGAGGAAACCGCGGGCTTCGACGGTGGCCACATTGGGGTAATGGGTGTGAGCGTCGATGTCGGCAATGAGCTGGTTGAAAGCCTCTTTGTTCTGTAGAAAGGGCAATATATCAATAAAATCTATCCCCTCCTTGGGGAAGTCGGGATAGTGGTTGATAATGTCGAGATAGTTCATAGTGTTTAAAGAAATACGATTTGCAAAGATACAACTTTTTTTTAATATAGCACAAATCGCCGTTCATCAGCGTCCGCCAAGGGGTCGGCGGGAGGAGTCTTCAACGCTCAGATTCACGGTCTTGCAGATAATGCCAAGCGCGGAGGTATTTGCGAAGGCGTGCCACGTCGCTGTCGGTCAACTCATTCAGTCGGCGGAGGTCCATATTGTCTTCGAGGTCGGCACATTTCACTTCGCGGCCGATGGAGTTGGTGGAGGCACGGCGCACATAGTCGTCGTAAGGCTCGTCCTCACGTCGCGTCACCGACAGGACCGCGTCGACAATCTCGCGGGGGAACCCTTGTTCCAACAGGTAAGGGGCAGTCACATCGGTATCTTCGATGGTGTCGTGCAGCAGGGCCACAATCTTGGCTTTCGGGCTACGGCATCGCTCCGCCACACGGAGGGGGTGGGAGATATAATCGTTCCCTGCCTTGTCGCACTGGCCGGAGTGGGCACGCGAGGCGATGGCAAAGGCTAAGTCGTGCAGTTCGTTCCAATCCATGGGTTTGCTTCGTATCATTGCCAACGGAGATTCACCGTCATAACGCCCAAATCAAGAGTCCGCTGCAGATGACCACCCCTGTCACCAAGAGGTCGATGAGACAGAAGCCCATGATGTCCTTGGCGTCGAGTTTGGCGATGGCCAGCGCCGGGATGGCCCAGAAGGGCTGAATGAGATTGGTCCAAGCGTCGCCCCAGGCAATGGCGATGCCCGTGAGGCCGGGGTCGACACCCAGGTCGGCACCGGCGGAGAACATGATAGGGGCTTGGATGGCCCAGTGCCCGCCACCCGAGGGGACGAACATGTTCAGCACCGCAGCGCAGAGGAAGGTGAGAATCGGATAGGTAGTGGCGTTGGAGACGGAGATGCAGGCATTGCTGAGGACGGTGCCGAAAGAGATGCCGCTGGCACCCACGCCAGTGATAATGCCCATGATGCCCGCATAGAAGGGAAACTGGAGGATGATGCCCGCCGCACCTTTGGAGGCTTGGGTGAAAGCACGCACATAGGCCAGGGGTGTGCCGTGAAGCAGTACGCCCAGAAAGAGGAAGAGCATGATGACGCTGCCCAGGTCGAATGAGCCGCCGCCCCATCCCAGATGATACACCAGATAGGTGAACCCGACACCAGCGACAATCCACGACAACAGGCGCGACTGCTCCATACGCTGGGCGGGAGTGAGGGCAGGCTTGTCGCCGGAGTTGCTCTTTGCTGCTAGACTGCCGGCATTGGCGGTGGAGGAAGTCTCCTCTTCAAGGAGTGCGGGGTTCACGGTGACGACATCTTTCTTGGGATACATCAAGGCGTTGGTGACAACAATGGCCGCCATGACCACCAAGACGATGATGATATTATGATAGTCGAGGATGGTTTGGAATACAGGCACAGGACTGGTAAGAATCCCGTTGGTGGCCTTGGTGAGTGCTTCGCCGGGAGTAGCCATAGTGAGGGGGATGGAACCCGAAAGGCCAGCATGCCACACCACGAAACCGCTGTAGGCAGAGGCGATAAGCAGCCTATAGTCGATTTGCGGCATTTTGCGGGCAATCTCCTTGGCGAAAATCACTCCGACAATAAGGCCGAAACCCCAGTTGAGCCAGCAGGCGAGTGCCGAGACGGCGGTGACTAGGGCGATGGCAGCAACGGGAGTCTTGGGGATGGCGGCCAGCAGACTGATTCCCCGTTTGACGACAGGAGCGGCAGCAAGTGCCGAGCCACATACGAGCACCAGTGCCATCTGCATAGCGAAAGCAAGCAGATTCCACACTCCGCCACCCCAGTGGTCGATGACCTCGAGAGGCGTCTGATGGCAGATGGGCATGGCCAAGGCCGCAGCGACAAGGGTGAGTATGATGGCGAAGATAAAGGGTTCGGGCAGCCAACGCTGCACCAAACGTACACAGAATTTTATCATAATAATTATAATTCGTTAATGTGTTAATTCGTTAGTCATCTTGAATTCGTAAATTCGTGAATATGTTAATTCGTTAGTCAAAGATTCACACATTCACACATTAACACGTTAACACATTCAAGCATTCAAGCATTCACACATTTTTCAGTTCCACTTGGTACCCATGAGGAGCATGAGTTTGTTGTAAAAGTCGGTGTTCTGCATCACGCCGCTGAAAAGGTTGGCTCCGGGGCCGTAGGAAAACACAGGAACCATCACGCCGGTATGGCCGCCGGTGGACCATGAGGGGCAGTTGTAACGGTCGGCGATGCTGCCGTTCTTGAGCGTGAGGCCACCCGTCTCATGGTCTGCAGTCACCACCACAAGGGTCTGGCCATCGCGCTGGGCAAAGTCGAGGACGGCATGGAGCATATCTTCGAAGTCGGCCATCTCGGCGGCGAGGTAAAGGCTGTCGTTGTCGTGGCAAGCCCAATCAATCTGCGAGCCCTCAATCATCAGCACGAAGCCGTTGTCGTAGCCATTGAGGGTCTCGATGGCCTTGAGGGCGCCGAGGGTGAGCATGCGACCACGGGTCATGGCTTTGTCTGGATTGTCGGGCGTGAGGAGTCCACAGATTTTGCGGCTGCGGCTCTGGCTCATATCCATCACGCTGTAGACCATATCATAGCCACGAGCCATAAGGGTGTCGAGAGGGGCCTTGCCATCCTTTCTATTCTCAGGAAGGAAATGGTTCTTGTCACCGCCAATCATCACCTCAAAGGGGCATTGGGCCATCTGAAGACTGATGCTGTCGAAGAGCTTGCGGTCGGTGACATGGGCATAGGTGGAGGCGGGGGTGGCGTCGAGCACGCTGCAGGTGACCACGAAGCCAGCAGCCTTGCCGAAGAAACGCTTGGCGTCGACAAGGAAGGAGTTGTAGTCGGTGCCGTCGGGTCCCTTGGCGATATGGCGGTTCTCCACCTTGTGCCCGGTCATGAGGGCACTGCCGCCAGCACCGGAGTCGGTGGTGTAGCGGTTGTAGGAATAGGTGCGGGAGAAGCCGCTGTAGGGGAAACGCAGAAAGGCACTTCCCCGAGTGCCTTGCGCCACGATGGATGAATAGACCTGGGCGGTACCCATGCCGTCGCCCACAATGAAGATGACATTGCGGGGCTGGGGCGTGTCTGTCGCGTTGGAAATTCTCTTAACACGCTGTGCCGTAACCATTAACGGGAGGACAAGAAGGAGTAGAATGATGACTTTTTTCATATAGATGCTGATTAAAATAATAATTTTTGTCATAACTAAAGGGTGCCGAATATTCTGTCGCCTGCATCACCCAATCCGGGCAGGATGTAACAGTCTTTGTTCAGTCCGTCGTCGAGGGCGGCGGTATAGATGTCCACATCGGGATGCTCTCGCTGTACGCGTTCCACCCCCTGCGGTGAGGCCACCAGGCAGACCATGCGGATGTGGGTGTATCCGTCGTCTTTCAACCGCTTGATGGCATCGCAGGCACTGCCGCCTGTGGCCAGCATCGGGTCAGTGAGGATGACCATGCGGTCTTTGCCCTCGGGCATCTTATAGTAATAGAACACCGGCTCGTGCGTCTTTTCGTCGCGATACATGCCGATATGGCCCACTTTGGCAGCGGGAATCAAGGTGAGCAGACCGTCCACCATGCCCAGTCCTGCACGCAGGATGGGCACCACAGCCACCTTCTTGCCGTCCAGCTCATGCGCTATCATCTTCTGCATGGGGGTCTCAATCTCCACCTCCTTCAAGGGGAAATCGCGACAGACCTCATATCCCATCAACATGCCTATCTCCTTCAACAGTTCACGGAACTCGAGGGTACCCGTCTCCCTCTTGCGCATAATGGTCAGCTTGTGCTGAATCAACGGGTGATTGGTGATATACAGTGCCATATTCCTGTATTTTAAATTTTTATTATATTAAACGTCCCTGAAAAGGACAATGCAAAGATACACATAATCCCGCTAACCACGCGTTTTTCCCTCCATTACTTATCAACAGAGAGGGGGAAAAAGCAATCCGCTGCGGCCATGATGGCAGACAGCAGGTTTTGCTGTCACTTCAACAGGGGGAGGATTTCCTGCTCGAAAAGGTCGCGGCGGATGAGGCGGTAGTGTGGCGCATAGACCTCGTTGAACCGCCAACTGTGATGATAGACATAGTTGCCGCCGTCGAACATCTTTTCCAGTTTGGCGGTGTCCTCGTTGTATTCCGCCTCGGGGAAGAGCGTCCGCAGCGACACCGCTATCCGTTGCCACTGGCCGCGCCAGTCGTAGAGGGGCATGGGGTTGACCCCTTGGGCACTCTGCATCAACAGCTGGACAAAGCGTCCAAGCTCGATTTTTCCATCCTTGACAACACTAATGTTCACCCGTACAAAGTTGCCTTCGATGCCGGTATATTCATATTCGGGATAGGGTTCCCGACCGGGAGCCATCTGCTCCATCTCGCGGAGGATGTAGCCGGCACAGGCAGCAGAGTCGTTGATGATATGTCCGGGACCGTAGATGTCCTGGAAGCAGAATTTGTATATGTCCTGCAGCCGCGCCTCGGGGAAACGCCGCTTATATGCACCCAACGTCTCGACCACACGGTTAGGCACATCGTAACAGCCTTTATCTATCTTTTGCATAATGTACTTGGCCACATCGATGGTGCCACCCCGCTTCCCCTCAGCTATCACCCAACTTGCTGTCCCCGCCCAATGGTTCTCAAACGCCGAAAGCCTTTCGCCGAAAGCCTTCTCGTCGAAACGTCCACCCACAGACAAAGAAGAATCCACAGCGTTGAAGAACAGGCTCCATCGGGTGCGGTAGTATTGCTTCAACAGCCGTCCCCACATGCGGTTGGCGTAGTCGTTCAGCACCGGTCCACCCCACACGGTGAGCAGTGTTCGCGCCTGGGTTTCGTAATACCACTGCTCACGCTCTCCCCTGCCCCACGTATGGGCCTGTTTGGCCCACTCGTAGTAATCGAATGGCTTCACCGTTCGCAGCAGGGTGTCGGCATCGTCAATCATCGCAAGCGCCAAGGTGGCATAGCGGCGCATCGAGGCGGTATCTTCCCTGCGGTAGGCGGCGGTGTAGGCATCGCGCACCTCCATAAAATGGTTGCCCAACCATTGCGACAGCAGGTTGGCCACATCGTATTGGTAAGAAACACGATTCGAGGGTGCCTGCATCATCAGCCGTATGACCCTCAGCAGCGTGCCGTTGTCGTAGGAATAATAGGGTTTGGTGTAGTAGGTGCCGTGACCCGAAAGTGAAGGCCGCGCCACCATCTGGGTGCCGAGACCATAGAACGACCAGTCCTTGTAGACCGAGTCCACCAGCAGCCGCCACGCTTCGCGGCACGCTTCATTCTCTCCGCCATAGCGCAGGTCGGCCCATCGGCGGGTGAATGCCGCCACCCTGTCGGCCGGCTCGTCCAACACCCACGGATGCTCCAGCAACAGTTCGAATATCTGCGGACTGTTGTCGAAACTCTCCAGAGTGGAACCCACGCCAAGCATATTTCCGCCCTGTTCGCCATAGGCTGCATCCAGCTTGCCACTCAGCACGTTGAGGTCGCCCACAAGCATGGTGTTCCCTCCGAAATTGCCTAGATAGCACCAGATAAAGGGTTGCCCGAAAAAGCCTTCGGTTTCGCGCCACACCTCGGTCTTCTCGCAGAAGTAGTCGAGCAGCACCATCCTGCCCTGAGGCACAGCGGTGAGATAAGCCCGCAACCTTTCGGGCGTCCACTGCTTACGTTTATAGTAAAACACCCACGACATCTGCAGCCATCGTGCCGCCGAATCCACCTGCTGCAGCGAGGCATAGATGTTCTCTGACACCGAAGCCAAGTACTGCGGTTCCCAACTGGGCGGGTCCATCTCGTTGAACGGGTCCACCCCATAGATGTGGTCGGTGCCATAGAGGGCGGTCTGCTTTTCGAGGTAGAGGCGTTGGATGACGGAAAACAGGCTGTCGGTGGAGTTCATGAAACAGGTGGGCTCGAAACCGCACCAGCTGCTCAGCCGCTTGATGTCGGACTGGGGGTAACGCTCGGCAATCTGCTTCGGCACATGTCCGGCAAAAGCCGGCAGCACGGGAGTCATGTCCAACTCCCTCTCACGTGCAAGAATCTTTTTCTGCAGGTTGCGCTGCCCGTCAATCCACCTTTGCGGCAAGGGGCCACCAAAGCCGTCGAGGTTGGCCATACGATGCCAAGGGAGATGCGCCGGACCGCTAAAATAAGCGCGTATCTCGTCGTCGGTCATGCCCAGCTCGCGCCACACCTCCTGCCACACGGCTTCCTGTCCCGTGAGCGCCAGCGGCATGTTCACCCCGTTGAGGGCCATCCAGTCGATAAAGCGCTCCCACTCCGGCCACTGCCACCAGGGCATCGTGTAGCCGTAGGTGCAGTAGTTGAGGAAGAACCTGACAGGCATCTCGCAGCGTCGGGTGACCGGCTCCTCCACCTGCGGCAGCTTGCGGGGCAGCTCGACAGGCTGGCTGGCGTACCACGAAACATGCACATGGGCATACGCTTTGAGATAGTAATTGAGCCCCATGGCCATCGAGTTATCGTTGTTGCCTTCCACTCTCACTTTCCCCTTGTGGTTGGAGAGGGTGAAGTAATCGACTGTGTCGGCACGAAAGACGAACTCGAACTGTCCGGCTTGCTTGCCCAAGACACGTTGTGCCAACTGGCCGGCGGCGCGTTGGGCATAAAGTGGCGATGCCACAAGAAGAACGACGATAAGGAATGAGGCTATTCTTTTCATGGTATGACGTAATATATGGATTGTCAATGGGTTTTTCTTTCGGTTCGCCGCACCACCCCGATGCTTATCTCATAAAGCGCATAGATGGGCAGCGCCACAAGCGACAGGGTGAGTGCGTCGCCCGTGGGCGTAATGACGGCGGAGACGATGAGCACCACCACCACTGCATGACGGCGATAGCGACGCATGAACGAGGCTTTCAACACTCCTATCTTGGCCAGCAGCCACGACAGGATGGGCAACTCGAACACCACACCCATCAGGAAACAGAGCATCAGCAGCATGTCGATATACGACGTGAGGGCGATCCTGTTGGGCACATCGGGACTCACCTGATAGGTGCCGAGAAAACGGAAAGCAAGGGGGAATATCAGGAAATAGTTGAGTGCCACACCCAGAAGGAACATGACGTATCCTCCCGCCACCGCCTTGACAGCATGGCGCCGCTCGTGGGCGTACAACCCAGGAGCGACAAAGTGGAACAAGAGGTAAATCACATAGGGCGAGACAACCAGCAGTCCTATCCATAACGCCACACGCATGTGGACAATGAACTGCTGCGCTAGCTCGGGATTGAAAAGGTCTATCTGGAAACGGACGGCCGAACCGGTGACAAGCTCGAAAAGACGGTAGGTGACAAATGTGTCGCGACTGGGGGCCATCACAAGGGCGAAAATCCAACTCTTGCAGCAGAATGCAGCCACCGCTGCGACAGCTACGGCAGCAAGGGCTTTGAGCAGACAGCCCCTCAACTCGTCAAGATGTCCCCAAAAGTCCATGAAGGAAGGTGTAAATTATTGCTTGAATGCTTGAGTGTGTTAATGCTTGAGTGGCTGGCGCAGTCAAATTACTCAAACAATCAGACAATCAAGCACGAAAAGCCGTATTAACTAATCAACTTATCAACGATTGAAAGAATTCAAAGACTAACGAATTAACGAATTAACACATTAACGAATTCAAGATTTCTTTTCTTCTGTGTCCTTCTCTTTCTGGGTGGGATTCTCTATCCCGTTCATGCCATCTTTGAAGCTCTTCACCCCTTTTCCCATGCCCTGCATCAGCTCGGGAATCTTCTTCCCGCCAAAAAGCAGCAGCACCACAAGCACGATGACAATAATCTCGGTTGTACCTATAAACAATATATTCATGCGACTGATTGTTTGGTTGTTATTAAAAAGGCCTTACAGCCGAGTCCGACCGTAAGGCCCTGTTTCTGTTCTTATGCGCCGAAGTCTCTCAGCACCTTCTCGATATTGGCCAGTTTTCCGGGGATGTCGATACCCTGCGGACACTCATGCAGACAACGGCCGCAACCGATGCAGTGGTCGGCTTGGCGTTCGCGCTGCACCGCACGGTCGTAGCTCACAAGATAGGCTCTGCGGGCCTTGCGGTAGGCTCTGCGTTCGTCGCCGCTGGCATCATCGCCCGGGGCATCCAGCAGGTTGCCCTCGTTCACCATCTTGTTGTAATGGGCGAAGTTGCCGGGAATGTCGATTCCGTAAGGACAGGGCATGCAATACTGGCAACCCGTGCAGGGCACAAGGGGAAACTCCACATAGCGGTCAGCTATCGAACGCAGCAGCGCCATCTCCTCGTCGTTCAGCGGCTGCAGGGGGGCAAGCGTACGCAGATTGTCCTGCAAGTGTTCCATATAGGTCATACCGCTGAGCACCGTCAGGATGCGCGGCATCGAACCCGCAAAGCGGAAAGCCCACGAGGCCAAGCTCTTCTCGGGAGCGCGGCTCTTCAACTCGTCGACGGCAAACTGCGGCAGATTGGCCAGTTGTCCACCCAACAACGGCTCCATCACAAACACCGGTATGTCGCGTTTGGCCAGCTCGCCGTAGAGATACTCCGAATTGGCATCCCCTCCCCCGTCGGGCGACAGCGAGTCGGCATGCTGCCAGTTGATGTAATTGTGCTGGATGAGCACATGGTCCCAATGCACCTTCTCGTGCATGGCCAGTGCTTCGTCAAACACCTTCACATCGCCGTGATAGGAGAACCCCAGGTTGCGGATTCGCCCTTTGGCGCGCTGCTCCATCAGCCAGTCCAGCATCCCGTTGTCGATAAAGCGGCGCATAAACACGTCGTGCGGGGCGACAGGGTTTCCGTCCAAATCGCGTCCCGGAAGACCCACACAATGGAGCATGTAGAAATCGACATAATCCACCTGCAGCCGTTCCAGCGACTGCTCGAACATCTCGATGCTCCCCTTGCGACTCCACAGGGCGGCATTCTGGTTGGAGAGCTTGGTACTCACCAGATACTCGTCGCGGCGGTGGCGGCTGAGGGCTTTGCCCATCGCTATCTCCGAACGCGCCTTGCAATAACGCGGAGCTGTGTCGAAGAGATTGACACCGTGCGCTATGGCGTAGTCGGTCAGCTCGTTGATGCGGTCCTGATCTAGGTCGCCCTCGGTCTGGTTGCCGTCCTTGCCGTCTTCCGTCGACGGCAGGCGCATACAGCCATACCCCAGCAGCGACACCTTTTCGCCGTGTGTGCCCGTGCGGTACGTCATCTTGTCGGTAGGCACCTCGCCCGTGGCGAATCCTTCGGCACTCGTTTTGTTTGGCGAGTCGCAACCTGCGGCCATCGCTGCCGTGACCAAGGCACCAGCGCCCATGCTTTTTAGAAATTCTCTGCGGTCCATTGTATAGGGTTTTATGTTGATTTATTGTACGTTGATATGTTGGATGAGTGTCGAATAAGCTTATCAGCAACCAACTAATGGATGGTGATATAGGTTACTTTGCGCCCATCGCGGTAGTCAAGGTGGTAGTCGACGTGTTTCAGCTTGTCCATCGCCGCGTTCATCTTGTCCACCTCTTTCTGCAAGGCATTCTCGTTCAGACGGCAATAGTAGTGGAAGGCGACGGTGCTGTCGTTCACTTCCTCCGACAGCATGACAATCGCGTTGCCACGGATTCCATAGGGATTGGACATAAGACGGCTGTAGACGTCGTTGAAGTGCGCACACGTGTCGGTGAGCAGTTCTTCGTGTCCGTCGTCATACACCAGCCATATCTCCTTCAGCATCACCTCGGTGGTGTCCATGCGCAAAGGTTCATCAAGGTAGCAGGCAATTTGCGACATATAGTGGTCGTAGAGGTCGTCGCAGCTATACACTTCCTTTTTGATGTCGTTCACGCGCAGCACGATGCGTTCCTCAAGCGATTCATCCTTTGCCTTCCAGTCGAACAACACATCAGCGGGGATGCCCATGCGTTGCGAGGCAATCATTTTTGCTATCTCGGCCGGTTCTCCCACCAGGTAGAAGTCCTTGGCGCCAGCGGCAAGCTCGCTCCACGTGGCCGCTCCGGCAATCAGGGCGCTGTTGTCCGCAAAGGGCCGCAACGGCTCAATCACTGTGGCCAATTCCTGCATGTTGGGCGAATCCTCGTACGAGACGATGATGCGACCTGTCTGCACATCAGGCAGGAAAAGCAACGGCAGGATGATTGACAACGAGTTGTTGAGCACATGCAGCAGGCACGACAGCCAGAAGCTGATGTTCACCGTCAGCCAGCAGCACACCAGGGCCATGCCGAAGATGTCGGAAAGTCCCAGCGTCATCCCCAGCACATCGTTGCCGAAACCGGAGATATGGCACAGCGAGAAGAGCAGCGAGCTGAGGATGGCATTGAGCCACACCTGCACGAACCGGTCCTTCACAAGTACCGTCACCAGTATGATGCCCACGACAAAAAGCAATCCCAGCAGGCCAATCGAACTTACGCCGAACATTGCCATCAGCACAAGGCAGAGCACTAAGGTCCACTTCTTGCCCACACCCCACAGGCGGAAGCTCATCTCCTCCAATATCGGCTGCAAGAGGCAGAACAGCAGCAGCGTGAAGATGGGCAACCGTTGGAACATGGTCTTGCCCAGGTCGAAAAGGTTATCCTGACCGGCCATTTCCACTCCCGCCCACTCAAGGATGTACATGATTGCTATGGAGCCCACCCAAAAGGCGAGTCCTATCCACAGCATGGGCAGAAACCGCTTGTCGAAACGTTTTGGTTTTTTCATAATATTTTGATTTTTATCGTTTCACTTTGTCGGCACGCAACGCCGCCTGAGCCCTATCTGGTCTCTGCGTTCTGCTTGATGGCCTTTTTCTTGCTGTGCTTGGTCCACAGGCCATACACCTCGCTCACATTGCCCGCGGTGGTGAAGGCATTGATTTCGTTGTCTCTCAGGAAGGCCATCAGGTTGCTGAACTCATCTTTCGTCAGCAGCACCTCCAGCTCGATACTGCGCTCGTTGCTGTAGCCGCCAATCACCTCATAGAGGGTGCAGCCGCGGTGCAGGTCGTCGATGATATAGCGGCGGATGCGGTCGTAGTCTTTCGACACGATGCACACTCGCTTGCGGTTGTTCAACGATGCCGTGAAGTAGTCCACCACCAATCCGTTAATCCAGGTGCCGATAAGTCCGATGACCACCATGCGGAACGGGTTGATGAAGAATGCCGTGCAGCAGATGACGGCACCGGCAATGCTCACCGATGTGCCGATGTCGAAGTGCAGGTACTTGTTCACAATCTTGGCCAGAATGTCCAGTCCGCCTGTCGAAGCGTTGATGCTGAACATCAATGCCTGTGAGGCACTCAGCAACAGCACGAAGCAGCAGAGGTCCAGCCACGGGTCGCCCATTACCGAAGGGGTTCCAGTCACCAGGTTCTCGTTGGCAATCTTCTGCCACGGGAGGATGGCGTCCCACACATCGGTCAACGGACCCAGTATCATGGCCGTGTACACCGTCTTCGCGCCAAACTCATGTCCTATCAACACCCACGCCAGTATCAGCAGTATCGCGTTGATGGCCATAATGATGACCGACAGTCCAATATGGATGCCAGCCGCCTGGAAGATATTATCCAGCACGATGGACAAACCGGATATGGTACCGATAATCAGCTTGCTCGGCACCAAGAAATAATATACTGCCGCTGCGGTAACAAACATACCGAGGGTCATGATCACAAGCTCTTTCCAGAACTTGTACGTTTTCACTACGCTAAGCGTATCTAATAACTTGCTCATAGTTTTGTTTGATGTTTATTTAGATTTTATTGATAATTAGTTTTCTCATACTGTGGTGTGCACCTCGCGTCCCTCGACATAGATGGCGCTGAACGGACGCACCGGGCAGAAATACTCGCACGCCCCGCAGCCAATGCAGCGCGACTCGTTGACGGCCACACGGCTGTGTCCGGTCGAAGCATCGCTCACTATGCTGATGGCGGCGGCAGGACAATGGCGCGAACAGGCGTTGCACTCCACTCCCTGCGCCAGCAGGCAGTTCTTCGCCACCGTGACGGCATGTCCCACACTGATGGCACTCTTCTCTTCGGGTGTGATGGGCTTGATGGCTCCTGTCGGACACACATGGCTGCACTTCGTACACTCCGGCGGGCAGAATCCCTTGTCAAACACCATCTCCGGCTGCAGCATCGTCGTCAGTTTCTTCGACGGACGCAGCACATTCTGTGGGCATTCGCTCACACACAGCTGGCACCCCGTGCAGCGGCTCGAGAAGTTCTTCAGGCTCTTGGCGCCGAATGGTTTCAGCGGCACATTGCGCTCCGGCAGCTGCTTGTCCACCAGGGCGGCCAACCCGCCGTCCACTTTCTTCTCCTGTGCCTCAACGGCCAGGGCGGCACCCACAGCTGCCGTGGTCACCACAAATTTACGGCGCGAGCCGTCCACCTCGTCCTTCTTCGCCACAGCCTTGCGACGGCTGTAGGTGATGGCCTTCTGGTGGCAGTTCTCCAGGCAATCCATGCACGCCACGCAGCGTGTCATGTCTATCGTATGCGTCTCGGGGTCGATACACATCGCCTTGCAGTTCCTGGCGCACTTCTTGCAGCCGTTGCACTTGTCCGTATCTATCACCGGACGGAACAGGGCGAATTTCGACAGGAATCCCAGCACCGTCCCCACAGGGCACACCGTGTTGCACCACAGCCGTCCCCAGCGAAACGACAGGAATCCTATCAACACAAAGGTCACTGCGGCCACTGCCAGCGTCACTCCGCTCTTCACCCACACATCCGTCTTGTAGAAAGCATAGCTCCCCGCACGCTCGGCAAAGTAGGCACACAGATTGTTTATCCATATATACACCGGCTGGAACAGATTCGTCGCAATGCGTCCGTAGGCGCTGTACGGGGCTATCAGGATGGCGATAGCATTCAACCCCAGCACCATCAGCACCACAAACAACGCCAGCATCGTCCAGCGCAGCCATTTGCAGCCTTTCGTGTAGTGGAAACGGTTTTTCTTCCACCGTCCGCCCAACCAGCCGAAAATATCCTGCATCACACCCATCGGGCACACCACCGAGCAGTACGTCCTGCCCACCAGCAGCGTCACCACGACAAAAAACAGCACCACCGCCACATTCAGCGACAGCACCGCAGGCAGCAGCTGCACCTTTGCCAGCCAGCCTAGATACAGGTGCAACACACCCGTGAAATCAAGAAACAGCAACGTGATGGCCGTGAAAAACAAAAGGGCCAATCCAATTCTAACCTTGCGTAACATATTCTTTTTATTTTATTATCTTCAATTTAACAATTCAACATTCAGCGCAGCCGCTCCCGCGTGAAATGGCCTTTCACATACAGCCAGAATCCCGCAAACCCTGTCAGGTTCACTATCCACGCTGCCCAGAAGGCGGCTCCGTAGCCCCACGCCTCGCTCAGCACACCGCCCAGCAGTATCCCGAATCCCACGCCTACATCCCACGCCACCAGTATCGAGCTGTTGGCCGTCCCCCGCTGCGTGTGGGGCGCCAGATTCACAAACATATTCTGATATGCCGGGTACATGTGTCCGTTACCCAGTCCTATCACCAACGCCGCACCGT
This sequence comes from uncultured Bacteroidales bacterium, assembly GCA_900317125.1. Lineage (GTDB taxonomy): Bacteria > Bacteroidota > Bacteroidia > Bacteroidales > P3 > Colimorpha. Next base: position 70,074 of record ONFR01000005.1, on the reverse strand, counting down.
AGTATCCCACTGCGTTGGGCAGTGCGGCAAACATCAGGTATCCTATCAGCGACACGCATACGCCCAGCGAGGCGTTGTGCGTTATCTTCCCCTCCCGCAACGCCTTGTTGCCCTGCAGCCTCGACAGGATAAGTCCCAGCGACAGCAGCAGGAAGAACGTCCCCGAGCCGCCCTCTATTCCCAGGCGCTCCTTGCCGTAGATGGCCACATACGTGCTCATCACGCCATACGAGAAGGCAAAGCACACCATCGTCAACGCCTCGCCCATCCCCTTCATCAGGAAGAATCGGTCCAGCGAGATCGGCTGTTTGTCCTTCACCAGCTCCCTCGGGCGGGTCTTCACTGTGGCGTCTATCAGCAGCCCTAATGTGGCCACATCCATCGCCAGCCAGAAGATGATGTCGAAATTATGTGTCGTCGTGTATATCCATATCGCTATCGTCGGCGAGATGGCCGATGCCAGGTTGTTGCTCAACCCATACAGGCCTATCCCCTCCGTCCTCCGCGACGAGGGCAGCACATCGATGGCCACCGTGCTGTTCGCCACCGTCGTAAAGCCGAAAGGCATGCCGTGCACCGTCCTCACCGCCGCAAACAGCATCAGCGTCCCTGCGGCCACATAGCCCACAAAGAACAGCGTGAACACCGTGAAACTAATCAGCAGCACCATCTTCCGCGGGAAGCTGTCCACCACATAGCCCGAAAACAGACGCGCCACCAACGCCATCACCGCATACCCGAACAGCACCAAGCCTATCGTGTCCTTGTCGGCCGCAAACTGCTCGTGCAGATAAATCGGCAGCAGCGGCGTCAGCAGCATGAACGAGAAGAAAATCATAAAGTTCGCCACCCACACCTTAGTGTAGTTAGCGTTCCAAAGCCGTTCAACATTCTTCTCATTCATAAATATCTATCGTATCTATCAATTCTATCAAATCTATCAAATCTATCGTCTCTATCCCCCTCTACCCCACCACAAGATTATGCAGCAAAGCATAAACCGCCAAACCCGCCACACTCTTGATACCCGTCTTCCGCGTGATGTTCTTGCGGTGGGTGTTCACCGTGTGAATGCTGATATTCAGCTTGTCGGCAATCTCCTTGCTGCTGCAGCCCTTGGCCAGCAGCACCAGCACCTCCGTCTCGCGCTCGCTCAGCTCATAACCCTCCTCGTCCTCCTGCTCCTGCTGGCAGCTCTCGCGCAACAGCTGCGCCACCCTGTTCCCCTTCTCCCTGATGTCGAGCACCGTCTTGAACTGGCTCAGCAGCGACGGCTCCACATATTCATACACCAATGCCACCACAGCCATGCTCGTCCTCGCCTGCTGGATGGCCACCAGCTGCATCCTTGGCGGCGTGTTCAGCAGTGTGGGATTCAGTATCAGTATGTCCGGCTGCTGACGGCCAATCCGCTGCGCCATGTCCGCCGGAATCTCGCGCAGAGGCGCCTGCATAACAAACTCCTCCTCGTCCAGCAACGACCGCAGTCCTTCGCGCACGATGTCGCTCGGCTCCACCACCAGCACCTGTCTCTTCGCCTTCATTCCTCCTGTCTCCTTTCCAACAACTCGACATACGGCAGCAGGATACGCTCCTCAATCAAAGCGTGCTTCTCCAAGTCCGCACTCAGCTGCATGATGGCAAACACCAGCTCGTTCAACTCCTCCTCAAAACCCTCGCACGGGATATACTTATACAGAATCTGTGTCAAATCGCCCAGCTTGTCCACCAAATCGGTGTGGTTGTCGGCAAAATGCTCGCTCATCGGACGGGTGCCGCGCACCCCCTTCATCAGCTCCTCAAGGTACGGGAACACCTCGCGCTCCTCGCTCTCGAAATGCTCCACCACCTCCTTGCGGTAATCCTCGAAAAACTGTTTCAGAATCGAGCCGTACCGCTCGCCCGCACTGCCCGCCACATGCAGCAGATGCCGCTCGATGTGCGGCAGCCGCTCCGACAGATAGTACCGATGGCTCGCCTCCAGATAAGGCACCAGCGGACTGAAATCCGTCCGCATCAGGTCGTCCCCGTCAGGCAGATAGTCGTCGAACGTATACACATTGAAAATCAGCAGCACAAAGTCCACGGGCAGCCCGTACCTGGCACAAATCTCCTGCACGCTCTGCTCCCCGAACCCCAATGCAATGCCGAAGCGCGGCATCGCCAGAATCAGCGAATGATTCATCGACACCACGTCAGCCATCTTAGTCCTACCGGTAAAAAACCTGCCCATATTATTCTGTTTCAAAAAATCTATCAAATCTATAATCTCTATCCCCTCTATCAAATCTATCCCCTCTATCAAATCTATAATCTCTCTCCCCTCTATCATATCTCCAACTCAATCAAACCCCTCAGCGCGCCAAGCGCACCCCCTCGCATTTTGCAAAAATACAAAAAAAAATCCAAATATCAGAAAAAGAGAAGAGAAATGAAAAAAGTGAAAAATGAAAATTGAAAAGTGAAAAAAGAGTCCACCCACCAACCCCATTAACCCCATTCCACCCACCAACCCCATCAACCCCATTAACCCCATCAACCCCATCAACCCCATTAACCCCATCAACCCCATTAATTCCATTAACTCCATTAACTCCATTAACCCCATTAATCCCTCTAATGCAACCAGCCTTCCCCACCACCGGCGGGGGTTCCCCGCCCACCGGCGGTTCGCCGCCCATCGGTGCCACCCCGCAGCCGCTGTTTCTTCCCCACATTCAGCGGTGTGCAATGCGGGAACGCCGCGCTATAGGCCTCATCAAGCGCCTTCAGGTCCACCTGGCGCACCCCGATGCCGAGCCAAAGCAACGTCTGCGAAGCCAACCGCAAACTAGCCAACTAAAAGGAAATGAAGATATTTGTCTTTTTTCAGAATCTTATCCCTAACACATAAGATTAATCTTTCCGTCTTTCACTCTTATAAAAGAACGTATTGCTTTGCACCTCATTGTCACATTTTATTATTGTTGCATTCTCAACCTCGGCAGAGGTGGTATTTGGAGTTTGATTTGGAGTAGAACAACTCCTAATCGAGACTATCAAACTTATAATTGTAATAATTACCCCCAGAATTGATACAAAAAAGGCAAATCTGCTAACCCTTTCAGCTTTTTTCAATATTGAATGTGTATCATTGGTTTGGGAAGTTGAATGTCTGTATTTTGCCGTTTCTATATAGCGAATCGAATTTCTGATATTCAATGCAGTTCTTCGGTCATCGTATTCAGCTTCAGTGTAGTTGTCTTTTTTTATTCTCCAATTGTAACGGGATTCTAAAAGTGTTTTACAATAGACGTACTCTGTAGATGCACCCTCACAAAATTTATTTATTTTTTCACGATGATCCTTCGTGAGACAATGCTTGTTTAGGATTAGTTTATCCAATTGCCAATATACATATAAATATAATTGACAGAAATATTGACGTTTATATATTCCTAGTTCTATTTCTATTTCATTAAGAATAGTATTTATAGGTTCTAACTCATAACGATATAATTTATAATTTGGCAATTCTTTCCTAATTCCAACAAATTTAGTAACAGTTTGAGTAATTGTTTGAGTTCTATTTAATAAATCTAAATAATAATACTTTTCATCACTATTTTCAATTCGATTATTAATGTTATTTAAGATATTTATTATACGTTTCTCGTACGAACTCAAATTACGACTGATTTTATTTTTGTGTGGATTCAACAACAGCGACCACTTCAATATATCTTTTTTGAGTGTTTCAACCTCATCTTGATGTTCGTGGCCACTGAACCATCTTCGAAAATCGCAAAGGCCATACTTTACCAAACCTTCGTAACCAGGGAAACCTCCATTATCATTTTGAAGTCCTATCTGATTTTTAAACTTACGATCGATACCATCGTGGTCTTGCAAGCGTTTTGAGATCTTCTCCGCATACTGCAAGAAAATGCGCTCGTATTGTTTGATATAATAGCTGAGAGCACCGTTGTTTACTTCTCTGATAGAGTTAATATCAAATTTTCCTTCAGGCAAGTAGGCCATCAAGCCACTATCTCTATCGCTTTGAACTTCATGGTTGTGAAAAAGGGATTTTACGTGGTGATAGCATACTCCTGTGAGAAATTCTTCAAAGGGACGAGCCTGTTCATCTTGCGGATAATCTTTAGGCTCGTCGTATTCATACACAACCATTCCATTACGGGAATGGTTCTTATACTCTAATGTGAATGTTGTAAAAACTGGAGTCTTCTTCCCATTTGACTCCTTCTTGTAGCATTCGACAGTTATAGGTCGCGTTATAAGATCGCGTTTTTTTTGCGCCTCTTCAATTGAAGTCTCTGAGTGAGCAATACTTATCTTAAGATAAGCCTCCGGGTAGCCAAAATCCGAAACACATTGTTCTATCTCAAAACGACGAAAACGCTCATTAAGTGGAGAGTGATATATTACTGGATACCAAAAAACGCAAATCCCCATAAACCAACTCTTTAACTCTTGCCCAATTATTCATCTGGCAAGATATAGAATATAAAAAAATGCACTAACTTAACATTTCTAAAGTCAGTGCATCCTTGACTTGGTCGCGACCAAAAGAAGTGAGCCGATATTGTGATTCCATATCACCACTAACACCCTGTGTTAATATTCCAATATCAAAATAGTTTTTTGCTATGGGAGAATTCATTATATCATTATCCGTTATTGTGCCCATCGGGTTTAAATAGAGATAATAAAGCAAATCTTTTTCGGTAAAAACCTTTTGCTGAGAATCGTTCCCTTTTGGAGCAAATTCTTTTTTCAATTGTTCAATCTCTTCGGAGATTTTCTGAAGGTTAGATAGCCTTTTTTCTTGTCTATTTCGGACAATACTTGAAAAAAGGGACTCAACGTAAACTATGAGCCTTGGACTAGAATCAGACATTATCAATTAATTTTTAAGCCATTACTGCTTGTTTTTTCACAAGTTTCAATCTACAATGAATATGCAAAGATACAAAAAAAATTAAACATACAACTGTTTTGAGAAAAAAAAATCTCCATTTGTAGTTTTAAACCCTTTGCCACTCCGCTGAAAAAAGGCTTGTTACCTGAGCTGTGTTGTGCAGAGAAGACCCTTCTTCCGAAATGGAGACTCTCTCCCTTACATCGACTCATGCTTTTTCTTCCCCACATTAAGCGGTGTGCAATGTGGGAACGCCGCGCTATAGGCCTCATCAAGCGCCTTCAGGTCCACCTGGCGCACCCCGATGCCTAGCCTCACCGCCACCAACGCCCGCAGGAACTCGCGGCAGGCGCGAGGCTTCTGACCCGGGGCGGGCAGTTCGTCCAAGCCATAGTACTGCCGCTCCTCCACCACGGTGAGGTTGCACACCTCCCAGATCGTCATATCGTGCACAGTGCCGAACCACGACGTCATCACATGTCGTATGCAGAACCTGCGGTATTGCATCCCGAACAGCTGCCTCGTGCGCTCCAGCCGGAGCCAGAGCGCCACAAAGCATTCGTAGTTATTCTCAATCGTAATCATAAGCCCTACAGATTTAGTTATAGACTCTCCACGCAACCCTATCATTGTCTGTACTTCTTCAGATACGCCTCGGTCTTGCAGTACCTCCCCGACGCCGCGTCGTTCACGATATAGCCGCGGTTCACCCAGATACGCAAGGTCCCGTTGCCGTCGCCCTCACGCCCCTGGCTTTGCCGCATCTGGCGGTATTGCTCGCGGGTGAACTCGTCGGGCAGCAGCTCCAGCAGATTCTGCGGACGCGACTGGCGTTGAATCTCCACCTCCTCGCGCAGCTCCTTCTCCAGTTGTTGACCGAAATAGAGCATCTTGCACCACAGGTTATATTGCTGGCTCCATCTCACAAAGTCGGCGATGGTCTTGTCCCAGCGGTAGCCCTGTGCCACATACAGCACCATCCCCTTCAGCCAGGCGATGACATTCGCGCGGTAGGAGAATATCCTGTACGCCTCCGAGTCATACAGCTGTGCCGCCTCGTGGTTCTCCTGTCTCATTTCCAGCGACAGCCGTAACGCCTGCGGACATTCTATCAGACCGCTTGCCGACTCCAGCCGGTCGATGTAAGGCTTCAGCTCCACGGCAAACGAGTGGTCGTAGATGCCCAGCACAGGGGCCTCGTCCTCATCGTCGTCGCGGATGATGGTCGACACATCCAGACGGCTCACGGTCCCGTCGTTCACCATCTTGTTGAAGAACTTGCGGGCGTTGGGCGGAGTGGTCGAGGCGTTGAAGTTCCACCGCAGCGGGGCGATGCCGCTCACCGAGTCGGCCCCCACGCGTTCCTGTCCTGCCATCGAGTTGTCGAAGGCCTTGCGTATCAGCAGCCCCACCTCGTCAGCCGTCCCCTTCGACGTCACCTTCTTCAGGGCGTCAATCTCGTCCACGATGGTGTAGATAAAGCGGCCACCGTTGTTGTTGGCGTCCACGATGCGTTGGTTGAACACCGCATCCGTCAGGTTGTCTATCAGCATCTGGATACAGATATCCGTCGGTCTGGGCTCCTTCTTCTGCTTGGCCCCGGGATTGCGTTGTTTCCATTCCGCCTCGCGTTGGCGGTTAGGGATGTCGCGCTGGCGGATGTCGTCCATGATATACTCTACAGGCTTCTTGATGGAGCCCTTGCCGATGCTTTGCCGTCCGACAAGCACATTCATGAATGTCGCCTCGTGCTCCACGTTGTCCCAATAGCGGAAGCGGACGCCGTGCAGATGTGCCCCCAAGGCCGGGAACACCGCCGACGCCACTGCAGGCTTGTAGAACCACGGCACATTCTTGGTCAGCAGCCTCACCAATGCCGGCAGCCGTTTGGGCATGGGTGGCGGAGTGGTCAGCGTACCCCCGCAGGCCATCACCACCTTGTCGCTCTTCAAAGCCGTCAGCACATGCCGCAGGCGGTAGGGCATCCCCTCGCTCTTGGCATTCAGGGCGTTCTCTATCTTCTTCCGCTTCTCCTCTACGGGGAACCCGTCGTAGCAGGGTATCACCTGGTCCAGCCATTCGGCGTTGCGTCCGCAGATATGGCGCAAGTCGCACGCCAGCTGGTAGGTCAGCGTGTCACGGTCACCCTCCTGGGGCTCCTTGCCGTCGTTGAACAGCTCCCAGTACTTCTGCATTATCTCCGTATAGGCAAACCCCTTATACTCCGTCGGGAAGGTCTCTGCCTCACCCGTCGGTACCTCGTGGGTGCTTTCCTTTTCCGAGCTGTAACGCTGTAACGTTGTAACGCCCTTTGTCTGTCCGGCACTCGCCGTCTCCTCCCAAGGGCGGTAATGCTTGTTCTGCCGCTTCGCCCCTGCCGGGACAGCCTCCTCGCCGCGACATTGGCGCTGCTGCAGCCGCTCGTATTCGGCTTCGCACTCCGCTGCCGACATAGGCTCGTCGAAGAGGGCGTCGTCCAGATAGGGCAAGTCCTCCTCGCTCCCGCTGGTCGAGAACACCACCCTGGTCAGGTCCTTGTTTTGGGTGTCCATCTCCAGATGCAGCGCCGTCGCCACCCTCACCTGGTTCTCCAGGATGGTCGTTCCTGGCAGCCGTCGGCACACCAAGTGCCAGCCCCCGCTCACCGAGCGTTCCAGCATCAGCAAGCCTATCTCCTCCTTCTTGGCGAGAATCTGCACCTTCGTGGCCTCCGACTCCTCCGCGTCGTAGCAGTCCACGTCGTGGAAGAACTGGCTTCCCACGCTCTTGCACCCCTTCAGAGGGCCCTCCGCAATGCCCAGGTTATAGGCAAACTGGACGAGCTTCATCTTCTCCGACGAGTCGCCCTGACGGGCCTTCTCGAGGTGTGCGAGGTTCTCCGGCGCATTACGCAGCGCCAGCAGCTCCTCGCGGTCCTTCACGCGGCAGGCGTACTTGCTCCTCCCTTTGCATAGGATACGGTAAATCATCTCTTCTCCTCCTTTCCTCCAAGGATGTGACGTTCCACCTTCTGGGCGATAGCCAGCGACTGATGCACCAGTCTGTCGGGCAGTTCCTTCACCAGCTCCGCAGGCAGCGAGAACGCGAAGTAATACCTACCGTCCCTGCCCAGCGTCAGCGAGCAGTTATCCTCGCGGAAAAGGGGCTTGTTACGCAGCCGTTTAGGCTTCTCGGTGATATACACATTGCCGTCCCTCATCGCCTGCACCAGACAAGTAGCAGTGAAAGGCTCCACCACCGCAGCCTCCGTAGCCGCAAAATCAAGGACACGAAGCCCATCGTCCAACTTTCCGAAAGTCATCATACCATCCAAAGTGACAGTTTTCTCAAATCTACTATTATTATTTCTATCATCTCTATCATTTCTATTATATCTATTTTTTTTCATAATTACGAGTTTTGCGAGAAGAAGTTTAGATTCTTTGGCCATTTACTCGAGAACATCCTCCTCACCTCAACTCAAGTGAATAAACTATTTAATTTCTCTAACGCTTGTTATTATGCCTGCATAATGAATTATCCGTGTGATTCGCGTAATACGTGGATATATATTCATGTGATACATGGATGAAAGATAATCCGTGCGATACGCGTGATACGTGGATATATATAATTCATGTGATACATGGATGAAAGATAATCCGTGTGATTCGCGTGATACGTGGATATATATAATTCATGTGATACATGGATGAAAGATAATCCGTGCGATACGCGTGATACGTGGATATATATAATTCATGTGATACATGGATGAAAGATAATCCGTGCGATACGCGTGATACGTGGACGAATTAGTTCACAGGCACGACTTCATAAGCCACGATGTCCTGATACCTGGTACCGTTAGTCTCGTGGGTAGAGAATCGGAGACTTGCCGCCACCAGTTTGCCCGGCTCGAACCTACGTTCAGCAAGTCCGCCATACAACGCGCACAGATACTCATCCTCATGTTCCCCGCCCAGTTCCCGCAGACGGATGTAACACTTAGCCACCTGGCCGTTCTCATTCTTTCTCGACTGCACATAAGTCGTTTCGGACTGTGCAATGATTTTTACAATTTTTGTGTTCATAACAATATAATTTTAAAGTTAAACAATAGGTGCAAAAAACTGTGAGAGCAGATAAGCCTGTCCTCTGCCCGTGATGCGGGTCGTGTGGTTCACATACTCTATGCCGTCACTTCCGTAGCCCACGTTTGTCTCGATGCGGAACAGTCCCCTTTCCACCCAAATCTGATAAGGCGTATTGAAGAACTGCCCTCTGCGTGTGCACAGGTAGCCGTTGTTGCGCAGCCACTCAAACAGTCGTTTCTGACCCATCGGGTAGCCGTTGGCCTCAATCACCTTGGCCATCTCGGCCACGCTGCAAGTGTCGTCGCTCACAGCCACGCAGTCATAGAAAAGAGCCTTCGGCTGCTGCTGTTCGATAGTCTGCTGCTGGCGGTCGATAAGCGACTGCTGCTGTTCGATAGTGCGCTGGGAGATTTGCAGTGCCTTCGCCATAATCTCCTCGTCGCTCAGCTGACCCCCTTGGTTGTCGTGAGTCGGGACATACCCGCCCGTCCGACGGATCTGCGGCAGCACCTCCGAAGTCACCCACCGTTTAAACCGCTTCGCCGACTCAAGCTTAGAGGAAAGAATCAAGCTGTAAAGCCCGCTTTCGTTGATAACCATGATGTTAGTCTTGCCTGCACAAGGGGGGTCCAATTTAGACCCCCTTTGAGTCTCAGCAAGTTGCACCAGCATCTTATCTTCCTCAAAGACTCGGTCTCTAATGGCTTTTGTTGGATTACTGTACCCAAGGATACCAGCCACATCTTTACCGACAAACCAAGGTTCGCCGTCTTTGTCCGTCAGAGTCCGAATACTCCCGAACTCCTTGCTTCTGAAAATTTGTACTTTTAAAATTTTCATATTGTTTTTTTATTCATTAATATTAGAAATAATTGTTGATAGAAATTTGCTTAGCAACTTGTGCATAGAGATTGATGCTGTCGATAAAAATACATCCGTGACTAGATGTATTCAGTTCTCCATGTATACTTAATTCCCATTCTTTTCCTAAAAGAACATTTTGAGAAAGATGTAGAATACCCACATCAGAATCGTCGCGTATATACATTGGGATAGTTTGACGTTTGTGCTTAATATTATTTACACAAACAATTATTTCTCGTCCTTTGAAAAGCATTTCACCCCAACTTGTGCAATACTGTCGAGAACATCCAACTTTTAGGATTTTACCTTTAATTGTCTTTGAATCTGTAATTTTCCTCATTTTATTAATGACCCGTTATTATGGGTTTGCAATTGCAAAATACAAAGTAATATTACATTTGACCAAAAATTATTCAAATTAATTCATTAGGCATACAACACACAAATTCAAACAATTAATAAATAACATAGTGAATCATATAATTTAATTCCTATGATTCATATCCAAACAAAAAAAACGCCTACTTCAATAGTCGAAATAGGCGATTAATCAATCCGGGAAAACGAAACTATGAACGGCTGAGGTAGTTTGTAACAGTACCTATAGCAAGTCCGACAATTGGTGCTATTATTTGTGCTAACAATTTATTAGATAGTTCACCGAAATAGCCTTTTTCTTGGAGGCTTACCACATACTGACAGAACACTTGTTTTGACTTTGATGTTTTGGGGTAGCACATTTCCGACAAAACTTCGAATCTACTCTTCCTCAAATCTTGTATATATTGAACCAATTCATCTTTCTTAATAATAATGTGAACTTCCGGCTTATGAACAGCCGGCACTAAATACCTGTCGTTCCATTCATCATATGCCATATTAACGAGCATAAGGATTTTCTCGATAAAATCATCTACGGCCTTTTGTTCGGGAGTGGTCGCCTGTTCTTGAATGACAGACAGTGTTTTCTCTTTGTTCTTTTCTCTTATCCTTATCAGTTCTTCCAGTTCCCATTCCAATTCGATGAAATAACTATCAACCCCTTCCCTCCGATAGAACATTCTTGCAAAGTTCTCGGGAGTCACCTTAGTATCCAATCCACCACTATGTGTCCGGAGTTCCCACAGTTCATCATAACCCTTCATATTATTTTCTACATCAGTTATATGTTCACACAAAAATTCCTCGTATTCTTCGCAACTGAGCTTACGCTCGACATAACCTTTATCCATGCGCCATTTTGCAAGCTCTGCTTCAATTTCTTCAGAAAAATATTCAATATAATCATTTTTTGCCTCATAATATTTTCTGAAAGGAATTTCTGTGTACAAGTGGTTAATGGATTTCTCATCATAAAACATCTCCAAACTTGCAAAGTCACCAGTTCGAATATAATAGATGTCTTCGGCTTCAGCCATATACACATTGCGTAATGTCTCTAGAGCCTTTCCCAGTTCGCGACAAATTATATCTGCACTTGCATTCTCAGCTTCTAACTGTATGTGAAGAATATATTGCAAACAATCAAAAAAATCTTGACTAGCATAGTTTGCGGAATAATCGATTTTTTTCGCTTTATATGCAATTTGGTTGCTTAATTGGTTTTCATCCCTTGCTTGGTTATAAGCACGGTCATCCGGGTCTGGCGACTTGCCCTCCTTGTCAAACTCCACAAACGACTCCTTGGCTTTCCTAAACAATCGACCGAATTTATAATTGCGGTCATTGCTGGAAACGGCATTCCATAACTGAGAACTAGCTATAGGAGGATGATTGTTGATGTCACATTCTTCGCGAAAACCATCAATTCCCTTTTCATAAAGTTTGGCAATATCATCTCCTCCTAAGGGAAGATGATTAACTCCCATAATACACTCTCGTAATTCATACTGGGCATCGCAAAATTCGAAATCCGGATGCATTTCATTCAATTGTTTCTGCAAACCCTCTATGGCAACCACTTGCTCCAAACATTTTCTCAACGTCCACTTTCCAAAATAGTTAGATAGACTTTCTTCATGATTGTTGACATACAGACGAACATGCTCATAGATTTCTGCAATCAGCAATAGAGCCCTGAACTTGAATTGAGGCATAGGCTCTTCTCCCCCCTGACTACTCCACATGTGAACATCACTAAAATAGCTATGCAACCTATCCAAAATTGAGATGGTTTGAGCACCGAATGTATCATCGTCATATAAATACTGTGTCATAGCTATATTTTCCTCTCTTTAGGCATCTGCTGAACAATTTTTCCTTCCAAGAGTTTACCGTTAACGTGTTTGTTGCGTTTTACACCCTCACAGCTCCACGTCCCCCATTGCTTAAAGAAGAAAGCAATATCCTTGTCTGCAGCTTGTCTTTTCACATTCAAAGCCCACTCCTCTCTCATGGGTCGTGCCTTTAGTCCACTTTCTCCTCCAACGATAATCCAATCAATGCCCTCCAGATCCATCTCACCCAAATCTTCTAAGAGTGGTTCACATGAAAGAAAGTGCACAGATGCTGGTATTTTGCGCAGGAGATCAATTCGAAAACGTGTACGCTGTACCTCAACAGTTACACCCAACCATACATTTTCAGGTACTCTGTGAGTCGCAAAATACTCTTCCATCCGCTCCGCTCTTTTTGTTAATAATTGGTATCGGTGTTGCGGTGTCTCACGTATGGTTTTCATCACTCTATCAATGAATTCAAAAGGCACTTCATCATGAAACAAATCGCCCATTGAACAGACAAAGACATTATGTTGTTTATGCCATTTCCTTGGTTCATCTAAATCTTCAGGGTGTAGTGTCAATTGGAAAGCATTTCTGTATTTCTCTTGACCCATTCCCTTAAGCCTTCTTGCCATCACCTCTGCATAGCAGTGTTGGCAGCCCTCTGATATTTTCGTACATCCCGTAACAGGATTCCATGACTTATCAGTCCATTCTATTTTCGTATCTGCCATATACTGTTACTTAAAGGTTATAAGGCACATTGGAGAAATCAGTACCGATGCCTTGTGTTTCTTATCATCGGTAAATTTTGCTTCTATTTTCTTCTCATCACATAATTGGCGAAATGCCACAAGATAATGTGTGCGAGAATGTAGCCGATTGCGATGATCTTCATTAAAAAGCGATTCTGTGTTAATCGTCTTACCAGAATACTTACTACACAACTCCCGCTTCAACTTATCTATATTGTCTTGCTTGAAGTCTTCATCAAACAATGATTCTGTATTAAAGGTTTTGGGGTCGAATGTATAAGTATCAACATCACCCATACTTCCCAACTCCCTTTCAACGTTAGCATATCTGCTATATACCTGCTTCACAAGGTCGAACCCTCTGGCTCCTTTGGTAATATGTAGCAGGTAATGACTTGGTGTTTTTTGGTCTTCTTCGCGAAATTCGAATGCTGTGTAAAATACCATTCCTTTCAATATTCTGCGAAACTCGTTAGCAAGTTGGTTGATTATGTAGTTATGACGTTCTTCTACCGAGCCTTTCAGCTTTTTATTTTCTTTTACCTCGTTATAGGTCAACGGAAAGACAATTCTTAAATCCTCTTGAAACTTGTCGTTTTCAAATGCTGCGTTTAAGCGTTTAGTGTTAATAAAAATAAACACTTCATTGCCCCACCTAGTCAGAAATTGAGTCAATACACGTGTGTTGATATGTTTATAGCCCCAAGGGTCAATAAACAATACTGTCGGACATTCATTGTAGAATCCTTGCATTGTATTTCGAGTTAGGAAACTGTCTAACTTTGGCCACTCGCCAAATGTACGACTTGCAAAGTAAGGCTCATTAGGGAATGTTCCACTCTGGTAATATTTTTCAAAGTTCTCTCTTAATTTGTCACCGTATGCCATATCATTGAACACCATCCAAACACGATCACGCAGAAACGGGTCTTCGTAACAACTCCTAGCTACAAGTAATGGTGTTGACAAACTGCCATCTTCGTACATTCCCGGTCCTGCAAACATATCGAAATAGCCAAAATGCTCCGGGCAATGCCGACGGGATATAATCCTACAATATTGTGGGAAATATTCGGAGATAATAGCTGCCTTGACTCTCGATGAGTCAGTTTGTTTCTTGAAGAAATCTTTATTGTCAGACATTTAACATACTTTTTTTTCTAAATCCCCAATCATCTTCCGAAATAGTCAAACTTTAAGAAGATACTCCAATTTGCTGCTTTTGTCAAATCCATAAAACCTCTAAAATCCTTATCGTCAAATTTAGGATCATTATCTATTGCAGCACCCGCTGATTTATAGATTAAATCAGATTTATCTTGTTCTGTCGTCAGGGTTGTAGGATTAATTCCCTCCCTTTTTGCCTGGAACCAAGTTGCACGAATAGCCTTATATAATGGCCTGTTGAGTTTCAATGTCTCCAATGTCGGTATATCTTCGGGCCTTGCGGTTGGGCTATACACTGGATCTAAAGCCCAAAATGCCTCACCTGTATGGTTATTATATTCAATCTCATTATGGATATTTGGGTGGAGAAATAACACTTCTATTTCCTCATGGCCACGTGAACTATTGCATTTTCGACATGCTGCAGCGAAGTTATGATATGCCACTAAGTGAGGAAAAGGGGAATTTGCATCGATAGCAACCCTACTTGCAACAAATGTATCAGTTAAGCAGATTTTTCGGCTATTTAAATTAGGCAGATGCTGATTAAAATAATGCATCATACCCCTATAAGTGTCAACGCTTTTGGGTATGATGTGTTCGATGGAAGCATCATCACTATGGTCATCAATGCGTCGCATACAATAGCAACACCTATTGTTTTGTTCCGGAAGCAGCACCCTATCAAGCAATACCGACCGACATTTCGCCTCATTTGGACTATTTGGTGGATAACCTCGCATTCTCTCATAAAGGGATTCCCTTCCAAATTTTAAATCATTACCATACCATGGTTGATTCAAGGCATAATGGAGATATGGAGTGATAATGGCATTTGCTTCTGCCTCATGATTTTTATCAACGAATTTCATAGTTAGTGAATGTTCAACTCATTTAGCAAACCCGTATTCTTAGGGAAAGACCGCTTTATTAGCTCTGCTATTTTTTTTGCCCTATCTTGGTCATGCCTTATCCAATAACGGTATGATTCCTTATATTTTGCCACAAGAGCAACATTATCGGGCATATCCATATAATCAAATAGCCCAGAATTATAGTCTAAGCCATATAGGTCCATTATACGACGATTGACATAAATATCGTCTTCTCTATTCAATTGATACAATCGATAGTCGTCATCATCATCGGATGATTGGTTAAAATGAGTGATAACGAGTGGAGAATGTGTTGATACAATAAATTGCATCTTTGGGAACGAACGTCTCAAGCGTTGAAGTATTTCTGCAGCAATGGATGGATGGAGGTGCAACTCTATCTCATCGATAAAGACTACCCCTTCAGGATTGCAATTTCCATTCAACAAGTAACTACGGCAGGACAAATCCAATACAATTGAAAAAATTCTGTTATAACCAGCTGGCAAATTGTCAAATGGAACCCTACGGCCATCGACAAACTCAATCACCAAGTTGTTTCTTTCACCTCGACTCTCCGCGAAAAGCCCTTCCAACATTAGGTCTTTTGTTATCTCTGGGCCATCTGGCAATGGCATAGAAAAATCTACCATTTTTTTGTTTACCGCACCCACAAAAGCTTGTTTTTCGCTATCAGGGTTCAATTTGTTATTTATCCACTGTTGCATATAATATTGTTTCCATATATTAACGCAACTTTGTTCTTTATCCCACTGATAGTATCCAGTGTTAGCAGGAAGAGGTTTACCGGATTCCAATTTATCCTTCATTTTTTTAGTCAGTCTGGTATCCTTATGAGGAAAGCCGTCTGAGAAAAAGGCCAATACTGGCTTCTCTCTTTTCCAATTATAATATTCCCAGAACTCTCGATATGCCTCTCGGAATCTTGAATCTTTAAGTCCAGATTTCATACTTTCCTGCTCAAACGACCAATTTAGTATTTTATTATCGTCCCCATCTTCAAGAGATCCTTTCATTGTCAATGATAAGGGGAAACAATAATCCCCATCGGCATATCTAGAATCCGTTATCGAAAATTGCTTCACCCCTTGGTCAGAGCTTCTGATGAAATCATATTGTGGCGTATCTCTTTGTTTTGAGAAAATAAAACTCATTGCCTGGACCATGCCTGACAATAAATTCGATTTACCCATGCCATTTCTTCCTATGAGAATGGAGGTCTTCTTACCAAACTGAAGATTGTAATGAGTAAAATTCCTGTAATTATCTAAAGTGATAGAGATTAATCGCATTTCTATTTTTTTTTATACTTTGTATAACGTCAGTCTGCTCAATATATTGTATTGCCATCTGATATTTCCCTTAAAAGCACTATATTGGGCATTTTTTGTGTTGCCCTTATAACTGAGATTTAGGGGATACTATTGATTAATATAATAATGCATCTTAAAACAAACACATTCAACAATCCGGATTAATAAAAATGGATAATAGCATCTACTAATATATCCGGACATATTTGATTTGTACTTGAGTAAACCGCAGTATATCCGTCCTCTACTAATTCCCCTCCAACCTCTTTTGTTTTGAGTATATTTATCTCGAAAAAGCCATTCTCTGAATTTTCCATTGGCTCTACAAAGTACGCATAGCCCTCGTCTGCGTAGTTTCTGTCAAGGCTGCACTTGGGACGTGAATACTTATACGACTTTCCCTTATATACAAAATTTGCTTGAATTTCCATAGTACATAAAATTAGAAATCACCACATTATATTATCTGAATAATAATTAACTTGTGTCGATTGTTGTTCTCGAGGAGTCAACGGTAAATGTTTAATAGGGTTCTCCCAAATACTCAATTTCGGAGTATTGGCTAAGTTACTGACAACAACCAAAATATAATCATCCAAATACTCTTTCGCTTTACAGTACTCGTTTTGAGTAAGTCGAATTGATCCTTTATTCGTTCGCAACCCTTTTATTTCTGCTAAATAATAGGAGCTACTACATTGTATTTGAAAATCATACCCATCTCCCCATAAACGAGCATCCTCTAAGATTCCACAAGAGAACAACGGTATGTTTTGATAGTTACTCATGAAATAGAATTCGGCTTCTTTTCCTGTCTCCTGAAGCTGTTTGAATCGAGATTTCTGCGTAGGTGTTATTCGTTCTGTCGGTAATATGACACTGGAATCCAGCTCTTTGATATATAGTTTTACAATATTGGCAAATCCATGTGCATCTTCTTGACCAAAAAGACTGTCGATAAAAAGTTTAATATGTTCACGTTGGTTTCGTTGAAACCATCCTCTGCGACCATTGTCAAAGTATGGGTCGAAACTATCCATCCTGTTTGAAACGGCTTTCGTTGTGTCAGCCAAACCAAGAGCAACCACATAACGACCAAATGCAGCTTTTGTCGGCTGTCCAAACTCACGCACAAAAGCAATATCGAACTTAGCCAACCCATACCCGATAAGGTTCATTATTTCCGATTTCTTTTCATCCGTGATTTCCATAGCTTTCTATCTGCGCAGTATTAAATAAATCTTGGTAAAGTGATAAGTCTAACTCTAATATTTGTTGTTTTCCTGCTTGCATATAATGTTATCCAACGAATTATTCCACATACCCTCTTCCTAAGTCATTTTCAGTCGAAGTACCATTTGAGCAATCCTCCTACCATAGCTTAACAATTTTGCAAAGATACACTTTTTTTACCATTCGGAAAGGATTTTTTTATCAACAGATGGGGTGAGGCGTAAGGGCTGATTGGGTTTTCGTTGGTTCGAGATTGTATGCGTTCGCAAATAAACGAACGATTGGCAGCCATCTTATATGCGTTCCGATATGGTTTGGCTGGGATGTAACTGCCCTGCAACAGCCACTTCGCATCGCCTTTACTGATGTGGGACGACACCAGTCTTTCGCGCGAGGTGGCGTGTCTCCGACACGCGGTAAGTGAAGGTGCCAATGTCCATCGACGCAGAAAAAAGTCAGTTTTCTGAAAAAAAAGGAAAAACCTGTTTAAACTTTGTTATTTTTAGGATATAATATCCAAATAAAAAAGAAATATGAAACTACTTCAAAACACAGTTGTACAAATTATCATTAGCATTGTGCTACACGTCGCAATTCACTTTATTTGCCACCCACCAATGTGGGTAATGTGCATATTAATTGTTGTTGATATTATTGTGCACCTGATTATTATGCGTCTACGCAAATAGACACATTCTCAACTATAGCATTGCAACAACTGTAACAGTTCCCTGGCTGGCTTTTTCGCCCCAGTTCAGTTATGATATAATATTTGCGGGTGGAGGTTAACAAAAAATCCAGTAATCTACCGATTTTAACAAAATATCTATACTTATTGGACAGAAAAAGAGATATGACGATAGACACTGCTGCGCCCTCCACGCTACCATTATGTCAACTCAAGCGATTGGCTGCACCTGTTTTCTATAGTTGTCCTATCAGTTGAATCTTTTATTGCGATAATACGTTTTTGCTGGCACATCCATGATTTTTAGCGTTAAGCCCGACAAAACGAATTATCTTATAATCTGATGATGAGTATAAAAACAAAAAATGTCAAGTTTTTTACGTAAATAACTTGACATTCTTTGTGCCCCATATCGGTGCCAGTATAGTCCTTGCGGTAGTCGCTCACAATCCCCTCAATCATCTCCTCACCCATCCACGGATTAAGGCGCTTTAGTGCGTTTCGGAACACCTCCGGCAATATACATTCCGACGAACTGGCTCGTCCCGTCTTGCTCACATCGTCTTGTGCTGCGACACTGGGGTCGCACTCTATCCTCTTCCACCCAAATTCAGGAAGTGATAGGCGCGTGCAAAGGGACTGTTCTATGCTGTCTTCGCTGATGAATGATTTCATAGGTCTTCTTATTTCTTATTGACAATCCACTGCCCGTTCTTGTCGCTGCCCTTCCTTTCAATCACTCCAAGTTCGCGCAGTTTCTTCAGCTGTTTCTCTATTCCACATTTGCTCAATCCCGTTTGCTCGTCCAGGTCTCTAGCCGTCAATGATGGGTTGCCATCTAACAGCAGCAGTACCCGCTTCTCGTTTACACCGAACTTTACACCGAACTTTACACCGAACTCTTTCCCGAACTTTACACCAAATGGATGTGTAGCTCATGTAGATAGTAACGACTGAAAGGCGCCTTTACTGATGTGGGGCGACACCTGTCTTACACGCGAGAGGGGTTTGTAGCGGGCTGTCACCACACTGCACTGTCACCTCATTGCGCTTCGCTTAGTGTGGTGTTAGCTTCGCTGACGTCGCTGCATCTCGGCGTAGCTCGAACGAGTTCGGCTCTGCTCTCAACTTCCGCAACGTTATTGAGATGGCGTCTCTCCGAGACGCTGACAGGCGGGACTGGGCGCTACGATAAAAGGGGACTTGGGGCTGCACCCTTGCGGCGGCCCGATGCCTTCTGTTACAGGTTATTGCACAATTATGGCTGGCTCGATGGTGCGTTACAGCGTTACAGTGCCTTGAGGAATACCCCTCACCCTCGAAAAATAAATTATACTATATATTTATATATATAGATTTATATAAATATATAGTATAAAATTTTCTTTGACCTATTGGGTCATCTGTTTTGTACTGTAACGCTGTAACGCTGTAACGGTCGGTGTCCGGGTCTGACATCATGTCTTTCCCTGATTTTGGTTGACAACTGCATGGCTTCCACAGGCAGCACGGGCAACCGCCAATTCCTTTGTTTCGGCTATCTCGTTGTCTTTCACGCTTTCACACAGACAAGGGCTTTTGGCGTGCGGCCGCAGTCGCTCATTTTTGCATTCGACACCCTCGCAAAACGGCTTTTGCACGCCTCCGCAGCATGTTTTCAGGGGCTGGCAGGCCGTTGCCGCCGTTCCAGCGTCATCGGCAACCGACAGCAGGTCACGCCATTACAGGCGTGGCGAATTTTTTCCTGCATTTTTTTTCACGCCTATTCGTAGACCGCAACGCAATGGTCGTATCTTTGCAGCGTGAAAAGGTCACAGGTAGCCTCGCTGTAACTCCACCCTATCTCCAGCGGCGAACCGCCGCAGGTAATAAAATTTGGGCGAACCTGCGGAGAGCCTCCGCTGGTAATAAGATAGGGCTAACCTCCGTGGGGTGGTAAGGCATACGGCTCGACGCGGCCTTTGCACGGCGACGACACAAAAAACGGAACTAAGGACTCCGGTCGGCGTATGAAAAAAAAACATTATGGCAATTCTTACAGGTATCAACACTTGCTTGAGGGGCTCGGTGGGCCAGTACACCTTCCAGCAACTCAACGGCCAGACGGTGGCCAAACAGAAAATCGCTCCCAAAGCTAAACCCAGCCGCACTTGGGCTCAGATGGTGCGCCGCGTGATGTGGGCGAATCTGGTGAACCTCTACCGCTCGTTCCACGGCACGCTGCACCCCAGCTTCGAGAACAAGGACCGCCGCAAGAACGACTTCAACGAGTTTATGAGCGCCAACATCGACTCGAACGGCGTGGCCCTGACTTCCCAACAGGCCCGCATGGGCGGCTCGGTGGTGGCAGGCTACCAGGTGACCCGCGGCTCGATGCCCAGCGTGGACGTGGTCTTCGGCGACGACCAGGTGCCGGTGACGGACATAGCTATGGGCGGCATCACTATCGGCGCCAGCACTACCCTCCGCACCTTCTCCCAGGCTCTCCTCGAGAACAACCCCGACTGGGAAGATGGCGACCAGCTGACCCTCTTCGTCGCCCGCCAGAGCGTGGACGCCCTGACTTCGGTGCCCCGCGTGACAATGGAGGCTAAGGAGCTGACCCTCGACCAGAACGACGACGGCACCCTGCTGGGCGACCTGGTGGAGGCGAACTACCTGACTACCGTGAACGGCAAACTGGCCCTGGGCGGCACGGTGAACGGCGCCATCGCCGTGGTGCACAGCCGCCGCACCCAGAGCGGGACGAAGGTGAGCACCCAGTTCTTCGTGGTGAACAACCCTATCCTGTCCCAGTACCAGAGCGAGAGCGCCCTCAAGGCCGCTGTCGACAGCTACGGCGGCGTGAAGGAGGATGAGTTCCTCACACCCAACAATTGAGAATTGAGAATTGAGAGTTGAGAATGTGTGAATGTGTGAATGCGTGAATGTGTTAATGTGTTAGTCGAAATACGAATTGGCACATTAACGCATTCACTAATTCAAAACGACTAACGGAAAAAGGACTAACGAATTAACGAGTAAACACAATAACACATTCAAGAAGCGACTAACGAATTAACGAGTTAACACAATAACGAATTCAAGAAGCGACAAACTAATTAACACATTAACACATTCAAAAAGTGACTAAAGAATTAACGAATTAACACAATAACACATTCAATATGGTAAACGGCGAGGGCGAAGTGGTTGATTGAATGACGTTTTTATTGTAAATACGTTTTTTTTTCATATATTTGTATTTCAAAATAAACTTTATAGCTATGCGTAAATTATTATTTATCATCATGTTTGTGCTTGCTGCCGGCATTGCGGCGCAGGCTGGAAACGTCACTAAGCAAGAGGCCGCACGCAAGGCGACGGCTTTTTTGAACTTGAAAAGCGAGTCGCAGCTCCAGCTGCTGGACTGTGGATACGAGACGATGTATCTGTTTGCCATTCAGGACGGCGGGTTTGTAGTGGTGAGCGCCGACAACCGTGTGCAGCCGATTCTGGCTTACTCGCGCCTGTCGGACATCAATCCCCAGCGGATGCCGAAGAACCTCAAAGCGTGGCTTGACAGCTACGACAAGCAGATTCGCGCCGCGATGACGGTCCAGACCCCCGTGGCCGAGGGCTGGAGCGAGGAGACAGCACGCAAGTCGGCCGAGGGGTTCGACTCGATTGTGGGACCGCTGCTGTCCACCGCCTGGGGCCAAGAGGCGCCTTACAACAACCTCTGCCCTTACGATGAAGATGCGGAGGAGACAACGCTGGTGGGCTGCGTGGCCACGGCCATGGCCGGGCTGATGAAATACTGGAACTGGCCCGACACGGGTGTTGGGCAGTATTCATACTATACGTACTACTATGGGGAGCAGAGCGCCAACTTCGGCGCGACGGCTTACGACTGGGCGAATATGCCTGCCACGCTGACGGCATCGAGCAGCGAGACCGAGATTGCCGCCGTGTCGACACTGATGTACCACTGTGCGGTGGCGGTGAGAACGCTGTTCAACGCCCCCACCTACGGTGGCAGCGGGGCACAATCACGCCAAGGCACCAATGGGCTGAACTACGCCTGCGCCGAAAACGCCATGCGCACCTATTTCAAATACGCCCCCGGCTTGCAAGGGGTGGAACGCCAGTCCTTTCAGGACAACGAGTGGAAGAGCCTCATCAGGCACGAGCTCGACTGCCACAGGCCTGTGCTTTATGAGGGCGCAGACGGCTCTATGGGGCACGAGTTTATATGCGACGGGTACGACACGAACGGCTTCTTCCATTTCAACTGGGGTTTCGACGGCTTGGGCGACGGCTATTTCACGCTCACGCTGCTCACCCCTCCCGGCTACAATTTCACCAGCGATCAGGCGGCCATTGTGGGATTGGAGCCCGACACCCTTTACAGCACCGGCGCCACCTGCACGGTGAGGGGGTTGAGCAACGACACGACCAAGGGTGCCGTGCTCGGCGGCGGCGTGTATAACTACCGCGACACGGTGTACCTGCAGGCATCGCCCGCCCCCATGTGCCGCTTTGTGAGTTGGGACAACGGCTCGAAGGTGAACCCCTACCCCCTTCTTGCCCACAACGTGGAAAAAACCGCCACATTCGCCGATGCCCTGATTGACAACGGGACGACGATGACTTATTCGCCCTCGAACCTGTCGCATGGAGGCGCTTTCGAAATCAATCCCACAGACCGCATGGCCATCAAGTTCCCCGCTTCGGCACTGAGGGGACACAACTATGTGACCGCTGTGGAGTTCAACAATTACAGCGGCCGTTTTGTGGCATCCATCCACCGCGGAGGCGAGAATGCCCCAGGCGAGGTGGTGTATGAGCAGCCTTTCGAAATCCCCTATGGCGCCAGCCAGTGGTACCGCGCCAAGATGGAGGAGCCGGTGCCTGTCGACACCACGCAGAACCTGTGGATCTCCATCCGCTGCCTCGACCAGAAATCCATTAACGGTGTGCCGGGACTCGCCATCAACGAAGGGAACTGGTACTCGAACGACGAGGGCGAGACATGGATGCACCTGACCGAGGTGCCGACCGACCCGACTTACCACAACAACACCATCACCTGGCCCATCCGCTGCATCACCTCGCTGAACCATGTGGTGGACAGCACGGTGGAACCCACGGCGTTCATCCTCGGCCCCGAGAAATGCTCGGTGGGCGACACGATAACGGCAGAGCTGATACATTCGACTTCGAGCACGACGCAGTGGCAATTCGACAACACCGCCTGGGCGGAGAGCAACAACGACTCGGCCCGTATCGTATGGGGCGAAGAAGGCTGGCAGACAGTGACGGCAATAGTGACCACCCCCTTCGGCAACTCCTCGACGGCGAGCATGTCGGTGCTGGTGTCCGACTGCAGGGCTATCGACGAATTCCCCTATACACTTGAGTTCACCGAGGAATACGAGTCGGCTACGGCCTGCTGGGATTTCCGCTCGCTCGGCGAGTCGGGCTACCGCTTCGGTACGGGCATGAGGTTGATGCTGATGCCGGGGGTGGACTACTGGCTCATCTCGCCCGAAATCGACCTCTCGGAGAACGAGAATGTGCTTATCGAGTGGACGTACCTGTTTGGGGGACCCGCAGACGTCACCATGCAGGTTTCGCAAGGCGGCAACGACACGGCAGACTTCACCCCTGTCTTCACGCTGGAATACAACCCAAATAAAGTGGATGGCACAACCCCTCCCTTCAGACTGAACGACTACTACCAAGGCAACCCCATACGTGTGGCTTTCCGTATCACCGGTGTGGAGGATGATCTATACAATGATTTCGCGATAGAACGCATTGTCATGCGGAACGAACCGCTGGGCATAGCGGACCGCACGGATGCGCAGATGGCGGTGTATCCCAATCCTTCGCACGGCACGGTGACGGTGTCGCTGCCCGAGTCCGAGGGGACACTGACCCTGTTCGACGCAACAGGCCGCCAGCTGATGCAGCGCAGCATCCACACCCAGCACACCACGCTGGACGTGAGCTCGCTGCCCACAGGCATCTATATGGTGCAGTTCACCTCGCAGCGCGGCACCACGGTCTCGCGGCTGGCCGTCCGTTAGGTTTCGGCAGCTGACAAAAAGAAAGGCGGCACAGGGTTGTGTCGCCTTTCTCTTTTTGTTGTCCCGATTGCGCGGGGGTTATTCCTGATAGTAGGTGCGCTTGACGCGGGGTGAGACGGAGGTGAGGAGCTCGTAGGGGATGGTGCCGGCACTGGCGGCCTGCTGCTGCAGATGGTCGGCAGGACCGAAGAGGATGACCTCGTCGCCTTCGCGGCAGGGGACGTCGGTGACGTCGAGGAAACACATATCCATGCACACAGAGCCGATGATGGGCACCTGACGGCCGTTGACAATAACGCGGCCGTTGCCATAGCCGAGATGGCGGTTGAGGCCGTCGGCATACCCTATGGCGATGATTGCGATGCGCGTGGGACGCTCGGCAACAAAGCGGCGGTTGTAGCCCACGCTGTCGCCCTGCGGGATGTCCTTGATTTGCGAAATGCGCGTCTTGAGGGTGCTGACGGGCTTGAGGTGGCGCTGGACGGCGGGTTGCGGCGAGATGCCGTAGAGGCCGATACCGAGACGCACCATATCCATCTGCGCCTCGGGGAAACGCTCGATGCCCGACGAGTTGAGTATATGGCAAAGGATGCCGGGGGTGTGGATGGCGTTGCGGAGGGTGGTGCTCCAGCGGGTGAAGCGGTCGATTTGTGCGCGGGTGTAGGCGTCCTGCGAGGGGTCGTCGGCACAGGCGAGGTGGGAGAAGATGGACTGGACACGCAAGGGACATCCGGGAGCGTTGAACAGGCGTGCAAGCTCGTCGAGGTCGCTTTCGGCGAAGCCGAGACGGTGCATCCCGGTGTCCAGTTCGACATGCACGGCAAGAGGTTCGGTACAGCCCATGAGGTTGGCGGCTTCGGAGAAGAGGTTGAGGATGCGGAAGGAGTAGATGTCGGGTTCGAGACGGTGGCGTATGATGTCGTCGAAGCTTTCCTCCTCGGGATTCATGACCATGATGGGGAGGGTGATGCCGTTGCGACGGAGGTCGACGCCCTCGTCGGCATAGGCGACAGTGAGGTAGTCGGCGCGACTGTATTGGAGGGCGGCGGCCACTTCGACCTTTCCGGCGCCGTAGCTGGCGGCTTTGACCATCGCCATGAGGCGCGTGGAGGGTCGGATAAGCGAGCGGTAGTAGTTGAGGTTGGAGATGAGGTTGTCGAGGTTGACCTCCATCACCGTCTGGTGCGAGCGGCGGCGGAGCATGCGGGCGATGTCCTCGAAATGGAAGCATCGGGCCCCCTTGAGGAGGATGGTTTCGCGGTCGAAGAGGTTAAAATTGAACTGTTGTATGCACTGTTCGGTGGTTTGGAAGAAATGGGCGTCGAGCCCCGCAAACAGGGCTTGATGGCGGCAGAGGGCTTCGCCGACACCGATGAAGCGGGTGATGCCGTGATGGGTGACAAGTTGCGACACCTGCGCGTAGAGGTCGGTCTCGGGGATGCCCGCCTGGAGAATATCGCTCATGATAAGGGCCTTGCTGGCATGCTGGCGGTCGTGGGCGACATAGTCGAGGGCGATGGCCAGGGAGTCGAGGTCGAGGCTGTAGGAGTCGTTGACGAGGAGCGAGGAGTTGAGGGCTTCGTCCATCTCGAGACGCATGGCGACGGGCGTAAGGCGCAGGCACCGCTGCGCGATGGTCTGGGAGTCGTAGCCGAGATAGCAGAGGAGGGCGATGCAGTGGAGCGCGTTCTCGACGGAGGCGCGGTCGGTGAAGGGGATGGCGAGGTTGAGCGGCTGACCCGAACGGAGGAGCGCAAGGCGGGTGTCGGTGTCGCGGACGTCGATGTTGAGGATTTGGATGGTGTCGCTGTCGGAGTGGCCCCAGGTGAAGCGACGGATGGTGCGAAAGCTTTCGAGCTGCGAGATGGCGGAATGGATTTCCTTGTGGTCGGAGGAATAGATGAGGGCGTCGCAGTGGGTGAAGAGCTGCAGCTTCTCTGCAATCTTCTGCTGGCGGGTGAGGAAGTTCTCGTCGTGTGCCTGTCCGATGTTGGTGAAGATGCCGATGGTGGGGTTGATGACTCGGCGGAGGTTCTCCATCTCGCCAGCCTCGGAGATGCCGGCTTCGAAGACAGCGAGCTCGTCGGTTTCGTCCATCTGCCATACGGAGAGGGGGACACCGATCTGCGAGTTGTAGCTGCGGGGCGAGGCGACGGTTTTGCAGTCGTCGGCCACCAGCTGGAGTATCCAGTCTTTGACAACGGTCTTGCCGTTGGAACCGGTGATGCCCACCACGGGGATGTGGAAAAGGCTGCGGCGGTGGGCGGCAAGCAGCTGGAGGGCGGTGACGACATTCTTGACGTACCAAAAGTTGGCTCCGCTACACTGGGCGAACTGCGCCGGATAAGGCTCGGGAGCGTCGGCGGGGACGACAAAGTTGCGCACACCGCGCTTGTAGAGGTCTTGCACATAGCGGCAGCCGGTGTTGCGCTTGGTGGGTATGGCAAAGAAAAGGCTGCGCGGAAGGTCGGCAGAGCGACGGCTGTCGGTGAGAAGGCGCGTGACGTCGCAGCTGTCGTCGGCAACGACGGCTGTGGAGCCTTTGAGTACGGATGTGATTTCTGACGGTTTCAATGTTGAATTATTTTGTAGCCAATATGGCAGTTGAGACAATTACGGGGGCTGCAGTAGCCGTGATGGAGCTGCAGCAATGCCTGTGTGTGGGCGGCATGCGAGGGGTCGATGCCTGCGGAGCGATAGAGCCTGACGATGCGGTTGTCCTCGGGCGGGAGCTGCTGGAGGAGGTCGACGGCGCGGTCCTTGAGCGACTGCTGGGCATGCTGGCTGCCGTAGAGGAAGAGCAGCGGCACCCAGGCGTTGATGATGAGACTTTGAGTGAATTGGGCACCGGTGCGCTTGGGTTTGCCGGGCGAAGGGCTGTCGAAACGGTAGTGGTTGTCCCAGTAAGGGGAGGCCGTGAGGGTGAAGAGCTGACGAAGGCTGTCGGCGGAGGTGGTCTCGAGGAGACGGCTGAAAAGGCTTGCCGAACGGCAGACGAGTTGCGAAAACTGGCTGATGCGGATGGTGGGGAAGCCGTTGGGACGCATGCGGGCGAAACGCCACAGATGGGACGACACCGGACTCAGGCGTGCGGCATTGCGGATGGCCTGATAGTCGGCTTGCAGCTGGCGGGGATAGTCGTCGTCGAAGTAGCCTTCAAGCAGGCCCGCCTGCCCCATAAGGAGTGCCTCTTCGCGCTGCGGCTGGTCGCGCCAGCGGGCAAGAATGGTATAGGGTGTGGAGAGGGTCAGCAGCTCGAAGGGGAGCGCATTGGCTGTGCCGCCAAAATAATGGGCAAGGGCGAGGAGGAGGCACTGCTCCCAGTCGCCGCGACTGCGTTCGAGCAGACGCTGCATGTCGGCACACTTGTGCTCGAGACGGTCGAGAAGGAGACGGTCGAGACAGGCGGCGACATAGTGGGGCGAGAGCTCTTTGAGCTTGGACGCACAGGGCACAGGAATGGGCTTCGGGGGATGGACGAGGGCTTCGTAGTTGTCCCACAGGGGTTGCGGGATGTGGTCGTGGAGCGCGAGGGTGGGCAGCGGATGGCCGTCGTGAAGGGTGAGCGGGGTGTCGTGCTGATAGACGACATGAAGGATGACATTGTCGTAGGCGCGGTCGAGACTGTGGTGGTGGCGGTTCCAATCGGAGGTGAGGACATGCACCTCGATATTGCCCGCCCACAGGGTGCCGCCAATCCACACGCGGGCGTTGGTGAAGTCGGGACCTGCATCGCGGTTGAGAAGTCCGGGACTCTCAATGATGACAGGCTGCCCGTCGACGGTGCAGAGGTCGCCTTCCAGCAGCCGATGCTGCCATACGTACTGGAGGAAGGATTCGTTCATGCGCGTCATTGCGGACAGGCTTGCAGGGTGAATGATAAGGTGTAAATCAATGCTGCGCCCGGCAACGAGGGCGCAGCGAAGGGTGTATTAGTTGAAGAGGTCTTTCATTTTGTCGAAGAATCCGCGCTCGGATTTGGAGGGCGCCGGCTGGAAGTTGGGCGACTTGTCGAGACGCGTGAGCGTTTCCTTCTCTTCGCGTGAGAGGTTCTTGGGTATCCACACGTTGACGGAGACCAGGAGGTCGCCACGACCGTAGCTGTTGACCGACGGGAGCCCTTTGCCTTTGAGGCGGAGGACTTTGCCCGAAGGGGTGCCGGGTTCGATTTTCACCTTTACACGACCGGAGAGGGTGGGAATCTCGACGGTGGCGCCGAGAGCCGCCTGTGCGAAGGTGATGAAGGCGTTGTAGTAGAGGTTGGATTCCTGCCGCTCGAAGAGCTCGTGGGGGATTTCCTCGACGAGGATGATGAGGTCGCCGGGTACACCGCCGTGGGGCGCAGCGTTGCCTTTGCCGGACATGGAGAGCTGCATGCCGTCGTAGACACCTGCGGGGATGTTGATGGTGATGACTTCCTCGGAGCGGACGATACCCTCGCCGTTGCAGTCGTGGCACTTATCCTTGATGACGCGTCCTTCGCCGCCGCAATGGGGGCAGACGGACTGTGTCTGCATCTGGCCGAGGATGGTGCGGCGCACTTCGGTGACGACACCTGTTCCGTGACAGTGGGGGCAAGTGTCGAAGCTGTTGTTGCGCGAACCAGTACCGCCACAGGTCTTGCAGGCAACGTATTTGGCCACTTTGATTTTCTTTTCGCAGCCCTTCTCAATCTCTTCGAGGGTGAGTTTGACTTTGATGCGGAGGTTGGTGCCGCGCTGGGTGGCACGCCTGCGGCCTTGCTGGCCACCAAAGCCACCGAAGCCGCTGAATCCACCGCCGAAACCACCGCCGCCGAAGAAGTCGCTGAAGATGTCGCCGAACTGCGAGAAGATGTCGTTCATGTTCATGCCGGCACCAGCAGAACCGTCGAAAGCGGCAGGACCGAATTGGTCGTAACGGGCTTTCTTGTCGGGGTTGCTGAGCACATCGTAAGCCTCAGCGGCTTCCTTGAACTTTTCCTCGGCTTCCTTGTCGCCGGGATTGCGGTCGGGATGGTACTGCAAAGCCAGTTTGCGGTAGGCTTTCTTCAATTCTTCAGGGGTGGCGTTCTTGTCGACCCCAAGTACTTCGTAATAATCTCTCTTTGCCATAATTATATTTCAAGGCTTGCAGGCTTTGCCCCGCCCCGCTGCATGGATGCTGCCGCAGGATGGGGCTTGCCATAAGGCCTTGCTCTCCTTTCTTTGTTGTTTATTTATCAAATGGCTACGACCACTTTGGCGTAGCGCAACACTTTATCGTTGAGGAAGTAGCCTTTCTCCACCACATCTATCACAAGGCCTTTCTGCTTCTCGTCGGCGGCGGGGAACTGGGTAACGGCTTCGTGGAAGTTCTCGTCGAATTTGGCGCCCTTGGCTTCGATGGGTTTGAGACCTTTCTGCGAGAGGATGTTCATGAGTTTGTTGTAGATGAGCTGAACGCCTTCCTTGGACGTATCGTCGTCGGACAAGGCGGTGAGGGCACGTTCCATATCGTCGACAACGGGAAGGATGGCTTTAATCATCTCCTTGCTGCCATTGATGATAAGGTCGGCTTTTTCGGTATTGGTGCGTTTGCGGTAGTTTTCGTATTCGGAGTAGAGGCGGAGGTATTTGTCGTTGATTTCGGCCAGTTTCTCGCCCATCTCCTGCACTTTACGCTCGCTGTCGCCGTGACGGTCGCGACGATGACGACGCTCTTTTTTGGGCTCGGCGCCAGACGTTGTGGTGGCTGCCTCTTGCTGGGTATTTGTTTCTTTCTCTTCCTGGGACATATTATGATGTGTTGTTTTTAATGTTGATACTTTAAATGTGTTTGTTTTGTTTTCGGTATTTCGGACACCGAACAATTTTGCAGGTTAGCAAAAGGAGTGCCAACGTGACGCGTTCTGCCATTTTGTCACCAGACGAAGACGTCGAGTGGCTTGTGTGGCCGACGGTCGTCTATCCAGCGGAAGTTCTGAAGCTGCCGTTTGTCGGCGGGAAGCTGTTCGAGGGGATAGGTGTTCATGTCGGGGTTGCCCTGGGTGACGACGCGGTCGGGAGCGCGGTCGACGAAGTAGATGCGCATATCGGAACCCATGCCTACGTTGACACCGATAAGGTATTTTTGCCCCATTGTGCCCTCTTCGGTCAGGTAGTATACCATTTCGGCATTACCGAGCACGTCGGCATAGTGGGGTTCGCCTTCGGTGAAATAGACGATGGCGTTACGACCTTTCACCTGGTTGAATTTGTCGGGATCGACTTGCTCGATGCAGAAGATGTTGTTGTAGAGCCACGCCTGACGAGCGCCGGAGGTGTCGTGCCGGACAACGATGGTGTCGGCGAGGGCTTGGTAGTGGTCGTACCAGACGACGGGTTGGTAGAAGAGGTGCATGGTGGAGTCGGGGGCGGAGTAGAAGAGCGAGTCGCTCATGGCCTGAGCTTCACCGCGGAAGACTTTCACATGACGGTAGGCGCTGACCGACTGGAGATGACGCGCAGAGTCGCTGACGACAAGGATGCTGTCGGCATGCAGGTAGAGGGTGTCGACAGGCGCATCGGGGTCGTCCTCGTCGTGGTTTACGAAGCGGACGAGCGCGCTGTCGGTGACGAAGGAGGTATGGTCCGACTTGCGTGTTTCGGCATAGCGGCTGGTGCTGATGATGTCGTTGATGGTGTCGCGGAGGACCACATTGCCGATAGCACGGCCGTATTCAATGTCTTCGTAGTAGTGGAGCGTATCGCAGGTGATGTGTTTTTCGGAATTGTGCACTTCGGAGCTTTTCATGGAGTGGGCATAACGGATGTCGGTGTTGTAGGTGCCGTGCTCGCTGTACATGGTGGTGGAGTCGGTGTAGATATGTGTGGGGCTCCAAAAGTGGGCTATCTTGGTGTCGGTGTTGTAGGTGAGGGTGTCGGTGATAAGACGCATGTTGGAGTCGATGAGTTCGACTGAGTCGTAGATGTCGATGGTCTTGAAATCGGAGTTGTAATAGCCTTTTTGGCTGACAAGGCGCTTGTCCTCGTTGGTGGTGATGCCCCAAGTGTCGTAGAAGGCGATGGTGGAATTGCGGTCGTAGGAGAGATGGTCGGACTTGAGGAGGGTCTTGCCGTCGATGAGGCGGACGGTGTCGTCCCAAATGTCAAGCACACGGCTCATGCCGTCGTAGTAGAGCTGGTCGCCATAGATGGTGGTGGTATCGGAGATTTCAATCTTGATATGGCCGAAGGCCGTGAAGTCGTTGAGTACGGTGTTGAGGAGCGCAGAATCGGCATGAAGCACCATACCGTCGTGCTCGGCGCGGACACGCTGGTAGAGTATCCACACATCGGCATCGGAGGGGTCGCGGGTACCCATGCCGGCCTCGTAGGTAATGAGCTTTTGGGCCCACGACGGCAGCGATAACACCGCAAGGAGCAGCAAAATAACAGGTTTCAAGACATTTAATTTCATATCTCGCACTTTATCAAAAGTGCAAAGATACAAAAAAATATTGATTTGAGTAGTATTTATTCAGTAGAGCCCAACACAATAACGACAAATGGGTTAATAGAGAAGGGTGGCCGTGTCGGTAATATGGCACCAAAACATGTTTTCATAGTCGCGAATGATTTGTGTAGGAATGTCGTTATTGAACTTGTAATTAAGGGAATAAAAAACATTCTGAACAGGGCCGTTATCTGTGTGATAAGTGATGGCAACTATGTTGTTGCGAGAGATAAAAGTGGGAGCATGAACTATACCGAATTCACGCAACCCATTGGGGGAAAAGAAGCCACAGAATGGGTTGGTGCGGGTGTCGTAGGTATAGGTAATGGAATCGATGGTGTAATAGTCGTTATTGGCTCCACAGACAGCGGAGACCAAATTACCATCTTTCCATCGGAGGGTATAAGTATCCGTACCTTCAACAGATAAGCTTTTATAATGATGGGCATAAGCGACGGGGTGATCGCTATCATCGGTATATGTGAAAGTGTATTCATAAAGCCATTCTCCCACATTACGCGTGATTGATACCAAACGACTGCCTTCGTATCCGAGTACGTAATCACGATTAGATACAGCACTACTCTCAACACGTATAAGACGTCCAAGTTTGTCATAATGGTATCGTATAGTCTCGGGCGAGGCATAATCGTCGTAGTGGATGATGGAGTCAAGATGCTCTGTCGACCAAAAGAAACGGGCCACGAGATGGTCGGGAACCTGTTCGTCACCACATTCCACTCCTACAATATGACTTTTCATTCTAAGGCTTTGAACACGATTGTAGGGATTATACATCCCTGCAAAAAAATTGTTATCCCCGACAGGGATAATATGTTCACGCTTGCTACATCCAAAAAACAAAGATACCAACAGGACAACAAATAAAAGGCTACGTGTTTTCATGCTTTTTATTTATAAGACGCAAATAGTGGTGTTTTCTTACAACAATTATTACTATTTAACTTTTTATTCATGCATAAAAAGTGGGGAAGATAGCTCCTCCCCACTTTATCTCGTTGCATATTAAATGCTATTTGATAGTACGCGAGCCCATGCGGTCCATTGCGCAGCGGAAACCAATCCAGGAGGTGCTGCGGTCTTGGTCGTAGTAGCGACGGGTGCCGCACTGCATCCAGTAGGCGCGGTCTTTCCAGGAACCACCCTTGACAACACGCACACGGTTGTTGATCATAGAGGTGACGTTGTGCTTGTCGGTGCTGTCGACACGGTGGTACATCTGGTTGGTCTGCTCCTCGTCGGAACGGGTTATGGTCTCATCGGATTCATCTTCCTCATCGGTCTCTCTCAGCCAGCCCGAAGCAGAGGTGGACTCTTTGCTTTCGAAGTCGTAGATGCTGGAGTTCCAGTCACCATCGAGGTAGTTGATGTTGTCAGCCTGACGATAGTTGCGGCGGTTCATGTCATCGGGGACATTCTGATAAATCAGGTTACCAGTAGCTTCGTCGATAGCGGCTTCCTCGCCGTCCTCGCTCATGGAAACATATTTATAGACGTTACCACGGAAGGGGTTCTGGTCGTCGGCTCCAATGGGGTTGACATCCTTACGATAGACGTCACCACACCATTCAGCCACATTGCCAGCCATGTGATACAGGCCGTAGTCGTTGGGGAAATACCATTTGACGGGGGCGGTGTACTCCCAGCCGTCGTTGAGGTTGCCGGCTACACCCATAGCGTCGCCACGCGAACGTTTGAAGTTGGCAAGGAACTGACCGTAGTATTTCTTGTTGGCGGAACGGACACTCTGACCAGCCCAAGGATAGGTCTTGTGCTCAACGATACGCTCATCGAAGGTGTTGCCAATCATGCCAAGAGCGGCGAACTCCCATTCAGCTTCGGTCGGGAGACGGTAGTTGGGCAGGAGAATACCATCGGAACGACGGACGTTACGATTCTCACCACCGCTGGCGGGGTCAAGGTCGGGCACACCTTTACCTTCACCCTTGTAAAGACCGGCCAGATAGACATCGGTCTGGAAGGCTTCGGAACCGGTGAGCTCAGACTGTGCAAGGTCGATGATGCCGGCGTCAACAAGGATCTTCTCGTTGACACGGTCGGTACGCCATTTGCAGAACTGAGAGGCCTGCTCCCAAGTCACACCAACAACAGGATAGTCGTTGAACATAGCGCACTGGAAATAGTTCTCGACGAAGTTCTCGACCCAGGAGAGGCGCTGACGCCACACGTTGGTGTCGGGATAAATCTGCTTGACCAGTTCGGGATACTCCTCGCCATAGGCGCGGTTCATCCAATATACAAACTCGCGGTAGGAGAGATTGGACACCTCGGTCTCGTCGATGTAGAACGAAGAGACGGTGACGGTGTGGACGAGATTGTTCCATGAGAAGCGCGACTCATCGGCTACACGGCCCATCTGGAAGGAACCGCCCTCGATGAACACCAAGCCAGGACCCGTAATCTGCTCCTGGAATGAAGAACGGTCGAAACCGCCCCATTCGGTATCATTCAGATTCCAGCCCGTAGTGGCTGACTGCTCTTTGCTGCCACATGCTACCATCAGCAGTGCAGAGGCGAACATAAGGAATGACAATTTAAAAATCTTCATAGTGAGTTAATTTTTTTCTCTGTATACGTAAAGACGGATATTTTGTTTCGTTTTTTTGATTTTTTAAATTAGAAGGACGGGCAGCGGATTGCCTTGACCTTGTGCTTCTGTTCGGGCACGGGCAAAAGGATACCGACGGTGATTTCGTGGGCACCAAGGACACTGTTGCTCAGCTCCGAGACAGACACGTCGTAGCTATAGCCGACTTTGAAGTGGTCATGCTGGGCACCGACCATGAAGATGAAAGCATCGGGGTTTTCAAGCCCGTGGCGATACCAGCAACCCACGAGGAAGGGCATCCAGTCGAGGTAGAGACCATAGTTGAAATAGTGGAAACCACCTTGATACTGATAGATGAGGTTGGGGGAGATGACCGGGGTGCCAAGACCCAGAGAAGACTGACGGCGGCGCTCCTCGGAGATGTTAATCAAACCACCGGCATTGGCAGTGAACTTGATGGGCACACGGTCTTCGCTATAGAAACCCTGGCTAGGCTGGCTGAGATGGTGGGCAGCAAAACCTGCATACCACGCAGGGCCATAAACCATAGCACCGGCAGCAAAATCGGGATAGAAGACGCTGGTGCGGTCGGGAGGAGTAGCCGAGGTGATGTTAATCCAACCACAATGGGCATCGATCTGGTCGGGGAAACGCATAATGTTGGGGTCCCAGTTCAGATTGATATTCACCACCGAAGCCTGCAGGGCGAGGTTGATGTAGATATCCTCGTGCAAGCGGAAACGGAATGAATACATGGCACCTAACATATTCGTATTCAGCATACCATGGTCGCCTTGGCGATCGGAGAGCACAATGGCGCCAATACCACCATGCAAATCGGGTATATACTGGTCATAAGAGGCACTGACCGAAGAGAATGCACTAACCAAACCCGGCCACTGTGCACGGTAGGCCAACGAAATACGTGGAGCAACCTTAGATCCTGCAAAGGCGGGATTGAGGTACAGGGGATTGGCAAAGAACTGCGAATATCCCACATCCTGAGCTTTTACCCCCTGCATGCCAAGAGCGGCAAACAGCAGTATCAGCGTAATTTTATTGTACTTTTTCATCATGCGAATTTTAGTATAAAATGAGCCTAAAATTGATTGGCAATATTACGATTTTTTTGTCAAATAATTATGTTTCTCTCAAAAAAAAAATACAACACCATGAATATCACCACATTTATTTTTCAACAACTGCCCTTTGCGGACTGTTTTTTCTTGCATTTCAGACCCGTTTTTTCAGAAAATGAGGCTCTTTTTACCTCATTTTTTGCACTCGAAAACCACGTTCCATAAATCTGCAAAGGCGGTTATTGCTTCATCCGAAGACACGCTATTTTATCGTGCAGGCGACTGCCCTCGGACAGCGCTCCACCCACCGGCCTTACCCGCCCTTCCAACCACTCGAAGAAGATGGGCGATGGCTCGTGCGAAATGCACAGCCTTTTTTTAACAGGGAACACAATAAAAAAGAAGGAAGTCAGTTATTGGAGCATGTTTTCAAAAAGAATAGCCCTGCTTGCCTTTTGTGCCATGATGTCGCTGTATGCCGAGCTACCGGCTCAAGAATATGCAGCTCAGTCGCGGCTGGCATCGGGATTGTGGTATAAGATTCCCGTCTCGGCAACAGGTGTTTACAAGATTACCACACTTCAAGTCGAGACCCTCGCCCAAGTGCCATGCACGAGCATCCAACTGTACGGCTCGGAAGGCAAAATGCTTGCCATGAGCAACTCCACCGCACAACCCGACGACCTTGAGAGCGTTGCCATAGAGATTATTGACATCGACCACGACGGCATCTTCGACAGCGAGGACTACCTGCTGTTCTATGGCGAAGCCCCTGACACATGGCGCTACGTGGCTGACGACGACCTTTTTGAATATAATGTACACGCTTACGCGAACTATAATTTCTACTATCTTACCACCGGCGAGAACACAACCGACAATCAACGGGTACAGCAAAGCTCTGCCCAAGCAGACAATCCGTTGGAGGTAGTCTCCCACACTGCCACCGCACTCTATCACGAAAACCGCATCAACACGCACGGCGGAGGGCAGATATGGGTGGCCGACAAATACACACCTTCCTTATCCAGCCGTTCCTATTCGCTTACCCTTCCCTCCTCCCCTACCGACGGCACTGTCGACATCAGGTATGCCTTTGCAAGCATCTCTACCAGTTATGCCCAACTGAACGTGACGGCAGCCAACTCCTCCTTCCAACACGACTTCCCCAACAGTACCACCTACAACATCTACCATAAGAAGGCTAACGGTGTCTCGTCGAACACCATTTCTCTTAAATACACCTACGAACCCCGCGAAAGCAACGCCGCCGGGTATCTCGACTTTATCGAACTCAACGCCACCGTCCCCCTCTCCTATTCAGGTGGACAGCAAACCATCCGCAACAAAAGCCATTTGAGCCAATCGCAACAACTACAGTTTGTCGTATCTGGCAGTGGTGAGGGTGTGCGCGTATGGGACATCACCAATCCCTTGCAACCTGTAAGCAACCCGGTCACTAAAGCCACGAACCGTTTCTCCTTCCTCTCCTCCTCCAACAAAGCACGCAGTTTCATCCTGTTCACCGATTCCGATGCATTTATCCCTGAAGGCATCGCAGCCCTTCCCAACCAAGACATCCATGGAGCCACAACCCCCGACTATGTAATTGTATGCCACCACGACTATATCGAACAAGCCGAACGGCTGGCCATGCTTCACCGCCAACTCGACGGCATGTCCGTCATGGTAGTGACGCAAGAACAGGTGTTCAACGAATTTTCGTCGGGGAAACAGGACCCCATGGCCATCCGCCAGATGCTCCGCTGCATGCGCAACAAAGCCCCCGAAGGGACACTGAAACCCAGCCATCTCCTGCTGTTCGGCAAAGGGACTTACGACAACAGAGACTATCTCGGTGCCCACCAAACCACCGCTGTGACCTATCAGACACCCTCGTCGTTCGACTCCGAGGGGTCGGCCTATCCCAGCGACGACGTCTACGGTTACCTGTCCGACCACACCTCCGGTCCTTTCGACAACGAGATGACCGTCAGCATCGGCCGCATCCCCGCCAAAACAGTTGCCGAAGCAACACATATTGTCGACAAGATTGAGGGATACATGACCCGCAAAGACCTTACCCGCGACGAGATACGTGGCGACTGGCGCAACTATGTGGCGCTGCTGGCCGACGACGCTGACCCCTCTTCGCCATACGACACCAACTTTGCCAGCGACTCGGAGATTATGGCCCGCAACATCAAGCAGCTATATCCCCATTTCAACATTGACCGCATCTATGCCGACGCCTATCCCCAACAATCAGGGGCGGATGGCTCATACTATCCCGATGTAAACAACGCCTTGCGTCAGCGCATGAACTACGGCTGCCTGCTGCTGAACTATATCGGCCATGGCTCTAGCAACTATATCGGCACTGAGCGTT
This sequence comes from uncultured Bacteroidales bacterium, assembly GCA_900317125.1. Lineage (GTDB taxonomy): Bacteria > Bacteroidota > Bacteroidia > Bacteroidales > P3 > Colimorpha. The sequence goes on along the minus strand of ONFR01000005.1, from coordinate 32,352 downwards.
TCATGGAATTCTCCGATATTGACAAATACACCAACACCGACCGCCTGGCGTTCTTTGTCACCAGCACTTGCACCTTCGGCAAATTCGACCAAGTCAACGACATCTGCGGCGCCGAAGCCTTCCTACTGGCCGAAGCGGCAGGGGTGGGCATCGTGTCCGCTTCACGTCCCATACATCATGTGCAGCGCTTCAATGCCGACGTATGCCTCTTCGCCCTGGATCCAGCCAACACCATCGGCGACGCGCTGCGGTTGGCCAAAAACAGAACCAGTGTGTCGCACTGCATTGCATTGATTGGCGACCCCGCACTGCATCTCTCCCATCCACGCAACGAGGTGGTTGTCACCCATATCAACCAAATGCCTGTCAATCCTGCTGTGACCGATTCCGCCCTCGTGCTGTCGCGCGTCACTGTGGACGGCGAGATACGCGACCCTCAAGGGAATGTACTCACCGACTTCGACGGCACTATCTACCCTGTGGTGTTCGACCGTGAAATAAAATGCCGCACCCTTGCCAACGACAACGACAGCACCGAAGTGGACTTTGTGCAGCAGAAGAGCATCCTCTACAAAGGACGCGAAACCGTCACCTCCGGCACCTTCTCCTATTCGTTCATTGTGCCTCGCGACGTTTCTTACCGTTTCGACTACGCCAAACTCTCCCACTACGCCCGCAACCAAGCCACCGATGCCACCGGGGCATACACCAACATCATGTTTGGCGGATTCAATGACGACCTTGTCATCAACGAAATACATCCCGACATCCGGCTCTTCATAGGCGACACCACCTTCCGCAACGGTGGCTTGACCAACGAAACCCCCACACTCTATGCTCAACTCTTCGACTCGGTAGGCATCAATGCCGCTGGCAGCGGGTTGGGACACGACATCACCGCCGTCATCGACGGCAACCCCTACAGCACCGTGACGCTGAACGATTTCTTCGAACCCAACATCACCGACAGCCGCAGAGGAGAGATTCGCTACACCCTCGGCAAACTGGACGAAGGCCGCCATACGCTCACCCTCAAATGCTGGAACATCTTCAACTACTCCTCTTCTGCTACCATCCACTTCTATGTTGTCAACGACCGCACACCACAAATCGGCCGATTCGACGCCACACCCAATCCGGCCAGCGACCGTACCACCCTCAGGGTCGAGCACAACCTACCCTACGACATCACGTCAGCCACCATCGACATCTTCGACATCCGTGGTACGCTGATACGCTCCGTCACCCCCTCAACAGGGTCCTGCGTGCTTAATTACCAATGGGACTTCACCGCCTCCAACGGCTTCCGTGTGCCACGAGGCATATACATCGCACGCATCAGTTTGTCCACCTCCGACGGGCAACTGCTCACCTCCACATCCAAGATTGTGCACAATTAAATCATCCCTCCGATACAATAAAAGACAACTTACTCCGTTTTTGAGGGTATAAAGACAATTCTAATGAAGAGTATCAAACCGATTATCATCGCAACCCTGCTTGCCCTTCCGGGCATAGCAATGGCTCAATTGCCTGGTCTTACAGGACAGACAAAAAACTATATCTCTACAGGCATGCCCATCCTGCTCATCGCCCCCGACGCCATCTCGGCAGGCATGGGTGATGCAGGTGCCGCCTCCACGCCCGACATCTATTCAGCCCACTGGAACAATGCCAAATACGCCTTTATCGACGGCGACATCGGGGTCGGAACCACCTACACCCCTTGGCTGCGCAACCTGAAGGTATCAGACATGAACCTCCTTTACCTTGGAGGCTTCAATCGCATCAACAGCCGTAGCGCCGTCGGTGCCTCACTCACCTATTTCTCACTTGGCGAGATTCAGGGTACCGATGCCGACGGCAATACCCGCGGCACTATGAACCCCAACGAGTTTGCCGTCGATGTCACCTATGCCATGAAACTCAACAACCAGCTTTCGCTTGGCGCCACCGGACGTTTTGTCAACTCCGACCTCACCAACGGACAACAGATTTCCGACGGAAGCGGATACGTCACCACCAAACCCGCCACCAGCATCGCCGCCGATCTGGGCCTCTATTGGCAGTCGCCCATCGACAAATCGCAGGAAATCGCCTTTGGTGCCTTCTTCAGCAACCTTGGTGCCAAACTCTCCTATTCCGACGACGACACCAAGAAAGAGTTTCTGCCCGCCAACCTACGCATCGGCGGCCGCTACACCAACCACATCAACGAATCCAATGACATCTCGCTCCTGTTCGACATCAACAAACTCCTTGTCCCCACACCCCCTGTCACCGTGGGCGACAGCACCTACAGCAAGTACTACCGCAACATGACCGAATACTACAACACCGGTGTCGTGCGTGGAGCCATCCAATCCTTCTACGACGCTCCCGGCGGATTCAGCGAAGAGCTCCGCGAGCTTCAATTTTCTGTCGGTGGCGAATACTGGTACAAACAAACCCTCGCCGCACGTGCGGGCTACTTCTTCGAACACGCCACCAAAGGCGGCCGCCAATACCTCACCTTCGGATTCGGGTTGAAATACAACATCGTCCAGTTCGATGTTGCCTACCTCGTGCCCACCACCAGTTTCAGCAGCAACCCCCTCTCCAACACCATCCGCATCTCTCTCATCTTCAACTTCAAGTCCAAACAAAACAATCCCACCATTTAACACCATGCGCATCGGTCTTGGCTACGACGTCCACCAACTGGTCCCCGACCGCAAACTCTGGCTCGGGGGCATAGAGATACCCCATACCCTGGGGTTGCTCGGCCATTCCGACGCCGACGTGCTCCTCCATGCCATCTGCGATGCACTGCTAGGAGCTGCAGCATTAGGCGACATCGGCAAACACTTCCCCGACAACGACCCGAAATACAAGAACATCGACAGCAAACTCCTGCTGCGCCATTGCAACGAACTGCTCCTCGAAAACGGCTACCGTGTAGGCAACATCGACAGCATCATCGTCGCACAAAAGCCCAAGGTAGGCCCTTATATCCCGCAGATGCGTGAATGCATCTCCTCCATCCTCGGCATCGAACCCGGACAAGTGTCTGTCAAAGCAACAACCACCGAGCACCTTGGTTTCGAGGGCCGCGAAGAAGGCATCAGCGCCCACGCTATCGCACTCCTTCTTCCTGCATAGAACCACACCTAAACACATAATCAATAAAATGGAATCACCCAAAATATCCCCCCAGTCGCAAGACAATGCCGATGTCCTCGAAGACTCCGGCTGCAACCTTGTTCTGCACAACGACGACGTCCACACCTTCGACTACGTCATCAAGTCACTCGTCGACATCTGCCGCATCTCTTACGCCCAAGCCGAGCAATGCACCATCCTCGTCCACTGCCACGGCAAATGCACCGTCAAGCACGGCAGCTACGAAACCCTCCTCCCCATGCACACCGCCCTCCTCGACAAACAGCTCACCTCCGAAATCGTTCAATAATCCCGATTCTCACCCCACCCACCCAAATCCGCAACATGTAACAGTGCATCATCGCAACAATCAATAAGGGCCGACACCACAAGATGTCAGCCCTGTTTTTTTTCATAGCTGCCCCCAGCTACCAGCCTTCAACCACCCGCTTGCAGATGGCGGTCGCATCGGGGTGTCAGATCAGTCACAATAGGGACTTTCGCTTAATAGCATACCATGTTGATAGATAGGTTATTTCTCCGTAGAAGATTTCGAGCAGGTACAATCCAATGACCGATTGTGGTTAACTACCGGCGGGTCGGCGGGTTGCCGATTTCTGCAGTGGGTCGGAGGTGAGACCGATGCCCAGTTTCTTAAAGATTTTGTGGTCCACCTCGCTCAACATCACCGTAGCATGCACTTGACAACCGTTCAGCTGGGGCAAGGTGGCAAGGGCACGACGGCACTTCTCGTCGGTGAGACTGAGCATGGAGAGTGCCACCAGCACCTCGTCGGTATGGAGACGGGGATTGTGGCCGTGCAGCAGCTTGACTTTAGTGTATTGGATAGGCTCGATAATCTCCTGTGCGATGAGTTTCACACTGTGGTCGATGCCTGCCAGGTATTTGGTGGCGTTGAGCAGCAATGCAGCACTGGGACCGAGAAGGGCACTGCTGTGGGCGGTGATGATGGTGCCGTCCTGCAGTTCGATGGCCGAGGCGTCGGCATTCTCTTTCAGCTTGCGCTCGTGGGCAGCAACGGTGGTACGGCGGTCGGCGGTAGTAAGCTTTAGCTGCTTCATCAGCAAGGCGATCTTGTTCACTTCTGTCTCGGAAGCCTTGCCCATGGCAAACTCGCAGAGGGCGTTATAATAGCGGCGGATGATTTCGTCCTTCGAAGCTTGGCAACACACCTCGTCGTCGCTGATGCAGAAGCCGGCCATGTTCACCCCCATGTCGGTAGGCGATTTGTAAGGGTTGTAACCGTAGATGCCCTCGAAAATGGCATTCAAAACAGGGAATATCTCGATGTCGCGGTTATAGTTCACCGTCGTCTTGCCGTAAGCCTCGAGGTGGAAGGGGTCGATCATGTTCACGTCGTTGAGGTCGGCGGTGGCGGCCTCGTAAGCCACATTGACGGGATGCTTCAGGGGAATGCTCCAGATGGGGAAGGTCTCGAACTTGGCGTAGCCCGCCTTCACACCGCGCTGGTTCTCCTGATAGAGCTGGCTGAGGCACACAGCCATTTTACCGCTGCCGGGGCCGGGGGCGGTGACCACCACCAGGGGGCGTGTGGTCTCGACATACTCGTTGCGCCCAAAGCCGTCGGGCGAGCAAATCAAGTCCACATTGGTGGGGTAACCCTCAATCACATAATGATAGTAGACGCTGATGCCCAGACGTTCCAGCCGCTCGCGGAAAGCCTTGGCGCTCCCTTGACCATTGTACTGGGTTATCACCACTCCGCTTACCATGAGTCCTCGGTTCAGGAACTCGTCCCGCAACCGCAGCACATCCACATCGTAGGTGATGCCCAAGTCGCCGCGCACCTTGTTCTTCTCAATGTCGCGGGCACTGATGACAATCACTATCTCGGCATCGTCGCGCAACTGCATGAGCATCTTCAGCTTGCTGTCGGGCTCAAATCCGGGGAGGACACGACTGGCGTGGTAGTCGTCAAAAAGCTTACCGCCAAATTCTAGGTAAAGTTTGTTTCCGAACTTGGAAATGCGTTCCTTAATGTGTTCGGACTGAATTTTGAGATACTTCTCGTTGTCAAAACCGTGTTTCATTATTCCGTGTTTTTGAATGACAAAAATACGGATTGCAAAATTACAAAGAATTCCCGAAATATCGGTTTTTTTTATCTAAATAGTTATCAACAACTACCGAAAACAAATCTCAACACACTGGTTTACTGCACTATCAACTTCTTCGTAACCGAACCCGACGGGGTGGTGAGGGTGACGAAGTAGATGCCTGCAGGCCATGTTTGGGTTGAAAGACGGAGGGATGTGTCCACGGGTCGGATGTCAAAAACCTTTTTCCCAGTGGAGCTGGTCACCGCAATGTGGCAGTCGCTGGGATTTGTCCCGTTGGCACAGAAGGCCACTTCGGCGTATTCGGAGGCGGGATTGGGCGAAACAGACAAACGAAGGGTCTTCCGGGAGAACTCGGCTTCGGCATCGTCGTCAATGTCCAGCAGGGCGGTGTCTACCACAGCCATCATATATTCGCCCCTGGGAGGTGTGCCGGTTATCTGGATATAATCATACCTGCCCGTCATAGTGGAATGGTTCTGTAACGAGAAGACTTTACGCATTCTCCAAGGTTCGGAAGCATCTTTACGGTAGAAAAGGCGCAGCGAATCCTTGGTGGCCGAGCCCAAGTAGAACTCTTGGTCGTTGACGGGATCCGTTCTGCCATACATGAAGCCCAACTTGGTTTTGAAATTACTGCTGTAGGTTCCGTTGACGTACCAGCGGCGGTGGTCCCAACGCTTGATGCCCGGCATTGGTTCCTGGTCGGCATTGCCCACGGCCATGCCCACATACAGAGTTGAACCCTCTTCAGGTTGCGTGGGTTCAACAACCGTGTGGGTGTTGTAGGACGACTGTCTGTAGACGGAGGAAATGTCGAACTTATCGTTGAAATTGGCGGCAGCGGTTTTGTAGTAATAATCCACAATGGCAAAATCGGGAGTGAATGGCAGCTGGAAATCGCTATGGGCATACTGTCCGGTGCTGGGCACATAACAAGTCAGACTGTCACCCGCCAGAGAGAAGAAAGTGACAGGCACTCGTGCCTGACGGCAGTAGTCGTCGGCATGCCAGAGGTGCTGGCTGAGCCACACGCCGGTAGTGCCGTCGGTGGTACGAATCGAGTCGACAACATAGCTCGAGAAGCCACCATGAAAGATGTGGAAGTCGTAGAAATCGGTCAGGTTCACACCGCTGTAAGTGCTCATTTGGTCGCGCAACTGATAGCTGTCCATATTCACAAACCTATTATAGATAAACAGGTTCTTTATCATTTCAAAGAAAGTGGAATCGCCCAGCAAATTACGCAAGTCATGAAATACCTGAGCACCTTTAAAGTAGGTAGTGTGCATGAAAGAATACTGGGAAGGCATGCCATAAAGGGGGTAATAGCCATGTTCGTTTATCGGGATTTTCATGATGGCCGCGCGTTTGTAGTATATAAGACTCCATAAATTGCCTGTTCGGTTGATGTTGGCCAACTGGTCGGCGAAGGTGGCGCCGCCTTCATTGAACCACATATCCCTGATACTAGCGCATGTAATACTATTGCCGAACCACTGATGGGCAAACTCATGGTCGATGAGGTAATCCATGTCGTAATAGTCGAGAGAGATGCAGATATTTTCTACATGCTCCATCCCGGAACCCGGTCCACCTTCCGAGAACCTGATGTTAGACCATGGATAAAAACCAAACAGACGATTGTATAAGTCATACGTCTGATTGAAACTACTGAACATCCATCTCACTGCAGAGCTATCCAAGTGTAAACTGGCCACTTGAAAGGGACGGCCATTATCAAGCCTGAAACGATGCACCTTATAAGGGGCAGCATTGAGTCCCACCTGATAGGTGGATATAGGGTCTCTCTCCGCATAGACAAAGGTTCTGCTGCTGTCGGCGTTGATAGAGTCGCGTAGCAGGATGCCGCTGCACACGGCTGTCCACCCCTTCGGCACAACGATTTCGAATAAATACGTTGCACGATCATACACGCTGTCGCTGCATGGGAACCAGCTTCTGCCCATGCTGAAAGGACGTACCTGGCGGTCCTCGCCAAGATTGTAGAACAAACTGTCCTCGCACCAGAAGCCTCCGTCGACCCCTACCCAGCCGTAGCTGCCATAGAACACTGTCAACAACAACCTGTCTCCCGAATCGGCGTTGCCTACAGGGATACGCAACTGGGCTGAGTCGTAGTAGAACTCGCCCCTGTAAAGCATGTGGTCGCCCACTTGCACCGAATCGACCGTGGCATTCATCAAACCCAGACTCACCACATTGGAGGGTTTCAGCATGTCCAGTTGCACTTGGCACGACCCCTGGATGTGGCGCGGCTGGTGATGTCCGACATCAAGTTTAATGAAATAATTCAGCACATCGATCGTGTCGCGTTCGGTAAAATGGTCCTGAGCTTTGGCACCGACGGCCCATAGCACCGCGATGGCCATTAGGAGAAAACATCTGCTCTTCATATTAGTTGGATATTAAGTAATTCAAAGTTGGATGATCATAATTAGTCTTTTTCGATTGGGCGTTTCTGGGGGTCGCTCCACGCAAAGTTGTCGGGCACCCTCAACGGGTTGCGGATTGTTCCATTCTTCAGTCTTATCCATGTCTCGAAAGCGCGCTCGCCCTCGTGCATCACTATCACACGGGCGCCGTTGCCGCCCACCAGGTCGTTGTATACCGTGTTACCGCCCGAATAGCGGCAATATGCCAGCAATATGCCTTTCCACATCACGGCATAGTCGTTGTTATGGTCGTGCCCGCAGAATATCCCCACCACATCGCCCTCCTGCCGCATGGCGTCGAACATACCGCTGTTGTATCGCGGGCAGCACACCGACTCCATCCGCGCACCTATGGCCCACGTATCGCGCTTGCAGAAGGCGGTCTCGAACTCGGGCAGCGGGATATGGAAAAAGGCCATGGAAGGCACCGGACGGCCACCATTTTGTCGTGTAAGGCTGCGGCTCAGCGTGCGGTACCAGCGTATCTGGCTCTTCGTCAGCCACGCATAGCCCACAAAGGGGCCGTAATGACGCTTGTTGTGCGAATCGAGGCAGTACAATGCCGCCCGGGTGCTGTCGTCTCTGCTGCCCAATATCGGCAGCATATAGTCGTATTCGGTGCCTGCCACATGTTCCGGCTCCACGTTGTTGGGGGTATGCAGGATGGCATACAGCTCGTCGTGGCCGAGCCCAAACTCCTCGTCGTGGTTGCCGAAGGTGGTGCAGAATGGCACCCCAAGGCTGTCCAGACACTGCGCCACATCGCGCATGCACTGGTCGGCAGGCTCCCCGAAAATCATGTCACCCGTCACGACGACAAGGTCAGGCTGCTCTGCTTTCACCACTTCGCGCATACGTATCAACGCGCGCTGGGCGTGGGGGTTGTTGTGGATATAGTGCAGATCGCTGAATTGGACGATTTTAAATGTGCCGTCGGCACGGAAACGCAACGGCAACCGTTGCGACTGACCGCAGACGGTTGCCGTTAGAAACACAAACAGTATATATACCACGTGTTTCATAGATTCTGATTTAGTCACTTCTCGATGGTGGGCTTGGTGGGATTTGGTTTGGCACCTGCCGGCTTGGCGATACTCTCGCGCATGTCGGTGTCGGCCTGTATGTTCTTCATACGATAGTAGTCCATAATACCCATGTTGCCGCTGCGGAAAGCGTCGGCCATTGCTTTGGGCACTTCTGCCTCGGCCTCGATAACCTTGGCGCGGGCCTCCTGTGCCTTGGCCTTCATCTCCTGCTCCGAAGCCACAGCCATGGCGCGGCGTTCCTCGGCCTTGGCCTGTGCAATGTTCTTGTCAGCGTTGGCCTGGTCCATCTGCAACTGGGCTCCGATGTTCTTACCCACGTCGATGTCGGCAATATCGATAGAGAGGATTTCAAATGCCGTGCCGCTGTCCAGACCCTTGGTCAGCACCAGCTTGGAGATGCTGTCTGGGTTTTCGAGCACCTGCTTGTGGCTCATAGCCGAGCCGATAGAGGAGACGATGCCTTCACCCACACGGGCCAGAATGGTCTCCTCGCTGGCACCGCCGACGAGCTGCTTAATGTTGGTACGCACGGTGACGCGGGCCTTGGCTATCAGCTGGATACCGTCCTTGGCCACAGCGGCCACCGGGGGCGTGTCGATAACCTTGGGGTTGACCGATGTCTGCACAGCTTTCAGCACGTCGCGGCCAGCCAGGTCGATGGCGGTGGCGGTGCGGAAATCAAGGTTCATATTGGCTTTGCTGGACGAGATGAGGGCCTGCACCACGTTGGTGACATTGCCGCCAGCCAGGTAGTGGGCTTCCAATTCGTTCTGCGACAGCTTCAACCCTGCCTTGGTGGCGTTAATCATGTTATTGACTATCACGCTGGGCGGTACTTTGCGGAAACGCATAAACATAAGTTGAATCAACGAGGTGTGTACACCCGACACCAACGCCTGGAACCACAAACCTACGGGTACCAAATAAAGGAAGATGATGAGTAGGATAAAAATCACTACGCATAAAACAACAATTCCTGCTACATTCATAATATTTACTGTTTAAAATTAATAATTCTCAATACGTTGCACATTCATCGGACGAATCAATCGAAGCGGTTGTCCTCGGTTTCGCACACGTCGATGCGGTATCCCTCGATGGCCACCACCTCGATAGGACGGTCGGGGTCGATAAACTTGTTGATGGCATGTACCTCCATCAACTTTCCGTCAATCAACGCCTTGCCTGTCGGGGCCAGACGTGCCACGGTGGTGCCGCGGGTGCCGACCTTAATCTGTGGGTCCTCAATCTGGTTCACCGCACTGTCCGACTCCTCGTTCAGGCTGAACCGCTTCCAGGTCTTGGTTTTCATGAATATGGCCAACAAGATAACACAGATGGCCACACAGCACAGCAGTACAATGGTGCCGCCGGTGATGCCCAGCCACCGATAGCTCTGCCACACGCCGAAAGCCGTGAGCAGGAAACCTATCACACCGCAGAAACCGCCGGGGATGGCAACAATTTCAAGGGTCAGGAGCAAGAGCCCCACCACGAGCACAATGATGATTAATGTAGGTGTCATGTATCAAAGGTTTATATTAATTATTCCTGTCGTTTCAGAATGCAAAGATACGAAAAAGAATTGATACGGCTCAAGGTTGCACAATATTTTTTTTCTGCCCGACGGCTGCACGTTGAGTCGTTTTTGTAAACTCATGTATTACAACCACCTGAAAAGCACGCCCGACATAGTGTCAAGCCCCGTGCCGCCATGCCGCCCACCGTATGCCGACCGCAAAAACCCTGTCACCGCAAGACTTTGTACCCCCTAGGGTCGTTCAATATCGGATCTTTATCTTTTCCTTCCCGCATCGTTCTCTTTTACTATGACGGATAACGATGCTATAAGAAAGCTGGAACGAGCCTATATTGAACGAAGTTAGTGGTGACGCAGAGGCAGCTGTGCGGGGAAAGGGAGGGGGAGGAATGAGCGGCGGGTCGGCGACACGAACGGGCGGATATAGCGACACCCCGCCGACTGGTTGTCCGACGGGGTGTTGATGGTGAAGCGTAGGAGTGTCAGTATTGCTCTTTCTCGTTGGGGAAATCGAGACTTTTGACATCGGAGATGTACTGGCGGATGGCGTTGCTGATCTCGGCGCCAAAGCTGCCGTAAACACGCAAATAGCGCGGGGTGAACTGCTGGGTGATGCCGAGCATGTCCTGCAGGACGAGCACCTGTCCGTCGGTGCTGCTGCCGGCGCCGATGCCGATGGTAGGGATTTTCAGCTCGGAGGTGACCTGTGCGGCCAGCTTGGCGGGAATCTTTTCGAGCACCACGCTGAAGCAACCAGCATCCTCGAGCACATGGGCGTCGTGGATGAGGCGGTTTGCTTCCTCCTCCTGGGTGGCTCGGACGGCATAGGTGCCGAATTTATTGATGCTTTGAGGGGTGAGTCCAAGGTGTCCCATCACAGGGATGCCCGCCGTAAGGATGCGGCAGATGGATTCGAGCACCTCTTCGCCTCCTTCCAGTTTGACGGCGTCGGCACCGGTCTCTTTCATGATGCGGATGGCGGAGGCCAAAGCCTGCTTGGAGTTGCCCTGATAGGTGCCAAAAGGCATGTCGACCACAACGAGGGCGCGCTTGATGGCACGCTTGACCGACGAGGCATAGACAATCATCTCGTCGAGGGTGATGGGTAGTGTGGTGTCGTAGCCCTCCATGACGTTGGCAGCCGAATCACCGACCAAAACTACATCAATCTTGGTGGCATCAAGCAGCTTGGCCATGGAATAGTCGTATGCGGTGAGCATGGCAATTTTTTCTCCCGACATTTTCATGCGCTGGAGAACGTGAGTGGTGACTTTCGTCACATCGGTCTGTAAATAAGCCATAATAAAAGTGTTTATTCGATTTCTTCGTCTCCGTCATTGCGGAACAGGTCGCCGCTTGAGGGGTCGAGGGTTTCCTCCTCCTCGTCGATGATGCGGAGCATATTTCGGAACAGTTTGCGGAACTCGTACTGACCGTTGCGGTCCATACGGAAAGGTTTGAAGTATCGTTCTTTGCCTTTGACGGTGATGGCTATGGCGCCCTGCTCGGTGGGCGAATCGGCGGGGAAGAGGTACTGATTCACCTCGTCCTCGGTGATGCGCTTGGCGATAAAGATGGTATCGAATTGGGTGGGGTTGAGGGCACCCTGAATCATCAACACGGGGCCGCCTTTGATTTTCTTGGTGACAAGAGGTTTGAATTCAACGCCTTTGGCAGTATATTTCTTGGCATAGACACGCAGGCGCGACTCCAGCTGCTCCTCGGTGACGGGGAAACGGATGAAGATGGAGTCGGTGAGTGCGGTACACTCGTCGGGCGCACGGTTGAAGCTGGAGCGAAGCACCACGTAGCCGACGGGAAGGATGATGTTGCGCGGATGAGGCACAAGGAAATACTTTTCAAGCAGTTGCTGGTAGTCGAGATGCTCCTCGATGGACAGCTGAACAGGTGGAGGACAGGAGTCGCGGGTGTTCTCGACGGAGTAGATGGAGCCTTTTTTGAGGATGAGTTGGGTGTAGTAGGCACGGATGTTGCTATCCTGCGCGGGCAGGAAACAGCCTCCCCCACCCCCTATGCACTCGATGGGATTGTGGCGGAAAGTGACCAGCACAGCACCTTCGAGAGGGATGTCGCCATTAAGCTGCTTGCGGCTGGAGGGAAGGTCGGCGCAGTTGTAGACCTGCCTGTCGGTGGGCACCTCATAGCGGATGAGCTCGACGGTGTCGCCGTGACAGCTGCAATGGATGGGGTTGTAGGCATAGCGGACGGGCACTATTTCATGGCCACGCATGGTGAAGTAGCGGTAGACGGACTCGACACGGGCGCGCATGATGTCGGCATTGCGCGAATTGCCATAGGCCTCGATGGACATGGTGTACATCCTCGGGTTGTCTTTGCTGAAAGCCACGCTATAGGCCGAATCGAGCAGGTCGAGGTCTTCCTCGCGGTAGGCGCTGTCGGAGTCATCGAAACGCAACAGCAGACAGAACACTTCGGGATTGGTCCAAGCCTTGGGTAGGTCGCGGGGCTTGATGGGCTTTTCGGAAGGGATATGCAAACCCGAGCTTTGTCCCGCCGCGGCAAGGGCGGCAAACAAAAGGACGAGGAAGGCGATGCGTTTCATGGCGATAATGTATGAGGAGGTTATTCGTTCATGGAAAGGAGTTGACGGATGATGTCCTCGGTGGCGACCCCTTCGGCCTCGGCATAGTAGTTGCGGACGATACGATGGCGCAGCACTTCTTCGGCTACGGCTTGGACATCCTCAATGTCGGGCGAGTATTTGCCCTGCATGGCGGCATGGGTCTTGGCACCCATGACGAGATACTGCGAGGCGCGCGGGCCGGCACCCCAAGAGAGGTACTTGGTGGCGAGGAGCGCGACAGGGCTCTTGCTGTCGGCATCGGCGGGGTGAGGACGGGTGGAGGCGGAGAGGCGGACGGCATACTGGCACACATTGTCGGGCACAGGAATGCGCCGGATGACTTCCTGATAGCGGAGTATATCGTCGGCGGAGAGGATGACCTCCACTTGCGGGGTGTAGTTGGCGGTAGTCCCCTTCACGATATCGACCTCTTCCTGAAAAGAGGGGTAGTCCATGCGAATGTTGAGCATGAAACGGTCCAGCTGAGCCTCGGGCAAGGGGTAGGTGCCTTCCTGCTCGATGGGGTTTTGGGTGGCAAGCACAAAGAAAGGCGCAGAGAGGGGATATGTCTTGCCCGACACGGTGACGGACTTCTCCTGCATGGCTTCGAGCAGAGCGGCCTGGGTCTTGGGAGGGGTACGGTTGATCTCGTCGGCGAGAACGATGTTGGCAAAGACGGGGCCTTTGACAAACTGGAATCGGCGGTTCTCGTCCAGAATCTCAGAGCCCGTGATGTCGGAGGGCATGAGGTCGGGGGTGAACTGTATGCGGCTGAACGACAGGCCAAGGGCACGCGAGAGGGTGTTCACCATCAGGGTCTTGGCCAAGCCTGGCACACCCACCAGCAGACAGTGTCCGCCAGTGAAGATGGAGAGCAACAGACTGTCGACGGCCTTGTCCTGGCCCACAATCACTTTCCCTATCTCGTTTTTGAGGGATTGGTATCGATTTACGAAACTATCGAGAAGTTCTTTATCTGACATGTTTGTTGAGCATTGAATCCTGTTGGCCGTTAGCAAAGGTAGAGACGTTGGTTATGTCGGAGTGCGGACATCAGGACGGTTAATTACTCGGGGAGCCTTTGGTCCAATTCACATGGAAACCGGGGCAGTCCTTGAATTCGTCGGCCAGCCTTACATAGGTGGTCTTCACCATACGGTTGCACCACTCGTAGACCTTCTTGGCCTTGGCGGCCTGCAGGGCGGCATTGTAGATGCGGTCGTAGTCGTCGGTGAGGTTGACCTTGTGGGCGGGTATTTTGCGGGCGAGCTTGATGAGGCAGTAGGCCTGCTTGTTCTCGCTGGTGGTGATGGCGGTGGCGTTGGAAATCTCGCCCTCTTCCATGGCCACAATGCCAATACCGGGATAGAGCTGGTTGAAGGTCTCTTTGTCGAAACGTGCGCTGCCATCGTTAGGATTGGCAACGGAACCGCCCTGGTTCTTGCTGACCCCGTCGGAATAACGTTTGGCGGCATCCTCGAAAGTGATGGAGCCTTTGCGGATTTCCTGTGCAAGGCTGTCGAGGGTGATGCGGGCACGCAGGAGATCGTCGGAAGAGGTTTTAGGCTGCATGAGGATATGGCGCACATTGATGTTGTTGCCACGGCGCTCGATAAGCTGGATGATATGGAAGCCGTATTGCGTCTCGACGATAGGCGACACCTCGCCGGGTTTGAGGGCAAAGGCAGCGGCCTCGAATTCGGACACCATTCTGCCCCTGCCAAAGAAGCCCAGCTCACCACCTTTCGAGGCAGAACCGGGGTCTTGGGAATAGAGCTTGGCCAGCATGGAGAAATTCTCGCCTTTGAGGACACGCTCGCGCAACAGGTTGAGTTCGTCGCGCACACGGTCACGTTCAGCCTCGCTGATGATGGGTTCGATGACAATCTCGCTCACCTCGTACTGGGCAGGGATGTCGGGCAGGCTGTCGGCCTGATACTGGGCAAAGAACGCAGTCACCTCGGCAGGCGTCACATTGACCCCTTCGGTCAGTTCATACTCCACCTGCTGGCTGAGGTAACGGTCGTGAAGGATGTCGAAATACTGGTCGTGGAGTTCGTCGTAGGAATAGTTGAAAACCTCGCGCAGCTTATCCTTGCCACCGGCCTGAAGCGTGGCGGCCTGAAGATAGTGCTCCACTTCGCTCTCCACCTGCTCGTCGGACACCTTCACGCTGTCCACCATGCCTTTATGCACAAGCATCTTGTTGACGAGCATGTTTTCTAGCAGCGCACACCGTTCTACTTGTGCGTTCTGAATACCCTGGTGAAGACGGACTTGGGCATAGGCCTGTTCGATGTCGGAATAGCGGATGATTGTTTTACCCACCACCGCGGCAATCCCGTCGACAAGCTGAGGCTGCTGCGCCTGCACTGTCATGCCGAAGATCATGGCTGCCATGATAAAGGCTACTGTATGTCTCTTCATATCTTTTCTTTGTCCTGAATAATGATTTTATTTGTGGGACTATGTATTGACGGGATTAATAGGTTATCGCGTCAATAACGTCCTGATGGATTTTCACATTGTACTTTTTGCGCAGTTCGAGATTGTTCTGCTCTTCGAGGTAATTCTGATAATCGTTCAGATAATAGCCGCGGGCTTCGGAACAGCTCTTCAACTCGGGTTGGAGAATCTGTTCGACAATGAGGAACTGATAGCCCTTTTCGGTGGCACGGGGATAGACACCCTTGCCCCACTCGTTATTAGCAAGAACCTTCTGATTGCCGGCCTCGAGCATCTGGAGTTCGATAGTGACGGGTTGCTCGGCAGAGCATTTCTTGTGGTTCACCTTGTCGGTCAGTTTTGCCTGCAGGTCGTTCATGCTCCAGCCCTTGGCAACAGCCTTGTTGACAATCTTCAGGGCCTTGTCGGGTTTGAGGCAGGCGCTATCGGCCACCGTCACCACCTGCACCCTTGCGCGGTGGTTCCAGAAGTAGACGGCATCGTTGGTGTCGTCATAGCTGTGTGTGGGAGCCATACGGTTATAGAACTCCTGGAAGCCTGCACTGTCCTTGATGGCACGCGACCAGACGGTGCGGTCGTTGTAGGTGAAAATCATCAAACCATGACGATATTCCCTGATCAAGTCGCCGAACTCAGCATTGTCATACTCCAGACGGTCGTCGGCATATTTCAGCACCATGGCCTCGACAAATTCGTCATATCTCTCCTTGACGAAAATATCAAGCGGGCAAATGGGACGGACCTTCTTGTTTTTCAAAATATAACGGGCAAAGTTGCGGGAGTTGTACTGGCGGTCGCCCACCTTGAACAGGGGACGCATGTCGGTGATTTGATTGGAGTCGTAGTGGAAGATGGCGGAGAAGATAGAGTCCGTCACCAGCGCTTGCACGGCTTTGAGGTCGGCAGCATAGGGGGCGTTTTTCTTCTTGGAGGTCTTCACCTTCGTATAGTCGACGAAGTTGTATTTCTGCTTGCACTGCTCCACAAAGATGTGCTGGGGCTTGGTGCTGCGCTCGCCGCGTGTCATGCGCGATTTGTAGTAAGGGATGAGCGTTTCGAAGTCGGGCATGGTCTCTTGTTTAATCAACTTGATGATATGCCAGCCGAAACGGCTTTTGAAGGGGGCGGAGTATTCTCCCACCTTAAGGCCTTTGGCAATCTCGGCGACATACTCGAAGGGGAGCTGGTTGCAAGCCAGTTCGGGCATTCTGCCGCCTTGCGCTCTGGTTTCGTGGTCGTCGCTGTTGTTCTTCGAGACCATCTCGAAATCCATGCCGTCCTGCAACTGCTGGTAGGCAGCTCTGATACGGCCTTCGGCATTGGGGCTCTTGTCGGAAACCCAGATATGGGACAACTGCACCTTGCCGTAGTAATTGTAGCGGTCGAACAGTTTGATGATGTGATAGCCATAACGGGAACGGACAGGCCCACGGATTTCGCCGGGATTCATTGCATAGGCAGCCGACTCGAAAGCATAAATCATGTCGAACACCGTGAAGCATCCAAGGTCACCCTCGTAGGGGTTCACCTGTTTGGCACGCTCTCTGACCTCGGGGTCGATATTGTTGATAAGCTGGTCGTGCATCTCCTTCTGGGCAATGGCATAGAAATTGGGGTTGCGCAATGCCTCGTTGTACAGCTCGACGGCATGCTGATAGGCCTTGAGGGTATCCTCGGGGCCTGCCGACTCCTGGCAGGGGACAAGGATATGGGCGGCATGCAGCGCATAGTGGTTGCGCTCATAAGCCTCACGCAGCAACGACTGCATGGTGACAGAATCAATCAGGTATGGAGCAGCCAAGTCCTTGCGATAAACGTTCAACTCGTCGTTCAGGAACTGCAGTGTGTCAATACCGAGGGCATAGGCATCGGCCAGTTTGGCCTGGAAATTGACATACAGCTGGACATAGTCTTCCAGTGCCTTGCGTTTCTCATAGGTGCATGCTGTGGGGGCAGCAGAGGGGTCTTTGCCTATGGAACGCAGGAACTCTTTCATGAACTGCGATTTGTAGATGGGCTTCCCCCCTATCTCAAAGATAACGGGGTCGGTGTTTGTTTGGGCGGCTGCACCGAACATCAGCACGGTCAATAGCAATGTTGACAACAATTTCTTCATATAAGCAATCTTTCGTTTGTGGCATTGTAATATATGTGGCGCTGGGAGTGCATTACCCTACAAGGGCATGCCCACAGGGACACATGTTCGTAACTATCATTCTTCCTGTCTGTACTTCAGCCGAGGGGGCTCCGATTATCTTGAGTAGTTGGGGGCCTCGCGGGTAATGGCGATGTCGTGCGGATGGCTCTCGGTGCGACCGGCGGCGGTGATACGGATAAACTTGGCCTGCTGCAAGGCGGCAATATCTTTTGAACCGGTGTAACCCATACCGGCCTTCAGGCCGCCCACCATCTGGTAGAGCACCTCGCTCAACGTACCCTTGTAGGGGACACGTCCCACAACGCCTTCGGGCACCAGCTTCTTGGCGTCCACCTCTTTGTCCTGGAAATAACGGTCCTTGGAGCCGCTCTGCATGGCTTCCAGCGAACCCATGCCGCGGTAGGACTTGAACTTGCGGCCTTCGAAGATGATGGTCTCGCCCGGAGCCTCATCCACGCCTGCCACCAGCGAGCCCACCATCACGGTGCTGGCTCCGGCGGCGATGGCCTTCACGATGTCGCCGCTGTAGCGGATGCCGCCGTCGGCAATCACAGGCACATCGTATCCCTTCTGCTTCAAGGCACCCACGCACTCGCACACAGCCGTCAGCTGTGGCACGCCGATACCCGCCACGATACGGGTGGAGCAGATGCTTCCAGGTCCGATACCCACCTTAATGGCGTCGGCACCGGCTTCGGCCAACATGATGGCGGCCTCGCCGGTAGCAATATTGCCCACCACCACATCGATATCGGAATAGGTGCTCTTCACCTGTTTCAGGGCCTCGACCACACGGATGCTGTGGCCATGGGCGGTGTCGATGACGATGGCGTCGGCGCCAGCCTTCACCAAAGCATCCACGCGGTCCATCATGTCGGGGGTAATGCCCACGCCGGCAGCCACACAGAGGCGGCCTTTGCTGTCCTTGCAGGCCAGCGGGCGCTCCTTGGTCTTCATAATGTCGCGGTAGGTAATCAACCCCATGAAGACGCCCTCGTTGTTCACCACGGGGAGCTTCTCAATCTTGTGGCGCTGCAGGATCTCTGTAGCCTCGGCAAAAGTGGTGCCCACATGGGTGGTGATAAGGTCGGTAATCATAATCTCGGACAACGGACGCTCCATGCGCTTCTCGAAGCGGAGGTCGCGGTTGGTAACCATGCCTATCAGCTTGCGATTCTCGTCGACAATAGGGATACCGCCTATGCCGTATTCGCTCATCAGGTGCAGGGCATCTTTCACCTTGGCATCCTTGGTGAGGGTGACGGGATCGACAATCATACCGTTCTCGGCACGTTTCACCTTACGCACCTCGTTAGCCTGCTGCTCGATGGACATGTTCTTATGCAGCACACCTATACCGCCCTCCTGTGCCATACCGATGGCCATGGCGGCCTCGGTCACGGTGTCCATGGCCGCCGACACCAGCGGCATGTTCAACTTGATGTTCTTTGAGAAACGTGTAGCCACGGTCACCTCACGGGGTAGAATCTCAGAATACGACGGAACAAGCAGCACGTCGTCGTAGGTAAGGCCTTCGCCAATGAATTTTGTGGTATCTGTGTACATATTGTTTATTATATTTTATGCATCTGAAAAATTGTGCAAAGATACCCATTTTTTCCGACATAAATAAAAAAAACGTCACACAATGGAGAAAAAACACTTCGCCATCCCCGCCTTCTCCATTAGTATACTCTGACAATCAAGCAAAAACAAACCTATGTCAACCTGTAAGGAATAAAATAAAAAAAACAATGAAAAAAAATGTAATACAAATCCCTGCAACCAAAAAGATTTCGTATATTTGCATCAATAAACACTAGTCTCCTAAACTATGAAAAAAACTTATATCATATTGTGCCTATGTCTGTTGGCATCATCGGTAAATCTATGTTGTCAGACCAGTATATTTGGAGGCAACAGCACCTATTACACTTTTAAGGACATGGTTTATAATGCTCACTCAGGACTATTGTGCGACCTCAGCAATGCCAATTCCTCTGGCGATTACCTTGTGGATGTATTTTCCTCCACTGGTATTGGCGACAGCCGTCTGTCTCACCCTAATATAAAATTCAACTCCCTTTGTACTTTCTCTACTATTTATTGTGCAGCATGCGGCAACTCGGCAGCATCGTCTCTCGGCATTCTACTGCAGCAACTACCCTTTGGCGGCTCTTGCGCTACTACTAACAATGTGTCCATGAGTATAACCTATCCATTATTAAACAGCGATGCCTCTATCACTGTAATCGAAGGTACTATGACCAATCCTACATATCACAATCCTAATATAGAGACAAATCAATTTATTGTAAATTGCAGTAAATAACACTCAATAATATAACACCATGAAAAAGACTATTATTCTTGTTGCATTGATGCTTCTGGGAGACATGAGACTTTCGGCACAAGCGCCAATCCTGCCGCTCGATACAAACCTGTATTACGATTGGTGGTGGTACGATGACCTGATGTCCGATACAGCACAATATATTTATTTTAATATTGCAGATGGTGCCTATACAGGCGATTCAAATTACGATGCCTCCGGACATGATGTAGGGTTTGTACGTAGAGGGTTTTGGCATTATCAAGCCGTTATTGGGGGGGGGACTTTTTACTGCGGCGAACTGGCAAAATATTTTCATACCGACACGGCTTTGTCTATTTTGGGCATACGGGTATGTCCTTTGCGATATGGTAATTACCTAGACCCTGGAGTTGGTTATACAGGTGACTTTTTTGAGTTTTGGGATTATTCGTTAGACACCATGGTTCTCTCCAATTCATTTGTATCCTTGTATAAAAGAGTAGAAGACAGCATGCTCCTATTGGGAAGAAAACACCTTGGGTACGACAACCTGTTCCCTTACAAGAGTTGGATGTATACTACTTTAAGATATTTAGGATCTGGTAATACAGAATGTAATGCTATCGTAGAAGATGATAGAGAACCCTTTCGCGAATACTACTTTGACCAACCGATCACAGTTGAGGACTCTTTCTATATCGCAATCACTCTATTCCCGGACAGTATACGTCCTGTTGGCGTAGATCGTCATCATTATGCAATAATTTCTCCAGAACTTGCCGCATATAGCCAAACCGCCCCCTGGTCCCGCGATTTTCCTTGCCCTAACATATCACGCAATTTCCCCGCACTCAGATACCGATGCAGATTTATTTCCGCGAATGAAACTACCCCCGAAGGCCCCTATCGTGACACATACACTTCCCTCGGATGGCACGACACCGCAGTAAAGAGTTGCGTTATGATTTTCCCCATCGTCAAGTATGGGTCGGTTTATGCCAACTGCACCCCAGTAGAAGGGCTTCACGTCATCAAACAGGATGATGCCACCTTCTACTTTGAGTGGAGCGACTCCACCCGATCGCATTTGGGATGGGAGTTCACCTACGTACCCGACGGCTCCTCGCCCGACGGCGGCGCCGTTGTTGATTGCAGCGAGGCCTATGCCTCAGCCACTGTGGAACCCGGCATACTATACCGTGCCTACGTGCGACCACGATGTGTCGCCAACCGCTATGGTGACTGGGGCACAGGAGAGCCCTTTTGCTACAACTGCCAGCCCAATGCCATTAACACCTCCGACTCCTCGATCAGCCTCCACCCCAACCCCACTTTCTCTGTGATTGAGGTGGCCTCCCAAAAACCCATCCAGCTAATCGAGGTGTTCGACACCCGAGGCACCCTCGTCTTCAACACCTATCCTGGCCCGGGTGCCAATACCGCACAGGTCGACCTCTCACCCTACTCCGACGGTGTGTACATGATAAAAGTCCACACTTCCATTGGGATAGCAACCAAGCAGGCCATAAAAATGAAAAGTGACTAAAGTTTGACGAACGATTATTTATCCTCCAGTTATCAATAATACAAGGTCATAACAGGACAGAATATCTGATATTGACGGCCTGAAAGGCCAATAGTAAAATAGCCCAGGGCACCGTCCTGGGTAACATGGCAATCATCCCTAACGCCCTGAAAGGGCAAAAGCGTAATTCTTTTGCCCTTTCAGGGCGTTGGATGTATACACCATATACACAAGGCGTTGCCTTGGGCTACAGGGATTTTGGCCTTTCAGGCCGTTTTGGAGAGTAATCTAATAATACCCGATTTTACTTGTCAAACTTTAGAAATGTGAAAATTGAAATAGCTCCGCCTCCCTTTTCTTTTTTCTATTTTCAATTAAATTATTCCCTCTAAATTGGAGAAAAGTTGTATCTTTGCATGTTTGAAACATTTAAAACAACACAAATATGCAAAAGATTTTCAACCTGTTAATTGTCGCCACACTGCTGACAAGCCTCACTGCCTGCCACCGTGGCTACACCGTTTATGGAGAATTACCCGTCGAGGAGATGAACGGCTCCATGGTCTATCTCCGCAATATCGCCGACGGCAGTATGCTCGATTCCACCACCATCCAGGACGGTAAATTCGAGTTCACCGGCAAAACCGAACAGCCCTGCATGGTCTCCGTGTTCGCCGCCTCTGCCACTACACGCTACATGAGCAACATCGTGCTGGAGAAAGGCAAAATCCACATCAACGTCATCAACGACTCGCTCTATGGCACCCCCTTGAACGACCTTTACTATAACTCGTTCACCGCCGACACGGCATCCGCCCGACTCGAAGGAGTGCTACGGGATCTCTCCGCCAAATACTACACCTGCACCACCCCCGACGAGCAAGTGGCAGTAGCCGCCGAATACAGCGTGGCCATGAGCGCCTACGAAGCCTACAAGCTGGAACAGAACCGCCAGGTATTCCAAAAAAACAAGGACAATATCATCGGTGCCTACGCCCTCTCCGAGCTTGTCAACCTGCAGGACGAAAGCATGACCTACCACAAACTTGACAGCATCATGAGCCACTCCGGCAAAGCCATCAACGACTTCGAGCCCCTGCGCATGGCCCGCAAATGGCTCTTCAATATCGACAACACCAGCGAAGGCAAGAACTACGTCGACATCGACGGCATCGACTTCGCCACCGGCGAACCCGCCAAACTCTCCTCCATGCTCAACAAGGAGCAAGTCACCCTCCTCGACTTCTGGGCATCGTGGTGCGGTCCCTGCCGCAAGGAGATAACCGACAACCTGGTACGCCTCTACACCAAATACAACAGCAAAGGCCTCAACATCATCGGCATCGATGTCTGGGACAAAATCCCCGACCACAAGAAAGCCGTCGAAGACCTCGGCATCACATACCCCCAGCTCATTGACACTACTAAAACGGCCACCGACAACTACGGCATCAACAGCATCCCCGCCATCCTCCTGCTCGACAAAGATGGCAAAATCATCAAGCGCAACATCCGTGGCGAAGCCATCGAAACCGCCATCGTCGAAGCCCTCGGCCTCAAGAAATAACACAATCCCCTATTCACCTCAAAACATCACGACATGACAAACCGGATAATCGTTATCGCCCTCACCGCACTCCTCTCCGTAGGCAGTGCCATGGCCCAGAAAAAAGGCGGCAAAGCCGCTGCCCAGCCCTACAACGGCGGCATCACCACCGAGATGATGCAACAGATGAAACAAAGCTACGGCGGCAACCCCACCGACAAAGCCCTGCGCAACATCCTCGTCACCAACAGCCCAGCCAAACTGGCCCTCAACTACGAGAACGCCACCGCCTTCGACTCCCACTTCTCCAACCGCGTCGAGAGCAAGGCCGTCACCGACCAGAAATCTTCCGGCCGCTGCTGGATGTTCACCGGCATGAACGTGCTGCGCAACAAAGCCATTCGCCAGCACAACCTCCCCGCCGACTTCCAGTTCTCGCAAGCCTACCTCTTCTTCTACGACCAGCTCGAGAAAGCCAACCTCTTCCTCCAAGCCGTTATCGACACCTACAAGCAGCCCATGGACAGCAAAGAGGTGGAATGGCTCTTCAAGAACCCCATCGGCGACGGTGGCCAGTTCACCGGCGTGGCCAACCTCATCGACAAATACGGCCTCATGCCCGCCGAAGCCATGCCCGAGACCTACAACACCAACAACACCTCCTCCATCAGCAGCCTCATCGCACTCAAACTGCGCGAGGACGGACTGCAGCTGCGCGACATGGCCGCACAGAAAGGCATGACCCCCGACCGTCTCAAAGCCAAGAAGACCGAGATGCTCGCCACTATCTACCGCATGCTTGCCCTCACCATGGGCGAACCCCCTGCCCAGTTCACCTGGCAGCAGAAAAACGCCAAAGGCGAGATAGTTTCCACCGACACCTACACCCCCATGTCCTTCTACGAGAAATTCGCCAAGACCGACTTCTCCAAATACTACATGGTCATGAACGACCCCACCCGCGAGTACTACAAGGTGTATGAAATCCAGTACGACCGCCACGTCTACGACGGCCAGAACTGGCGCTACCTCAACCTCCCCATGGAAGACATCGCACCCATGTGCATCGCCTCCATCAAGGACAGCACCATGATGTACTTCAGCTGCGACGTGGGCAAGTTCCTCAACCGCGACAAAGGCTTCATGGATGAAAAGAACTACGACTACGCCTCACTCTTCGGCACCACCTTCGGCATGAACAAGAAGCAGCGTGTCAGCACCTTCGCCAGCGGCTCCAGCCACGCCATGACCCTCTGCGCCGTCGACCTCGACAAGGACGGCAAGCCCCTCAAATGGATGGTCGAGAACAGCTGGGGCAGCAGCTACGGCTACCAAGGCTTCCTCATCATGACCAACAACTGGTTCAACGAATACATGTTCCGCGTTGTGCTGGAGGAGAAATACATCCCCGCCAACATCCGCGCCATGCTCGACCAGAAACCCATCATGCTCCCCGCCTGGGACCCCATGTTCGCCCCCGAGGAATAACCTCTCAGGCATAAAAACACCGAATTCTGCGGGTGTAACCCACAAAATATTATAATATTTTGCTGATTATATCCGCAGAATTTCGTATTTTTGCACAGAACAAATAAACACAGAATATGGCTATCAATCGGATAATTAGTGATATAGTCACAAAAAAGCTATTCCAAGGCAAGGCAATTATACTAATTGGTGCCCGCCAAGTGGGGAAAACCACCTTGCTCAAAGAGCTTTTCAGCGGGAAAGAAAATGTGCTTTGGCTGAACGGTGATGATTTGGAGACACGCACTTTGATGGAGAATATCACCGTAGAACGCTATCGCAGCATGTTGGGCGGCATCCGAATCTTAATTATTGACGAGGCTCAACGTATTACAGACATAGGGCTAAAATGCAAACTTGTCACCGACAACTTCCCCGACATACAACTAATTGTCACAGGCAGCTCCTCTTTAGACCTGGCAAACAAGGTGAACGAGCCCCTGACTGGACGCAAATGGGAGTACCGACTGTTCCCCTTGTCCTATTCCGAACTGGCCACGCATTTCGGAGCTCTGCAAGAATGGAAAAAACTTCCCTTAAGGCTGATATATGGCAGTTATCCCGACGTTGTATGCCACCCCGGCAGCGAAAAAGAGATACTGAACAACCTGACCGAAAGCTACCTCTACAAAGATATCCTCATCTGGGAGCGCATCAAACGCCCCGACAAGATAGTGCGGCTCCTGCAAGCCCTCGCATATCAAGTGGGCAGCGAAGTATCCACCAACGAATTGAGCCAAATGGTTGAACTCGACCGTTCCACTGTTGACAAGTATATTAACCTACTGGAAGAGGCTCAGGTCATCTTCCGACTTGGGACCTATAGCCGCAACCTACGCACCGAAATCAAATCAGGCCGCAAGATATATTTCAACGACAACGGTATACGCAATGCCCTCATAGGCAATTTCACCGACATCGACAGCCGCGCCGACGTGGGCGCCTTGTGGGAGAACTACATGGTCAGCGAATTGCGCAAAAAGAATGCTTACGCCCTCAGCTATGCTATGCCTTACTTTTGGCGCACAACTCAACAGCAAGAAATCGATTACGTTGAAGACTGTGATGGCAAACTTACAGCATACGAATTCAAGTGGAACCCCACCAAAAAAGCGAAAGTCAGCAAGTCATTTCTATCAGCCTACCCAAACACAGAAATTCACACTATCCATCGAGAGAACTACATGGACTATTTGCCCATCCCTTCCAACAACAAGTAGCTGAGCAATAGTCACCCCGACATAATCCCTGAAGGAACACCTCCGGCACTCTGTCAGCAAATAGGGCGAGCCGCCTATCTGCAAGGCCTGCTGCCCTAACGCTGTGAAACGGGGTGGTAGACCACACAGCCGGGATCGGAAGGATGGTCGTAGACCAAAGTGTCGGGGCTTTCCTTGCGGATTGCCCACACAATCAGCACATCGCCCATGGCGCAGCCGATGAAGATGGCACCAAACAGCATCAGCCAAAGGCTGTTTATGGCAAACGACAGAAAGAAGGGCACCACGCCCAACAGAAGCAGGGGCATCAAGGCCCCCACCACATATCTCCGCTTGCTCATCGGCACATCGATGTGGCAGTACACTCCTCCGCGCAGCAACCCGAAGCGCAGATGGCGGAAACCGCTGTGGGTCGCCCACATCCAAGTAAAGCCATGTATCAGTTCGTGCACGGCAATGCCTACCCAGAAACCCACGATAAACAGCATGCCGTTCCATGGGTTGCCCAAAGAGAAACCGCCCCAGATGGCATACATGCCCGCCACTCCCAACAAACAGAAGAGGCCCAGCACCACAAGTGCCACAATATTGGCCTTGAGCATGCCAATTGTTCTCAATTCAGTCACATACCCCTCCATTTCGGGTATGGTTTCAACCGTTTTCTTGTGTTTATTACTCATGGCATTATAACGTCCACCTGCTAATAATAGTATTAAATAGTCACTATTTTTTAGCCCCTATAGTCAATATGTGGGAAAAAAATCGTAATTTTGCAGCGCGAAAAAAAAGTACAAATCAATACAATATTATCTAAAAATGAAGAAAGCATTCTTATTCCTCGGCGTTATCGCCATGTGCACCACCGTTTTTGCACAGACCGAACAAAAAGAGAAAGAGGACGAAGGCTACAAGTTCACTGTTGTGAAAGAGCTGCCCGTCACCTCGGTCAAAAACCAGCACCGTGCCGGCACCTGCTGGTGCTACAGCGGCCTTGCCTTCATCGAAGCCGAACTGCTCCGCATGAACAAAGGCACCTACGACTTCAGCGAGATGTACATCGTTGAGAACACCTACAACGACCGCGCCATGGCCGCCATCCGCACCAGCGGCGACGTCAGCTTCAGCCAGGGTGGCTCGTTCTACGATGTCATCTACGGCATGAAGACCTTCGGCCTTGTACCCGAAGAGGTGATGCGTCCCGGCGTTGAATACGGCGACACCCTCTCCGACCACACCGAGCTCAGCGCCATCACCGACGCCATGGTTGCCGCCATCGCCAAGAGCGACAAGCTGAAGAAACTCCAGCACGACAAGGACGGTCAGCTGCTCTGCATGAAAGCCATCCGTGCCGCCCACGCCGTGTATCTTGGTCAGCTGCCCGAGAAATTCACCTACAATGGCAAGCAATACACCCCCAAAAGCTTCTACGAGAGTCTCGGCCTCAATCCCGACGACTATGTGAGCATCACTTCCTACACACACCATCCCTTCTACGAGAAATTCCCCCTCGAGATTCAGGACAACTGGCGTCACGCACAGTGCTACAATGTGCCCATCGACGAGATGATGCAGATTTTCGACAACGCCATTGCCAACGGCTACACCGTGGCCTGGGGCGCTGACGTCAGCGAGCAGGGCTTCCGCATGGGCACCCGCAAAGGCTTCTGCGTGCTCCCCGCCACAACAGTCACCGCCACCATGGGCAGCGACATGGCCCACTGGACCGGCATGAAGGCCAAGGACATCCAGGACGAGGCCGCCAAGCACCCCACTCCTCAGCGTTGGGTCAACCAGGTGGAACGCCAGATCGCCTTCGACAACCGCGAGACCACCGACGACCACGGCATGCTGATCTACGGCACCGCCAAAGACCAGATGGGCAACGAATACTACATGGTTAAGAACAGCTGGGGCGACTACGGCGACTACCACGGCATGTTCTACGCCAGCAAAGCCTTCGTCCGCTACAAAACCATGAACATCATCGTCCACAAGGACGCCCTCCCCAAGGACATCAAGAAGAAACTCGGTATCAAATAAAAACGGTATCAGACAAAAAGAGGGTGTCCCAAAGTCAAGGACACCCTCTTTTTTTTTGAGCAGAAAGCCTGTCAACTCTTCCCTTCCGCAAAGCGAGTCAATACCGACTCGTCCATACGCTGGACGGTCCATTCATCCATCGGAATGGCACCAATCGAGCGGTACACTTCTATGGCCGGCTTGTTCCAATCGAGACATATCCACTCCATACGGCCGCAGTTGCGTTCCACCGCCACCCTGGCCAGATATTTCAGCAAAGCTTTTCCGTATCCTCTTCCACGCTTCTCGGGCAGGACGAACAGGTCTTCAAGGTACAGTCCTTTTCTCCCCACAAAAGTGGAGAAGTTGTGGAAGAAAAGGGCGAAGCCCACTACCGTTCCCTCTTCCTCGGCGAAAACCACCTCCGCCGAACGCTCCACAAACAGCGAGTGGTACAACGTGGCCTCGTCGGCCACCACCTCGTCGGCACATTTTTCGTATTCGGCAAGTCTCTTTATAAAGTCAAGCACAAGCCCCGCCTCATGAGGCTCAGCGGGACGGATATTGAATTTTGGTTCCATAACATGAGCTGTTTTTTGAATGTGTGAACGTGTTAATGTGTTAACGTGTTAGTCCTTGGCGCATCAAAAGACTCACGAATTAACGAATTAACACATTAACGAATTAGCATCATCTCCCTCTTAATTCTCAATTAATTATTTGGGGAGAAAGGGCACTTCTTTCCGATGCACTGGTTATTGATCTGGCTGCGTGAGCATTTCACATCGGCCTTCTCCATCTCCACCCCAAGGGTTTCCCTGACGAAGTCGACGGCCGTCAGCACCGACAGGTAGGAGTCGCGCTTGCAGCAACGCGGACCACCGTTCTCCGCCACCTGCTCAAGGGCTTTGGATGTCATCAGGTTGCACAGCCGCCACGTGTCGGTGGACAGGGGCGTGTTGCGTGTGACGACCGACATAAAGATGCCAGTGCTGATGGCGGCACCGCAGGCACCCATATATCCGCAGGCGCCTCCGGGCACCTGCCGCCCGCGTTCCATCACCTCGACAAGGTCGTTGGCCATATCCAGTTTGGCACTGTCGGGCAAGCTATTGTTGTATGCGGTCAGCAGTGCTGCACCCACCAGCACATGGTGCTCGGGGCCGTGCATGTGGCAGAAAGGCTTCGACATCATCTTCTCCAGTATCTCTATCGGGTTGCGCGAACGTTCCTCCATACACATAGCTATGATGGAATCCATCCCCAGCGTATGGCAGTCGTTGCAGACATAATGCCCGTTGACACAACGCGTCTTGCTCGGCTCCTGCTTGTGGCACAGAACACATTCCATCAAGGTGTCCTGCGTGAGGTATTCAAGCGGTGCACCGCAAATCAGACATTCTTCGTTTAGCATCTTGTTTTCATCTTTTTCGCGTCCCCCACAGGCGACAATGGCCAACATGGCCGTAACGAGGAACAATGTTTTTACTATTTTCATTAGCCTATAGGTAAAATCTCAATTCTCAACTCTCAATTCTCAACTCTCAACTCTCAACTCTCAATTCTCAACTCTCAATTCTCAATTCATTTCTCAATTCTTGGCTGATGTTGTTGCCCATCTGGCGGCAGACGTCCTGACTCCATCGCTGTGCCATCTCGACACGCGAAGCCTGGTCGTGCAGGCCTTGCAGCATCGCATAGATATATCCGGCATTGAAATTATCCCCTGCCCCGACGGTGCTGACCGTCGCTATCTTCTGCACAGGGTAGGTCTCGCAACCGTTGGGCGTATAGACACGCACCGGGCGAGAGCCATCCGTCAAGATGAATGTGTCGCAAAAACGGCTCACCCGCTCATAGACGGCATCCCCGTCGTGCAGACCGTACAGATAGCCGAAATCATCCGTCGACCCGCGCACCACATCCGCCAGACTCATGTTCTCTTCGATATGGGGCATCACCTCCGGCAAGTCGGCGATATGGTTCTTGCGGAAATTGACGTCATAATAGAGCCATGCACCTGCCTGGTGTGCCTCCCGCAGCAGCCCTGCCACGGCAGGACGTATCGCGGGATTGACGGCGAAAAACGAGCCGAAAAGCACCACATCCTCCTTGCATATTTGTGGCATCGCACCATCCAGCTTTACCGACGCATGGTCCTTATAGAACACATATTGCGCATCGTTGTGCTCATCCAGAAAAGCCAGCGAGATATGCGACTTGACATGCTCGTGGCGGCAGACATAGTCCGACGACACGCCATTCTCGTCCAGATAGCGGCAAATCATATCGCCCACATGGTCGCCTCCCACCTCTGTCACCATGGCACAAGGCACTCCTGCCCGTCCAAGCGACACGATACTGTTGAACGTCGAGCCTCCCGGCACAGCCTTCTGCGGCTGGTCGTTCTTAAACAGAATGTCCAGCACCGTCTCCCCTATTCCAATCACCCGTTTCCTGTTCATGACAAACAAACTATCTCTCTTGTTTCTTCTTGTAGTGCACGCTCACTGTGGCAAAGATAAAGACCACAGGAATGAAGATATAGATATTGCCCTCGATGCATTCAATGGCAAGCATTGTGACAGCCTCGATGCCGACAAAGAAACAGAGGGCCACCGCCAGGCACCTGCCGAGGTTGTGGGTCCTCACCATGTCGACAATCGCCTTGGCCACTACCATCAGCAACACCAATGTCTGGTACACCAGCATAATCCACACCCCTGTAATGGGGGCGAACATGTCGACGACACCGGCAATGGAAGCACCGAGCAGAATGACGAAGACAACATACTGCCACTCCAGCCATTGACTCTCGGCCATGCCCATCCTGTCGCTCATTCTTGCCACCAGCTGCATCAAAGCCGTCATGAAGATATACACCACGTAAGTAAGCAGCAATTCGCCAAGCAGCGCCCAGCCGAATCCCACGATGTTCTTCTGGCAGAACCACCCAACACTGATTTCCTTGCGGTGCAGGTCCCAGTCCTCAAACAGCGGCAAATCGCCCGAGAAACAATAGTAATAAGTACACACCACGGCAAGCCCCACCAAAGTATACAGCAGTGGATACAGCTTGCGGCTATCCTTGTAATTGATGCGATAGACGGTCACATGCATGGCAACTGCCAACACAAGCAGCAGGATGGGGATGGCGATGGGATGCAGCCCCAACGGGTTGCCATGATGAATGCCTAGCAACTCAGGCAGATTGGACATCGGAGCGTTGGCTTCGATATAGTCGGACAAACGTTGAAGAAACATGATGCTATATATCAATTATTCTATTAACGAATGTTTTTGGCTGTTATTGCCCCATGGGGCACAAAAAGTTATAAAAAACTCCCCAAAATCTTGCCTGTATGGGGAAAAAGAAGTATTTTTGCAAACCGAAAACAGCGGAACCGCCGACGCACACATCCGCTTAAACAC
The DNA here is from genome assembly GCA_900317125.1 of uncultured Bacteroidales bacterium. Classification (GTDB taxonomy): domain Bacteria; phylum Bacteroidota; class Bacteroidia; order Bacteroidales; family P3; genus Colimorpha. The sequence goes on along the minus strand of ONFR01000005.1, from coordinate 1,258 downwards.
ACACATACAATGATAAAAGGAATTGTCATACGGCAGGAGCAACCCGCCGACTACCGCGAGGTGGAGAACCTCACCCGCGAGGCATTCTGGAACGTCTATCGTCCCGGATGCACGGAGCATTATGTACTCAACCAATACCGCAACAACCCCGACTTCATCCCCGAGCTGGACCTAGTGATGGAGGAAAGCGGAAAGATTATCGGCCATGTCATGTTCTCAAAAGCCAAGCTAGTGCTGGACGACGGCAGCAGCATCCCCTCATGGACTTTCGGTCCCATCAGCATACATCCCGACTACAAGCGCAAAGGCTACGGCCTGCAGCTGCTCAACCACGCACTTAACAAAGCCCGCACATTGGGTGTCGGATTCCTCTGCATGGAAGGGAACATCGAGTTCTACCTGCATGCGGGCTTCGGCCTTGCCAGCCAACTGGGCATCCACTACCACGCCGAACCCCGCGACGCCGTAGTGCCCTACTTCCTGGCACAAGAGCTCCTCCCTGCCTGGTTGGAGACCCACGGCATCAAAGAGGCCACCTATACCCCGCCTAAAGGCTACTTTGTAGCCGACAACAACCCGGAAGCCTTCGAAGCCTATGAGGCCACCTTCCCGCCGAAAGAGAAACTCCGTCTGCCAGGACAACTCGATATGAATGTGTTAACGTGTTAATGTGTTAATGTGTTAATGTGTTAATGTGTTAATCGGTTCACACATTATTTCTCCATGTATTACAAGTATTATTTATACGTGTAATACGCGTGATACATGGAGCAATCGGGATAACCGCACTCACGATTCACTTTTTACACTTATCCGACGGACACTCTCCGACCCATACGGGCATGGTCCGACTCCACCGCAGTGCCGGGAAGTTGCAGCCGACAGCACGCCACGACCCACTTGGGTCGTTCAATCCAGGCTCGATGTTGCCTGCATTTAGGCTGGTTTTCCGTTATCATGTCGAGTAACGATGCTATAACGATACTATCACGATGCAGAATTGAACGGCCCCTCTCTGTAGTGTGGTTGACACGTTAACGCATTATTATTTGTTTGGGCCTAAATTCCAGTTATAAGTGCAACACTAAGTAGAAAAAAAGAGTACCAAAATTTGGTACTCTCAGGTAAAATGACTACTTTTGTGTTGACAAATGAAAAAATATAATCACCTTACCAAAGAGCAAAGATACACAATTTCTGTGTGTCTGAGAAAAAAAATGTCGCTGTCGGCAATCGCAAAATTGATAGACGTCAGTAA
>ONFR01000006.1 GCA_900317125.1 uncultured Bacteroidales bacterium | reverse complement strand
GCCTGTGCTGTCAAAGAGATGAAGGCCGTTGTCATCAATTGTATAGGAGAAGAGTTGCGCATTTCCTGCTGTGTCGCGGGAAAGCATGTGCAGCCGTCCGTCGCGGTGGAAGCAGAACAGACGGTTTTCAAGTCCCATGAACTTATTGCATTGGAGGGTAGGTTCGGCAGGGTTGTCCGACTTGAGTTCAATGGAGCTTACTTCGTAGAAGCCTTCCATCGTTTGACGTGAGACACATCCCGCCAGCAGCACCACAAACGCGATGGGCAGCACGACGAGCGGCAGAAGCCCTCCGTGGCGGGAGCGGCGCCGTGCCATCATGGCGATGCGTTTCTTCACCAACGAGTAGTCGAAAGTGTTGCCAATGGCGCTATACGGTTTGCCGCTCACCTGATGGTAGAACAACTCGGCGTAGGCGGCTCCGTTGTCGGTTGCCAGCATTGCGTTGTCGGCCTGGTATTCATGCACACGCTTCAATTCACGCTGGTAGAGATAAACAAACGGGTTGAACCAAAGTATTACTTTAACTACTTCGCACAACAGAAGGTCGAGGGTATGGCGTTGGCGCACATGTACCATTTCGTGTCCGATGAGTTGCTGCATCTCAGTTGGGTTGAAGCCGTTACGGCCTAAGACGATATGTTTGCCAAAGGAGTAGGCAGGAGTGTCATCGTTAAGTTCACTGACTTTGATGCCTTCCATCTTCTTGGATGGCAGTCGGCGAAGGCGGCGTTGTAGTCTTGCCAGTCTTAAGGTCAAGAGTGTCATCGTGATGGCAACACCTATCCAATAAATGATGGGCAGAATGTCCACCACTTTGTCAAGGATGGTCGGGGTGGCCCCTCCTTCGGACAGACTGATTCGTCTCATTCCGTTATTGTCCTGAGTAAGCTTGATTTCAGATACGCCACCTTTAGTACTGGTATAAGTCATGGCCATGCCGTCAGGTGTGTTGCTGTAGGTCATCTGCGCCGTCTCTGCGGCATCGTTTCCGTCATAGTTGGCCTGACGTATGAGCGGCAGATGGATGAAGGGTAGCAGCAGTGACAACAATAAGGTGCCCAGCAGATAATAGCGTACCATGGTGAAACGGGTCTCACGCCGCATGAGCAGCCAGTAGGAGCCGAAGAAAAGCACAGTGCCAATGGTGGCAAGGAGGAGGTATTTCATTGCTGGTCCTCCTTACCTTTGCGCTTTTCCTCAATGATGCGGCTCAGAACCTCCAGTTCCTCATTAGTCACCTCTCCACCATCGAGGAAAAAGGATACTAACGAGGTGTAGGATGAGGAAAAGTAGTTCTTCATCAGCGTGCCCAGCATACGTCCCTTGTATGCCTCGCGACTGACAAGGGGATAATACTGATTGTTGCCGTTAAAGTCTTTGTGTGCCACAAAACCCTTCTGCTCGAGGATGCGGATTTCGGTGAGCACCGTGCGGTAGGCGGGCTTAGGTTCTTCCACGGCGGCGGCAATGTCGCCCGCAAAACCTTTGCCCACTTGCCACACCGCCTGCATCACCTGTTCCTCTGCCTTGGTGAGGGTGTTTGTGGTTTCTTGTTTCTTTCTTGCCATACATTGTAGTGTTAAAGATTAAACCATGGATTAAATATTTAATCACCACCAAAACGCCAAGTACGAAATATTATTGTGCAAATATGATTATTTTTTTAATCCAACAATCAAAAATAACAATAATGCGTTGTGCAACAAGAGTATAACATGCAAAAAAAATCCGCGGCAATTATTTTTATAATTTGCTGCGGAAAAGGGTGTGTCTTCACTTCAAAGAAGGTGAAATGTTGGAAGTGAGAAGTGAAAATGATTTCAATTCTCAATTCTCATTGTAGCCGTCGGGGTTGAGGCGTTGCCAGTTCCAGCTGTCGCGGACCATGTCGTCGATGCCGAACTTGGCTTTCCATCCGAGTTCCTGTTCGGCCTTGGCGGGGTTGCTGTAGCAGGTGGCGATGTCGCCGGGGCGGCGGGACTGGATGGTGTAGGGTATGGTGACTCCGTTTACACGCTGGAAGGCGTTGACCATGTCGAGGACGCTGTAGCCGTGGCCGGTGCCGAGGTTGTAGATGGCGAGGCCGCAGACACACTCGATGGCTTTGAGGGCGCTGACGTGCCCGTTGGCGAGGTCGACGACGTGGATGTAGTCGCGCACGCCGGTGCCGTCAGGGGTGGGATAGTCGTTGCCGAAGATGCCCAGCTGGGGACGTTTGCCGACGGCCACTTGGGTGATGTAAGGCATGAGGTTGTTTGGGGTGCCGTTGGGGTTTTCGCCGATGCGGCCGCTGGGGTGTGCGCCCACGGGGTTGAAGTAGCGCAGCAGGACGACGTTCCAGGAGGGGTCGGCTTTTTGGATGTCCGTCAGCACCTGCTCGAGCATGCTCTTGGTCCAGCCATAGGGGTTGGTGCACTGCCCTTTGGGGCATTGCTCGGTGATGGGTATCTCGGCGGGGTCGCCGTAGACGGTGGCGCTGGAGGAGAAGATGATGTTTTTGCAGTCATGCTTCCGCATCACGTCGACCAACACCAATGTGCCGCTGATGTTGTTTTCGTAATACTCCCAAGGTTTCGCGACACTCTCGCCCACGGCCTTCAGTCCGGCGAAGTGGATGCAGGCGTCGAAGTGGTGCTTGGTGAACACGGCTTCCAACCCTTCGCGGTCGCGGATGTCGGTTTGGTGGAAGGGTATACGGTCCACGCCGATGATTTGGGCGACGCGACGGAGCGACTCGGGGTTGGAGTTGCTGAGGTTGTCGACTACTACGGCAGTGTGACCTGCCTTATACAGCTCTATCAATGTGTGGGAGCCGATGTATCCGGCTCCGCCGGTAACTAGAATGTGCATTTTGAATTGAGAATTGAGAGGGGAGAATTGAGAATTGAGAGAATGTGTTAACGTGTTATTGTGTTAATGTGTTAGTCAATTTACGAAATAACAAATTAACGGATTAACGCATTCACACATTCTTAATTGAACATTTCCAACCATAGGCCTTTGGGGAATATCACCATGAGGAGGAACAGTATGGCAACAATAAAGAGGCATAGCCTCACGACTGTGTTGAGGATGTGGTACCACATCGGTTCGGGGCCGTCACTTTTTCGCTGCTCATACTCTTTGGTCATGTCACGAGTTTTGAATTGAGAGTTGAGAGGGGAAAATTGAGAATTGAGAATAACCGCTCGGCGGGTCTCAATTCTCAATTCTCAATTTGTTTTGACTACCAGGCGAAGAGTGGACGGTTCTGCATCATCTCGTTGACCTGGCCGGTGATCTTGGCGCGGACGTCCTCGTCGGTGGGATGGCAGAGGACGGTGTCGATCATGTCAACAATGACGGGCATATCATTCTCTTTCAGGCCACGGGTGGTGATGGCGGGAGTTCCGACACGGAGACCACTGGTCTTGAAGGCGCTGCGGCTGTCGAAGGGAACCATGTTCTTGTTGACGGTGATGTCGGCGGCGACGAGTGCGTTCTCGGCTTCTTTACCAGTGAGTTCGGGGAACTTGGTGCGGAGGTCGATGAGCATGAGGTGGTTGTCGGTGCCACCGCTGATGACTTTGTAGCCTTTGTTGATGAAGGCTTCACACATCACCTTGGAGTTCTTCATCACCTGCTGGATGTATTGGTCGTAGCTGTCGGTCAGAGCTTCGCCGAAGGCGACGGCTTTAGCAGCAATGACGTGCTCGAGGGGGCCGCCCTGAGTGCCGGGGAAGACGGCGCTGTCGAGCAGGGCGCTCATTTTCTTGATTTCGCCCTTCGGGGTGGTCTTGCCCCAAGGATTGTCGAAGTCTTCGCCCATAAGAATCATACCGCCACGGGGTCCGCGGAGGGTTTTGTGGGTGGTGGTGGTGACGATGTGGCAATACTTCACGGCGTTGTTGAGGTAGCCCTTAGCGATGAGGCCGGAGGGGTGGCTGATGTCGCCCATGAGGATGGCGCCGATTTTGTCGGCGATTTCACGCATGCGCTCCCAATCCCAATCGCGGCTGTAGGCAGAGCCGCCACCAATAATGAGCTTGGGACGGAACTCGAGGGCCTTCTTCTCCATGTCGTCGTAGTCTACGGTGCCGGTCTCTTCTTTTACTTGATAGCCGACAACTTTGTACATGATGCCAGAGAAGTTGACGGGACTGCCATGGCTGAGGTGGCCACCATGGTTGAGATCCATGCCCATGAAGGTGTCGCCGGCGTTGAGGCATGCCAGAAAGACTGCCATGTTGGCCTGGGCACCGCTATGGGGCTGCACGTTGGCCCAGCAGGCACCGTAGAGCTGCTTGGCGCGCTCGATGGCGATGGTTTCGCTTTGGTCCACAATCTGGCAGCCGCCGTAGTAGCGTTTGCCGGGATAGCCTTCGGCATATTTGTTGGTCATCACGGAGCCCATGGCTTCCATGACTTGGTCGCTTACAAAATTTTCAGACGCGATAAGCTCAATGCCCTTGGTCTGACGTTCTCTCTCTTTCTGGATGAGATCGAAAATTGCGGTATCTCTTTGCATATCAATTATGTATTAAATGAATAGTATTATTTTATCGTTCTGCAAATATACGCTTTTATTCTCAATAATAAAAAATTTGTGTATTTTTGCAGAAAATATCTATTCAGTCTGTCATGAGTAAAAAGTTTGTAATATTGTGTGTTGCAGTGCTGCTGGGCACGATGGTGTGCGAGGGTCAGGTACGTGGAATGAAACGTTCGTCGCGGTCGATACAGGGTGCGGCGGCTTCGGCCAAACGGGGCACGCCGCGGATGGCGACGGCGTGGGTGGACGCTACGATGCGCGACATGACACTGCGGCAGAAGGTGGCGCAGCTGATGGTGATACGTGTGCCCCTGGACTTGGAGGGAACGCGGCAGCGCGATTTCGAGCAGCTGCTGAGGGAGACGGAGGTGGGCGGCGTGTGTTTCTTTGTGGGGACGGCTAAGCAGACGCTGCCCCTCGTGAAGCGGTTCCAGTCGTTGAGCCAGGTGCCACTGCTGGTGTGCATCGACGCCGAGTGGGGACTGGGGATGCGGTTGAAGGACTGCTACGCGTTTCCGCAGAACGGGACGTGGGGAACGCTGCCGCCGGAGATGGACGCCCTGCTGTACGACATGGGGCGCGAGATCGGGCTGCAATGCCGCAATATGGGCATACAAGTGAATTTCGCCCCTGTGGTGGACATCAACAGCAATCCGCGGAACCCCGTCATCGGACCGCGGTCGTTCAGCGACGACCCGAAGCGTGTGGCCTCGCTGGGCATACAATATATGAAGGGGCTGCAGAGCCAGGGAGTGATGGCGGTGGCCAAGCATTTTCCGGGCCACGGCGACACAGAGACCGACAGCCATTTCGACCTGCCGGTGATCAACCACACGCGGGAATATATGGATACGGTGGACCTCTACCCTTTCCGCCAGCTGATAGACGCGGGTGTGGAAGGGGTGATGACGGCTCACCTGCAGGTGAACGCCTATGAGGAGGAGAGCAACCACCCGTCATCGCTGTCGAGCCACGTTGTCGGCGACCTGCTGAGAAAGAAGCTTAACTTCAAGGGACTGGTGATTACCGACGGGCTGGACATGAAGGGTGTGACGAAATACTACACGGGCGGGAACGAGTCGCTGGCGGCGTTGATGGCCGGGAGCGACATCCTGCTGCTGCCGCCCGATGTGCCTGCGGCCATCGACGCCATCTGCTCGGCTGCCAGGGACGACAAGGATTTGCAGGACCTTATCGATGTGCGCTGCCGTAGGGTGTTGCGGAGCAAGTATTACCACGGCTGCTCCGACCTTCACCCCGACCGCTGGCATGTGCCCACGAGGGAGGACAGTCTGCGCTGCGACTCGATTGTGCGGGCGCTGGCCACGGCCACGCTGCCCAGCATCGACAGCATTGCACGCGACGGCATCGAGAAGGGAGCCTACCCGGGATGCCAGGTGCTGGCCATGCAGAACGGCCGCCTGCTGTACCGCAAGGCGTTCGGCCACCTGACTTACGACAGCAACGCGGCTCCTGTGACCATGAACACGATGTACGACATCGCTTCGGTGACCAAGATGGTGTCCACCACCCTGGCCATGATGAAGCTGGTGGAGACGGGCAAGGTGAAGCTGAACGACCCGCTGAGCCGCTACCTCCCCTACCTGAAGCACACGGACAAGGAGAAAATCACCATACTGCAGGCGTTGAGCCACATGGGGCGTCTGAAGGCTTTTGACACGTACTGGAAGAAGGCGCAGACGGCGGACGACCCGCTGGCCAGTGTGATAGAACAGGTGACGGCCACTCCGCTGCTGCCGAAGACGGAATATGTCTACAGCGACCTTGGGTTCATCCTGCTCGGGCAGTTGGTGCAGCAGGTGTCGGGTCAACGGCTCGACATCTTTGTGCATCGCCATTTCTACGCCCCCATGGAGCTGACCCACACGTTCTACAACCCCACAGAGCACGGGGTGGACACCAACCTCATCGCTCCGACGGAGCGGGACGACCACTACCGCCACCGCCTGGTGCGCGGAGTGGTGCACGACGAGAACGCCTACGCGATGGGCGGTGTTTCGGGCCACGCAGGACTGTTCAGCACAGCGGACGACCTGGCCAAGATATTGCAGATGCTGCTGAACGGCGGCACGTACAAGGGCAAGCGCTATCTGAAAAAGGAGACCATAGAAATGTTCAACCAACGGCATTTCGCCATGCAGGGATGCCGGAGGGGGCTGGGATTCGACAAGCCGCTGATGCACAGCACGGGCGGCAGTTGCTGCGACGAGGCTTCGCAGAACAGCTACGGCCACACGGGTTTCACCGGCACAATGGTTTGGGCGGACCCGGACTGCGGCCTCATTTATGTGTTCCTCTCCAACAGGGTATATCCGAACGCCACGCCCAACAAACTGGCGCAGATGAACATCCGTACTCAAATTCAGAGCGAGCTGTATAAATCGCTCAAGGGCAATACCAAGGGTGGCGGTGTGGCCAATTTCGGCAACTGAGTTGTCGCAGATTCGGGAAAACGACTGAACCCGACGGGTGCAGGTCGACGGGACCGAGAGCGACGCGTCATTTCATCCCGCGAGCGGTTTTGATTTGCTCGTAGGCTTCGTTTATCTTTCGGAACTGCGCTTCGGCGCTTTTCTTCACTTCCTCGCCCATGTTCTCCACTTTGTCGGGGTGGTATTTCATGGCCAGACGGCGATAGGCTTTCTTCACCTCCTCGTCGGTGGCGGAGCTGTCGAGACCCAGCACTTTATAGGGGTCGGAGTAGGCGCTGGAGGAGGAGGTGCTTGAGTAGCTGCTGCTGGAGTATCCCCCGCCGTTCGCACTGCCCCGGTTGCGGGTTTTGGAGCTGACGTGGCGGGTGAACATGGAGATGTAGTCGCGCTGATTGATGCCGAGCCTGAAGCTGATGGCCCTCATGACGGTGTTCTCGGTGGTGGTGTAGGAGTTGTCGGTCACGGAGAGCCCAAAGAGGAAGTCGACCATGTGGTAGCGCGTGGTGTAGTCGGTGTTCTGCTTGATTTGCAGACACACGGCATCGATGTCGATGTAGGTTTCGGGTTTCACCAGGTCGCGGAGCATGCCTAACAGCACCTTTCCCTTTTCCTCGCCGTAATTCTTGGCTAGGAAGCGTTTCACATAGTCGAGTTCGGAGCGGTGCACCGTGCCGTCAGCCTTCATCACCGAGGCTATCAGGACCAGCAGGGCAACGTCGATGTCGTCCTGGGTGCCGGTATTGTGGAAACGCCTGTGGGGCTTGCCGTCGGAGCCCATGGTGTAGTTGCTGTCGCCAAGTCGGTGGTTAAAGCGCGGAATCCCTTGGGTGCGACCCTCTATCGTGCTGCCTAAGAAATAACCTAGCAAGGCCCCTATAGGCCCTAAGGTGACCCAGCCCAAGCCGGTGAATATCCATTTAGTAACGCCCATGTTCGTAATATTATTGAATGATTAGTTTTTGTGTGGTGGTGCCGGCAGGTGTGGTGAGTGTGACGAAATAGACTCCAGACGGCAACTTGTGTGTGTCGATATGGCACCGGCCACCGGACACACGGTTTCGCATGAGCTCGTGTCCCACGGCATCGAGCACTGCCAACTGGCAATCGTCCCTGTACGAAACGCCCTGCGTCAGCTGCACCTCGACACTCGATGTGGCGGGGTTGGGATAGAGCAAGAATCGCGAACTGCCCGAGGTCTGCGCCACGGGTTCCTCGACACCACCGTTGAGGAACTCGACCGAGAAGGAGCAGGTATTGCCGTGCTCGTTGATGTTGTAGATGCGGAACGAGCGTTCGGGGGTGCCGTCGGCGAGGTAGGGATGCGGGTCGGTATCGGGTCCGAAGGATGTGCGGCCTTCTGCAGCGGAGAAGAGGGACTGGTTGACCATCCCGTTCACCGAGTCGACACTGCTGCCCGGACGGAATGTCCAGTAAGCATTGGGGTGGGTGGAGAAATCGTAGAAGGCGTTACCGCTCCACACGATATTCCGCGACACTGTGTCCATCCAGCGGCCTATCACCAGTCCGCTGCCGGGCAGGGAGGACTCGAAGGGGTCGCGGGAATAACGGTACTCGATGGTGTACCATTGGTTCGTATCGATGGACGACTTGATGTAATAGAGGTTGTTCTCTTCCGAGCTGCCGTTGCTGGATACCACGTAGGTGCCGTTGCGGGTAATCTGTTTCGGCTCGCCGGTAAAATGGAGTATCTTGTGCTTGTAGATGGCCGAAGGATGGCACTGGATGCCAGAGCTCATCAGGTCGTAGACCACGGGAAGCACATCCTGATGATAGTTATAATGGTACAAATCGGGAAGGCCAATGGAATGGCACATCTCGTGGCAGAAGACTTTCGACGAGAAATACTGCTCGCCCGAACCTTCGAACTCGAAATTGAATGCGTTCACTCTTTTGCCGTTGATGGTGACGGGATAACCCACCGAGTCGTGGGGGAAGAACTCCATGTGGGGCCACAGGAGCTGATTCCAGCCCTCCACGTCGCCTTTCACGATGATGGAGAGGTTGTCGATGTCGCCGTCGCCGTCACCGTCCAGCATCTCGCTTTCGTCCACCAGATGGAGGGAGTCGACATAACGGGCGATGCGTGCTATCAGCTGCGCTTCGAGCATCGGGATGCCCCTCTGGGGGTAGGGCTCGGTATAACCGTCGGGGTTCTCATCGCTGTAGGGCCGGAAATGGCTCCGCGGGAAGGGGTCGATGTATGAGGTGATGTAACCGCTGCGATGCTGTTTGGCAAAGACGGTTTTGAATTGCAGATGTCCATACGACATGGCATTGAAGTATTTCTCGACACTTGTCGGCGAAATCGAGAACATATCGCGGAACATGATATAGCTTGTTCCAATCTCACTGTCGCCACGGAAACGGACGAACACCACCAGATTGGTCAGGGTGCGGAAAGTGGTGTCGAAGATGTCGAAATCGGCTTCGTTACGATGCCCCAAGTCCTCCAGATAGTATGTCCTGTCCACGGTGATGCCGGGATAGAACGAGTCGAGGCTGTACTGCATCAAAGCCATGTAGGTGCCCGTCTCCAAATCCAGCGGATAGGCGAAGTGGCACCACACCGTGTCGCCCGGAGCAACGGTCACACGGCGGCCGTCGACACAACCGTAATAGCCGCCTTCAGGTTTATAGATATTCACCCCGAAAAACATGCTGCCCACACTGTCGCCCACGTTGGTGATGCTGTATTGGCCCTTGATGCTGTCGCCACGCTGGAACGAGGAAGCCTCCAACGTAAGGTCGCTGCCCATCACCAGATGGGCATAACCCGGTTGCAGATTGAAGACGGCATACTGCAAAGAGGTGAAGTCGTACTGTGTCAATGGCCGCAGGGCCGAGGTCGAAAAGTAGCCGTTGCAGTTGCCGCCCCAGCCCCAGTTGACATGAAAGAGGCCGTTGGTGTCATATCCGTCGAGCACAAAGGCGTGTGCTCCCACCACGGTGCCCTCGTCGTCGTTGCGGTTCGACTGCCCTGCATACAACACAGGTCGGCCGGCAGCAAGGTCGGTCTTGACCATGTTGTCCCACTGGGCGGTTGAATGGTTGTCGCGGAAATCCAAATAGCTTTCCATATTGTAGCTGAAGTATTTCCTCATACCCAAAAGACAGGTCTGCACATGGGCACCCGAGCTGCCCTCGCAGTCGGAGTTATAGTGCATCTTGCTCGCCACTCCGCAATGGAACAGCAGTTTCGCCACAGCCTCCACTTCCGCGGGGCTGCTGGTGGCGGTCAGCTTGAAAGGCATCAAGGAGTAGTCGTATGTAGCCGAGTCGAAAACCGCGCTCACCGTGCCGTAGCGCCAGCAAGTGTCCTGTCCCTCGTAGGTGTATGAATTGCGGCCATAGCCATGCTGAGGGTATTGCCAATAACGCATAATCTGACCCATGGCCAAGGCCACACACCCCACCGTGGGGTGTCCTTCGAAACGGGCCATCGTGGTGTCGTCGGCATAGGTGCTGTCCTCAGGCACCATGCTGTTGTAGCCGAAGCGGTACTGGTTCCACTCCGTCACCAACAGCGGGGCCACACTGTCCGGCAACCCGTCCTTGGGGGCGGGGGTGGACGCTATGCCGGCAGCCAGGTCGCGGTCCATTGTGTCCAGCTGCGCTATCTCCCTTTGGTACTCGCCCAGCATATACTTTACATTATCGGGCAGCATGGCTGAATCGATTCTGCCTTTTGGTGAGTAGCCCAGCACCCCGCGTGCGCGGCTGTCGTCGCCCACAATCACAAAACCGCCTCCCTCGACATTGAAGACGGCAATATGCTCCATCCCCTCCACCGCCACATGGCTGACCTTGGCCGACTTCTCGGCTTTCATCTGCAAGGCCCACAGCCTTGCATTCTCCTCCATCTGGCGGGGACTCAACTTCTGTGCATTGGCAACAGCAAACAGCATCATTGCCATAATAAAGAGACTAAACGGTTTCATGGCTATCGTCAATTTTTGATTTCTACAATGTATCCTTCCTGCTTCACCCCCTTGTCCGGCTCGGCGACGGTGATGGTGAACTGTTTTTCTGGCACACCAAGCTCTTTCAGGTGGTGGTGCAGTATCTTGTTGCGGCGATCGTGGTTCTCGGCCTCCTTGTCGCTGGCTCCGGGTCGGGTGGCCAACGTGAGCGACAGCACCACATTCTCGTCCATCTTGGCAAGGTTGGCCACCTTGTCTATCTGGTAGAACTGCTCCGAGGTGAAATCATGCTCCTTCGGGTCGACGGCGATAAACATATTCCCCTGACCGTCCACAGCCATGCTGTCCAGGGCACGTGCGGGCGAGGTGACCACCTTCACTATCAGGTTGCCCAACGTCTTCCACACCAACTTCATGTAGTTGAACTTCGGATTGTCGATGTTGCCGCTCACCGGCACAGGCAGCATCACCTTCTCGTCCTTGTCTTTCAGGATATACAGTGCCGCCCTCACAGGCAGGCTCAACTGAGGTTTCACATCCTCGCGCTTCTCGCCCAGATTGGGCTTGAAAATGTCGATGCGGTTATCGCCTTTCAGCTGACTGTTTCGGATGGTGTTAAGACTCGTGAAGCTGAACACGCCGTCGCTGAATGGCATGCCGAAATAAGCCACCATGTAAGGGCTCAGTTCCGTCAGTCTGAAATTCTTGATGCTCAAGCGCAGGCGCTGGTTCAGTTTCCAGTCCGAAATATTCCCCTCCCAGTCCACCATAGCCTTGCCGCCATTGGGCAGCGTGGCCATCATCCGGGCATTGTTGTTCCCGGCAGTCGTGAGATTGGTGGCCTTCAGGTTCAAATCCGTAACGGGGAACTCGAACTTGTCGGGCAACGTGTTGTCGACAAAGGTGAAGTCCACTCCCTTCACATCCAACACCCCCACGCGGAGCCGCAGCGGCGCGGGAGCCGCAGCCTGTGCCGCTTGCACCGTGTCGGTGGAGGGTTCGTCAATGGTGTCGGCTGCTGTCTGGGTGGCCAACAGCCGCGACAGCGTATTGGTGCTGTCGGCAAACAGCTCATAGCGCATCTTCAACCCCTCGACTTCTAGGCGGTTGATATCGTATACATTCTTGCCAGGTACTATCTGCTGGGCATCAACACCCAAATGGTGCAGCTTGGCCACCGTCCCCAGTTCCTTGTCGCTCACCGCTACGTCGTTGAGGTTGGCCTTCACTTTCAGGTTCATGTCCATCAGGCTGTCCAGTATTCCCATCGCCTGGGCCTCCAGGTCGAGATGGCCGCTCAGCTGGTCCACATTCGCCACGTTCACCACATAGGGACGCACCTGGTCGAGGGCGAACCCCTCCAATCCCAGCGTCACGTCGAAATAATTGTTGGCAGGATTCATTGCCGCCTTCACACGCAGTCGACCCCCGTCGTCGAAGGCCAGCTCCAGTCCCGCGTCGGTGTTCTCGCTCCCCCCGATGGTGAAGTCGGGCACCGCCAGATTCAAATCATTCATGCCCCAATGGCTCTGCCGCTGAACATCGGTGTAGTTGAGCTTGCCGCGCACTATCTGCATATCGTGCAGGCTCACCACCCAGCTGCTTGGCACCGTGTCCTCAGGCTCATCCATATCGGTCGAATCTTGCTGGAAATGCTCAATGATGCTGGAGAAATTGAACCTGTTACCGTCGTGCAGCACCTCCACATCGAGTCCAGCAAGGGTAAGATGGCGCACATACACCGTCTTGCCCAGCATCCGCAGCAGGCTCACCCCCACATCGAGGGTGTCGAATCCCGCAAAGGTGCTCTCGCCGTCGTCTTCATACACCGTCAGCCCCTTCACCTTCACATGGCCGGTGAACAGATTCACCCCCACACCGTCAACATTCACCTTCCGGCCAAGCAAATCTTCGCCGTGATTGTTCACATAATTGCGTGCAGCGCACCCGCCGAACAGCGTCCCGCACAAAAACACCAGGATAAGCAACGCCGCCAGCGCAGCCAATACAATCCCGACAATTCTCAATAACTTTTTCATATACCGATTGTTAATACATTCAGCCTGTCCTACTCCGCATCCCGGACATCGGCACAAGCCAAGTTGCAAAAATACGAAAAAAAATACAATCAGCAACAATCTGAATGTGTTAACGTGTAAATCGATTAACGCATTAACGAAATAACGAATTAACGCATTCAAAGTTCTCAATTCTCAATTTTCAATTTTCAATTTTCAATTTTCAATTTTCAATTTAAATAATGTGTTACTCCGAAAAAAAAATGTAACTTTGCATTTTGACACATCTATGGTCCAACACCCACGTTCAACGATACAACATATTAAACAACAAACGAATAACTCATCTACAAATCACCCCTAGGGAGCGGGGACGGCACAACGAAATCCACAACGGTGCCACTCCAGCCCCCATACCGACAAAGAACAACAAACCCAAAACAGAGAACCATGAATACCGTCCTCAGCAAAAAAAACACTGTCGCACGTACTGCGATCATCGATGCTGCACTGCTTGCTGCAGCCTGTCTCATCCCCACATTGTCGCACATCACGGCACTGCCGCTCTACATGCTCAACCCCATGCTGCTGGTGCTCCTGGCCGGAATGCTGGCCGTGCGCAGCCGCACCAATGCCTTCCTGCTGGCCGTGCTGCTGCCCGTCGTCTCCATGCTGGCCGTGGGCATGCCGGCACCACTTAAGGCACTCTGCATGGCTGCCGAGTTGCTCTCCATCGTGGGTGTTTACACCCTCCTGCAACGCCTGTGGAGTGCTGTCGCCACACGTCCCTGGGCCTCCTTCGCAGCCATCGTCGCCGCCATGCTGTGCGGCAAGGTAGTTTATTACGCCCTCAAAGCCCTTGTGATAGCCCCCGCAGCGCTGGTGACCACACCCGTCGCCACACAGGCCATCGTCGCTCTGGTGGCCGCCGCCCTCTTCTGCTCGGTCCAATACCTGACCACCCGCGGCAAATAACCCATTCCCTACCGCCTATGAAACGTCTTGCCTTATACATCATGCTGGCCGTCGGACTCACTTCGTCGGCACAAACAGCGTTGCCCGACAGCACACAGGGCGTCACGCACTGTTTCTCGGTAAGTGCCGACACCCGCGTCCGCTTTGCCCCGGGCAACCTACAGTACCAGCCTCAGACACACCTGTGGCGTTTTGCCTCGTCCCAGACCGAGACCATCGGCTGGCAGGAGAGCTACTCCTACCCCAAATACAGGGGATGGATCGACCTCTTCGGCTGGGGCACGGCCTTGACACCGAACAACTATTCCGACCGCGACAACGAGTATGCATTTGTCGACTGGGGACTCTTCTGCGGACTGCCTACCGGCGAAGGGCGGCAGTGGCGCACGCTGAGTCTCGACGAGTGGACCTACCTTTTGAGCCGCAGACCCCATGCCCGACGGCTATATGCCCTCGCCTACGTGTGCGGGCAGTACGGCCTGATACTGCTGCCCGACAACTGGCAGCGTCCCAAGGGCATCTACATGCGCACCGGCCCCAAAGAGGAAGGCACAAACGCCTATAATGCCGAGCGGTGGAAAGTGCTGGAAGCCGCAGGAGCGGTGTTCCTCCCCGCCGAGACCCGTCGCGCCGCGACACAAAGCCAAGGCAGCGCGGCAGCCTGCCACTACTGGACCTCGACACCTCACCCCAAACAGGAGGGACAGGCGCTGTACCTGCTCGTCGACCAATATCTGCCACAGATAAAACCCGCGCCTCGGTCGCAAGGCCTTTCCGTCCGGCTGGTGCAAGACCTTTAACACCCATTGCATCATGACAAACGTAGCAGTCATACTGGCAGGCGGAACAGGGTCGCGGATGGGTGCCGACAGACCCAAGCAGTTCCTCCCCATCCACCCCGGCGACCAAACGGCACAGGCCGAGACGGTGCTAGAACACACCGTAAAAGCCTTCGAGGCAGCCCCCTCGGTGGACGAAATCACCATCGTGGTGCATCCCGATTGGGAATCGTACACACGCCAGCTGGCACAACGCAACGAATGGCACAAAGTGAAGCGCATCATACAGGGCGGCGACGAACGGTACATGTCGAGCCTCAACGCGATAGCAGCCCACCTCGACTACCCCGACGACACCAACCTGCTGCTGCACGACGCCGCCCGCCCCTGGGTAAGCCAAGAGGTGATAGCCCGGGTAACCGAGGCACTGAAGCACCATGAGGCCGTAGCTGTGGGAATCCCTTCCACCGACACGGTGTGGGAAGTGCGGCAGGACTTCGACCGCGACCTGAGCAAATTCATCGCCCGCATACCCGAACGCCACACCATGTGGCGCGCCCAGACCCCACAGGCCTTCCGCCTGCCCCTGATACGCGACGCCTACCAATGCGCCCTGCAAGACCCCCAATTCCACGCCACAGACGACTGCGGCGTAGTACGCCGCTATCTCCCCGGCACCAAGATAATCATAGTCCCCGGCGAAGAACAAAATCGCAAGATAACCTTCGCCGACGACCTAAGATAACCCTTATGCACTTGAACTGACAGCAGCTATTTGTTATGAACTCCTAAAACCCACAATGATGAGAAAAAAGACTATATTTATTTTGCTCTTAATAATCAGTATCGGCTTAAAGGGTCAAGTGCATACAACTATGGGAACCGACTTCTGGGTGTCATACTTGTATTTCACATACGACTACTATGCACCACAATATAGCGTCACGCTACACGCTTTCGCTTCTGGTCCACGGACATGTTCTGTCACCATGACAAACCCAAATACTGGATGGTCTTCATCGTTCTACATCATACCCGGAATGGTGACCAACGTGAGCATTCCTTTCAACACAGGATGCACATCAGCATCGGGAAGCATAACCCCTACAGCTCTGCATGTAACAGCAACCGACACCATATCTTTATATTTAATAATGCTGGGGCATAATAACCTGGACATTACAAACGCCTTGCCGACAGAGTCGCTGGGCTCGGACTACATGGTCCAATGCTACCCTTCTAAACCTGGTACCGACTACAGAAGCGAAATAGTGATTGTTGCCACCGAGGACAGCACTGTGGTGGACATTAACCTGACCGCCCCTACTATGAACGGCTTTTCGTCTGGGTCTACTCATACGGTTACCTTGAATCAAGGGGACGCATATCAGCTGCGCGGAGCCACTAATGTTTCCGACGCTGATTTGACAGGCACCACCATTACTGCCCACGACTGCAAGAAGATTGCAGTTTACTCGGGACATTTTTGTGCCTATGTACCGCATTCAATGGGCACTCCTTCGTGCGACCATATCTTTGACCAGTGCATGCCTACAAATTATTGGGGGAGGCAGTTTGTAGTGGCTGGAACAAGAACTTTGTTCGATGACCACGTAAGAGTAATGCCTTTAGAAAATAACTGCCAAATATATAAGGACGGGATATGGGTTCAAACACTGAATGCCGGCCAAATATATGACTTTACCTTGTCAAGTTCAAATAGTACGGCATATTTAGAGACCTCTACACCCGCCTGTGTGTATTTGTTTATGGGCAGTGCAGGAGATTATGACGGGGACCCCAGCATGGTGGTGATTAACCCTATAGAACAGATGGTGGAGAACATTACTTTCGGCACCTATTCCACCACTTATACCAACACCCACTATGTGAATATTGTGACGGAAGCATCCGAAAGCAGCAACATCCGCCTCGACAACAATCCCGTGACATTCCACACCGTTCCAGGAAACAGCCAATACCAGACGGCAAGGTTGTCTCTTAGCCAAGGTTCGCACACAATCAAGACTTTGGGGGACAAAGGGTTCCTTGCTTACGCATTTGGTATTGGTAGCCATGAAAGTTACGGTTATTCTATCGGCTCTTGCATGAACTTTGTGCCCTCTGCAGTTCTCAGTGTAAACGGGAATCCTTATACAGAAGGTGACACAGTTCACATCTGCTCGGGATACCCATGTATATTATCCGCTTCAAGCCACTACAATATTGATTCCTGCACATGGACTGTCAACGGTCAAACCTACGACAATCTAACAACGCTGCATTTGAACACAGCTGATACAGGACTAAGGAGGATTCATGTGAGAGTGGTTTTCTCCGAAGAGTCAACCTGCCAAGAGGTAAGTGCAATAAAAGAATATGACGCTATTGTGAGAGTCTTTCCCACTTTCACTGTATACGATTCCGACACAATCGGTCTCAGCAGGCTTCCCTGGACATACGCCGGTCGGGTTTACTACGATTCAGTCCATGACGACCGAATAGGATTGTTTACACGTGATGGATGCGACAGTGTGATTTTCTATACCCTGATTGTATATGATGATACTATCCGGGAGCATTTTTACGACAGCGTATGTGCTGGTACAGAATACCATAACTACGGTTTTTTCTTGTCTCCGAGCGAAACTCGTGAGGTGGGAGAATTCGTATATAGACGAACCGACACCACTTATGTGGCCTACCTCCACCTCACCCAATTGAACCCACCTACCATTGTCCTCACTTCTGAGTTTGAGAATGACAACTGCTACCTAATCACCGCTCTCACAGATGCAACATTTGTAAACTGGACTTCTGATCCAACAGATCCAACCCTAACAGGACAGGAGAACAATCTCAGTATACGTGTCTGTCCACAACAAAAAACAATATATACCATCACTGCTTCCTACAAAAACTTAAATGAATGCAGCAACAATAGCAGTATTGCTCTTGACTATCGGTCACCTGAGGCAAAAGAGGCTCTTTGGATCCCCAATGTATTCACACCAGAGATGTCTTCCAACAACCAGTTCAAGGCAATTGGTGTCGGGATTCATGATTTCGAAATGTTTATTTTCAACAAATGGGGCCAGAAAATATTCCATAGCCACAATATAGACGATGCCTGGGATGGCACTTTCCACAACAAAAAATGCCCAATCGGAACTTATACTTATCTTATCTATTATCACAGTATATACTATCCAAATGAAATACAAAAAAGGGTCGGAACTGTGACATTAATACGTTAACAGCATGAAGAATCTTCTTATTTCAATATGTAAAGAAGTGGGTAGATTTATTGTTTATACAATCTGCTACCTTGGCTATCCTCTCTCTTTTCTGTTTGTACGCAATCCCAAAAAATATGCTTTTGGAAGTTTCAGGGGTTCGTTTAATGACAATGCAAAATATTTGTTCATCTATACTTGTCATCACCATAAGGATATTGATGCCGTTTGGCTTTCCCTAGACAAACATACTGTAGAGCAAGTGCGCAGCAAAGGGCTGAAGGCCTATTGCACATACACTCCCAAAGGTATATGGCATGCACTTACTTCTAGATACTGGTTTTTTAATGCATATACTTCAGACATTATGTTTTGTTTGTCGGGAGGTGCCATCTGCATTAATCTATGGCACGGAGTTGGAATAAAGCGTATAGAATATAATATCACCACGGGTCCATTGGCATTGCGCTATCAAAAAAAGGACTGGAAGGAGGTCTTTTTTCACCCAGAGTCATTCCGAAAACCAAACTATGTGATTTCTTCGTCTCCATTCCAAAACCATTTTTTCTCTACATCCTTCCACATAACGGAAAACCGATGCCTAATGACCGGATACCCTCGGAACACCATCCTTTTAGACGATGATAAAGAACGAATGCATTTCGTAGAAAAATATGAACCAACATCTTCTTTAGAAATGATAAAGAGATTGAAGCAATATAAAAAGGTGCTGGTATACATGCCTACTTGGCGCGACTCACAACGCTCACTCTTTGTCGAGAACATGGACTTGCACGCACTTAATGAAGTTCTTGCTAAGCACAATGAACTGCTCATTCTCAAGCCCCATGCCAACGTTTCAGTCTCATCAAACGACTTCACCTATTCGAACATCTGTTTCTTTGACGGGAAAGACGATATCTATCCAATACTGCCTTACACCGATGTCTTGATTACAGACTATTCCTCTATCATCTATGACTATCTGCTGATGCCCGATAAGGACGTTATCCTATACATTTACGACTATCAAGAGTATGTGGCGATGAGAGATTTCTTCTACCCATACGACGAGAATGTGGTGGGGAAACGTGTTCACACTTTCACCGAACTGATAACCTGCATCGAACAGCATGACTATCAGCTCAGTTCTGCCGAAAGAATAAGCCTAATAGATAAATTTTGGGGAGATACCGCCTATGGCAATCCTTCCCAGCGCATACTGGAACAAGTGAAAAGCCTACCTCGCTAATTCAGCCAGTGGCGGGGGTTGAGGGGGTCTTTGCCGCACCATAGCTGGAAACTGAACTGGGAGGTCGGTTCGTCCGACTGGTATACTGTGCCCAGACTCTGCCCAGCAGTGACTTTTGCCCCGGCGCGCACACTCACCGTACCCAACCCTGCATATACGGTCAAATACTGCCCATGCTTGATGATGATACCACTGCTTCCGTCAGGTGCCTCGAATATCCTAGCCACCACGCCGGCGGCCACTGATCGCACATTTGCTCCCGGAGCACAGTTGAGGTCGATGCCCAGGTTGCGGTTCTGCCCGCCCGAAGCACGGGTATAGAGGCCGTATTCACGGGCTACAGACTTATAATGGACGGGCCACGGCATACGGCCCTTGTTCTGGGCGAAGTCGGAAGAGAGGGCGTCACTCGGGGTGGCGGTGCTTGTTTTGCCTGTCTTCCCAGGTTTTGAAGGGCTGCCGGTGGAGGAGCTTTTTGCCACTTCGGCATTGATGAGTTGCTGTATCTGCTGCTGGAGCTGGCGTTTCTGCTGCTCTTTCTTGTTTATCTGCTGCTGCAGGGTACGCTCGCTCTGCTGGCTCTTGTCCAGACTCCGTTGATGTTGCTGCTGTTCGCGTGTGAGGGCCTGCCGTTGTTTGCGCTCCTGCGCAAGGAGTGTGCTCTTCTCGTTGCGTTGGCGTTGCAGGTCGAGGTCGATGTTGGTGAACAACTGCTCTTTCCGCTTGATGGCTGCTGCCTGGTGTTTACGATAGCGCGAGTACTCCTTGAAGTACTTCATCTTGAGATAGGTGAGGTTGTAGGTGGTGTTATCGAACAGGAGCGTGGCGGAGTTCACATTGCCACGAAGGCCATACAGCGTGCGGACAATGAGGGCGTACTCGGCCTTCATGCTGTCGATCTGGCCGCGGACCACCCGCAGGGAGTCCTCCGTGCGGGTGATTTGGCGGTCGAGATGTGACATCTGACTGTTGATATTGTTGATAAGTTTGTTGCGCTCGTCGATGCGCTGGTTGATGAGGTTTATCTGCCGTGTACGGTTGCGGGTGTCTTTCCGGGCCTTTCCCAGTTCGGAGGTCAGCCGCTCGATTTCTTTCTCTATACGGGCTTTGTCGCGTTCAAGCTGTTTCTTGCTCTGGCCCGAGGCGGCAGGGGCCGCCAGGGCGAGAACAAGCAGCAAGGGAAGTATTTTCTTTACAACAGTCAGCATGTTTCTTTTTTTATATAAGGGTTTAATTCCAGTTGAGGATGCGCTTGAAGTCGTATTCCTCGGGGTTGGGGACATACTTCTTGGCAGCTTCGTAGTCGGCGGGGGTGATGTAGTCCATGATATCGTTGATGTAGGACTGAACCTTGTTGGTGTTCACATTCACCTGGCGAGGAGGTATCTTGCCAGTGACGGGGTCCTGAAGGTCCTTCAGATACAATGGCGACACGTTGCCTTGATGGTCGGTGTAGACCATGCAGCCAGTGCAGCCCTGATTGAAGAGGGTGTGCACTCCCATGCCCATGAGCGAGCAGTAGGTGAGGTCGAAGGCAATGGGGGTATGGCAGCGTATTTCGTAGCCCACCTCGACGGGACGGCTCTTCACCTTCAGACCGAGCTGCTTCACTTTGCGCTCCAGCAGGTCGTTGAAGATATGAGCCTTGGACACCTTGCCCAGTTCGGGGTGACCGTGTTCGTCGTAGCTGAAATGGATGCCGGAGTTCTTAATCTCCTCGTCGGAGAGGCTGTGGAAGACGCCTTCCGAAATCATGGCGGCACCGTAGTTGATACCCATTATCTTACGCTTGATGATGCAGCTGACCACCATGTTGATAATCTTGTCGACGGTAATCTCTGTCTTGTTGAAGAATTCGGGGATGACCACCATGGGATAATGGCAGGCACCGGCGATGCCGAGGGCAAGATGTCCGGCTGAGCGGCCCATGGCAGAGACCACAAACCAGTTCTCAGATGTGCGGGCGTCTTCCATGACGGCGGTGCAGATGACCGTGCCCTGGGCTTTGGCGCTGTTGTAGCCGAAGGTGGGCGAGCCGTTAGGCAGCGGGAGGTCGTTGTCGATGGTCTTGGGCACATGGATGTTGGCGATGGGATAGTGCTTGCTCTCCAAGAATTTGGCGATACGGTTTGCAGTCGAGGCGGTGTCGTCGCCACCCACGGTGACAAGCAGCTTCACGTCGTTATCCTTGAAGAAGGCGAGGTTGAAACGCTGCTCGAAGTCTTCGTCGGTAGGTTTGAAGCGGCTCATCTTGAGAATGCTGCCACCTTTGTTGAAGATTTCGTCGGCCGTGAGGAAATCGAGTTCCTGCATGCGGGGTTTATCGGTAAAAAGGGCGCTGTAGCCGCCGTGCAGACCAATTACACGGTAGCCGTCGCGCAGAAAGGTCTTGGCTACAGAGGCCACCACAGTGTTCATTCCGGGGGCAGGACCGCCACCTGTGAGGATTGCTATACTTTTCATGTTGTGTTTGTGGTTTTTGATGATTAATATGATGAATTGTCTTTTTTATGCGTCAACGAATGATGTCGCCCAACTGCTGTGGCGTGACACGTATGGTGACCGGTTTGCCCTGCGGCTGGCGGTATTCGTACTCTACGGTAGCTCCAGCCTGAATGATGTGTGCGGCCATGCGTCGGCCCTGCCCGGTGCGGTAGGCCTGGCGGATGCCCTCCTCCAGCGACCGTCGGCTGACGGTGTTTTTCGAGGCATGGGAACCGGATTTCTTGCTGCCCTCGTCGATTTTCATCTTGGTGCTGTAGGTGTAGTGCAGCACAAGGGTGGCAGTGTCGAACCGGCAGTCCAGCAAGGTGGTGTAGGCGTCCACGGCTGACGGACAGGTGCTTTGCACCTCGTCGGCGATGATGCGCAGGTTGATGACGGGGTCGTCGATGCCTGCGGCGCCACGCTCAAAAACGGTCTTCCACATCCATGGCTGGATGCTCATCACCAGCGAGTCGGTCCCGGTCTCGTTGCGATAGACGTGCCGCAACGTCACCCCTCCCTTGTACGAGACAAAGGCCAGATGGTTGACTGTATCGTACACGAGATCCATGGCACGGTCCTTGCGCACCTGGTCCATGTTCTCAGCGAGGTATTTGCGCACTTCGGGCCATCCCTCCATGCCATACTGATAGACTGTGGTCATCACCCGTGCAGAATCGTTGTAATGGCAGGCGACCATAGTCTCCCCGGGTCCTATGGTGTGGGGCAGCGTCTTGGCGATGTGGCGTGCCAGCCCGGCGATATAGGTACGGGCCTGCTGATCAAGGGGAGGCATCAGTGCCTCTGCCAACTCGACGGGACCGAAAGAGAATGCAGCGACTCCCTTGCTGTCCTTTTCCTTTTGCGGCAGCCGCACGGCCACCCGCAGCGTGTATTCATGTTTAATCAACGGGCGCAAGTCCCAAAGCGGATTGTGGGTCATATAGTGCAGATACCAGTCGGCATCCTTGGTCAACTGACCCACCTCCAAATCCATCGTCACACGCAAAAAACGAGTCTCGTCGTTGGAATACACCTGCATGATGGAGAAGTGGTTGACCGAGTCGTGATAGGGGACAATGGCCTCGAAGTCGTCTATCACGGTCTTAATGTCAGCCAGCATCTCCTGCAATTCCGGGTCGGGCTCCTGTGCCCGCATCGGAATCGCCCACAATGCAAACAATATCAAAAACAGACTAATCTTTTTCATATATCAATTTGAATATATCGTCCAACATCTCCTTGTGAGGGCAAGCCGACGTATCGGGACAGACATCGAGTGGGGCATGCTTCAGCATCCGCTCGGCCAAGGCAATAGCTTCGGGATTCAGGCTGTCCGATGCAATCAGCACCTCGTCGATTCTTCCCGCCGCCTCGTCGACGGTCACGGCCAAGTCCACCTCTCCCCACTCATACTGGGCATGGCGCTGCGTGCGGAAGGTCCTCCAGCGGCCGTACTTCCACTGGTCGCTGGCAAACTCGTCGCGGAGGCTTTTCACTTCTGGCCGGAGGGCTATTGCGTCGAAATCCAGACGCTCGGCCTTGCCGTATTCCTGCTCGAAAGCTTCCACCAGCAACGGCTTCAACGCCTCGGCATTGATACTGTCAACCAGTTCGGAAAGGTTCACAATGCGCGATTGCACCGATGCCACACCGTGCTTGTGCAGCTTGGCAGGCTTGGCGATGAGGTAGCGCTGCAGCTCGGCCACATCGGTACGGATAAGTATCGTGCCGTGATGAAGCCTGTTGATGCCGCCGCGCGAAAAGGCATTGCCCGAGAACTTGCGGCCCTCGCACAGCACATCGTTCCGCCCGCTGACCTCGGTGTGCAGCCCGAAAGCCTCCACCGCATGCTGCATCACACTCAGTTGCCGTGCCACATCGTAGCCGGCTTCGGGCACCACAAACGAGAAATTCAGGTTCCCCATGTCATGGTACACCGCCCCGCCGCCGGTGCGTCGACGCATCAGGTAGCCGCCGTCAGCCTCCAGCCGCTCCACATTGCACTCGGCAAAAGGGTTCTGGTTCTGCCCGATCACCACCGTGCGCCTGTTCTGCCACAGATAGAGCAACGCCCCTCCCACATCGGGTTGCGAAAGGAGATAGTTCTCAACAGCCAGATTGAGATAAGGGTTATCCTGATTGCTTACTACTATTTGAGGCATAATCGACTTCTTTACAAATTTGCAGACCCGACAACGGTGGCAGCTCATCGCCTCCAGCGATATGCCGGCGCGTCACTTCGAGATGCAAAGATACAACTTTTTTTTGTATTAAAAGCCAAAGATGACGGAAATAAAATTGGGAGCCTGTGACAGGTGGTAGTTATTGCGGGCGTAACTCAACTCGAACCCTTTCACTCTTAGGCCGATACCAAACGAGAACCCCGACGTGTTAAAACGGTCCGCAGCCTTCATTTCCACCATTTGACGGTAGCTGTAGCCCAGCCGCAGGAACAAAGCACGGCCCAAGGTCATCTCAATGCCCACATTCACATGACGCCCGGCATTGTCCAGAATCCTTGCCACATCGGACTGCTTGGTCACCTCGCCCGTGAAAGGGTCGCGCACCGAAGTGGGGTTCAGCGGGTCTTCATAGGCCAGATTCCACCGCTGCAGCTCGGTCAGTGCAAACATCAGCCTGAACGGGGCATCCTGCAACCGGTAGGAGCCGGCCACCGACAACTCGAAAGGCAGCCGCTCAACATGTCCGTCGAATGTGGCAATCTGGGCGCCGATATTCCGTCCCATCACCGTGGCACAGAATGCGCTGTCGGCGGAGAGGTATGTACCCGCCAGGTCGATGCCCAGCGCAAAGGCCGTATAGCTCTCGTAATGCGACAACACCGGCTTCAAGGCTGCACCGATATACACATGCTCCCCCACCCTGCGGCCCCAGCCGATGGTCAGCACATAGTCCGCAGCCTGGAACGAGCCCGTGGGCTGGTCGTACTCGTTGTACCCCTCAAAACGGCCGTAACTGGCATACTGCAGTCCGAAGGCAAAACTCCCTGCATGCTTGAAATGCTGTCCGTATGCCACCGAGCCGAAATTTGCCATGCCGAACATATTCACATAGCCCAACGCCACTTGTCCCGACACACTCTCCGAAATCAACGAAGGGTTGCCGAGGCAGAGACTCACATCGTTCGCGCCCACGGCCAGATAGTCAAACCCCAGTCCTGCGGCACGCGCGGACAGCGGCATGTCGAGCACCGAGAGCGTCGACATCCCCGCCACCTGCGCACGTGCAGCACACAAGGCGGCACACAGCATTATCAAGGCTACAACCTTCTTCATACAGGGCAAGTCGAGATAAAAATTGAAAATTGAAAATTGAAATCATCGAGGCAATGACTGACCCGCCCCAGCTAGGTTTCAATTTTCAATTTTCAATTATCTATATTGTCATCAATTATTGTTGCGCTTCTTGTTGCGCTCGTGGCGCATCAGATGCTTAGGCTCGAGCGACATGCGGTCGGTCTCAAGCAGCGAAGCCACGCCCTCGTCCACACGGCGGTGGGCCTCGCAGGCCTCGCAGTGGCAATCCTCGTGATACTCGCGCGGCTCGGTGTAGGTGGTAATCACACCCTCGAAATTGCGCAGGATAATCTTATTGGGGCTCTGCGAGATGATGTAGGTGGGCATGACGGGGGTCTTGCCGCCACCACCGGGAGCGTCAACCACAAAGGTGGGCACGGCATAGCCGCTGGTGTGTCCGCGCAGGTTCTCGATAATCTCGATACCCTTGCTCACCGGGGTGCGGAAATGCTCGAGACCCATGCTCAAGTCGCACTGGTAGATATAATACGGACGCACACGGTTGCGCACCAGCTCGTGCATCAGTTTCTTCATCACATGCACACAGTCGTTCACACCACGCAGCAACACGGTCTGGTTGCCCAGCGGAATGCCTGCATCGGCCAGTTTGGCCACGGCGGCCTGAGCCTCGGGGGTCATCTCGTTGGGGTGGTTGAAATGGGTGTTCAGCCACACGGGGTGGTACTTCTTCAGCATGTTGCACAAGTCGTCGGTGATACGCTGCGGGCAGACCACAGGGGTACGGCTGCCGATACGCACAATCTCGACATGCGGGATGGCGCGCAGACGCGAGATGATATATTCCAGCTTCTTGTCGCTCACCATCAAGGCATCGCCACCGCTGAGGAGCACATCTCTCACCTCGGGTGTCCGCTCGATATACTCCAGGCACTTCTCGATACGGTCCTGGGGCGACTCGTCATCCTTCTGCCCTGCAAAACGACGGCGGGTGCAATGGCGGCAGTACATGGAGCACATGTCGGTGATAAGAAACAGCACACGGTCCGGATAACGGTGGGTAAGACCGGGAGCGGGAGAATCCTCGTCCTCATGCAGCGGGTCGTTCAAGTCGGCGGGGGCGATATTACACTCGGCACCCTGCGGGATGCACTGACGGCGGATAGGATCGTACGGATCATCGGGGTCGATTAGACTAAGATAGTAAGGCGTAATGGCCATGCGGAACTTAGCAAGGGCTTTCTTGATGCCCTCGGCCTCTTCGTCGGAAAAGGTGAAATACTTGCTCAGCTCCTCGTAGGTCTCGATACGGTTCTTGACCTGCCATTTCCAGTCGTTCCACTGCTCATCGGTGACGGCGGGAAAGAGTTCTTTTCTGCGGTTGACTTTCATATGATACGTTGTTTATTCCTTTATATGTCAGCGCTATAGCTACGTATAAACATAACTATATGCACCTCAAACACGATGCAAAGATACGAAAAAAAATCCAATTTCAAACACAAAACTTACGCACATTTTCACACAAACTGTTTCATCTGTGTCCCGACGCCCCTTCCCTGACTTCGTTCAATCCTGCATCCTTCCTCCTTCGATGGTGGGTCGTTACCCTTCACATGAAAAAGGAACGAACGGATAACGATGCTGTAACGATGCTGGATTGAACGAAGTTAGTCGTTTTATGCAAACCTGTTGCCGACATTCTGCCGGAAGGTGTACGCGGGTGCAGCGGTGGCGTAAATTCCACCGCCACACTGTCATGCACCCGTCTTCACCATGCCGTTGTCGTAGCCGCCATTCTGGAGGGTCTTCTCCCCTTTGTGGAATTTGCGGCCAAAGTCCATCTGCCAGGTGAGGCCGAGAAGGAGCATGTTGCCATTGTTGGCGGTCCAGTGGGTATGATGATAGGGATGTACGGCGCTGAGACCGATGGTTTCGTAGCGGTAGCCCTCTTTATTGAACGGACAGTGCCAGGCGAGCATGGCGGTGAGGCTCTTGTAGCGGTACTGCACATAGAGGCTCTGCGCCATCTCGCTCATCGTGTAGGTCTCGGCGTTGAGCGTCCATTGGGGCAAGAGGGTGAAGTTGGCTCCTGCCACAAAGTTGTTCCAATAGAACTGCGCATTGGCATTGGCGGTGAAGTTGTTGCGGGTGTGGGAAAATTCCGACCCCTTGGAGACATAGTGGTAATAGGTGCCGTTCAGCGACAGGTTCAGGTGGTTCCACAGCCCTCTGACACCTACTTCTGCATAGGCGTATGGAACATACCAGAGGTCGGCATTCTGGTAGGTGAGGACGAAGAGGTCGCGGGCGGCATCGTAGTGATAGACATCGAAATAGGTATGGAAGATGCGCATGGCACCGATGGATGAAAAGGCATAGAAACCGCTGGAGTGGTTGTAGCGCAACAGGAGTGCGTCGCGGAGTTGCTCGCTGGGTTTGAGGTCGGGATTGCCGATGGTGCCTTCGACATCATCGGTTTGCTGGAAGACTGGCGAAAGGGCGGCAAGGGTTGGCAGTATGGGTGTGTACTGCACAAAGGCGGTGAGACTTAGATTATCTGTGGCACGCCAGTTGAGGCGGGCTGTGCTGAGGTTGCGGAGGTAGGACTGGCGGTTTGTGCCGTCGGTGACGTTGAGCAGTTTGGCTCCTGTGCCTATGGAATAGCCTATGGAGCTGCCTATGGAGCCCTGCACTTCGGCGTAGAGGTAGGCGTTGTCCTTGGTCATGGCTGAGGTGGTGTTGTAGAGGGTGTAGTCGTTCTCGGCAAAGTTGTGCTGGTACTGAAGGCCGGTGCGGAGGGTTGTCGTGCCGGACTGCTTGCTGTATACGCCTTCGCCGCTGAGGACGTAGCCGTGGCCGTCGATGTGGGTGGCATAGGTGCCGGAGGTGTAGGTGAGGGTGTTGTCGTAGAGGTCGGTGGCATATTCGCCCACCACGTTGAGCTCCATCTTCTGCCCGTTGGGCATTCGGTGGGTGTAAAAGAGGTCGAGCTTGGGCAGGTTGTCCTTTTGGTAGCTATGCTGCTGCATGGTCTGGTTGGTGGTTACGCCACGGTCGGTTTCGGTCATTGTGCCGGTGGCGTCGAGTGTCTTGGTTAAGAAGTTGTCCTGCAGCGAGGCGACAAACATGGTGCTGTCGTCGTGCTGGTAGGTATACTCGGCATTGAGGGTGTGGTCGATGTACCAGAAGGGCATGTTGGTGCGCTGGCTGCGGGTGACTGTGCGGGCAGGGTCGATGTAGCTGTCCTCGAGTTGGTAGGGTACTCGGTCGTAGTTACGGTAGCCAAGGGTGTACTCCAATGCAAACTCGCTCTTGCCCTTGTGGTAGGAGCCAAGCAGGTAACCGTTGACGAAGCCGGTGGTCAGTGCCGTTTGTCCCTGTGCCACTATGCTGCCACCGTCCTCGCGTTCCTTGAGTATGATGTTGATGACACCGGATGCACCTCGGTCGAGGTAGCGGGTGCCGGGATTGTTGCTGTATTCCACGCGCTTGATTTGTTCGGCACGGAGGTTGGCCAACCGTGTCAGAGGCACCTCCTTGCCATTGATTTGCAGGATGGCCATGCCGCCGTCGACGGTAATCTGCTGCAAGGCTACATCCACTTTCAGCCCTGGAAGCTTCAGCATGTCGAGGAGTACCAGGGTGCGACCCGCCGACGCCACTTCTTCAGGTTTTGGCAGCACCACATAGCGGTCCACCTGCTCGGTGGTGCGGCTGGCCGTGACGCTGACGGCATTCAGTTGTTTGGCGTTCAAGGTCAGGGCACCCAGGTCGCCCGCCTCGCAGCGGACCACCAGCCGCTCGAATCCCACCGACGAGACTTCGACGCGGTAGGTTCCCTGCCCGCAGGGAAGAAGGAAGGCACCATCATCGACAGTAGTGGCACCGGCCAGCACGCTGTCGCCGTCGGCATTGTGCAGCACGACATGGGCGAACGGGACGGGGTTGCCGTCGGCATCCAGCACACGACCGACGATTTGCTGTTGAGGAGTCTGTGCCGTAACAAAGGCAGCAAACAGAACAAAGAGTAGTAGAACAAGGTGTTTCATGACAAATGTGAATTTAGTCGATATTTCGTTTTAACACCTATACAACGCGCGAGAGGCGAAAATCTATCATCCTGTCGAAAAAAAAGTTTTGAAAGGACGGGGAGGACGATGGTAAGTGGCTGAGATCGATACTCGAGAGTGAAAAAAAACTGCGGGAGGGTCTCCCCTGCCCGCAGGTTGGTGTGTTTGTCGGACTAGTCAGACTAGTCGGACTGGTCGGACATTATTAGGCATACAACTCTTCGAAGATCTTGCGGAGCTTGGGGCTCTCGCGGAGTTCCTGAAGGGTGAATTCGGCGTGGCCTTTGGTGTAGCCGTTACCCATAATCATGTTGACATCGCTGCCGATACCTTCGGCACCGAGGCTGGCTTTGGTGAAGCTGGTGGCCATGCTGAAGAAGTAGACGATACCGTCGTCCTTGGTGCAGAGCACAGCGGTCATCTCCTGGTCGGGAACGTTGACGCAGTTGATGGTGACGTCGGCCATCTTGCCGTTGGTGAGCTTCTCGATGAGTTCGTACACCTGGACGGGGGTCATGCCGGCAGCGGACTCGACAATGTCGCAGAAGCCGAGGTCCTTGATACGCTGGGTGCTCTTGGGGCTGTTGGCGATGCCGATAACCTTACCGGTGACACCTACGCGCTTCTTGGCCTCGTAGCAGCAGAGCATACCGCTCTTACCACCGGCGCCGAGGATAACGACGGTCTGGCCATACTGGCAGAGCTTTGCGGTCTGTGCGGGAGCACCGGCCACGTCGAGTGCGGAGAGAGCCAGCTTTTCGGGCATGTCGCTGGGAATCTTAGCATAGATGCCGCTCTCGAAGAGGATGGCCTTGCCCTTGATGTCGACCTGGTCGACGTCGGGACGGATTTCCTTAATCTCGTCGATGCGGAGGGGAGTGAGTGAGAGGCTGACGAGGGTGGCAATACGGTCGCCTTCCTTCAGGTCAATCTTGCCTTTGAGGGCGTCGCCGATTTTCTCGACTTTGCCGAGGAGCATACCGCCGGAACCGGTGCGGCGATTGCGATGCTTGCCCTGCAACTCGACATTGAGGAACATCTCTTTCTTCACCTCTTCCATGATTTTCTCCTGGCTTGCACCTTCGCCGGCCTGCTGCTTGGCGTAGTTGTGGATGTCGGTGAACGAAGCGGAGTCGATGTTGAGGGTCTGCACGTCGATGAGAATCTCATTGTCGTAGAGAACGTCCATGTTGTTGTCCAGTTTGTTTGCGGGCTGGGGAAGAACGCCCTTGGGTTCGATGACACGGTGAGTGCCGTACTTGTTGCCTTTTGGTTGCATAATAATAGGTTTATGTTGTTAATAATTAATAATTTTACTTTAAAAGGGATAACCTTTAAAACGTACAAAGATACACTTTTTTTTCGAAATGGAAAGAAAAAAAGATAAAAAAGGTATGATAGAGGGGATAGAGGAAGATAGGATATGATAGAATTTTTTTGATAGAAAGGGCTATTACTTCTACACTTTCTATCGCTTCTATTTTCTCTTATCGAGTTGTTGGCGAAGGTAGGTGTTTTCTTGTTCTAACTGTTGGAGGCGGGTGCGGAGGGAGTTTATTTCGCGGTAGGCGGCTTCCAGTTCTTCTTTTCGGTCGGAGCGGAAGCCGAGTCTTGCTGCTGTCATCCTTTCTTTGATGCCGCCTTCGGTGACGAACTCCTTTTCTTTCTTCTTCTGATAGGTCTGCATCATGGTGTCTACCATGCAACAGAGGGTCACTGCCGCGTTTGCCATCTCCTCGTCGGTCCAGCGGTCGAAGAAGGGCTCATAGTCCTCTACTTTGTTGTGCTTTTGGCAGAAGTGTTGCATGGGGGTAAAGCGGGGATGTGTCTCGTTCCATAGCTTGAGCTTGTGGCTACGGAGATAGTCGAGGTAGTCCTCTTTTAGTTCTTTGATGCTGGCACGAGCCACATTCAGCAGCTTGGCCTCCATCTCGGTGGAGGTAACTCCGTCGGCTGAACCCTCTACTATGTTCTGCTTACCACTACGGGCTGCTTGCACCATCTGGTCAACCGTGCGGTCGCCGTGGGCTGGGAGGAACCTCCTACAGAACACCACTGTCATAACGTAGAGCGTCACCGTTTTCTGGTAGAACCAGAGGTTCTCGTAATGTGCTTGCTTGCGGAGGTAGTGGTGGTTTATTTCTTGTTGCATAGTATTTTATTTTTTAGAGGGGATAGATTTGATAGAAGGGATAGATTTGATAGGCTACATTCTATCTTTTCTATCATATCTATCTTTTCTATCGCATCTATCTTATCTATCCCCTCTATCATTTCTATTTCACTTCTATTCTTTGGCCGGGGCTGGTGGCGCGGAACTCGGGGGCGTAGAGGCATTGCAGCACCGAGGGCGCCAGCGTGAAGGAGCCAGGGTTGGTGACGTAGTAGTCGGCATCGATAATGTACTTGCCTTTCTCCAAGCGGTCGATATAGACGGCGTTGTGGCTGTTGTTGATGGCCACGTAGTAGCTCAGACCGCTTGTCCACGCCCAGCCGGAGGCGGTGCTGACTGGCTCCAGACAGGCGGCACGGAACTCTTTCAGCTCCACATACTCCATATTTCGGTCGCATTGCACATTCAGCCGCACCCGCAGACGGTCGCCTACAGCCACTCCCCTGCCCTTCTTCAACTCCGTCAAAGACCCGTCGGCCTCCACCTTGTAGAGCGTCCGCGATAGGGTGATACCCGTCTCGGAGGCGGGAATCTTGTCCATCTGCTCGGTATATTGGTAATAAAGAGCCCCCCAGGATATACCATTGACATCCCGCACAATGGTTGTGGAGACATTTCTCCCCGCAGTAAGCGAAGCCAAACTATCCGCGCGGTAGGTATGCCGCAAATAGCCTGCCGTGCCACCAGTCACATCCACCTGCAGCGTATCCACCAAAGCCTTACCCCGGACTATAATATTGTCGTCAGGCACAAGGGCGGGAGAAACGCTTTTTGTTCCAACAGGCAAAAGCGCCTGGATGGCTCTCAGGGTGGCGATGTCCGAACTCCAGCGGGTAGTCTGTTTCTGTTTGAGCAGCCATTGCTGCATCTGTCCGACGGAATGGGTGTCCTGCGGCATCACCTCGCGGAAAGTCTCAATAAGCAGGGCTTGCGTCTCAACAGGGCGTTGGTAATAGAACCATCCCGCCTTGTTGTCGCGCCAGTACATACCCATCTCGTCGCTGTAGAGAGCCTTCTGCCGTATGCGCTCCACCATCTCGCGTGCCAGCTTGGTGTCGCCGTTGCGCTGGAACACGAGGGCCAGCAATGCCTGGTCGTAAAGCGAAGTGTAGTCGCCGTAACGCTGCTTGGCGTTGCCGTAGAAGTAGTCGAAGGCCTGTTTAGCGCCTCCGGCAAAGGAACGGCCTGCATAATAGCTCCGCGTATAGAGGTAGTCAAGCATGATAGGCTTGCACTTGCTGTCGGGGTGTTTTGCCAGATACTTCTGCCAATCGAGATAGTCCTTGTAAGCCTCCTTGTCGACGTATGCCAGGGCGCGGGTCTCCATCGAGGTGATGCCACGCGACATCTGCCGAGCCATCATCCCATAGCCTTTGAGGATATGCTGCGTGACATAAGTGCTGCTATGTCTGCCGCCGGGCATCCAAGGCCAGCCGCCGTCGTGCCGCTGCTCCTTCTGCAACTTGCCGAAAGCCTCTTTGCACTGCTGCTCCAACGTCTCGCTATCGTAGAAACGGGCAATGTTCTTCAGCTGTTCCACCTCGCTCAACCCCGACCGCAGCCATGGGGTCTCGTCAAGCAGAGTCTGCTTGATGTCCTCGTTGCGCAACAGGGGGCTGTTGGCCTCAGTGGCTGTCTTATTATCTCCAAGCATAGCTTTGTCGGCACAGTGTTTCAGCTGCGAGAACTGTTCGGCAATAGTCTTGCCTATCGTGTTCACATAATAGCTGTTGAAGAGGTAGATATTCGACGGATTGCTGCACTCCTTCATAAAGGGCAGCGACTGGATGGCCAACCAAATGGGATTGGCCGTATACTCCACCGTGAAGCTCACCGGCTGTGCAGTCGCCGAAGTGGGGAGCGTCATTGTGTACTGCTTCGTCCCTTTGCCGTTCATATACATCGAAACCGACTGCGTCACCGCCTGACGGTTGGTCAGCAGCGGCAACGGACCTTGCTCGCCGTCGCTATGCTTTGCTGCCGTGGCGACATACTTATACGTGGCCACCGTGCCGCCCATAGGGACGGTGACCGTAAACTGCACCTGCACCGTACCACGAGCGGGAACTGTTACTGATTGAGATTTGAGAATTGAGATTTGAGAATTGGCTGCCGCACCCGGATAATTCTCAATTCTCAATTCTCCATTCTCAATTTCAAAAGAGAATTCCACCTTCACGGTGAGGTCGCTGTCTGTCAGATTCATCACCTTGGCCAACAGGGTGGCTGTGTCGCCCTCGCGCAGGAAGCGGGGCATATTGGGCTGTATCATGAGTTCCTTTCGGGTGATGAGTTGCCGTTCCAGCGAGCCGGTGGCCAACTCCTGCGTCCACGCCAATCCCTTCACGTTCCACTGCGTCAGCAGGTCGGGGACGATGAAGCTGTAGCTCACTGTGCCGTCCCTGTCGGTTCTAAGGGTAGGCTCGAAGAAGGCCAGGGTGCTGAGATTGGTGCGCACGTAGGGCTTCTCCTCCGTGACACTTCTTGTTTTTGCCGAAGGCTCAACGGCATACATCACCGCAGCCTCTTCCATCTCGACATCATCCTCCACAACTTCCAAGTCCGTCGTCACCTCTGGTTCCAACACTGCGGCATTCTTGACCGCAGCGCGCTTGCTCACAGCGCCATTCCTTTTCACCATTCCGCTCTCACCACGGGCAGTAGCGTAGCCCACGCCTCCCACCGAGGCCACGATGCTCTCCACTTGTGTGCCGGGCATCGACATGCTGTTTCTCCAACGCCAGCCCCGATGGTTGAGGGCGGTAAAATCCCATCCGCTTGGGCTTTTGCCTTGATAATAGATGTATTTGCCATGAGGGATAAGCAGGTCGTGCCCCTCGCGATAACGCCAATCGAGGTAATAAGACAATCCCACAGCCGTATTGGACTCGGTGTTGCGCCAGGGGAACCACGCAAACGAGTTGCCACCGAAGCCATAGTTGTCCAAAGCCGCGTCGTACATGCCCAGCAGCAGCGCGTATTGAGGATTGAGGATAGAGGATTGCAGATTGGCTGACGCATCAGGATAATTTTCACCTTTCGTTTTTTCAATTTTGATGGTCCAGCGTTCCTTCTCGCCGGGTGTGAGTTTGTCGCGGAAGGTCAGTATCTGCACATCCAATTTCTTGTGTTCGAAAGGCACCTCCACACGGTAGTGCTCCCGCTCAAAGCGGCCTTCCTTCACGGCACACAGGTTCACATCGAAACCACCCAGCAGGGCCTCGCTTACAAGTATGCGCAACGTCGCAATCCCATTGTCCACACGCAGCAGGCGGCGTTGCACCGTCTTGTCGCCACACACCAGCTCGTAAGCTGCATGCACGTCCCTGTGGCGTGTGCCGAAACGCAGCACCACGGTATCGCCCACCTGGGCCTCCTGGGTGCTGATGTCCGACCACAGCAAATCCATCGTATACACCTTGGTGCTCCCTTTCGGGGTATATACTACTACCAACGTGTCGGCCACTGTCCTCTTGCCATGCTCGTCCGTCGCCATCAGCAGGCGGTATACACCCGGTTCCAACATAGGCATCGGCACCTTGTTGAGCGTCAACCCCTCGCACTTCACGCGGGTATCAAACACCCGTTTCTCCACTGGCCAGTTCCACATATTCTCTTCCTCACGGGTATATGCCGTCAGCGGGAAACGCTTGCCGAACTCCTCGCGGCTGATTGTATGACGTACGCCAGCAAGCAGCTGCGAGTGCGAAAGCAAAGGGCGTTCGGGCTGCCGCAGCCGCTCGACGCTGAGGACGACATACCCCTTCATCGGGGTGCCGTTGATGTCGCAATACTTGTATTCCACACTGGCCAGCTCCTGCAGCTGTTCTGGCAGCGTGATAGAGATGTAGCTGTTATCATATCCCGCATTGAGCGTGAGACTCTGGCTGTGTGTCTCGCCATTGATATCGGTCACGT
This sequence comes from uncultured Bacteroidales bacterium, assembly GCA_900317125.1. Lineage (GTDB taxonomy): Bacteria > Bacteroidota > Bacteroidia > Bacteroidales > P3 > Colimorpha. The sequence continues at coordinate 78,952 of ONFR01000006.1, read as the reverse complement.
CCACCCTCACCTCATACGTGAAACAAGGGTTAGTGGAGAGCTCTATGTTGCTGTCGGGCTCGGCAACGAAGGCAATACGGAACTGCCCTTCGGCATCGGTGACCAACGAATCGGACACCATGGTAACCACCTCGCTGTACAGGCTGTTCCCAAACCATCTGCGCCACCACGGCCGCATCATCGACCGCGTGACGGAATAAACCACCTTTGCCCCACTAACAGGCACCTGCGTGTACGAAGCTGCCAACCCCTCCACAACCAAGCTGTCGCCCAGCGAGGGAGCCACCGAGTGGCCCTCGGCATCTTTGCGGTCCACCCCTTTCAGGGTGACGGTGAACTTGGGCTGCTTGTAGGCTTCGACGGGGAAAGATTTCATACAAACCCGCCCGTTTTGGTTGTCGAAATCAGCTTGGTAAGCGCGAATGACGAACCGTCCCGGCAGCGCATGGGCGGGGATGACGAAACGCCCGCTGAGGCTGCCATACGCATCGGTGGTGCCGTAAAGCGTGTCAATCGCCTTGTAGTTGACATCGAACAGCAGCAGCTGCAGTCGGTCGCTGCCGACGGCATATCCCCTGCGGTTATACTCCACACGGCCTTTCACCAGCATAAACTGCACCGTGTCGCCCGGCCTGTAAACAGGCCTGTCCAAAAACATCTCGGTAGCATCGCGGACAGTGTCGCGTTCGTTGGGACCAATCGAGCAGTTACTCACCACTTCCAACCCCTTATACTTTGTCACCAAACGCCAATCGAATTCGTACCTATCTTTGACCCCTTCCGCGCCAAAGGCGAAAAAGCCCTGCGCATCGGTTGTGGCGGTGGCCACCGTGCTGTACTTCGCGTCGTAGTAGTTCTTGCTGCGCTGCAGCTGCACCTTCTGCCCTGCCACCGGTCCCCCTGTCGCATAGTCAACCACATAGCCGTACACACTGTCTTCGGGCGACGACATAATCACGAATACCGCTGCCGACACGGTGAAGCCTTTCGCGCAAAAGCCCTCGCTTGTGAAATCCTTGGTGGGCGATGCCATAACCATGTAACGTCCCGGGGCAAGGCCTGGAATATAGCCGTAATGTTTGTAGAACTTATAATCTTTCGGCAAGGAGAACGACTGGCTCCACGTTTTAAACACCCTCTCTTTCAACAGCCGGGCTCTTTTCTCTGAATCGCTCTTGAAATAGTTCTTGTACCATTCGGGAAACTTAATCACACGGTAGTAGAGATTATCCACATTGCGTGTTTCCACTCTCATCAGTATGTCGCGGTTGGCAGGCGACACCTCACTGATTGTCATATCGATATTCGTCGACTGTATGGTTCTTTTCCGGTTGGAACAGGCCACGCCGCCCTGGCTCTTTGGCCAGCGGGCAATGGCGCTGTCGCAATAAGCCAGTGCCGTCAGGTAGTCGCCGTCCTGTTCACAAAAACCAGCCATCCGATCGTACAACTCGGCCATTTGCTCGTTGCCCGTCCAGCGGCAGCGGTTCAGGCAATCCTGCACCAACCGTTTGCGGTAAGCCAACGACTTGTTTGGCTGGGCAACGAGGAAATTGATCAGTCGAATCTCGTTATACATTATCAGGTTCACACTCCCTTTCGTGGGACAGGATGTGCTGTACCACGCAGTCAACTGCCTCTGCAACTCTATTCTTCTTTTCTGCGGCACATATTCCATGGCCAGATGCATCACAAGGTCGTACATCGTCGGTGTGGTGTTGAAGCTCACATTCTTCGGTGCTGAACAGAAGTCGGCAATCTGCATGTTCGGCACTTCGCGCAAGGCAAGCGTGTCAACCAGCGCCGAGTCGATGTTGCCGAGGAAAATGTAGCACAGACAGCTGTCCACAGTGGTGAGGTAAGGCAGAATAGCACGGAAGCGCGCCAGACTGCTGTCCGCCACATCCTCCTGGTAGTTGATGGCTGCCCGCTCCATATACCATGTGGAGGTGAGCAGCTGGCGACTGGTCGCAAAACCTCTCTGACCGGCAAGGGCACGGCCCATCGCAACGGTGCGCAGACTGTCGGCCAAGGTGTAGGCGTCGGTGTAGCGCTGGTTGGATAGCTGTTTCTCAATGCGGGCCCAGGCATCGGGCTTGCCGTTATTGCCCTGCTGGGCAAACACCGGCTGGAGTGCCAGCACAGCGACAATCAGTAAGGAGACAATTGGTTTCATGGTGTTAGATATTTGTGTTAAAGTGTTAGATGTTGATATGTTGATAAGTTTATACGGTTCGCATTATATAACACAAAACATATCAACCCATCAACGGATTTAACGAATTCAAAATAACTCATTCTTTCATTTCGATAACGCCAAAAAGGGCGTATTATTGCCCCTCAGACACTTTAACGTTTAGAGCCACATGATGTGCCAAAAGTGACACACCCAGACAAAAAAAGAAGGACGGCCATAAACGACCGCCCCTCCCGCACGCTGAAGAACCACAATTACCACTAATCACGCGTGCTTTTTTTTCTCCACGTTTTACACAGACAACACTTGTGATAAAAGAGATCCGTGGAAAAACAATGTGCTACTCGATTAACGAATTAGCGCATTAACATATTAAACATCAACATTATTTATTATTAGGTGTGCCGGGATACTGGAACGAGCCGTCTATCGACACCGAGAAGGGAACCAAACGGTGCTGGCCTGCCTCGGCGGCGGCAATGTCGAGCATCGTGCCACTGGCCGTCATGGTTACGGTCTGGGCAGTGATGTCGAGAGCAGTGACACTGACGTCGTAGGTGCATCCAGCCGACGGCACGGTCAGATAGGGAGGGATGCTGCCCTGTGCGGTTTCGACAAAGTCGCTTTCGCTTTCATAGAAGAAGCTCTGTATGCCATCGCTGATAGTCTGGCTGCCAGTACGCGGGAGGATGTACGTGACAAAAACAGGACCCGACTCGCCGATATAGACGGCAAGGTTGAAGAGGTTGTCGCTCTGACCCATGCTCACGAGGGCAATGCCGTTATAGGGGGTTCCATCCACGATAACCGTTGCAGTGAATTGGCCCGGGGTCTCGCCGCCACCGCCACCAGTGGTGTCGGGGTCGGAGCCGATGGCCTTGAAGTAGGCCGTGTAGGTCACATCGCCACCCACAGTGATGTTGCGGGGATTGTCGGTGTTGCCGTCATTCCAACGGTCGAACTGGTAACCGACCTCCGGGGTGCCCCAAATACGGACGGTTGTACCGGCATCATACTGGCCACCGCCGTATGCCTTGCCCATCTGCTCGTTGGCCGAATTGACGGTAACGGTGTACTTTCCGGGTGTGATGTTCTCTCTTTCGCATGAGGCGAATGTCATGCCTGCCAGCAGTGTGACGCATAGCAGTCTGAAGATGTTCTTTTTCATTGTGTGTTACTTTTTAATGTTATTATTGAATGATTGATTGTCTATCTGATTTGATGGAATGTGGTGAGGCCGCCGACAACCTGCGGGTTCTCCTGCGAGAAGCCTGTAGTGATGCGGAGGTCGATGGTGAAGGTGCGATTGACGGGGTCAATCTCGAAGGGGTCACGCTGCACTTCGCCATCCTCTTCGCTGATAATCTCACCCTTATGTCCATCATAGGTATAGGTGCAGGCCATATCCTGTGGCTGCTGGGGTTGCCCACCCGTAACCGTCTCGAGAAGGATGCTCACATTGCTCTCATCAACAAAGTCGATTGTCCAGGTCAAGACACACGGCAGCGTGCCCGCCTGAGGGTGTACAACGGTGCCGGTGTAGACCCCTTGCCAGGAGGTGCGCACGATGTCCATTGTTGTAGGGATGTCGGGCGTGGAAGGACCTGCAGGATTATTGGCTGCAGGCTCTTTCTCGCAGGAGGAGAAAGCGATGGCGGCAACAGCCGTCAAAGTCAATAGAAGGAGTTTTTTCATCTGTTTGTGTATTTTATGATTATTGTTTGATTATTCTGGATTCGAACACACCGCTGTCGCTAACGGCACGGAAGATATAGATGCCTGCGGGCAGACCGGACAGGTCGACATCACTGCCCGTAGTCGATGCCACACGCCGTCCGTAGGTGTCGTACAGCTCGGCACGCAGCAGGGTGGCGGCTTCGATATGCAGCACATCGTGGACGGGATTGGGCCACACCTGGCAGGACAAGGTTTCTGCGGAACGCTCTTCGATGCCCAGATGGGCGCACGGCCATTCGATGAAGTGCGTGCCACCATTCATGAACGCGTATTCCACAGCCACTAGTTCCTCGCCATAGCGGTTGAGGACACGATAGTTGATGAAGCGGTCGGAGCTACCGCCGTGGTGGAACACCACATTAATGTCATGGGGAGCCACACCCACCTCGACGGTGGCGCTGCTGCCAGACGAGAGTGCCGCAGTGCCGTAGATGTAACCTGAAAGGCTCTCGAAGCTGAGGTAGGCACCGCCTTCCCATCCTCCATTGCGGGTGCTTTCCATCACAACCGTGAGGGGACAGTAATCGTCAGGGGTGTAGTAAGTCTGCACCACAACGACCGAAATGCTTTGGCCGTCCTGCGTAAAGGTAACCGTGGCCTGCCGCTCACTGCCTGTGGTGTTCTCGTCGGCTGCAATGGTAACCGCCCCGACATGTTCCACACCATTGCGTTCAATAGTCACCCAAGGCTGGTCGGCACTGACGCTCCACGGCGAAGCGGAGGTGTCGATGCTGCAGAAGAACAATTGGCTGCTGCCACCGTCGCGGGTGAAGGTGAGCAATGTGTCGCTGACATGGAGGCCATAGTCAGGCACAGCACCGAGCAGTGCTTGGTTGCTTTGATTGAAATGGTAGATGGAGCCTATTTGCCCTGTCGGGCTGACGTTGGGGCAAATGTCGTCGACGGTGTAGTAGCCGTCACCGTTGCCGCTCCAGCCGAAATTGAAATGGAAGAAGACTTGTCCGTTGCGGTACTCATAGCCGTCGCACACAAAGCCGTGTCCGCCTTCGGGAGCCACGCCGCAATAGATGATGGGGTGTTGCAGACGCAGCTCGGTAACAAGGCTGTCGGCCCACCGCTGGTCGGTGTAACCATCGGTTCTGTATATGGGGCGCATTTTACGACTATAGTAGAAGTAGTCTTTAAGCGAGTTGTCGATACTGGGTGTACCCGGATGGCCCACCAATCCTGCGGCACCGCTCCCTCCCTCGGCATAGCCCATGTGGAGGCTTACGCCTACATGGTACATCAAGGTCGAGACGGCCAACTGCTGTTGGTAGGGACTGCCAGTGGTAACCTTGTCGGGCATGTTGGCCCAGTCGTAGAGGGTGTGGGAGAAATCGGCCGACTGGGCGCCATAGGGCGGACAGTTGTAGGACTCGTTGCCATGGCCGAAGGCGGGATAACGCCAGTAGCGCATCATCTGAGCCTGTGCTGTAGCTGCACAGCCTGTGGGGGTGTGTTGGGGAGTGAGCAGGGCATAGCCTCCGTTCTGGTGCCAATGAGTTTCCAACAGCGGACCGATGCGGTCGTCGTTGTCACCATCCTTTGGCAGGTTGCCACTGAGTAGTTGCTCCCACCGTGAAGCATCGGCGGACGTAGGCGTCACCTGCTGGCGGATTCCGTCGGCAATCAGTCCACAGTAGGCTTCCATTCTTTCCGACACCTGCACAGGCAATGAATCAGGCGATAACCTGCCATGAAGCGAGTAGGCTATTATGGGGCGTGCACAGTCGTCAGCCGACACCAGAACAAACCCCTGATGTTCGCCCACGAACAGGTAGACCTGGTAGTACTGCCAAGGACACAGATGCACTTGTCCTTCGCCATGAAGTACTGTCTGCCAGAAACGGTTGGCCACGCAGGCGGCTTCTTTTTGCGTCACCGGTTTGGCCGCAGCAGCCATGACCAACAGGCACATCGACATAAGAATGAGCGTCTTTTTCATGGGCTTAGTCTTTTAACACTTTCTTTATTGTGACAGTACTGTCGGTTATAATCCTTACGTAGAATACGCCTGTGCCGACATGGGTAAGGTCGGCGGTAGTTCCAACAGTGTGCAGCAGCACACGACCCGCGGCATCCAATACCTCTAGGCGTACAAGCTGTCCGTTACCGATTCCGCCTGTGACGGTTATCTGTCCCGTTGTGGGATTGGGCGACACACACCATTCCGGCTTCACCTCCTGCGGATCGTCTATACCAAGACGATTGCAGGGCCACACTATGAGGGCGTCATCGCCATCGAAGTAGGCATTATTGACCTCAACCAGTGTTTCTCCATGCCTGTTCTTGATCTTGTAGTTGATATAGCGGTCCAGCGCGCCACCAGGATGCCAGCGTACCATGACATCATGAGGGGCGACACTGATGGTGGTCGTGCTGGTGCGACTGTTGGTGGTATGCTGGGCAATGCCGTACACTGTGCCACTGGGTGATTCAAAACTCAGGTGCGCATCTCCTGCCCAGGGTTCGTTGTGGGTGTTCTCCATCTCCACGGTCAGAGGACAGTAGTCGGTGGCCGGATCGTAGGCTTCCTGAACTACATTAAGTGTAACCGAAAGGTTCCCTTGGGTGAAAAGCACAGTTCCCGTGCGTTCCATACCCGTGGTGTTCTCGGAGACATTGACGGTGACTTGTCCAAGATGATCGAAATCGGTGTTGCTGATTTGAATCCAGTTGTCGGACACGACGGCCGTCCAAGGGGCATCGACCGTGTCGCTGGTGCTGAACCATACCTGCCGCTGGGCAGCATTGCGGGTGAAACTCACCGTCTCCTCATTGAGATAGAGGCCATATTCGGGATGCAATCCCAAAATGGCATCGTTGGCCTGGTTGAAAGAATATGCACCATAGGTGATGGCACCGACTTGATAGTAGCCATCGCCCTCCCCTTCCTCGCCAAGGTTGAAGTGGAGGTATCGCTGTGCATTGAAGCCATCGCATATAAAACAATGCCCACCAGAGGGGCCATTGCCTCCGTACAGGATAGGATGGAACAGACGGAGCTCGGCAATCAGGGTGTCGGTCCATGCGTCGTTGCTCATCTGACCCTTTGCACGATAACGTATATCGTGGCGGTTATAGCGGAAATAATCGGGCAAGGCGGTTGCACATTTGACAAGGGTTGTGCCACTATAGACAGTGGAATAGTGCATGTTGACGCTTACGCCGCAGTGGTACATGAGTGTGGCCACGGCTGTCTTCTCGGCGGCAGTAGAGCTTCCTGTCAGGCGGTTGGGCATGTTCACCCAGTCGTAACGAGTGTTGCCAAAGTCGGCACTTTGGGTGCCATAGCCGGAATCGTCGGTGTAGGAATGGCTTCCACGCCCGAAAGCGGGATAGTTCCAGTATTTCATCACCTGGGCCATGGCGGTAGCCACACAGCCTGTCATCGTATAGCCAGGGCAGAGCTGGTTGTAGGGCGATTTCTGGAACCATTGGGTAGTCAACAGGGGACCCACCTCCTCTTCCTCCACACTTTGCAGAGACAGGCCTTCGGCCAACATATCCCACTCCTCATGACAGCGGATATCCTTGGCGCTGCGGGCAAGTGCAATCTCCTGCTGGTAAACACTCACAATGTTCTGCATGGCCGCAGGCAAGGCATCGGTGTGGAGTGTGCCGGTCAAGGAATATGCCAGTATCGGGCGGGCGCAGTCGTCTGCTGACACCATCACCCATCCCCCTTGAGGAAGGGTGAACAGGTAGACAGCATCGTAGTCCCATTTACGCAACTCAAGGTTGACGGACTGTTTGACTTGTAGGGTCTGTTTCAGGAAGGACTGCGCCACGGCTGCCGCTTTGCCCGCACTGACGGGGGCGGCATGGAGTGTGAGGTCGATTGCAAACAGAGCAATGATGAATAGAATCTTTTTCATCGTTCGTGATATGCAAATCGGTGTTGACTATCTTGTCTGGTGAAGCGTTGTGGGGCCTCCGTAGGTGAACATCTGGCCACCCTCTTCGTGCTGGGTTCTGAACTGGAGGGTCACATTCATGGTCCGGTTGTAGGGGTCGCATGTGAAAGGCCAGTTGCCGTCCTCGTCGGTGATGACACCGGCATTGTGTCCGTCGTAGGTGTAGGTCATCTGCCACGAATACTGGTCAGAATCGAAGGCCTGGCTTTCCAGCCAGAACATCACTTCGCCGCGTCCGTCGCGAAGGAAGTCGACCGTCCAGTGGATGATGCATGGCACGGCGCCATACTGTGTTTGGGTTGTGGTGGAATAGGTGCCTTCCCATTCGGTTCCAACAAGGGTTTCGTAGACAGGCTCTTCCGGGGTGGTGTTGCCGTTGGGTTGATTGTTGTTGGCAGGTTCCTTTTCGCAAGACGCAAAGCCAATGGTTGCCAGGGCCATCATGCTCGCCATGAATAATCGAATTATGTTCTTCATTGTAGTGTAGTATTAATATTATTTTTGTTTAACGATTTTCTTTGCCATAACGCCCTCGGCTGTAACCACACGGAGGATGTATAGACCGGCGGGCAAGGCTGAGACATTGACCTCACGACCTGTAGAGGTGGCCTGCACTCGTCCTGAAAGGTCCAGGACATCGACACGACGGATTTCGGGGCCATACGAGATGTGGAGCACATCGCTCACCGGATTGGGCCATACGTTCCATTCCGCAGTCTGGGTATCAGGCTCTTCTATTCCCACTACGGTACCTATCGGACCGTCGGTGCCGGGGGTTGTGATATTGAAATAGTAGTTGTCCCAAACCATCAAGTCTTTGGCACTGCGGCTGAAGAGGGTGTTGTGTGCAGCATCGGTGACTGTCACCGTTCCATTCAGACCGTCAGCACCTACGTCCACCAATTTGAGTCTATAAAGACCAGCTGTAGCGGGCGAAAGGGTGTAGTTGACCGTTTTGCCTTCATCGTTGCTAGTGCCAGTGACACGATAGTAGTACTGACAGTCGGCGATGCCCGCCAGCGAGAAGGTCACCTCCTGCGGATAACTGTCGTATTTGATGCTCAATGTCAAGGGACCCTCTGCTGTGTATACGTCCACATTGGCATAGTCGATACTTAAGGCGTTGCCGCTGACATTCACCTGTGAGCCATTGGTCGTGTAGCCCGTAAGCCGGACGCTAACCGTTTCGCCATATTGTTGATGGATGGCGGGCATGTCGGCTATGCTGTAGGATACCACCTGTACTGTGTCGGCGGTGTAGGGGGCAATGGTCTTATGGCGCACAACACTGGTGCCATTAATCTCAAAGCGGAGGTCACTGACAGGCTTGTCCGTGGGATTGACCACCGAGACGTATGGATGGTAGTCGAGCGAGCATTCATATCCGCCCTCGGCACCGTAGGCAACATAAGCCTTGTCGCTTTTGCGAATGGCCTCACACACGTTGAGTACCTCTTTCCTGTCCTGACACACAAATACGACGACACTCAGGTTGTCCATATTATCGATGGCGAGGTCGCCAATCTGCTGAGGCACAACATAGGCATACTCTTTAGTGAAGAACGACCCGGCAGAAACATTGTGAATGGTGTCGCCCCACTGGCCAGTGAGTAGGTGGCGGAGTATGTGCATGTGCCGGTATTGGCCGTTCACCATATTTTCAGGGTAGAATTGCGACCCGCCTGTTTGGTTCCCCAACACATTATTCTGGACCAACGCCACATTGAGCATATTGAAATCTCCTGGACCATTGCCGGGATAATACACCTCCACCTTCACAACCATCAAACGGGTAACCGGGTCGATGTCGACCGTGGCAGCGACATTGACAGGCGCCGGCTTATCCATCATTTGCAAAGCGCAGGGATATGACTGACCTGGATCAATCTGGATTGTACCACTGCTGAATGCATGGCGGTTCAAAGTAGAAGAGGGATAGCTCTGAACACTGGCTTGGTTGGCCAGAGCATTGCCCCACTGTGTGGAGAACTGTGAAGCAAAAACACCCTGATGAATGTTGATGGCAAAAGCCCTGCCCGGAAAGGACTTGAGGGTGAAATCGATGGCCTTGTGTCCCAGAGGGCAATACTGACAGCTGACACCAGTGTATTCCTCAATAAGCACATTGCGGTTGCCGGGAGTCGTGGACACAAACGTTTGCGCCGATATGGCAAACGAAGTCAAAAGCATAGAAGCAACTAAAACAAATCTTCGCATTAAATACATAATTAAATTAAACAAATTTGCAGTTTCGCTATAAGAACGTAAAAAGAATCGAAAAAACTACACTGCTGCAAATAAAAATTATGAATCTGACAATAGGATACCAAAAACGCTGCAGGAGATATGCAAAACGGTCGTTGTTCCAGCGTTATAAACCCTACCAAAATTTCAGCCATTATTTATGCACAAGAAATAAAAGAGAAAAGAAGTAGAAACAAAATAGAAAGTATATAGAGGGGAAAGTACGACCTTATCGCTAATGACCTGCGTGGGATGAAGCAACCTGGGCATGGGGTATCTGATATAAAGAAGAAAGGCACGCCTTTTGGAGGTGTGCCTTGTTGTTTTTGTGACTCCTGCAGGATTCAAACCTGCAACCTTCTGATCCGTAGTCAGATGCTCTATTCAGTTGAGCTAAGGAGCCATCCGTTTGCTTTGTCGTTCTTTCCTCGAAAGCGGTTGCAAAGATACGACTTTTTTTCGACTCACCAAATTTTTTTTTGCTTTTTTTACGCCTTGACGCGTTAAAGTCGTATCATCATGTGGTTTAGATAATGCATTTTTTTTGCTTAACGCATGTTTGAGGGCTTGCATTTGTACACTTCGCGGTAGAGAATTTCGCGAATTTCGTCGAATTCGTCATCGTCTAACTCGTACTTTGTCATAATAATCATTGGCACAGTGACTTGGTCGCCATGATAGGAAGGCTGGAGGTAGTCCTGCGGGTTGGTGTAGAGCCCCATACTTGCGTAGAATTCAATACGATGCTCGGAGGTTTCGTCGTGGGGATGCTCTACTTCGAGCACCACCTGCTGTTTCTGCTGCGAGAGGAAGTTCAGAAAGACGGCCTTGCCGAGACCTTGGTTGCGAAGGTCTTCGTCGATGGCGAAGTGCTCGATGTAGATGAACTCGTCGAAGGTCCAGTAGGTGAGGATGCCGATGGGTTCGTCGCCGTCGTCGTTGGTGGCGACCATGAAATGAAATTTGTCTTTGTTACGATTCTTCAACTCCCCGAAAGGAGGTCGTTCTTCGTCGGGGAAGGCCGACTCGAATAGATCTTTGGCGAAATGCGGATGGTCGGATTGCGAAAGGTCTGTTAATTGTATCATTTGTTATTGTTGATTGTGTTATTGCTTGTTTGTTTGATTGCTTGATTGTTTGAGTATTTTCACTCAATCACTTACACATTCAAGCATCTGGGCATTTATAACTATTTTTTATTAAAGAAACTGAAGTTGTTGATGTTGAAACGGAGGAATACGGTGTGCTGGAGGGCGTAGGCGTCGTTGTCGTTGTAGCCTTTGTATTTGGTCTGCATATAGCGGAGGGCGTAGCCGATGTCGACGCGGGCGCCTTGGAAGGAGTAGCCGACGGCGACGGTGCTGAGGCCGCCAATGCCTATGCCGCCTTGGTTGATGTACTCGTACGAGCCGGCGCCGGCATAGGGGCTCTGTCCGCCCCACACGTCGAGGATGCTGTAGGTGCGTCCGGCGATGACCATGCCGTTTTGGGTGACTTTGGTGTTGTTGACATCAAATCCGAGGCCAAATTCGAGGTCGAGGAGGTCGGTGATGGGGACTCGCTTGGCGATGATGAAGTCGATGAGGATGCGTTTTTCGATGCCGAAGATGTCGCAAGGCACATACTGGCGGCTGCCGGGGATGCCCACACCGTTGTCGGAGGAGAGCAGGAACTGCCCGGCGGCGGTAACCTGGCTGTAGTCGAAGTTGAGCATCCATCCCCATCCGTTGTCGTAGTCGTAGCGCAGACCAACGCCTATCTGATAGGTGAGCTTGTAGTACATGTCGGGGTATTCGGCGATGGTGAAGGCGCTGTAGTTGGGGATGGCACTGGGTGAGATGAGCTGCTGGTTGACGAGGCTGGTCCATATCTGGGTGCCGTACTGCTCACTGCGGAGAACACGGTCGATGGTGTTGGCGTTGCCGGGACGGCCGCTGTAGAAGTTGGCTTGCTTGGCGTTGGGGATGAGCAGCCCGGCATCGACACCGACAGACAGGCCCGTGATGCGCGTCACGGGGGAGGTTTTCTTTTTCTTCTGGGCATGTGCGGGCATGGAGCAGAGGAGCAGTGCGAGTATAAGAAGGGGTATGCTGTGCTTCATAGACTGTGTTTTTGTGACTTGATGATTTCGGCAAGGAGCAGGCGCGCGCGGCGGAGCTGTATCTTGACGGTGCCAAGGGGGATGTTGAGCTGCTTGGCTATTTCTTCGTAGGAGAGTTCGTCGAAGTAGCGCATGTTGACGATGCGGCGGTAGCGCGGGGCGAGACGGTCGACGAGGTCGCGGACGATTTTGTCGCGCTGACGGGTGATGAGTTCCTCCTCGGGCGTGGGGTCGTCGGAGGGGAAGGGGTATTCGTAGGCGTCGTCTTCGTCGGTGACGGACATGGAGTTGAGCGGGACAAGGCGCATGTGCTGACGGCGGATGAAGTCGATGCCGTGGTTGCTGGCAATGGAGAAGAGCCAGGTGGCGAAGGTGTTCTGGGGGGTATAGGAGGAGAGCTGGCGGAAGGCTTTTCCGAAGGCCTCGATAGTGAGGTCGTCGGCATCGACGGGGCTGTGCGTCATGCGGAGGAGCATGAGGTAGATAGGCTCGCGGTAGTAGCGCATAAGGTCGGCATAGGCCCGCTGGTCGCCTCGGTCGCGGGCGGCGAGGACGAGCTGGTAGTCGCGTTGTGCTTTCTCGTTGGTAAGGAAGGGGTCCATGCCTTTAATGACTGTTATTTCTGCTATTTCTTTTTGGATAACGGAAATAATGTCAAAAAAGTATTTGCGACAAGAAAATAAATTTCGAAGAGCGGCGAGAGGATGTAGACGACGGGTTTGACACCCAGGCGGCGCGAGGCCTGGGCAACGGAGACCATCTGCCATGCGAGCTTGAGGGCGAGGGCGGCGGCAAGGATTTGCCACGGGAAGGTGTGCATGGCCAGAAGGAGTGCCCCGGAGAGGTAGAAGAGGAGCACGGAGAGGGGTTTGACAAAGCGTGCGCACTTGAGCCAGAAGGAGTAGAGGGAGTGGGTGGCGATGCGATGCTTGCGGTAGCGGTGCCACTGGCCAAAGGTGGGCTGGGGCTGGACGACGGTGTAGGCGTCGGGCGAGAGGACGACGGAGGTGTTGCGGCGGCGTGCATTCTGGTTGACAAAGATGTCGTCGGCGCCGTCGGGTATGTAGTAATGATAGATGAAGCCGTCGTGGTTGAGGAAGAGGGAGCGGCGGTAGCTGAGGTTGCGGCCGTTGCCGGTAAAGGGGTGGCGAAGGGCGGCGGCACCGAGGTACTCGACGCTATAGTCGAGGTTGTCGTATTGCTGAAGCCAGTTGAAGGGGGAGTTCTTGTAGACGATGCCACAGAAGCCGAGGACGATGTCGGTATGGTTGTGGACGTAGCCCTGCACCATGGAGCGGATCCAGTGGAAGCGGGTGGTGTCGGCGGGCATGCATTCGGGTTCGGCAAGGAGGAGAATGTCGTTCTTGGCAGACTTGATGCCGATGGAGAAGGGGTATTTGAGGCCTTGGTAGCCGTTGGCATTCTCGTGGAGGGTGACCACTTTGAGGTGCTTGTAGTTCTCGGTGAGGAGACGGAGAATGAACTGTGTGTCGTCGGTGGAGAGGTAGTCGACCACGACAACCTCGAAGTCGGGATAGTCCTGCTCGAGAAGATAGACGAGGTTGGTGCGGAGCCACTCGCCGTCGTTCTGGGCGGTGAGCACCACGGAGACGGGCGGAAGATTCTCGGAGCCGTCGTCGTTTTTTTTGCGCGGCAGGCCTCGGTAGTGGCCGATGCGGAAATAAAAGAGGCCGTAGTAGAGGCACAGAATGACCAGACTCAGGGCGGCCACAATGGTGAGCGCCATGGTGCAATGGTCTGTAAGAACATGCGTAAAGTCCATTTTGGGTTTTGTAATTTTTCTTGCAAAAATATGTATTATTTTTGATTTTATTCGTATCTTTGCATAATGAAATATCAACCGATTGTTCATAACTGTCGGTGCTGATATGCTGATAAGTTGATAATTATGAAGTTCAATATAGAGAAAGAGGATGTTAAAAGCTGTGCACGTGCAGGGATTATTACCACTGAGCACGGCGAGATAGCCACGCCGATTTTCATGCCTGTTGGGACGGCGGGGAGTGTGAAGGCTGTGCACCGGCATGAACTGTATGAAGATATTGACGCACAAATAATTCTTGGCAATACATACCATCTGTACCTGCGTCCCGGGCTGGATATTCTGAAGGCTGCGGGAGGGCTGCACGGCTTTGCAGGCTGGGAACGCCCACTGCTGACCGACAGCGGCGGGTTCCAGGTTTTTTCGCTTGCCGACAACAGAAAGATTAAGGAGGAGGGCTGCACGTTCCAGTCGCACATCGACGGGAGCCGCCACATTTTCACTCCGGAGAAGGTGATGGACATCGAGCGGGTGATAGGTGCCGATATTATCATGGCTTTCGACGAGTGCGCACCGGGCGAGTCGGACTACCGTTATGCCAAGAAATCGATGGAGCAGACACACCGTTGGCTGGACCGATGTGTGGCCAGGTTTGATGCGACCGAGCCGCTGTATGGTTACCGGCAAAGCCTGTTCCCCATTGTGCAGGGGTGCAAGTATCCCGACTTGCGCCGTCAGTCGGCGGAGTATATCGCCTCGAAGGGTGCCGACGGCAACGCTATCGGCGGCCTGGCCGTGGGGGAACCGACGGAGACGATGTATGAGATGATCGAGGTGGTAAACGCCATCCTGCCGAAGGACAAACCCCGTTATCTGATGGGGGTGGGCACGCCCGCCAACATACTGGAGGCCATTGAGCGCGGGGTGGACATGTTCGACTGTGTGATGCCTACACGCAACGGGCGCAACGGCCTGTTGTTTACTGCCCACGGCACCATCAATATCAAGAACAAGAAGTGGGAGAGCTGCTTCGAGCCCATCGACCCCGAGAGCACAGCCTTGTGCGACCGAAGCTACACCCTAGCCTATCTGCACCATCTGATACGCTCGGAAGAGATTCTCGGCCTGCAGATATGCTCCATCCACAACCTGGCTTTCTACATGTGGCTGGTGAGGACAGCACGGAAGCACATTGTGGAGGGGGATTATACAGATTGGAAGGCAGGAATACTGCCCGAGCTGGGGAGAAGACTCTAGGATAACGAATAGATAATACGACACTTACAGAGAAATTACAACACAATAACCCATCATAACAGAACGGTAGAGACAAAGAATATTCATAAATAATGTTAAATAATTGCAGCAAAATGAATGCTGTGTGTCATATAAGCGATTAAGGTATAATTTTATTTTTTGTAGAACGATAATAGTACAGTATCATGAAACATTTGGTATCATTTTTCTTATTAACAATGCTGATGGCAAGCATGGGAGCATGGGCACAAAACCACTGCCCCCAATTGCATAACCCGACTTCTTTCACTTCAATGCCGGCTGACAAGGGGAAATGGTCGGCACGCGTCGGCGACCGGGTAGAGAACCAATCAGGTGGAAGCACTGGATACAATGTGTTGAGTACCTGCAGCAGGCCATCAAAGCCCCCTATTGTCGGGCACACCAATATCACCTCGGCGGCTTATAATTCGGGCTACGACGACAACCGTTGCGCCTGCAACCACTGTTCCCTTTTCGATGCCCATGACCAGCGTTTCCGCATCTATTCATCAGCCGACGCCGGTTTGGACCTGTTTACTATCAACAACACGACAGGACAAGGCATGCAGCGTATCCCTGAAGGCCATGCCTCAAGTATCCGCCTGGGTGACATGCGTGCAACCGGCATATGCCAATCGAACATCAACTCCAACGGCAACGACAAGGGTGCCGAGGCGCTCTTCTACACCATGCTAGTGACACCCTTCAACGCCTTGCTTTTTATCGACTATGCCATTGTGGCATGCCGTTACGACCACGATCCCTGGCAAGCAGGAGAATTCCTCATCAGGGTGTGCAAGAAGAACGGCGAACAATGGGAAAACGCTCCCATCAACGACAGCCTTTGGTTTAATGTTGCCGCCCCCCATGTCCAAGGAGGACTTCCCGCACCTTGGGTTGAAGGTTTCAATGGAACCCCAGCCTCGGCGGCAGCCACAAGTTGCTGCTACTGCTACAAACCGTGGACACGTGTGGCCATCAGTTTGATTGACTTCCTCTACGACTCCGTCCGTATTGAAATGTATACGAGCGACTGCATTTACAACGTGGATCCCATCTATGCATACATTGCCGGTTCCTGCCAGAAGATGCAGATTACCTCTTCGGGGTGTCCCGTCGGTGTTTCCGACGCTATTGACACACTGCATGCTCCTGCAGGTCTGCTTACCTACGATTGGTACGTCTCCTCCACTGGATACGATGGACCGACATCCAATTCGGAAATCATGAGTACGCTAAATTTCAGATCGCTGCAGAACTACGACAGCAATTTGTTAGTGAGAACCGACCATTTCATCACCAGCTTGGACGACCCTCAGCGCGACGTACATGAGGGCGACACCGTTGGAACCACCACATATAAATGCGTCATGACGTCGGCAATGGACCCTGAAAAGCCTTTCCACTCGACACTATATGCACAGGTCAGCAATATCAAACCCATCATCAACGCAGTTATCACCGAAGAATGTCTTGACACTTCGGTATTGACAATGGTTGCCCGTGGCAGGGTTCCTTACAAGGGCGCCAATGCCCCTGTGATTGACCACAGCCTGACCCGTTGGGAGGTCCACCAGGGCAGCGACCCCCTCACGCCCGTCGACACGGTGATGTACGGCGACACCGCCTACTACCGCACTACCCATGCCGGCTTCCACGCTGTGACGCTTACCATGTATCTGGAGGACAGTGCGTGCAGCACGACAAATGTATATGTTGCCCAAGTCCACACTCCGCCAACCACAAGAGTTCAGATCACCAAGCGCACCATCTGCGAGGGGGAGACAACCACTCTCACCGACATAACCGAAGGCATTATTGTTGAACGCAGATGGGTGTTTGCCGACACTACCATCAGCAGTGAGGTTTCGGGAATGTCCGCCACTACCTCTGTGACACGCGACTTCACCGAATTCGAGAATCCTTTCATGCTCATCACCAAGGGTGATGCACAATGCTACGACACCCTGATCGATACCATATACTTCTTCCACGACCCAGAAGTGTCTTATTCCGAGGATACCATCATTTGCAACGGTCACGAGTCGCACGTAAAAGTGTCTACCAACATGAGAGGCATCTCTTTCGCTTGGTACAGACACAAAGACCAGGCCGGGGAAGAGCCCATCTGCCGCGGCGACGTGCTGTATGTGCGTCCCACCCAGCCTCGCACCACTTACTACTTGAAAATCACAGCTATAGCCGGCTGTGTGGCATGGGACAGCGTAACCCTTTCACTACTCTCCACCAAGATTATCCCCACACCCAAGAGTGCCAAACACTGTCCCGGCGACAGCGTCACGCTGAGAGGCGAAGGGGCCATGTGGTACGAATGGAGCAGCTACCCCCCCGACCCCAACCTTGAAGAGCAGAAGCACAACCAGACCATTACGGTTTCACCCTCTGAGGACACCCGCTATTTCCTCGTGGGCTATGCTTCCGACAGCTGCGACATCGCCGCCATCGAAATACTGGTGAAGGAAGTTCCTCTGCCTATCCTCAATTTTGAATACTCGCCGCAATACATCGACACCGAGACGCCTGTGGTTAATTTCACCGACAACTCGCAATATTCCGACCACTCTCAATGGTTATTCGGCGACGGCGCCGTGTCGACTGGCAAGAATGTGACCCATCACTTCGACATTTACGCCACCAACTGCAACACAGTCACCTTGCGCAGCTTCAACGAGCTTGGATGCTTTGTCGACTCCACATGGACTATCGTCATCGACACCTTCGGATTCTTCCGCCCCAATATCTTCACCCCGAACAAGGCCACCAACAACGTCTTCAGCATTATCAGCAAGAGCAATATGGAGAAATTCCATATCGCCATCTTCAACCGCCGAGGCGCGCTGGTATTCACATCGGACGATATTAATTTCAAATGGGACGGTACCCACAACGGCACTCCATGCCCGCAGGGTGCATACCCCTACGTCATCACCTACACCCGTCAGGGCAGTATACAAGAATACCGTGTAAAAGGCACTATTACTCTGATTAGATAACCCACATACTGTACTACACTTGAAAAGGTTGGCAGTCTCTGCCGCACATGGCCGGCATGCCAATCCTTGACAAACAAACTATGAGAGAACTTATTTTTGCCACCAACAACAAGCACAAGTTAGAAGAAGTGAGCCGACTTCTGCAAGGCAGCGTGAAAGTCATCAGCCTTGCAGAAGCCGGGCTTGAAGGAGAAATCCCCGAGACCGCCGAGACCCTTCAAGGCAACGCCTTGCAGAAAGCACAATGGGTTTGGGAACGCGCCGGCAAGGACTGTTTTGCCGACGACACGGGTCTTGAAGTGGATGCCCTCGGAGGCGCTCCCGGAGTCTACAGCGCCCGCTACGCCGGTGAGCACTGCTCGTTCGACGACAATATCGACAAACTACTCCATGCCCTCGACGGCAACACCAACCGCAAAGCAGCCTTCCGCACGGTGATATGCCTTATCGAAGGCGGCACCCCCCGCTACTTCGAAGGCAAGGTGAACGGCTGTATCCTTACCGAACGCTACGGGCAGGAAGGCTTCGGCTACGACCCCGTGTTCATGCCCGACCGCTTTGCAGTGAGCTTTGCCGAGATGCCCCTCGACGTGAAGAACCAGATAAGCCACCGCGGCCTGGCAGTAGCCGAATTGGTGAAGTACCTCACAGCAAACTAACCTCAGCACCATGAGCTACACGCAGGTATACCCTTTGCAGATTTCGCAAACCATGTCGATGAGCGATGCCTATGTGCTGGTGCTTGATGCGCCTGACACAGGCAAACAGGTGCCCGTCATCATCGGCGAACCCGAAGCCCAGGCCATCGTCATGGCCATCGAGCAACGCCAGGCACGCCGTCCCCTCACCCACCAGCTAATCAACAACATCATGGAGCAATACATGCTCATACTAAAGCAGGTCACCATCGACCGCTTCGACGAGGGCATCTTCTACTCAACACTCTATATCAGCGACGGATTCACCGAGAAACGTATCGACAGCCGCACAAGCGATGCCATCGTTCTTGCTCTGATGCAGGGATGCCCCATCATGATGGCACAAAACGTGCTGGACGAAACATCCATGGAGCCGGGTGCCCTCGAAGACAACCTGCCCCGAAACAAGGCTCAGCTACCCAATCCCGACGAGACCCTCGACCAGCTCGAAACCCTCCTGCGCCAATGCGAGGAAAACGAGGACTACGAACAGGCCGCCGAAATCATGAAGAGAATCAACCGCATGAAAGGCAACGACCCGAAATAATAGGGTCTGTTACCCACCCCCAAGTCATTCTTACCCACCTACCGCGATATGAACATACAACAAATAGACGAAAGCGCAGGATATATCAGCACATTCTGCAACGGGCAAGTACCCAGGATAGCCATTATCCTTGGCAGCGGACTCGGTCCTTTGGCCAACCATATCGACGACTCCGTCACCATCCCCTACAGTCGCATCCCCCACTTCCAGCAACCCACTGCCACCGGGCACAAGGGTAACCTCATCATCGGCACCCTCGGCGGCAAACGGGTCATGGCCATGCAAGGCCGTTTCCACTATTACGAAGGCTACACCATGCAGCAGGTCACTTTCCCTGTGCGCGTCATGGCGCGGCTGGGCGTGAAATACCTTTTTGTCAGCAATGCCGCCGGAGCGGTCAATCCCGAATACCGTGTGGGCGACCTGATGATTATCACCGACCACATCAACTTCATGCCCAACCCCCTCGTCGGTCCCAACATGGAGGAATTCGGTCCCCGCTTCCCCGACATGACCACCGTCTACAGCCGGCGCCTCCGCGACATCGCCTTGGCACAAGCCGCCCTCAAAGGCGAAAAGCTGAGGCTGGGAGTATATGCCGCCGGAACAGGCCCCACCTACGAGACTCCGGCCGAATACCGCATGTACCATATCCTCGGTGCCGATGCCACAGGCATGTCCACCGTACCCGAAGTCATCGTGGCCCGTCATAGCGGCATGGAGATATTCGGCATCAGTGTCATCACCAACCAAAGCGCCGACCTTGGCGACCACTGCCTCAACGACGGCGACGACGTAGTGCTTCAAGCCAACCGTGCCGCCGATAAGATGACCGACCTCCTCTGCGCCATTATCTCCCAGCTCGACATCCAACCCCTACCGCAATCCGAATAACCCTATCCCACTGTCATCTGTCCAACACCCCTCATCACTTCCACAAATCAACAACCCACCCCGAACTACACAATGATTAAAGCCGCATTTTTCGACATCGACGGCACCCTCCTCAGCTTCAAAACCCACCTTGTCTCGCCTGGCACCATTCAGGCCTTCGAGGAGCTCCACCGCCAAGGCATACACACATTCATCTCCTCCGGTAGACCCAAAGTGCTCATCCCGCCTATGCCCGTTGGGTTCGACGGCTATGTCACCATGAACGGTGGCTACTGTTTTGTAGGAAATCAAGTGCTGCTGCGCAATCCCATCCCGCAGCAGGAGACCGACCGTTGGCTCCAGTACGCCGAGCAGGAGAACCTATGCACCATGATATTCACCGAGCATGAGATGTTCGTCAACACCCACTCCGACCCTGTTGCCAACGCCATCCGCAACCAGCTTGAGTTCCAGATGCCGCCTTTGCTGCCCACCAGGCAGATGATGGGGCACGAGACCTTCCAGGTCATCGCCATCATGCCTGCCGAGCGCGACAATGATGTACTGCAAATGCTGCCCCACTGCCGCCTGCCACGATGGCATCCTCAGTTCAGCGACCTTGTCAACGCCGACAACAGCAAAGCCACGGGAATAGACAGCATCCTGCACCATTATGGCATCGACCGCAACGAATGCATCGGCTTTGGCGACGGGGGCAACGACATCGAGATGCTCGACTTCTGCGGCATTGGTGTGGCCATGGACAACGCCGACGACAACGTCAAAGCACACGCCGATTACGTCACCACCAGCGTCGACGACGAAGGCATAGCCAACGCCCTGCGCGAGCTACATATTATATAATTAGTAAAGGGGGAACGGCTTCGGCTACGACTCCTCCTTGAAATAGACCTTATAATACTTCCCCTTCTCGTCCTCGCCCTGCTCTATCAGCTCGCGGTTGCCGTGGACATAGATATGGAAGTTCTTGTCCAGTTTGATGACACTTTTGTACGCCCTCGCCTGTTTCTTCACAGCGCTCTCGCTGATGTCATAGCTCTCGGGCATCTGCACATCATACTCCTGCTGATACTGCTCACGGTATTCCTTGAAACTGTCTATTACCTCGGGCTGGGCAATCACCTCCTGCGTAAATGTCTGCAAATCGAAATTATCATTCTGCTTGAAATAATTGCTGCAGCGGTTCAGCATATCTGCCTGGTCGGCTTTGCTCACCCCCTCAAACTGCTGCGGCAGCTCGTCGGTGACAAACTTCTTGTAGGCCTGCATCTCGGTGTGGGTATTGTAGTACTCATCCTCGCGCTGGCGGACGGAGAGGAACGCATCCTTCCAATAGAGGGCGTCGACGGTGCGGTTGGTCGCATCTACCACGCTCACAACATAGCCTTTTTCCGCCTCGGTATTGAATATGATGGCACCCTTGTCCAGCTTGGCTGGATTGATGCCTTGCTGCACCTCCAACTCGTAGCGGGCGGTGGCACTGGCATCGGATTCGGCACGGCTCCATTCCTCGTCGCCATGCAGCACCTTCAGAAACGACTCCTTGCTCTCCGACTTGAACAGGCCGATGGCATCCATGGTCTTGCCATTGAACATGCAACCTGAAAAATAGACCACAAACAGCTCGCCGCCCTTAATGTTGGCGTGGGTTGAAGCATCGTAGAGCAGCCGCGCGATGTCGCACGACGACTCCATCAAGCACTCCGGGTCGGAAAAGATATCGGCGCAATGACGATAGAGTGGGTTCATCTCCACCCCATCGTCACTGTACAAGCGGTAGTACTCCTCCACTTTGAAGGGACCAAGGAAATAGCGCACAAGCACATCCTGCAGTTGTTCTGTCAGGTGCAACGGCTCGGTTGAGAGCACATAGCCCTCCTCCGTGGCCTTGTTGCCCACACGGTGCAGGACAACGGATTGTATTGATGAGGCTTCAAAAACAGGCATCGGCAGGGAGATTTAACGCACATTGCGGACCAGACGCACAGCCATTCCCGACACGCGTGAACCCATTCCGAAATTGATAGTCATGTTATGGAACTCAAGCAGGTCGGCATACCATTCAATTTGATCCTCAACCGTCGAGGTCCAATAAAGACCCGACGCATTCTCAAAGCGGTTAATCTCTCTCCCATATCGGCTACCCACTGCTGGAAGGAAGATACAACTGTCGGGGATGGACTCGAAATTCCTTTCCTGTTCCTTATAATTGTCAGGGAATAGCAACAATCCATACTGCCCTTTCAAGACACACAACAGATACGAATGACCTACACCGGTACCCTTATTCACCACCCGCTTGTAAAGCAGATAATTCCACTCATCCTTCGACAGCGTGCGCCATCCAGCACCCAGCGAAATGACCAACTCGGGATTTGTTCCCCAGTCCGCAAAACTGCCGGTGAACAGTTGCTGGTTGGTCTCAAAGGTCCTACCCCAGTTGTTCGAGGCGGTGCTCCAGCCAAAAAGGTCCATCGCATTCTCGTCATTTTCTTCCAGAAAGTCTTCTTGGTGGGCAGCAAAACGCCAACGGCCCGACACATACTGCAGATTGCCCGGGCTGAAACGCACCTGTTGCGAATCGCTGATGGAGAATGTCGCCGTAAGGGGCTCTTCGGGAGGCAGCACCGTGTCTGTATCAGGGGGCGTCACCGGTACTATCGGGCGCACCGATTCGTCTTTCCTGCACCCCACAGCCATGACCATGCACAGCATCGAGCTGAACAATACTTTCGTGATAAAATGTTTCTTCATAAGTCCTAAGAATGATTTGAATCAATAATTTGGACTCGACAATCATCATCAGCTACGGCATGAGTGGAGTCCGTTCCCCACGTCGCAGTATTCTTTAGATATTAGAAACGTAAAACAGGCTGTTTTCTTACAGTCACCGACGTTAAAAAACGTTAAGGGAATACGGGAAGCCCATTTGCTGAACCATTGAGACGTTATTTATAAGACACCCTGTCGACTGAGGAGTTAGTCATCAAACGACGCACCTTGTAACCACCGCCGACATGCAGTTGGGTTTAACCCAAATCGATCGTTAGGGTTTATGCCAAGTCGGTCTAATGTCCGATTTGGGTTAACACATACCGAGAGGGACCGTTCAATCCTGCATCCTTATAGTATTGTTATAGCAACGTTACTCGACATGATAACGGGTAACAAGCCTAGAAGCAGGCAACATCGAGCCAGGATTGAACGACCCAAGTGGGTCGTGGCGTGAAGTCCGCTGAGACTTTCCGGCACTGCGGTGGGACCGGGAAGGCGCAGTGAGGGAGCAAAGGCTGGGCAGGAAAAGAGTGTGGAGGGCGTTGAGGGGGGAGGGCGGAGTGTCCGTCGGATAAGTGTAAAAAGTGAATTGAGAGTGCGGTTATCCCGATTGAAAAGTCGGCCTAATGACCGATTGGGGTTGAAACAGCAGTCACACGACAACGGCTACCTGTCGCCATAATGGGTGATGCGGAACACCCATGCACCGCGCAGCTTGTTAAGGTCCTCGATAGTGAGGTTGTTGAGACGGATATATATACTGCCTGCAAAGTAGTAGTGGACAATGGGTTTGTCGCATCCAAGCAGCTTTATTTGCGAGAATAGGCCGGGACGGGGCATGTTTTTCAACACAAGGGTCTTGCCGTCGAGATGGGTGGCAATGGCGTAGAGGTTACCACCTGCGCGGGTGTAATAGACAGTGCTGTCCCTCTCGCACATCTTGTGGTAAGGACGTGAGCCATAGATGGCCTCGCCGTTCACCTTCAGCCAGTTGCCAAGGTCAAGCAGCCGCTCTTGCTGCAGCATCGGGATGGTGCCGTCGGCATTGGGCCCCACGTTAAGCGTAAGGCCGCCACCAGCCGCCACCAGCTTGACGAAATGGCGTATCAGCGAGTCGCTGGTGAGGTAATTCTCAAGCGGCTCATTGCGGTTCAGGCCGAAACTCTTGCCAATGCCGCGACATTCGGCCCAGGGCCGGACTGTATCGTTGATGGCGCCTTTGTACTCGGGGGTACGGAATCCATGCTGGGTGCCCTCGCCCCAACGGTCGTTGACAATGGCTTCAGGGCCTACAGTATTGTAATACCAGGCGATGAGTTCCTTGGCACGGAACTGCTCGGACGTGTTCTGCCACTCGCCATCAGTGAAGATAAGGCTGGGTTTGTACTTTCTGACAAGTTCTTTGAACTGGGGCATCATGTAGTGGTCGACATATTCGCCTATGGCGCTGTCGGGGTCGTGCATCCAGATATGCAGGTTGTTGGTCCACTCTGTGAGGGAATAGTAGAAACCCATCTTGAGTCCTGCCTTGCGGACGGACTTGGTGAGCATGTCGACAATATCTTTGTGGGGACCTGTCACCACGCTGTTCCAGTTGGGTTGGTAGCGGCTGCGCCATAGGCAGTAGCCATCGTGGTGCTTGGTCACCAACACCACGTATTTGGCACCCGACCGCACAAAGAGGTCGGCCCACTGGTCGGGGTTCCAATGTTCGGCATGCCACGATTGAGCGTAGAGTGTATAAAGGTCGGTGGGCTTGGGGCGTTGCTTTACGCCAGGGCTGTTGCTCAGCCTTCCGCTCCACTGGTCTCCCAGCATATAACCCCACCTACGATTGTAGTCTCTCATTTCCTCCACCCTGATTGTATCGCCGGTCATCAGTCCGCGGTAAAACCATTCGGCATAGCCGTCGGGAGCCGACCAGGCAGGGACAGAGTAGAGGCCCCAGTGGATGAATATGCCTAGTTTGGCATCGCTGAACCATTGGGGATAGCCTCGCTGGTTCAACGACTCCCACGTGGGCAGGACCTCGGTGCGCAGTGTGTCCTGTGCCATGCCTCGCACTCCGCACAATGCACACATCATCGTTATTACAATATATTTGAAATTCCGCATAATATCAACGTTTTCAATGTAAAATAACACTTGGTCATCTATTGCTACGATTTGCAAAGTTACAAAAAAAAAGTGGATTCCAATTTTTTTCGTAACTTTGCAATTTCAATTTGGAACTATGACGACCAATCTTGACAAAATTATAGTGGTGGGCGACAGGGTTTTAATCAAGCCCAACGATGTTGCCGACCGTACTAAAAGCGGGCTGTATCTACCCGCCGGATACCAGGACAAAGAGAAGATACAATCGGGCTACATCCTAAAATGCGGACCGGGCTACCCCCTCCCCTCAATGGATGAGGGCGAGTCGTGGAACAGCAACCGCCATGACACGCACTATATGCCCCTGCAGGTGCAGCCCGGCGACCTTGCCCTCTTCTTGCAGAAGAACGCCATCGAAATCAAATATAACAACGACAAATATTTCATCGTCCCACAAAATGCCATACTGCTTGTGGAGCGCGATGACTTTTAATCAGACTTTTTAGCTATGACTTGCAACGAAATCCGCAGCCAGTTTCTTAAATTCTTCGAGAGCAAAGCCCACCACATCGTGCCTTCCGCTCCCATGGTCATCAAGAACGACCCCACACTCATGTTCACCAATGCGGGCATGAACCAGTTCAAGGACATCTTCCTCGGCAATGCCGATGCACCCTATCCCCGTGCCTGCGATGCGCAGAAATGCCTCCGCGTCAGCGGCAAGCACAACGACCTGGAGGAAGTGGGCCACGACACTTACCACCACACCATGTTCGAGATGTTGGGCAACTGGTCGTTTGGCGACTATTTCAAACGCGAGGCCATCGCCTACGGTTGGGAATTCCTGACCGAGGTGATGCATATCGACAAACGGAACCTGTATGTCACCGTGTTTGGCGGCGATGCAAAGGACGGCCTGGAGATGGACACCGAGGCTTACAACTTCTGGAAAGAGCACATCGACGAAAGCCGCATTCTGAAAGGCTCGAAAAAGGACAATTTCTGGGAAATGGGCGAGCAAGGTCCCTGCGGCCCGTGCAGCGAGATACATATCGACTTGCGCGACGAGGCGGAGAAAAAGCTTGTGCCGGGGCATGAACTGGTGAACAAGGACAACCCCTTGGTCATCGAGATATGGAACCTCGTTTTCATGCAGTACAACCGTCTGGCCAACGGCACCCTCGAACCCCTCAAGGCCAAACATATCGACACCGGTATGGGTTTCGAGCGCCTGTGCATGGTAATGCAGGGCAAGAAGTCAAACTACGACACCGATGTCTTCCAGCCCCTTATCCAGCATATTGCCCGCCTGGCAGGTCGCACCTACGGGCAGGAGAACCAAGCCGACATCGCCATGCGCGTGATAGCCGACCACCTGCGTGCCGTGAGTTTCAGCATTGCCGACGGCCAGCTGCCCGGCAACGCCAAGGCTGGCTATGTGATACGCCGTATCCTGCGCCGTGCTGTCCGCTACGGCTACACTTTCCTCGGATTCAAAGAGCCGTTCATGAACACCCTTGTCGACACACTTGTGAGCCAGATGGGCGGCCAATACCCCGAACTGGTCAAACAGCAGCAACTTATCCAACGCATCATACTTGAGGAGGAGCAGTCTTTCCTCAAGACGCTTGCAGGCGGTATCAAACGTTTCGACGACTATATCGCCACCCATGCCACCGGCAACAACAAAACCATAGACGGCGCTTTTGCTTTCGAGCTCTTCGACACTTATGGTTTCCCTGTCGACCTCACTCAGCTCATGGCTGCCGAGCAGGGCTGGACTGTCGACATGGAAGGATTCCAACAAGGACTGACCGAACAGAAAAACCGCTCGCGCGCTGCCGCCACTGTGGAGAACGACGACTGGGTGGAGCTAATGCCCAACGTGAACCAGGAGTTTATCGGTTACGACGAGCTGACTGCCGAGATACACATCACCCGCTACCGTCACGTGAAGGTGAAGGACAAGGAGTTCTACCATCTGGTTTTCGACCGCACACCTTTCTATGGCGAGAGCGGCGGACAGGTGGGGGACCAAGGCACCCTCACCCACCCCGCTGGCGACATGGTGCCAGTGATCAACACCAAAAAAGAGAACAACCTCATCATCCACATCGTATCCAAGCTGCCCGAGCATCTTGACCAGCCCTACAAGGCCGAGGTAGACAAGTGCCGCCGTATAGCCATCCAGTGCAACCATTCGGCCACCCACTTGCTGCACAAAGCCTTGCGCAATGTCCTCGGCACGCATGTCGAGCAGAAAGGTTCCAGTGTCGACGACCAGCGTCTGCGCTTCGACTTCTCGCACTTTGCCAAACTCACCCACGAGGAAATCCGCGAGGTGGAGAAACAGGTCAACATCGACATCCGCCGCGCTATCGCGCTTGAGGAGCACCGCGCCATGCCTATCGACGAGGCCCGCAAACTTGGAGCCATGGCACTCTTTGGCGAGAAATACGGCGACAAGGTACGCGTGGTGAAGTTCGGCGACAGCGTGGAATTCTGCGGCGGTACCCATATCGACAACACCGGTCATATCGGCTCTTTCCGCATCGTAAGCGAAGGTGCTGTGGCCGCCGGCATGCGCCGTATCGAAGCCGTCACAGGTGCTGCTGCTGAAACCTACAACAACAACCTGCAGGACCAGCTCGACGCCCTCCGCGAACTGCTCAAGAGTCCCAAGGACCTTCTTGCCGCAGTCCAGCGTCTGCAGGACGATAACGCCGCCCTCCGTGCCGAAGTGGAAAAATACCAAAAGGAGCAGGCCAACGCCATGAAACAGGAATTCGCCCGACAGCTTGAGCAGTCGCCGCTGCTTGTCCGCCGGATGGACAGTGACCTCAGCCAACTGAAAGATGCCATGCTTGCACTTGCAACGCAGTATCCCGACATGGCCGTGGTGCTTGGCAGCGTATGCGCCGGCAAGCCCGCTCTCCTTGTGGCCCTGGGCAAGAACCGTGTCGACGCAGGTCTCAACGCAGGTGCCATCGTCCGTGCCGCTGGAAAAGAGATAAAAGGCGGTGGCGGCGGACAACCCGCTTATGCAACTGCTGGCGGCAAGAACCCCGACGGTCTCGACGCTGCCCTCCACGTGGCAGAAGAGATGCTCAAATAACAAATGCAGTAGCTTATTTCAGATACCCTCGGTAGGCACACATTCCCTACCGAGGGTTCTGTTTGCCGAATGGGTAATCTGGGTGAGTATCATATGCACGCCGTTTAAAGCGGTTCTGACGGGTACTACACATTATTTAATGGAATCATAGGCAGGCGAATTTATGCATTGTGAGATTTTTTTTGTATCTTTGCAGTTGGTTTAGAATGTCCGAAACAGACGGTTCATCATGCCATTTGAATGTAAACCAGAAAATTACGGACACTCTATATTGATTATGAAAATACAATTAATAAAGATATGAAGAAAATTGCATTAATGTTCATGGCTCTATCAATGGCCGTGTCGGGATTAATGGCACAGCCGCAGTTGTCGGCTCTTTTCGGCTATTCCGTCTTTTATCTGCCTGAGAACAACCAGCCCTACGTGGAGACCTATCTGCGTTTCGATGCCTGGAGTCTCTTCTTTGCCCAGGAGGAGCAGGACAGATACCGCGCAACGGTGGAGGTGACGCTGGTCGCCCGCAAAGGCGATACCGTGGCCTATGTGAAGAAGTACGACCTTCATAGCCCTTACACCAACAGTGTTACTGCAACCAATTTCACTTTCTTCGACCTCCAGCGTTTCGGCCTTTCCAATGGCATCTACGACCTCGAATTGACTTTACGTGACAAGGGAAGCAACGACGAACCCGTTTTGATAAAAGACAAGCTGATTGTCTATTATCCCTCCAGTGCCCCCTCCATGTCAAGCATCCAGCTGATGGAGTCGGCAACACCCACCACTACCGAGAACATGCTGTCGCGCAATGGCTACGACATGGTGCCTTACATCGACGACTTCATGCCCGCTTCCGTGTCCACTATCCACCCTTACTTCGAGCTGTACAATCTGGACAAAGAAATCGGGAACAATGCCTACACCGTCAATGTCTATCTCGAGCAGAAAGAGAACGGGAGGAGAATCCCCAATGTGGGTGAGACTCGCCAGGGCAAAGGTGCCTCCGGCATCAAACCCTACTACACCACTATCGACATGAGCCAGGTTCCTTCCGGCAACTATAACATCGTGGTGGAAGTAACAAACAACAACGGCGATCCTTTGTTCAAGAAAGATGTGACCGTGATGCGTTCAAACCCCATCGTGACGAATGCCCAAGTCACCGAGACCGAAGTGGCCACCTCTTTCGCAGGACTTATCACCGAAGAGAAGACCCTCAACTACTATCTCGATGCCCTGTATCCTGTGTCGTCGGCAGTAGAGGTGGACCAAGTCCGCAACCTCATCGAGCAAACCGACATGAAGAGCAAGCAGACTTTCCTTTACCGTTTCTGGAAAAGCCGTAACCCCATCGACCCCGAAGGGGAATGGAACAAATATCTCGCCAGAATGAAATATGTGGAGGAACATTTCACCTACCCCCTCACACCGGGTTACCGCACCGACATGGGCCGTGTATACCTCCAGTATGGTCCTCCCGACTTTGTCCGCGACGAGAAGAACTTTGTGGGTGCCTTGAACAATGTCAAATGGTCCCAGCGTATCTCCACCACATCTTACGGTGAAGGCGAGCATGCCAACGAAGGACTGATTTACTATCTGCCGTATCAACTCTGGCGCTACAATCTGATACCGGGAGACTACAACAACCGCGTTTTCATTTTCTGGGACGAGTTCCGCAGCGGATACTACAGGTTGCTTAACTCAAACGCCATGGGCGAAGTGACCACCCCCGGTTGGGAACGTATGTTGAGCCGTTACACCATGGAAGAAGGTGCTTTGGGCGAAGTGGGAATGCAGTTTAGACGAGGCTACTAAGATTGAAAAGTCTACTCTCGGACATATTATTTTTTGTTGCCTACCACCTGTTGCGTTACCGACGAGGGGTGACGAGGACAAATCTGTCCAAGGCCTACCCTACTCTCAGCCAGGAAGAACGCGCCCGGATAGAAAAAGCCTATTACCACCACATCTGCGACCTCCTTCTGGAAGGCATCTACAACCTCTACGCCAAACCACAGAGCATCATGAAACGCTATCGCTTCGTGAACCGCGAGGTGGTCAACCGCTACTACCAGCAGGGACAGAGCGTGGTGCTGATGTCGGCACACTACAACAACTGGGAGTATATGATTACTTCGCTCAACTTCCAGCTGATGCACCATGGGGTCGGTGTAGGAAAACCCCTACAGGACAAAGCCGTAGCCTCCTACATCACACGTCGCAGAGGCCGTTACGGCACCGAGATTGTCGACCAGTTCACTGTGCGTCAAACTATGGAATACTACCACCTCCACCAGGTTCCTGTGGCCTACATGATGCTCAGCGACCAGTCGCCCAACGATGTCCACAAGTCGTTCTGGACAATGTTCATGAACCAGGAGACTCCTTTCCTCTACGGTGCAGAATACTTTGCCCGTAAATACGACATGCCGGTTCTCTACTACGATGTAACCAAGGTCAAACGCGGCTACTACGAGGTCCACTTCACCCCCCTGTGCGAGAAGCCCAGCCAGGTGCCACAATACACTATCACGTCACGATACATCAAGATGCTCAAAGAGACTATCGACCGTCACCCTGAATACTGGCTCTGGTCTCACCGCCGCTGGAAACGCACCCGTCCCGAAGGAATGGAGCTGCACTCCTACACCCTCCTCTCCTCAAATACCGAAAAACAATAAAATGACTACAACAAGATGACTACCGCCGTTGTGATACTGAACTGGAACGGAAAGAAAATGCTCGAGCGTTTTCTTCCCTCGGTGACGGCTTGCACTACCGGCGACAACGAAGTGATTATTGCCGACAACGGCTCCACCGACGACTCCCTCGATTTCGTCCGCAGCCAATACCCCGGCCTTCGCATCATTGAACTGGACAAGAACTATGGCTTTGCCGAAGGCTACAACCGCGCCCTCAGCCAAGTGGATGCCGACTACTACGTTCTGCTGAACGACGACGTTGAAGTGACTCCCGGATGGATTGAGCCTGTCATTGCGCAGATGCAGCAACACCCCGGCACTGCCATCTGCCAGCCCAAGCTGCTGATGTACGACCAGCGCGACACCTTCGAGTACGCAGGCGGTGCTGGTGGTTTCCTCGACAAATACGGCTACCCCTTCTGCCGTGGCAGGATGTTCACCACGCTCGAGAAAGACC
Organism: uncultured Bacteroidales bacterium; assembly: GCA_900317125.1. Classification (GTDB taxonomy): domain Bacteria; phylum Bacteroidota; class Bacteroidia; order Bacteroidales; family P3; genus Colimorpha. The sequence goes on along the minus strand of ONFR01000006.1, from coordinate 47,390 downwards.
ACGGCCAGTACGACAATCCCTGCGAGATCTTTTGGGCTTCGGGGGCCGCAATGTTTGTCCGCTCCGATGTTTGGAAACAGCTGGGTGGTCTCGACAACGATTTCTTTGCCCACATGGAGGAAATCGACTTCTGCTGGAGGGCAAAGAATGCCGGCTACCGTGTCGAGTATTGCCCCCAATCCACCGTATACCATGTAGGCGGCGGCACCCTGCCCAAGTCCAATCCCCGGAAGACATACCTCAATTTCCGCAACAACATGGCCCTGCTATACAAGAATCTGCATCAAAGCCGACTGGCTTGGGTCTTGTTCTGCCGAATCATTCTCGACTACGTGGCCGCCTTCAAATTCCTTCTCGAACGCAAACCCAAGGAGTTCTGTGCCGTGGTGAAAGCACATAAGGCCTTCTATCAATGGATTCCCTCGCTCAAAGCCAAACGCAAGAGCCTAAAGCAACAGAAGCACGTGTCAGGGTTGTATCCAGGTCGTCTCCTCATCGACTACTACCTGTTGCGAAAAAAGAGATTCTCCGACCTCAATTCAACGACCTTTTAGATGTAAATAACAATAAACTCCAAATATCACAATGAGAAAAGTACGAGTTCGTTTTGCACCAAGTCCCACCGGCCCCCTACACATAGGCGGCGTGAGGACTGCTTTGTATAACTACCTTTTCGCACGCCAAAATGGCGGTGACATGATTCTGCGTATCGAAGACACCGACCAGACCCGCTTTGTGCCGGGTGCCGAAGACTATATCATCGAGGCACTCGACTGGCTGGGCATCAAATTCGACGAGGGTGTCCACATCGGCGGCAACTATGGCCCCTACCGCCAAAGCGACCGCAAGCCCCTCTACCGTCAATATGCCGACCAGCTCCTTCGCGATGGCTGGGCCTACTACGCCTTCGACCGTCCCGAAGCCCTCGACGCCAAACGCAAAGAATACGAGGCACAGAAAAAGACCTTCCAATACGACTGCACCACCCGCGGCACTATGGAGAACAGCCTCTCCCTCCCCGCCGACGAGGTGTCGCGCCGCATCGAAAGCGGCGAGCCTTACGTGGTGCGCTTCAAGTTCCCCGAGGACCTCGACATCACCGTCCACGACCTTATCCGTGGCGATGTCACCATGAACAGCCGCCTTCTCGACGACAAGGTTCTCTTCAAGTCCGACGGCATGCCCACCTACCATCTCGCCAACATTGTCGACGACCACCTCATGGAGGTCTCCCACGTCATCCGTGGCGAGGAATGGCTGCCTTCGGCCCCCCTCCACGTCATGCTCTACCGAGCCTTTGGCTGGGAGGACACCATGCCCCAGTTCGCCCACCTGCCTCTGCTCCTCAAGCCCGACGGCAACGGCAAACTCAGCAAACGCGACGGCGACCGCCTCGGATTCCCCGTCTTCCCCCTCGACTGGCACAACCCCGAGACCGGCGAAGTGTCCAGCGGCTACCGCGAACGCGGCTACCTCCCCGAAGCAGTGGTCAACATGCTGGCGCTCCTCGGCTGGAACCCCGGCAACGACCAGGAGCTCATGACCATGGACGAGTTGATCAAACTCTTCAGCATCGAACACATCAGCAAGAGCGGTGCCAAATTCAACGTCGAAAAGGCCAAATGGTTCAACCACGAATACCTCCAGAAGTGCTCCGACGAGCGTATCGCCGAGATGTTCCTGCCCCAACTCAAAGAGCACGGCATCGATGCACCCATGGACTACGTTGTCAAGGTTTGCGGCATGATGAAGGAACGAATCTCCTTCCCCTCCGAACTCTGGGACCAGACCCATTACTTCTTCGTCGCCCCCACCGAGTACGACCCCAAGGCCGTCGCCAAACGCTGGAAACCAGGCATGACCACCCACATGGCCAAGGTCATCGAAATCCTCAACACCGTCCCCTTTGAATATGATGCCATCCATCAAGCCCTGCTCGAGGACTACATCAAAGGCCATGAGCTCAACATGGGTCAGATCATGAATTCCCTCCGTCTCGCCGTCGTAGGCACCACCGTGGGTCCCGACATGCTCACCCTCGTCATGACCATCGGCAAAGAGGAGACCATAGCCCGCGTCCAGCGCGCCATCGACACCATCGGCGAGATAGAAAATAAACAAGAATAATCACCCGTCCGACAAGTCTGACAAGTCCGACAAGTCCGACAAAAAAACAATAAAACAATGGAAATCAATCAAGACCTCAACAAACCCGTCGACGACAACAGCATCGACACCATAGCAATGCAAGAAAACCAAGAACAGCGTCCTGCCAACCCCGAGCCGCTGCCACAACCCGAAGCTCCCGCAGCACAACCCACTGCCGAGAACAGCACCTGCGACAGCAAAAAGAAATGCTGCCACACCGGCATCCTTGTCTGCAACATTATCCTGCTCATCGGCCTCATCCTGCTCTATATCTTCCACTTCACTGGCTTTGGCGTCAAAACCAAATACAACCCCAACGCCACCGCTCCCGTAGTGGCCAAAGACGGCTTGCTGAAAGTCGCCTGCATCGACAGCGACACCCTCCTGGCCAAATACCAGTATGCCATCGACCTCCAGGAAGAGCTCAACAAATACAAAGAGTCTCAGGAGAAGAACTACCAGCAGCTGGTGACCAAGTTCCAGAAGGACTACCAGACCTATCTGCAGACCGGCGAGAACATGACCCTCAGCCAGCAGCAGGCCACCGAGGCCGAGCTCAAGCAGCGTTCCGAGAAACTGAGTACCCTCGAGGCTGAGCTCACCCAGAAAGTCCTGCAGAAGCAGATGGACGCCAACATCGAGCTCCTCAATCGCATCTTTGCCTTCGTGCGCGAATACAATGCCGCCAACCAACAGTTCGACATCATCATGCGCAAGACCTTCAACGACAGCCCCACCATGTACATGAACCCCGCCATGGACATCACCGACGAAATCATCGATGGCCTCAACGAAGAGTACAAGTCCGTCAAGGGCAAGAAAGCCAGCAAATAATCCTACTAGGCCCTCACCAAGTCCTATATGCCCTTCACCGACCAATACGTCTGTGAAGGGCAATGTTTATAGGCCGTGAGGAGGTTGAGGAGCTTGACCACTTAGCGACAACACCCGAAACCTAACGATGATGACGACAAGACAGCATGTGAAAAAGAACCTTCAGGAGGGCTTGGTGTTTGCCCTGCTCACCACAGGGCTGCTCGGCCTGACGCTGTTTTCCTACATTTTCGGTGCAGGCGACCTCTCCTTCATGGACGTGTGGGGATGGGTCTACTTTCTGCTATCCTCACTCATGCATGCTGGATTGTTTGTGGCGGTGCCGCTGCTTGTGGTGTTTATGCCACTGGCTCTTGCCGGTGTGAGAAACAAGGTGAGCATCCCGATACTGGGGGTCTTTTATGTGTTTCTGCTACTGGTGGCTGTAGTCAACCGCTATGTGTTCCAGCTCTATCACTTCCATATCAATGGTTTTGTTCTCGGCTTGCTGTTCTCCGAAGGAGCAGGAGAGATATTTGTCTTCTCTGGCTGGCTCTACCTCAAGGTGGCACTGATTTTCATCGGTGTCTGTGTAGCCGTGGCCATCCTTGCCTATGTCGCAAAACTTTGCTGCCGCCACACAACTGTGCGTCCTCCAGTCCTCATCCTTTCAATGGCTCTTATCACGCTGCTGTCGCAAGGTATGCATGTCTACGCCGCTGCCACCCTCCACCCCTCCATCCTCGAAAGCGATGCTTTCCTGCCCTATTATTTTCCCCTGAGCATGAACTCCGCGCTGGACAAGATGGGCATCATCGACCGCAAGAAGATTACCACCCTTAAAATCAACGAGAACAGTGCACCCCTGGACTATCCGCAACAGGAGCTGATTACCGAAGCGAATCATCAAGACCAAAATATCGTGATGATTGTAATTGATTCGTGGAGTTTTCGAACGATGACCGAAGAGTGTATGCCTCATGTGTGGCATTTCAAAGAGGATTCCGAGTATTTCTCCAACCACCTAAGCAGCAGCAATGGCACACGCGGCAGCATCTTCGGGCTCCTAACAGGCCTTCCTCCCTACTACTGGAAGAGCTTCGAGTACTCGTCACTGAAACCCGCTTTCATTCAGCAGTTGCTCTCGCAGAACTATGCCATCCAAGTCTACCCGTCGGCCAATTTCAGCTCACCCCCTCTCGACCGCATACTCTTCAAAGGCGTCGACATTAACACTACCACCGAGGGCGTCAGCGCTTATGAACGCGACTGCCGTTTGACACATAATTTCCTCGACGACCTTCCACGGTTTGCCGCAGCCGGACAGCCTTTCTATGCGTTCCTTTTCTACGACATGGCACACGCCATCGACATCCCTCTAGAGAAAAACACACATTTCCAGCCCGCGTGGGCGTTCACCGACTACACAAGACTGAACAACCGAACCGATCCCGAACCCTTTTTCAATCGTTACCGGAATTGCATCTACCAGATTGACTCCCTCATCAGCATGGTTCTCGATGCCATAGAGCGGCAAGGCCTGATGTCGAACACCGTCATCCTCATCACTGGCGACCACGGCCAAGAGTTCAACGAGAACAAAAAGAATTATTGGGGCCACTCAGGCAACTATTCGCCCTACCAGATACAAGTACCCCTCATTCTCCACTATCCCGGTGTCCAGCCACAGGTATATTCTCACCGCACCACCCACTATGACGTTGTACCCTCATTGATGCATCAGGTATTAGGGGTGACGAATGCCACCGCCGACTATTCGATGGGCGTGTATCTGCAAGATAGTGTCGACAGGGGATGGCATTTTGTAGGCAACGACATCAACTATGCATTCATCACCGACGACGGCCACATTATCGAAAAACTGGGCAACGGGCATGTCAAGGTCTACGACAAGGACTTGAACGCCGTACCCGACTACAAACTATCTAACAAACAGCTAAACGACAATCTCATACAGTTAAACAGATTCCATAAAAGCCGCTAAACCCAAGCCCCCCCCCTCTATCCTATCTATCAAATCTATCAAATCTATTAATACTCAACAGGATCAACCACTCTCCCATTTAGCCCTTGTAGTCGCCGCGATCCACGACGCTCTCGAAGCCTATCTTGCGGATGCGTTGCTCGGTACAGGCACGGCACTCGGCCGCTTCCTCACCTGTGCAGATCTTGTTGTCGTAGATGGCGTAGTCCTTGCGGTGAGTACGAGGCGAGAGGTTGGGCATGATGACGTTGGCACCGAACTGGATGCCGAGTTCACGTCCGCGGGGATGCAGGGTGCCGAGGGCCGTTGTTGCGGGCAGCAGCACGCGGGGATGCAGCAGCCGTATCAGTGCAAGCAACCGCAGGGTGGTCTCCACCTTGCCGTTGGGGTACCCCTCGAAGGGGGTGTTGTGCGTGGAGACAAAGGGGCCGATACCCACCATGTGCGGCTGGAAGGAGCGGATGAACTGCAGGTCGGCATACAGGGTGTCAATGGTCTGGAAGGGCGACCCCACCATAAACCCGCAGCCCACCTGATAGCCTATCTCCTTCAACGCCTGGAGGCAGTCCATCCTGTGTTGCCACGACATCTCGGCAGGGTGCAGCTTGCCGTAATGCTCCGCGTCGGCAGTCTCGTGGCGCAGCAAATAGCGGTTGGCACCCGCGTCATACAACGCCTGATAACTCTCGCGACTCCGCTCACCCAGCGACAGCGTGATGGCGCAGTCGGGATATTTCTGCCGCACGGTCGACACAATGCGGCACATCCGCTCGTCGGTAAACCAGCCGTCTTCCCCACCCTGCATCACGAAGGTGCGGAAGCCCAAGCCGTAGCCCGTCTCGCAGCACTCATATATCTCCTCTTCCGTCAGGCGGTAGCGCACAGCCTCCTTGTTGCTGCGTCGCAGCCCGCAATAGAGGCAGTCGTTCTTGCAATAGCTGGAGAGCTCTATCAGCCCGCGCATGAAAATCTTGTTGCCATACACCCCGTCGGCCACCGCGCGCGCCGTCTGCCGCAGATACTCCACAGCATCCCTATTGTCGGTAGTGAGTATCAACTCCAGCTCCTCGCGCGTAATATCCCGCTGCTCCTTTATCTTGTCAATAGTGTTCATAAACCTATGATTGCTTGAATGCTTATCGAATTGAGAATTGAGAATTGAGAATTGAGAATTGAGAATTGAGAATTGAGAATTGTTTATCAGATTAACGAACTAACACATTAACGAATTAACACATTCATCCTTTTTTCTTCTCCACTGGCTTGTCGCTCACCACCTTCACCTCGTAGCCTATCTTGGCGAAGGCCTCCGTCAGCTTCTTCACGTCGGTCTTGGCGGAGTTATAGGTGATGGTCACCTGTTGTTTATCAAGACTGGTCTCAATCTTCTTCACACCCGGCTCAAAGCGGATATTCTCCTTGATTTTCTTCTCGCAGTTCTGGCAATGCATCTCGGGATTGGTGGTTACCACCAACACACGCATCTCCTTTTTACCGCTGCCCGTATGGGCAGAAACACCAATGGCAACAAACAGTGCCATCATTATCATCAACAAACGTTTCATATCGATTAAAGATTTACAGTTTAACAAATTAAAAGACTAACGAATTAACACAATAACGAATTAACACATTCAAATATTCACCCTAACCCCGGCGTAAGCCATGATGCCGTGCACCGGACCCCAAATCAAGGTAGGTTCAAACATGTCGTTCCACGGGTCGTCGGCACAGAATACCGGGATAGGCTGACGGTAGTTGGTCAGGTTCTCGCCGCCCACATACACCGACACATGGCGGAAACGCCTCGTCACCTGTATGTTCAGCTGAGGATAGGCTGGGAAACGCTTATCCCACGACAACGCGCCGTCGACCTGTTTATAAGGCTTCGGCATCCGTCCGCCACCGTTCAGCTGCAGGGTCACATCCACCTGTATCAACCCCATATAGGGCTTCCAAGCCACGGTGAGCAGCCCTTTGTAGCGCGACGTGAGGGGCTTTTCCATCAGCTGTCCGCCGTAGGTGCATTTTACATTGTTGTAGCGGTAAGCCAACATCAGCTCCAGCTCCTCGTCAATGTCTATTGACCCATCCACCTGCACGGTGTGCGAGAACGACTTCCCTTTCAGCATGCCGATACTTATCTTCGTCGGGTCGCTGTCGTAGTCCACCACCAGCTGGTTGATGAAATTCGTGTAGTAATACTCAGCATTCAACTTCAGGGTCTGCTCGCCCACGGGGATATAGAAGGCTGCGGACAGGCCGCTGTTCCAAGCCTCTTCCATCCGCAGGTCCTTGTCCACGGTCACATCGCGGCCCGAAGCCAGCAGGTAGTGGTTCTCTGCCCAGGCGTGGGGCGAACGGTAGCCCTTGCCTGCCGACAGGCGCAAGGTCATCATGTCCGAGACCATCCACTTGGCATGCAGTCGCGGAGTGACAAAAGTGCCGTACAGGCTGCTCCTGTCCACCCGCAGACCAGCCATCATGGTCAGCTTGTGCGACGGCTTATAGGTGTATTCGGCATAGGCTCCCGGCACCGTCTCCGGCTGCTGGTCTATCAGCCTGTATCCACCCACCACGCCTTCCGGCATCCGCATCGGCCGCACCCGCTCATCCTTGCCCTGCATCAGCAGGCTGAGGCCTGCCGACAGCTGGTGACGCTCGCTGAACTCGTGTTCAAGCATCAGCCGTGCATACAGGTCCTTGTTCTTGGTGGAGTAGGTACGCTGTCCGAATTCCCCTTGCAGGTTATACAGGCTTCCCGTGGCCATCAACGCCAAGTTGGTGTTATGCTCATAGTTCAGCAGCACGGCATGCTTCATATAGGCCTCCACGCGGTCGGCATCCAGCTTCACGCGGAAGGGGTTGTCCGAAACGCCCTTCATCTGGCCGCCCTCGCGCTCCTCGCGCATCAAGCCGATACCGCCGTGGAAGATATAGCGGCCGTTGACGTACTTCCAACGGTTCTGCACATGCCACTGGCCGATAGCCGGCGAGTCGTGCCAGCCGTCCTTGTTCATGTCGTGGTGCAGCCAGTCCTTCTCGCCATGCAGCAGCAGCTCGGTGCTCAAATGTTTGTTCAGGTGGATGTTCGCCACCGCATTCCCTTCTGTCTTCAGACGGCTGTCGGTATACAGATTGATGTCCACACCCTGTTCTTTGTCGGGCTTCAGATACTCCACGTCAATCTGTCCGGTGATGCTCTGGAAGCCGCTCTTCACGCTCGACGCCCCCTTGCTCACGGCGATGCTATTCATCCACGCCCCCGGCACATAGTTCAACTCATACGGCGACGCTGCCCCTGCAAAGCAGGGCAGATTCTCTATCAACAGCTGCACATACTGGCCGCTCAGACCCAGCAGCTTGATTTGTCGGGCGCCCACGGCGGCATCGCTGTAGTTCACGTCCACGCTGGGATTGGCCACAAAACTCTCGCCCAAGTTACAGCAGGCCGCCCTGAACAGCACCTCCTGCCCCATCTTCTGCCCGTTCTCGGCACCGCCGAGGCGGCTCAAACCCTCGGCCTTCGACTTCACGCTCACCTCCGCGAGCGTCTTTCTCTCTATCGTGTCCCGCCGCTGCGCACTGGCAAACACCGTCGTGCACAGCAACAGACCAAACAAAATAATCTTTTTCATGTATTCTTTTGATTTGACATCTTGAATTCGTTAATGTTTGAAATTCGTTAATTCGTAAACGTGTTAATTCGTTAATCGACTAACACAATAACACATTCACACGATAACACATTAATGAAATCGTCAAACCCTCAACACCGCGCAGTTGCCCGACAGCCAGCCTGGCGGACTGTCAACGCCCCGGCACTGCCATCCAACGACAGCATCATACATTCGCGGCATCCATAATAGCGGTTCTCTTTTGCACACACTCATCGCATCCATCTCAGCCACAACCAGCGGCGACGCTGCCTGGACAATGTCTGCCGCCGACACCGGCGACACCCGCACATCCATGCAGTCGCTGCCCCGGCTGCAACAGCCATCGTCCAGCAGGAGGATACTCACCCTCCCCGAACAGGAGCAACGCTGGCACCCCATGCCCCCGGCCCCAAAGACCAGCAACAGGAACACCGCCAGCGACACCATGATATGCGACATTATTTTCATACCTCAAATAACGCCCCCACCCCAATAATATTGTGCCTCCACACAATTTCTTCCCGTTATTTATTCACCCTTTCCCTATAACTCTCCTTTATGATTGACACCGTGACTATACTACACCTCAAACTCTCAATAGAGAGGTATAGGGTTCTACACCCACTGAGTATACATAATAATACAAATTTCTGCCTGCAATTTGCCTTTTTACAAAATAAAATGTACTTTTGTATCTGCGATTAAAGGAATAATTTCATTAACAAAGCATTAATATACACACATATACACATAATATTATTAAACATGAAACATCCTATTATCAATTTTTTCCTATCGGGTTCTCCAATAATAGTAGGAATACTCGTGAGATTATATATGAAATATGGTGCAAAAAAAGAGTATGTTCAATTCACTCATTATGATCTTAATGCATATTTGATTCCAATTCCAGACTTGGCGTTCTTTTGTATAAATCTTTTTTTACTTAGTATACTAACATTAGATACGATAATTAAGATTGATAACATAAATATAACATTATTCAAAACCCAGGAAAACACAAAAAAAACATTAAAAGCAATTAAGATTATTTCATATATAGGCTTTGCTATTATTGTAATTATTTTATTTGCTTATAATTTCATAGGGAAAGACCATGTTTTTTTACCCTTTCATTATTGGATTATTGGATTTTTACTTGCACTTGCATTTCTTTTCTATATTTTTTCAAATATATTCATCAAAAAAATCAATCAATAAAATATGAATATCTTATCTCATTTTCTTTTAGCTCTTGTATTATTGCTATTCCTCGCAGGAATTGCATATATTTGCATACTAATATTGAATTATATAGACAATATCAAATATCGGAAGAAATATATAGACAACATTCACGATGATTTTGATTTTAATGACTATAATGACAAATACAATATATACATTCAGCCATTTATTTCAAAACACTCATTCTCTCAAGCAGGAAAGCCACAACTCTTGCGAGATTATTTCATCAAACAAGAATTCATCAAAAACACAGAAGAGCCACGAGTATTTTGTATACTAGGGGACACTGGTACTGGAAAAACCGCTGCACTCGTACATTTATACTATGATTATATAAAAAAACGCACCCGAAATAATCCTCCATACGATATACATTTTGTTTCCCTACGTCAAAAAGAAGCCTTTCAAACCATTGAAAAAATTGAGAAAAAGAGTAATTGTATTCTACTACTTGATGCCATTGATGAAAACCCAATGGCACAAGAGCCAAAAGAATCCAAAGAATACAAGTCCTTTTTTCAACAATTAGAAAAAGCCTATATAGATTTTGCCTTTGTTGTAACCACCTGCCGTCCTCAATTCTTTGCAAACGAAGATGATGAATTCAATACAAGCAATATTCCCACCACAAAGTTGTATTTACTCCCATTTAATGATGAACAAATATCAGAATACCTTGATAAATTATTCTCTTTCCGCTCCGATAATGAGCTACGACACAAAGCAGAAGTACTCATACATAAATATCCTTTCATCACCACACGTCCTTTGGTACTTACCTACATTCGCGAGATTGTTGAATCCAACAGAAATATCAACACAGCCTTTGACCTTTATGATGCTATAGTGAATAACAGTATTCGTCGTGATCTGAACAAAATCACGCAACAGATAAATAATAAAGATATCACGTCTTGGTGGAATGTTTTATACGAAGTAGCATCATATCTTTACTCCCACAAAAAAAACACACTGTCTTCGGAAGAGTTACAATATATCATTAGTAAGAGTCCTAATACCAATGATAGCATTAAAAACTATTTTCAGCAACGCTCTTTGCTTACCCGCACTGGAAACGAATTCCACTTCTCGGACAAGTCTTTTTATGAATATTTCATGGCCTACCGCTTCCTGCAACACCCCGAGGAGATAAAACAAGTCTATGGCATGGACTTCGCCCTGCAGATCTACGATGACGCACTCCAAGCCTGGTCTGAAAAAAAAGACACACCCTTTGCCGACCTGAAGAATACCCGCCCTTACACTGTTGCCTCCTCTTTGAATAGTGTAGGCGTTGCACTAGATGATATCAACCATTTCTCTGATGCTGAGCGCTACTACCAACTTGCATTGGAGCTATTCCGCCATCTGGAAAAAGAAAAAAACGACACATGCAAAGACGACATCGCCATGGTGCTGTATAACTTGGCGAACCTCCACAGCGTCACCGACCATCTCCAAGCGGCAGAGATGGAATACACAGAGGCATTGGCCATATACAGACAATTAGCCGACGAGAACCCCAAAGAATTCCGTCCCAATGTGGCCAAAACACTGAACTGTTTGGCCAATCTTCATTTAAGAACTGAGAAACTCACTTATGCTGAAGATGAATATACAGAATCAATAGGTATATATAGAAAATACAATGAATCGAATCCCGGCTCATATTTACCACAGATTGCATCTTCACTAAACAAATTAGCTTCTATTTATTCAAAAAGCAACGATGATAAAGATCTATTATTTGCAGAATCCAAATACAAAGAATCCTATAATAAATATTATGTTTTAGCAGAAGAAGACAATTCATACTTACCTGATTTAGCCATAACGCTGAACAACTTGGCCAACCTCCACAGAGACACCAACAAACTGGACAAAGCCGAAGAGGAATACAACAAGGCCTTGACCATCAGCCGCCAACTGGCAGCAAAGAACCCCGATGCCTACCTACCATACGTAGCCACAACGCTGAACAACTTGGCCAACCTCCACAGTGACACCAACCAACTGGACAAGGCCGAAGAGGAATACAACGAGGCCTTGGCCACTTACCGCCAACTGGCAGCACAAAACTCCGATGCCTATCTGCCATACGTAGCCACGACACTGAACAACTTGGCCGTCCTCCACTATAGCACCAATCAATACAAGGAGGCCGAAGAGGAATACAACGAGGCCTTGACCATCCGCCGCCAACTGGCAGACAAGATCCCCGATGCCTACCTGCCATACGTAGCCACGACACTGAACAACTTGGCTAACCTCCACAGCGACACCAACCAACTGGGCAAAGCCGAAGAGGAATACAACGAGGCCTTGACCACTTACCGCCAACTGGCAGACCAGAACCCCGATGCCTACCAGCCCAATGTGGCCATGGCGTTGAACAACTTGGCAGGGCATTACTGGCAAACCAACCATCTTGACAATGCTCTAAAAATACTTAATGAGGCCTTGGCCATCCATCGTCAATTGGCAGACAAGAACCCCGATGCCTACATACCATACGTTGCTGGGGACCTCCATAACCTTGCATTGCAGTACCTTGCCAGGAAAGAATACCCCGCTGCGGAGGCTGCGGCACTGGAGAGTCTGGAGAAGTACCGCATCATGGCGGAGAAGAGCCATGCTGCTTTCAACAAGGATGTGAAGGATGCGGAAGAGCTATTGGAGCACATTCGGAAGGCAAATAAGACTGATGCATAGGGCGTTGTCTATACTTCCCTTCTCTCCCTTTTCCGTCCGCTGAACCCCGGTAGGGCCGTTCAATACTGCTTCGTTCTCCCATCGTTATTGCATCATTCTCTTTCTTGATGACGGGGAACGAGGCTGTATCGAGGCTGCTACAATGCTATATTGAAGGGTGTTAGGCAAAAATCAGAGGCGGCGAAGCGGGCGGGATGTGGATACAGGGAATGATAAACCCAAAACGGTCATTCGGAACCCGAAAACTCCGACGGAGTATAATTGGGAGGGGTATGACGTTGGCTATTAAGCGAAAACTCCTACGGAGTACCTGCCGAATCGTGCAATGCATGTGGAATATCCCTGCCCCGTAGGGGCTTTCGTTTAATAGCATATCACGTTGTTATACAGATATATTCTCCGGAGGAGATTTCGAATAGGTATTTTCCAACGACCGATTTGGGACAAAAAAAGTTGCTTTGTGTGAAATAATTCGTATCTTTGTAGCACTTAATGGAAACACACGTCATGCGTTAATCTGTTTATAATCATAGTTTTTGATTGACAAACCTTGCATTTCAGGATGCCGAAAGCATCCGTTGAAGGGGGATTTATTGCCTTTGCAGCGGAGAGTGATTTGACATAAGGGCATCCGGAAGCATTGATCTATTCATTTCAAAATCAATAAAACTATGAGAAGAAAAAGAATCAAAAGCAATGGTACGTTGATGGCATGGAGCAACGGCGAGGAGACCCATCTGCGGCGGGAGCAGACGCGGGAGCTGAAAGCGGATTTCGTCAGGCAGCAACAGCAGTATCGCCGTCGGGTGGCGGAGGGCTATGAATGGGCGTCGGACAGGCCGGCGGTGATGCGCGGCGAGAGCATGCTGCGGGAGGAGTACAGCGACAGGCTCTGGGGCGTGGGGCTGCATGTGGAGAGCATGCTTGAGCTGATGCTGGCCGCCGTACAGCTAATCGACTGGGACGAGATTGTCCTTGGTCCCGAAATCAACTACTACCACCCCAATCTGTCGCGCTACCGCTACCTCATCGACCGCTGCCGGGAGCGGGTGGACGAAGACCCCCGTCTGGAACCGCTGCTGGCAAACAGCACCGCACAGGACTGGTTTGTGGAGATGGAGGAGCGGTATGCCGGCTGCAAAGTCACGGGATGGACTGACTAATTGAATTGAGAATTTAGAATTGAGAATTGAGATTTAATGTGAAAAGTGAAAAGTGAAAGGTGAAAAGTGAAAGGTGAATCAATCTAGTTCGTTGCTTATGCGGCGCATCTGCTCCGCCACCCGGCCCATGAGGTCGGGACTGACAAGGGTGCCTTTGGGGCACAGGGTGATGCCCATGATGGCGGCCACCGTCTGCAGACGGTGGTCGTAGTCGTTCTTGAGGGTGAAGATGTATGAGTGGCTGGAGGGGCCGAGGAACGACTCCTTGAGGGCACTGGCCTTGTAGACAATCTCGTTGAACATGTGGTCGGAGGCCACACCGGTCTTGCACTCGACGACGAAGAGGGTGTTGGCCTTGATAAAGACCACGTCGAGCTCGTTGTTGTGCTGGGTGCCGGGCCGTGCGATACGCACGCCGATGGCTATCTGCTGCGGGGCGACGAGGCGCTGGAGGGTGTAGTAGACATACTCCTCGAACCAGCCGCCGGTGAGGTAGTCGACTTCGGCGGGCTGGAGCATCTCCTTCTCTTTGGGTACAAAGCCGATGGCGTTGAGCAGCTCGGGGAGGCCGGGGACGGCGTCGCGGCGGTCGCGACGGCCGAAGGTGATGTCGTGGATGGCCATGGGTTTGCGCATGCCGCGGTAGATAAGGCGGAGCTGCTCGAGGGCGTGGAAAGCCCTGTGGGGCAGCCGACGGGTGCGGAAGCAGTCGAAGACGCGCAGGGCATCCTCCTCGCTGCGTGTGGGACGGTGGCTGCGCTCCTTGAGGTCGTGGCCGAGGCCGTGGAGACGGAAATACTCGTCGAGGGTCATGCGGTAGCGGATGGGGTCGATGGTGTCGGGACTGTCGTCGAAGGTGGAGTCGAACGGGGAGTTGACGATGAGATTCTCGCGTGTCTGGACGTAGAAGAGACGGGCATTGAACTGGGTGAAGACATGCTGGACGGCGAGGGCCAGATAACGGGTGCCGCCGGCCAGGTTGACCCAGTAGGTGACATCGGCCGAGAGCCGCGAGGAAAGGCGGCGGCTGATACGCTCGTAGATATAGCTGTCCTCGGCGCGCTTGAAGGCGATGAAGTCGATCTGGTCGTCGGGGAGGTTGAAGAGGGCGGCGTAGCGACCAAGGAGCTGGCGGTTCTCGCGGGTGGCGATAAAGAGCAGGCGGTCGCCCTCGGCATAATACTGCTTGAGGAAGAGGTAGGCGGCCAAAGGCTCGTCGGGGTCGAAGATGTTGACAAGTGTTTTCATTTCAGTATTTCTATACATCCTTGATGTTGGGTTGCATGATTGACGCCGCGGCCTACGAAGCGGTAGAAGTAGGTGCCGGCGGGGATGCGCGAGGCGGCAGGGTCCCAGAACTGGTCGTCGCGGCAGATGTTCTCGGCTTGGAAGACAATGCGGCCTGTGCGGTCGGCGATGACGAGCATGTTGTCGGGATAGCACTGGTTCTCCACCAGTCCGCCGATGACAAAGCGGTCGTTGAGGCCGTCGCCGTTGGAAGTGACCACATTGGGGAAAGTGAGAGAGCTGTCGCAATGGTCACCGTTCCAGAAGATATGGAGGTTGTAGTAAACGATGCTGTCGCAGCCTGCCTCGTTGACGAAGTGGAAGGGCATGTTGCTGACGGTGTCGGTGAAGAGGCTGTCGAGGAACGCCCAAGGGAGCTGGTTTTCGACAATGGTATCGAATATGGCGGTGTCGCTGTCGGCCTTGACGTAGACGAAATAGGTGACGGTGCTGTCCTGCCCTTGGCTGCCCTGCAGGGTGATGTTGAAAACGGTGTCGGTGTTGACCGTCACGCCGTGGAGCGTATAGGGCAACTGACCCGGACAGATATAGGTGAGTGTCGTGTCGAAGACATTGTCGATGACGGTGAGGTTATAGTAAAGCAGTGTGTCACAGTCTGGCCATGTGCCGGAAAGGAGCAGCTCGTAGCGACCGGTGCTGTCGAAAGTGTGGCCGTAGGCGGTCCACGGCAAGGCATTCTGCACCACGGTATCGTAGAGAGCAAGAGTATCGTCGAAGTGTACTGAAAGACTGAGATAGTGGACCGAGTCGCAGAGAGAGGTGGTAACAGTAATGGAATCGAAAGCATCCGAGTCGAAAGTGTGGCCGAACCAAGTGTATGGTAATTGGCTGGGGCAGACGGCACAATACAGAGTGTCGCGCACCAGGCAGCCCGGATGCGGAGCGATGAGCATAAGGCTGTCGGTAGGATGGCAGAAGCCCTGCATTTCGATGCGGTTGATCTGGATGGAAGAGAGCGTATTGTAATAGTTGGTGGGTGTTTCGTAGAAACGGAAAATAGCCCTGCCGTGGGGTCGGGGCACCATGTTGAAATAGTAGGCTGCGTCGAGGCTCTGGGACGGAGGAATTCCTGGACGGGGAAATTCGATTGAGCCATAATAGAAGAGGGTGGTGTCGCACAAAGGAATATTACAGCCCTCGCGGAAGAAATGATGCGCAGTGTCGTCAATATGCACTGTGAAGAAAATGGTGGGCAACGCTGCCTGAGGTTCGTTGCCATAGACGAGGCGGAAGTGATTCATGTTGAGAATATGGGTGTGGCTGCGGGAGGGATCCCACATATCGACAGTATCCACATAGAAAGGTACATAGGCACTATCGTTGGGAATTCGCCGCAAATGGTCGGTAATAAATGGCAAGATTGAGCCCTGTGCGGAGTCGAAATTGTAGAAAGCAGGCAACGAGTCGCCATAGACACGGAGCGTATCAGTACTGATAATGATATTGTTTCCGTAATTGTTGGACGGCAAGTCGGGACAGAGCACCGAAGGGTCGGAAGCCATGCTGATGCTGCGTGGCTGGCAAAGGTCGCCATCGGCCGGCGATTCGATATAATTATAGCCTGTACAGAAACGCACATAGCCTGGCTTACGCCATCGGAACAGGTTGGCCGACTGGAAATAGGCAGTGAGATATACTTGGACCGAAGAATCAAAGGGCAGGGTAATCCATTGCTCGACGGCACGGGGATTGGCGAAGAGGGAATCAGGAGCCCATAGCACACTGTCCACATCGTCGAAAGGGAGCAGATGAAAACGCACCGAGTCTTCCAGCACCACGGTATCGGCCACAACAATTGATGTACTACAGGGCTGATAGTTCTGCCCTTTTGCCCAGAAGGGCAGCATCAGGAGCAACGTTATGAGTAAATATCTGTGATGCATAAGGATGTTATTGTGGTTTATTGGACGACAACATTCTGGATTACGTACTGATACGCATATACCACCCCAGTCAAGTCGTCGGACATGTTCACATATCGCAATAGTCTATACTTCATACTTTTGTTTGACATAGCTCTAATGGGTATAACGCATAAACGTTTGGTCTTATTAACGAGAAAATGGAAAGAAAATTGTGTCTCTTTGCTCTTTGGTAAAGTGATTATATCTTTTCATTTGACAACACAGAAGTAGTCATTTTACTAAGAGTACCAAATTTTGGTAATCTTTTTTCTACTCAGTATTGCACTTGTAACTGGGATTTTTATTCAAGTCAGATTAATGAAACAAGAAGCAAAAAAATGAAACACATGCCGTGAAAGAGACCTTTTTTTCATTTTACAACGACTCGGACGCACAAAATTTCGTTATTATTTTTACACATAACAGAGAGATAGGCATCTTTCATTAACAAGGATACGAATCAACAAATCACCTGACAAATATTCAAAATATGAAGAAAGTACCAACTTACTTCCGTACCAGAAACCAACCAAGAATAAGTATCCATCCATTAACCAAATCAACGTATGTCCAAAAAGGGCATGGCAGAAACAGCCAAAAAAAATGTATTTTTGCATTTTAAAAAAAGTACACTATTAAATAATAACGGTACATATACCTCCCTGAACTGCTATTAACAAACTGAAAACTTAAACTGCAATATCATATAGATAAAACATAAATGTCAAACTAATTAATTTCATCATTTAAAAATGACAATTACAAAAACAAAAAACAATCGTACGTTAGGACTGTCTGAATCCACTTCCGATGGTCTGTCGGCAAAAAGAAGTTATGCATCACCGGCCATTCATGTAGTCGCCTTCCAGGTGGAGGCGGGATTTGAGCCGTCTACCTTTGTCGGAGACCAGAGGAGAAGTCTAGATGGAATAGAAACCTATGATAGATATGATCAACAATCCGACGGAAGTTGGGCTGCCACCGATTTTAACCCTTATAACGAGGGTCATGTCTTTGGCAATTAAGAATCACAGCAAAAGAATTAAAAGACTTATAATAATGAAAAAGCTATTTCTATTTTTTGCACTTTTGGCAGGTATTGCAGTGATGACCGGCTGCCAGAAAGATCAGGATGTCGTCACTCTTAAAGCCGTTATCGACCAGGAAACCAAAGCGTTTTTTGGTGATGATCATGATCACTTACCTTATTGGGATGGTGCTGACAGAGTGTATATCGCGGGGCCAGGTATCACCCCCAATTCTTATAGCCTCAATATTCAAAATACCACCTTTGCAACAATCTCAAATGTGCCTGCCAGCTCTGTTTACTGCGCCATCTTCCCAGCCTCAGCAGTCCATACAATGGGTACACCCAATGCCGCTGAAACTAAAGCAACTATCAAGTTCCCATCCGAACAGAAGTATATTTTGGACGGAGACCACCAACGGTTAGAGATGCCTATGGGAGCCGTCGCAACGCCTACCTCAACGGGTACCACCACACTCTTTTTCAAAAACCTTTGTTCCATCCTTCGGGTGAACGTAAAGAATTTGTTGCCTGACAATACTGCTTTAGAAGTGAGGAGAATCACCTTAAATGCATATGGAGCATACCTTGCTGGAAAAGCCGATGTTACCCTTTCCGAAACTGGTGTCCCTACTGTAACTATGGATGAGCTTGACAACGAACACAACAACGTTTTATCATTTTACGCTCCTGGATATGCGAGCATGGCTCACTTAGATTATAACTCTGACCAGTCTTTTGACATTGTCGTGCCACCATTCGACGCCACCTATCTCATCCTCGAGGTGGAGGTGTATGATCCTAATAATAATGGTAGCATTCTTGGTTACTCCTCTCATGTGATCGGTAATCCGAATTCAACTGAGCCGACAGTACATCTGGTGCGTAATAAGATTATACCCATCAACTTAGAAATCAAAAGTACTAATCTCCTCGAACCTTCTTATGCATACCTTGAACCCGGCCCGCAGTTTAAAGCAGATATGCATGCCCTAATTGATCCACTTGTCGGAACCTCAGGCGAAATCCAAGACATCGTCTTCAATCGAGTAACAGGTGGCATTCCAGCTACAATTCCTAATGATTGGGTAGAAGTACAGGATGTTACTTCACCCTATAAAATATATGCCTATGTTTCGGGAAACACCGTGCAAATTAACTCTTATGCTCCGATTATTTATGCCAATTCCGACTGTAGCCACATGTACGAAGGCCTTACTACTCTCCGGTCTGTTCATTGGGATAATGACCCCACAGAAGGTGAAGGTGGCCTTCAAACCGAAGATGTGACTGATATGTCATACATGTTTGCGGGATGTACGAACTTAGCAACCTTTGCGGGTCTCGAACACTGCAATACTACTAATGTGACGAATATGGCACACATGTTTGAAGGATGTCATATTGAAGGTAGTGATCTTAGTCTTGCCCTCGCTAATTTCAATACTCATAACTTGGAAAACATGTCTTATATGTTTAGAAGATGCGGTGTTCTAGCGACTATTGATTTAAGTTCATTCACCACCGAACGAGTAACCGATATGAGCTATTTATTTTCTGGTTGCGAAAAACTGACACGCATTAATACGAGTACGAGCGGGTTTGTTATTTCCTCTAATACTATTATAGATAGTATGTGCCACCGTGTCGATTATTACAACCTCCCTATAAATCAATATAATCCTTCCAGGGATCCCTGCTATATCACCTGTAGTGATGGTGTTTGGAATACTATAAAGGGACAGGCTAATGGTAGTAATCCTGATCCTACTACAGGTTTTAACCTAACAGTGATATACAGAGGGCCCGCACCCGACCCCAACAATAAGTAGCAAATAACTGCTACTCCAACTTTCGAATAATCCGCTTCTGTCGGCCTCTCAAGGTGTTCTTTGAGAGGCCGGCTGCTTTTTTAGGGGTGGGCAGGGCGGAGGTATGCCACCCGTCAATAATAACGTTTATCCCAAATCGGTCATTAGGACAGAACTTGCATCATGGGGAACTTGAACCCTATATGCCGGAAGCAACACTGGAAACTACGACGGCTCCTCTGCTTTGATTAGACTGGTCAAAGAGATCAATTCTTCTACAAGCAAATAATATCACACCTTAACAGCAAGAAACTCCTTGCCATCTTAACGGGTGGCAAGGAGTTTTTGGTATGCGCGGCATAAGTAACTAGGCCTTGTGACGATGCGCGGCCCTGGATGCTTCAAGACAATAGGCATACTGCAATGGACTACGACGGCGGACGTGTCCTGAATACATTATTGACCTCCAACCGATTATTAGAACGACTGTTTTCTTTCTTCAATTTATTTATTCCAAACCGGCCAAAAGGCAAACACGGAGAATTCGAACAGGTTCGACATTATTGGACGATTCGGGATAGAGAAAGCGACCCCCAAGAAGGGGGCCGCCAAATATGAACAATAAAACGCTTTCGCTTAGTGGAGGAAGGCCAGCAGGATACCTGCGGCAACAGCAGAGCCTACCACACCGGCCACATTGGGACCCATGGCGTGCTGGAGGAGGTAGTTGGTGCGGTCGTACTCGAGACCTACGTTGTTCGACACACGGGCGGCATCGGGAACGGCACTGACACCGGAGTTACCGATAAGCGGGTTGATTTTGTTGCCTTCCTTGAGGAAGAGGTTGAAAATCTTCACGAAGAGGACACCGCAGAAGGTGGCGATGACAAAGGAGAAGGCGCCAAGGCAGAAGATGAGCACCGAACGGCCGGTGAGGAACGAGGTGGCCTGGGTGGAGGCACCGACGGTGATACCGATAAGGAGGGTGCAGATGTTGACGATGGCGTTGCTGGCCACCTCGCTGAGACGCTTGGTGACACCACATTCCTTCAACAGGTTACCGAAGAAGAGCATACCCAACAGGGGCAGACCGCTCGGCACGATGAATGCGCAGAAGAGGAAGCCAACGATGGGGAAGGAAATCTTCTCGAGCTTGGAGACCTGGCGCGGAGGTTTCATACGGATGGTACGCTCCTTGGGGGTGGTCATGAGTCGCATGATGGGCGGCTGGATGACGGGCACGAGAGCCATGTAGGAGTAGGCCGACACGGCGATGGCACCCATCAGGTCGGGAGCTAGCTGTGACGAAAGGAAGATGGCGGTGGGGCCGTCAGCACCACCGATGATGCCGATGGCACCAGCCTCGTTGGGAGCGAAGCCCAAGGCCAAGGCGCCGGCGTAGGCGGCAAAGATGCCCGTTTGTGCGGCGGCACCGATAAGGAAGAGTTTGGGGTTGGAGAGCAGGGCGGAGAAGTCGGTCATGGCACCGATGCCCAAGAATATCAGTGGCGGGTACCAACCGTTCTGCACACCGTGATAAAGGATATGCAACACTGAGCCCGACTCGTATATGCCTATCTTCAATCCGGGATAGAAGGGGATGTTGCCCACCAACATACCAAATCCGATGGGGACGAGAAGCAACGGCTCAAATTCGAATCGGATTCCAAGGAAGATGAAAACCAATCCGATAAGAATCATGATAATATGGCCCCATGTGACGTTGGCGAAACCAGTGTACATAAGGAACTGTACCATCTGGGTCGACAAGAAGTCCATGAAACCACCTGATGCTAATAAACTAAACATTGTCTATAATATAATTTTAAACAGAGGCCTGCGCTAGGCAAGACCCTGAAAGGTTCTGACTTTAATTAACTAATGACAATCAGAGTGTCGCCTTCGAGCACACTGTCGCCCTTGCGGACGTTGATGGAGGTGACGGTACCCTCGGTGTCGGCCTCGATGTTGTTCTCCATTTTCATGGCTTCGAGGAGGACGACGGTCTGACCGCTCTTCACCTGGTCGCCGACATTGACAAAGACGTCGAGGATGGTGCCGGGGAGCGGTGTGGTGACCTTGGTGCCGCCGGCTGCGGAGCCGGGTTTGGGAGCGGAAGCACGCTGCACATCGCCATGGGCTGCCGAGACGCGGGGTGCGGCACGGTCGCTGATGACGGTGGTGGTGCGGGTTTGATGGGCGCGCAGCTCCTGGTCCACGGTGACGGTGTAAGCCGTACCGTTCACTTCAAGTTTGATTTCCTGGCCTTCCACCTCGTTGATATCAACGTTGTAGTTGTTGCCGTTTATTTTGAGTTTATAATTCTTCATGTTTGTTTTTAATTAAGCATTGTTGTTATTCTGGCCTGTGGATTATTTACGCACAGAGAAATACCTGTTCATGTTGTAGAACTTTGCATTCCACGGAGTCCATGCACGCTCGGCCTTCTGGATGGTGATGACGGTGTCCTCGACATCGTGGAGATCCTGGCTGTAGGCATAGATGGCTGCAGCGATGGCGGCATACACTTCGCCTTCGGGGGCGTTGCCGGTGCCGGAGGTGGCAGTGGCTTTGCCGGAAGCTTGCTTGCGGTTCTGGAAACGCTGGATGAGTTTACCGTAGCCGCCCATCATGAACATGATGCAGACCAGGGCAAAGAAAACCACCGAGACGGCGACAACGGCCAAGCCTGCGCCATAGGGGTCGGAGGCCTGGATGCGCTCGGACTGTTTGGGCACATGGTAGTGGAAGGCACCGGAAGAGGTGATGTTCTCAACGCCATTGGCAAAGGAGACAAAGTTGATGTCGTAGCCCACGGGGTTCTTGCCCACAGCGATAATCTCGTTGTTGGCGGGGTCGACGTGGAAAGCGTAAGCATTGCTGCTGAACCCGATGAGGGAGACGGCCTTGAGGCTGTCGAAGCCCTGCTCGTCGTTGCATTTAACGGGGTCCATGCTCACAACGGCAAGGTAGGAGGTGTCCTTCTTGGAACTGGCAAGGACGAGGATTTTGTCGCCCAAGACGGAGACCGACTTGGGACGGAGGATGTTGACCAGGTCGTGGCGGCCGCGATAGGTGTCGGTGGTAAAACGACCCACACGCTGGAGACCGTCAGCCTGACGCACCAGCAGGTCGACAGCACAGTCGATGCTGTCGATAAGCACGAAGGCTTTCTTTTCGGGGATATAGCAAGCCTCGTTGGAGGTGAAATCCATGGGAGCCAAGGCCTCGGCGCAGAGGGGCTGCTGGGCAAGTTCGTCCACCAGAGGGGTGGGAACAGCCCCGGCAGGAGGATTGACCCCGCGTCCGGTCTGCGCAAAGGCAGTGCCTACGGTCAGGACAAGACCTACCAACATGGTGGCTATGGGTTTAATAATCTTATTCATTTCAATTCAAAAATAATACAATCAAAATGTCCGTTTTCGTCGTTGAGGTAATGCCATGGGAAGGAAGAGCCCTTCCCATGACACGACTCAATCTTAAAGCTTAGTTGGCCTTTTTGCAGCACTCTTTCTTGCCTTCGCAACCTTCGTGGTTCTTGCAGCACTCTTTTTTCTGAGCGCAGCAGCTGTCCTGACCGGCTTTGGCGCAGCACTTGTGATCGCAAGGCTTGCAGCAGTTGGTGTCGGTGCAGTTGGCACAGTGGTTAGCGGCGCAGGCTGTGTCGGCGCAGGTGCAGTCATGGTGGTGATGGCACTCATGCTCGCACATCTCGGTCTGAGCAGCACTGTCGACGGTCTCCTCAGCAGTCTGGTTGTTGTTGCAAGAGGAAATGCCAAACGCAAAAGCGGCAGCCACAAAAGCAGTTAAGAAAACTTTCTTCATTTTGTTGTGTTGATTTTTTATGGGGTGAAGAACCCCTGGTTAATAAATAAAATATATTGATATTGTTATATCAATCTACCTGATTACAACGGGATATTGTTGTGTTTCTTGAGGGGCAACGACTCCTTCTTGCTGGCCAGCACCTGCAGGGCGCGGGTGATGCGGAAGCGGGTGTTGCGCGGCTCGATGATGTCGTCGATGTAGCCGAAGCGTGCTGCGCAGTAAGGATTGGCGAACTGCTCGTTGTAGTCAATCTCGCGCTGAGCGATGAACTTGGCGCGTTCTTCGGGGTCTTCGATTTCCTTGATCTGACGGCCATAGAGCACCTCGGTGGCGCCGCTGGCACCCATGACGGCAATCTGTGCCGTGGGCCAAGCGTAGTTGAAGTCGCCACGCAGCTGCTTGCAGCTCATCACGATGTGGGCGCCACCGTAGCTCTTGCGGAGGGTGACAGTGACCTTGGGCACCGTGGCCTCGCCGTAAGCAAAGAGCATCTTGGCACCATGTACGATGACACCGTTGTATTCCTGACCCGTGCCGGGGAGGAAGCCGGGGACATCGACGAGGGTGACGATGGGGATATTGAAGGCATCGCAGAAGCGGACAAAACGGCCGCCCTTGCGGGATGCGTTGCTGTCGAGCACACCGGCCATCGCCTTGGGCTGGTTGGCAACGATGCCGACGGAGACACCGCCGAAGCGGGCAAAACCGACCAACAGGTTGGGAGCGAATTTCTCATGCACCTGAAGGAACTTGCCGTCGTCGACAATGGCTTCGATAACGCCCTTCATATCGTAAGGCTCGTTGGGGTTCTCGGGGATAATGCTGTTGAGGCTGTCCTCCAGACGGTCGATAGGATCCTCGGAAGGAACATAGGGGGCCTCCTCGAAGTTGTTGGAGGGGATGTAGCTCATCAGGTCGCGGATAAGCTTGATGGTCTCCTCCTCGGTCTCGCCGACAAAATGGGCCACACCGCTCTTGGTGGCATGCACCATGGCGCCACCCAGTTTATCGACGGTCACATCCTCGCCGGTGACGGTCTTCACCACCTTGGGGCCGGTAAGGAACATGTAGCTGTTCTCTTTGGTCATGAGGATGAAGTCGGTGAGTGCGGGGCTGTAGACAGCACCACCGGCGCAGGGGCCGAAGATGGCGCTGATTTGCGGGATGACACCACTGGCCAGGATATTGCGCTCGAAAATCTCGGCATAGCCTGCGAGGGAGTTGCTGCCCTCCTGGATACGTGCTCCGCCGGAGTCGTTAAGGCCGATGACAGGGGCACCCGTCTTCATGGCCTGGTCCATAATCTTGCAGATTTTGAGGGACATGGTCTCGCTCAAGCTGCCGGCGAAAACGGTGAAGTCCTGTGCAAACACATAAACCGGACGACCGTCGATGGTGCCGTAGCCGGTCACCACACCGTCGCCCAGGAAGGACTGCTTCTGCATGTCGAAATTTACACAGCGGTGAGCGACAAACATGTCGAACTCCTCAAACGAACCTTCGTCCAGCAGGAGAGCGATACGCTCGCGGGCAGTGAGCTTGCCCTGTTCGTGCTGTTTGTCGATACGTTTCTGGCCGCCGCCCATTTTGGCTTGGCTTCTCTTGTCGAGAAGCTCTTTTATCTTTTCTTCAAATGCCATATTTGAATTTATTTAGGTTATTGAACTTGGGTGTTGCTCGCAGCCTTAGCGACCGTCCGCGTCACCCTGAAAACTCGGAATAATTATTTGCAGCAGAACTCGGTGAGGACACCCAGGGTGCTCTTGGGGTGGAGGAAGCCGATATGCAGGCCTTCGGCACCGCCGCGGCTCTGCTGGTCGATCAGGCGGACACCCTTCTCTTTGGCGTCGTTCAGGGCCTGGTCGGTATCGTCAACACAAAAGGCGATATGATGCATACCGCCCTTGCCGCCGTTTTTCTCTATGAATGAGGCAATAGTGCTCTCGGGGCAGGTGGGTTCAAGGAGTTCGATTTTCACTTCGCCGATTTTGAAGAAGGCGGTTTTCACCTTCTGGTCGGTAACTTCTTCAATGGCGTAACATTTAAGACCCATGACGTCTTCCCAATAACGGATAGCCTCGTCAAGATTGGTCACGGCAATGCCGATGTGTTCAATGTGCGAAGGGGTCATAATATTCTGTATTTTTAAATTTATATATTACGTTGTTAGTTAATATTCACTTTAAAGCACACATTTACAGCACCAAATGTTCTGATGCTGAAAATGCAAAGATACAAATAATATTTTACATGGCAAATAAAACTTATCGCCCCCCATGTTAATTAACATTCCGCTTCGCTGTCGACAGGCATCCTACGGAGGCTTGCCGAAAGCGAAGCGGAGAGATCAGAAGTCAATATCGTAATCGTTGCAATGGTAGTTGTTGATACGTTTTGTAAGCAGCTACTTTTCAACGTATCAGCAACCCAACATCACAACCCTTTCAGCCACTTTTCCACTTTGGCTTTGCCGGAGCGGACTTCGTGGCCGTAGATGGAGAAGCCTTTGGTGACGTTGGCCTTGGGGAAGGCTTTCTTCACGTCGCTGACGCAGTTGGCCAGCCCACTGCCCTCGTGGGTGGTGAAGGGGATGACGGTCTTGCCGGCGAGGTCAATGTCCTTGAACAGCGTGAACATCACCTGTGGGATGTGCGCGACCGGAGTGGAGCGAACGTCATTAACAGGTGCCCCACCACACGGGGCCACCGATGAAGACGGTGTCATACTGCGAGAGGTCAGGAGCAGCACCTTCGTATGGAGGCAGCTCGCCCTTGTTGGCCTCTTCCTGCGCCAAGTTGATAAGCGGCGTATAGGCCATACCGT
The DNA here is from genome assembly GCA_900317125.1 of uncultured Bacteroidales bacterium. Taxonomy (GTDB): domain Bacteria; phylum Bacteroidota; class Bacteroidia; order Bacteroidales; family P3; genus Colimorpha. The sequence goes on along the minus strand of ONFR01000006.1, from coordinate 20,941 downwards.
CGTACTTGTGGGTGATGATTTCGTATTGGTCGGCACCTGTGATTTCGCTGATATAGTCGGCCACAATCTTGGTGTTGCCAACCTCGATATTGCCCACGCTATAGTTGTCGCCCGCGTGGGAGAAGAAGATGACTATTTTATTCATTGCGTTATTGTTTGATTGCTTTATTGTGTTAGGATTCTCTTGCTTGCTTTGTGCATTGCAGCCCGACGAGGCCAGGAAGAGTGCAAAGGCCGCGAGGGTGGTAAAAATCTGTTTTGCGCTCATATCGGTAGTTCCAATTGGGGTTGATATTCTTGTAAATCGTTGATGACTAAATATATTCCGCACATTCACCCTCACCAGTTTCCGACTGCAAAGATACGAACATTCCGCCACACGGCAGTTTCACATTTTACGCCAATTCTTTCACAAATCACCGCAATAAAAACGACGAGGGCTACAAGAAACTGAGCGAGATGTAATCCTGCATCGACACACTAAAACAGCAACGGCTGCCGTTCGCAAGGATGGCAGCCGTTGGGTTTTACCGTAGATGCAAAAAATACTATTTTTGATGAGTCCTTTTGCGGAACAACTTGGCACGGCGTTCTTCATTAACACCACCAAAGCCTACATAACTGACATCTTCCATGCGTAAGTATGTGGTGCCATCGAACATTCCGTCACAGTCCAAGCACTCCATCTCCAATACATCGTCGTTGAAACTCTTCACCCATCCAAAGCGAACATAGTCATTATTCACGCCAACCTGTGATACCAGATGTTCCTCCTTACACAAATTAAGCACTGCGCTGTACAAGTCCAAATCCGGCCAATATCCCTTTGGTAATTCATATTTCTCGGCTTTGGGTTTGATGAATTGCAACATATTGTTCAGATAAATGGTATTGCGCTGGATTCGGTTCACATAATCAATACGCGCCACATAATATCCATCGTCTAGGTCTTTCTCATCGAAAGAGTGTGCAAGAAATTCGTTGTCTGAATATGCTATAATGTATCCGACACCGTATTTGTCGCTGTCCGTAGGGTTGGTGTATATTTCAACCAGTTCATTAGTATTACATAATTGTTTGATGATTTCGTTCATTGTCTTTCTGTATTTATTGATTCTGTTCTATTTGTTGTTTCAATTAATCACTGAAACAAACGCCGTCCTGCGGATTTTATTGCCCGCGGGGTGGCATTTTTGCAAGAAGAAATTACTGCACCTTGTGGAGGGTGCCGGAGTAGTCCCCTTGGCTTCCGTCCACCATTGTGCGTTTGCCTTCGATGACCATTGTGTCGTTGGTCAGGCTTTTGATGGTCAGATCGAGGTACTCTGTTATTTCCCTTTCATAATCGTAGGAATAATACGTATAGGAACCATAACAACTGCCGTCATTAGTTTGAAGGGATTAGTTTTCATAATTCTTTGTTGTTTAATCATTATTTTTCTTTTTGTTACACAGATATCATTTCTTCTCCGACTTGTATTTTCGCATCCATGCTTCTTTTTTGCCGTGTCCAAGCCAACCCATGAGGAAAACCACCCGGTCACAGTAGGGAACAAGATGGTCGTTTTCCAGATTATTAATGCGTTCCTCGTCAGTCATGGGGGTGCTGTAGAGGATGTAGCCGAAAGGAAACTCGTCGAAGGGGCCGCCATATTTGTAAAGCACCTGTGTCTCGCGACGGCCGGGAGTCACCTTTACGCCAATGCAGCCCATCGCTTTCAGGCTCTGGCAGATGGTGTCGCATTCCTTCCCTGTCAATCCAACCGTGCAAAGCACCGTGTCAACTCCATCAATGCCACCATAGAGTGTGTCGGCGATGCCATTGGAGGAACCTTGCAATCCTGTATCACCGTTGGGATAAAGCATCAGCCACAGGTAGGCACTGTCGTCCACGGCACAATTGGCATAGTTTGCCAGCCGCTCCATTTCCGAACTGTTTTTCTCATAATAGGAGACCATTTTCCTGATGGGAACATGTGTGCTGCAAAACCATGTCGCTACCAACAGATAACCCACATACAGCACAAATGCAACAAGTAACGCGAGGGCAATGCCGCCGAGAAATTTGACAATCTTCATACCCAAGCCCTACTGCTGTATGATGATGGTCGGTGGCTGGTTCTGCCGACGTTCCTTGTCGGAGAACTTGCGGCCGTTGGCGGTGATGAACTGCTGCACCGCTTCGGGGTCAAGCTTCTTGTCCTTGAGCAGGTGCCAGCGGGCAATCAGTTTAGCTACCGACTCCTCCTTGGGCGCAAAGGGCGAGTCGGTCTCCGCCACCTCGTCGTAACCCCGGAACGAGAAGACCATGTAGGCCGTCGGCGTACCGTCGGGGAACTCGGGCGAGGTGCGCTCACGGTCGGTGAAGCTCTGCTGCGTGACGGTAATCAGCATGTCGTCGTTGAGGTCGATGACGATGAACCGGCAGGTGGCACTGAGCAGCTTGCAGCCCTCCTTCTCAATGTATGCCACCGTGTCGCCGTTCACTATCATTTCGCCGTCCTTGCCGACGGTCACCTTCTGTCGTTGTGCGACGCAAACCGTGCATATGGCCAGCAGTATCGCGAGTGTCAAAATCGCTTTCTTCATATCCTAAACCATTAAAAGTTTATCACTGAAACAAACGCCGCCCCGTTGATTTTATTGCCCGCGGGGTGGCGAAAATTTGCGGTTTCTGTGCAATTTCGACCCGAGTCGAGCAAGGCCAGGTAGCTCTGTCCGGTGAAATACTTAGCGTAGGCGTCGTTGGGCTGACCCAATGGCCACGATGAGGTGGATACGGCGGGCATCTGCTGTCCGTCCACAGCGGCAATGGCGGCCTCACAGCGCAGTGCCTCTGCCTCCATACCGTGTGAACGCAACGAGGTGACGATACCGTTCAGCTGTTCCTTGGTGACGCCCATATTTAAGGCACCGCGCACGTGGGCCTGCAGCTGCGGCATCACACCTTCTAAGCCGCTCAGCGCGCTGACGGTGACCAACTCGCGGTCGGCATGGGTGAGCAGGTCGCGGGCGAATATGTCGCCGAAGAGATGCGCTTTGAGGTAGTAATCCTCAGCGGGGCAAAAGTCGTAGTTGAAGGGTTGTCCGCTAAGCTTGGTCTGTACCTCGGTGCCTTGCTTGAGGGCATCATAGCCGCTGGGCAGCGGCGACGATTCGGCGCCCATCTCTACATCGCCATGCTGTTCCATCACTTTCTTGAGAGTTCCCAGTGCGTTGAGCGAACGCGGGAAACCCGTGTAGGCATAGAGCTGCGAGAGGGCCTCCTTCATCTGGTTGGCGGTGAGTCCTGCGTCGAAGCCTTCACCAATGGCGATGGCCAGCGACGACTGGTCGCCCCTCGCCTCGTGGCAGGCGATAACCGTCATCGCAGCCGCCTGCTGTTCGTTGAATGATAACATGTTCATATCCTTGTCAGTTTTTGTGTTATTGCCACAGGCGGCCAGCAGCATCGCGCCCGCCGCGACAATGGAGATAATGAGTTTTGCGTTCATATCGATGGGTCTGTTTGGGTTATTATTCTTGTAAATCGTTGATGGTTAAATATATTACACATATTCACCCTCGCCTGTTTCCGACTGCAAAATTACGAATAATCCCCCATACTGCACTTTCACATTTTACGCTATTTCTTTCACAATTTACCATCTACAAAATGGTGGGAGCGGCCCCGCCGGATGGCGGGGCCGCTAACATTATATTCAATCTTACGTGTTTCAAGTTTGAAAGGCCCCGAAAACACTCTTTTCAGTTGTTTTCAAATGCAATTGGCGTTGTAATGATTCATTCTAGTCGTTTTGTGATTATTTTACGACCCATGTTGTGCAATTCAACAAGCCGCCTTCTTTTGCCACATCATTGTAATTGATTGTTTCGATTTGCTTGTTAGGGAATGCTTTTTGGATTATTTCAATTGCTTGTGCATCTTCCGCTCTTCCAAATACAGGCACTACTATCAAATCATTAACCTCTAAATAATTCACATAAACGCCAATTGCGCTCTCAGGGTGTTCTCTATCTGTTTCATCTTCAAAGAATGGGACTTCAATAAAACTTATGTTGTATTTATCCAACACCTTTTGAGTGTTTTTCCACCAATCTTTTTTATACTTGTCGTCATATTTTATCCCAAGAACGGTATTTCTATCCACAAACCTAACCATTCCATCAGCGTGACCTGTAAAATCTACAGTTTTATTTAGCGATGGAATTACAATAATCTCGCATTCCAACAATATGGCCAGTTCTTTCCTCAATTCATCTCTCGTCTTATCTGGATTTTCCGAATAAAGTCTGTCTGATATTATCGCCCTACCATCGCAGACAAGTACATTCCCTCCATCCAAATTTATGTTCGAGAATGTTGCAGTAATATTGTTCTGCTTGCATATATCTTTCACATTAGAACGTGACTCTTCCCACTCCTTTTTGCCTTTCAGATAGCTTGGGTTGTAGGAGAACTGAATGAGTTTGCCCGATTCGGTTTGTACAGGCATATAATCACGACACCATATGTCCTTTGTACCTTTAATGAAGAAGTAGTTTATATGGTGCTTTTCAAGAATCTTGATTAGGTTCTTGCAGGTTTCAGGGTACCTGCTCATCAGCAACTCCGACATATAGACGGTTTGCCCTTCATTATCCAAAGAAGAAGGGAAAGACGGTGATTTTTCTGATTGAACAGATGTAGTAGCATTGTTCCTTCTGCTGTTGTAGTCAGCTCTAAACTTTTTCATATCCGCATTCATGAACTTCTTGCAAATCTCTTCAGTGGGTTCTATTTCGTTGCTCTCGCAAATATCCATAAAAACGGTTTCCTTACCTCTGTCGTTCAATACGAACTTGTGTATGTATTCATTCTTTATTTTTCCACCCAGTTGTATGCTCATCTTACGAAGAATCGTCCTATGCTGTTTGCAGGATAGTTTCTTGTCAACAAGTTGATTCATCAGATCTGTTAAAGGACGTTTCTTTAGCTTTTTGTAAAGTGATATTACCGCACCGCCAATAGCGATTAATCCCGCAATAATGCCAATTACTGATTCGATACTCATATCTCCTCCTAAATTTTGAAAAAACTGATTTTCTTATCTAACGCCAACTCCCCGAAAATATTGTGCCAGCCGGGAACAAATCGTGCAACATAAAGAACCATCCGCCAGGGAGGTGTGGCTCCCAAGGCGGATGGCTTATCTGCTACGGAAGGGATATATTGAACCTACCTTAGAGGTTTACTCCTTCCCGTCGATGGAGACTAGCTTGTATTTGCGGCTGCCGAGGCCGATCTTCTCGGCGTGCTCGACGGTGTGGATGCCGTGACGGCTCTCGATGCGCCCTTTCATGGAGGCTACATCGTTGTCGGCCGTCTGCTCCTGACTGAGGACGAGGTCGATGCAGGCTTGGTCGAGGGCCACGGGGTCGGTGCTGGCGAGGATGCCCATGTCTTTAAGTGCCACAGGGGTAGGATTGCCGTTACAGTCGCAGTCGATGCTCATGTTGTTCATCACTGCAATGTAGATAACCTTACCCTTGAAATAGTCGTGCACTGCAGCGGAAGCAGTGGCCATGCACTCGAGGAATTTGTCTTGGTTCTCCGGCTGGATGTAGTCCCAGAGGTGGGTGTAGTCCTCGCTCTGGCCGTTGGTGTGGATGTAGGTCTTGCCGTTGCGCGAAGCGACACCGATGCTAGCGTTCTTCAGCACGCCACCGAAGCCACCCATCTGGTGACCCTTGAAGTGGGCGAGGTTAATCATGAAGTCGTAGTTCTGCAGGTTCTTGCCCACGATGTTGTAGTGCATGTAGGTGGTGTCGCGCACGGGGATTTTGATTTCGCCGTCGGCATCCATGATGTCCACCCCGCCGATGGTGTTGAAGCCGTGCTCCTCGATGACCTTCAGGTGGTCTTTAGTGTTCATGCGCTTGCCCGCGTAGGCGGTGTTGCACTCCACGATTTTGCCGTTCACCAGCTGCACCAGCGGTCCGATGAGGTCGGCCTTCAGGTGGTTGTTGTTGCCGGCCTCGCCGGTAGAGATTTTCACGGCCACACGGCCCTCTGCCGGCACACCGAGTGCCTTGTAGACGTTAATCAGCGCCTCGGGGCTGATTTCCTTGGTCATGTACACCACCGACCCTTGTGGTTCCTGTACGGGTTCGGGAGTTTCCTGTTTCTGTTTGCAGCCGACCAGCAGCAGTGCCGCAGCGGCGAATAATGCGATTCTTTTCATTGTAAATAGTATTGGGTTAATGTTTTTATCCGTAATTTTCAATCAAATATCTCACAAACTGTGGGTCGCCGAAATTGATGGTGCCCGAGTCGTGTTGGTTTAATTTGGCAATACTTTTCATATCGTCATCCGTCAATGTGAAGTCGAAAATGTCGAAATTCTGAGCCATTCGTTCCTTGTGGCTGGACTTGGGGATGGCCACAACACCTCGCTGGGTCAGCCACCGTAGGGCTACCTGAGCGGCACTTTTGCCGTACTTGGCACCTATGGCGGCAAGATCTTCACTCTTCACGATGCCTTCGACCCCTTGTCCGCCAAGCGGTCCCCTATCGGCTCGATGGCTGTCTGCTGTATGAGGGTGTTGCATTGCAGCTGGTTCACCATCGGCTTTACGTCCACATAGTGGGCGAAGTCGAAGAAGCGGCCTGACTGGAAGTTGCTCACTCCGATGACGCGCACTTTGCCGTCGTGATAGGCTTTCTCCATCGCCCGCCACGTTCCAAACACGTCACCGTATGCCTGATGGATGAGTAGCAGGTCGATGTAATCCGTCTGCAACTTGCGCAGGCTCTCGTCTATACTGGTAGCGGCACGTGCCTCGCCATTGTTGCTGATCCACACTTTGGTTACTATAAAGAGGTCTTTGCGGTCTATCCCGCTTTTGCTAATGGCATTGCCTACGCCCTCTTCATTGAAGTATGCTTGAGCGGTGTCAATAAGGCGATAGCCCACCTGCAGGGCATCGCTCACACAGCGTTCGGCCTCGGCCGGTGGTACCTGAAAAACACCATACCCCAACAGGGGCATTTCTACTCCGTTTATAAGTTTTATTGTCTCCATAGTATTTTTGTTTTGATGCATTGTCAATGTGTCACTTTCAAGTATTGATGGCTTCCATACCAGTGGCTGGTTGAGGTTCCGCCGTCTATCGGGATGTCGGTTCTTCCTGGCTGTGGGCCGCTGTGCGGGCATTCTCTTCCGAATAATCGGCCAGTACTATTTGCCTTCCTACCGACACTCTCCAGATAACGGCCATGCCAATCGAGTCCGCACATGCCTATAAGGTTACTTCTTTATTTTTCATCCTGTTATAAGAGTCTCTGTTGATTACTCCCAAAATGCAAAATTACATCCATTTTGCCAAATGGATGTTATGAATATTGCGGTAAAAATGATAGATTTTGCGGTTGTTGGTGTGGCTGATGGCCCGATAGTGGACTTGGGGGCACTACTCCCTGAAGTCGCTTGGTGGTGCTCCCAGGTTCTTCTGCACATAGCGCACAAAAAAGCTTAGCGACGAGAACCCGAAAAGGTCGCTGATATGCTCTAGTGAGAGCTCTCTTTGTCGCAGCAGTCGGCTGATGTCGAGTGCTGTATATCGTGTTATCCAGTAAATGGCCGACTGTCCGCTCACTTTGTGGCATACTTCGCTCAGGTATTTTGGCGTAACGCAAAGCTCCGAGGCATAGTGTGTCACTTGCCTGTGCTGGCGGTAGTCGCCACGGTCCAGCATCGAGAGAAACCGTCCCATAAGTGAGGCCTGCTGATTGCTGATGGGTATATCGCCATATAGCTCTACATGGAAGTCAAAAAAGTCTATTATCATGCACTGGATGGCGTTGAGCATGGCGTCGCGGTGGAAGTGGTGTTGTGGGTGGTTAAGTCGGTGACGGATATATTCAAAGTTTATGCGGCATACCTCCTGTTGCTGCTGGTTCAAATGCATCACTGGCTGTTCGAACAATGCCAGGTGTCCCCGTATGCCATGGTTGCTCTGTGGGGTGGCAACGGTAATAAACTCCTGTAACACATAGATTACATCCAACACCATGTCTGCACTCTCTTTCAGATGATTCAGTTGGAGGCTCTGTTGGGGTATGATGAGGCAATCGCCCGCGGTGAATGTGTGTTGATGGTTGCCAAGACAGAAAGAACCGCCACCCTGTCGGCACAATGCGTGGGTGATATAACCTTGCTGCTGCAGCGTGGCTGTATCGGCGAGGGTGTCGGTGATGATTATTTCTTGTCTGTGGTCTGTCATTTTTCTATGTGTTGTTTCCTGTTGTCAGCAAGATAGGGAACTCGATGCGTTTTATAGGTCGTTTGCTTTTATTCTGCATCGGTAATGCAGTGTCCTAATGGGTGCATTCGAATTCCACAATGGCACATATCTCTTTGCCTACAGCCAGTGTCACTATGTATCCGTTTCCGATAACATGGAGGGTGGGGGACAGTATGTTGCCCAATTTGGCCGCCACCCGGTATTCCACCCTCAACCCTTTGATTTCCGCCCCTTCGGGTATCAGTTCCATAGCTATGCGGATATAGTTGGCATTGTTCACGTGGCAGTTGTAGTCTATGTCGGCCCGCATCACCCGCACAGGGGTGCAAACTGTCCCCTCGTCGGCAGGAACCGCAATGCGGCGGTCCTTGTAGTTCATGGGCAGTTGGGGTTCTATCTTCAGCGTGGCGGCAACGCTGTCGTCCACCCTTTTCAGTTTTCCGGTACTCTTGTCGACAAATGCCCCCATGCTCCATGTGCGGTAGCAGGGATTTCCCCGCTCATCGTATATGAAGGTGTTGCGGAATCCAAACATGGGTTTCATGTCATATACCGAGGTGGTGACGGTAAGTTTCTCTTTGTAGGCAGGCACACGCACTATCTCCACTTGTCGTGAGGCAAGCAGTTGAGCCATATTCTCGCGCTCAAAATACTCGCGCACTTCCGGTTGGCTGTCTATCCACATCTCCGAACAGTCCTGCATCATCTGCAGCGCGGAATACAGTTTCAATCGTCCTTCGCTGTCGCATGTGCTGGTGGTAACTTTATATTGTAGACTGTACATGTGGCTGGGATTATGTTTTGTGCGTGTTTTAGCGTATGAAATTGGTATACACCTTCTCCTCTTGTTCCGGCAGGCCGTTGCGGTCTCGCTCTGCGGCTATGGCTCGCATCAGGAATGCCATGTTGTGGGCCACGATGCGCACGTTCTGCAGCCCTTCGGCATCTTCCATCACCTGTTCGGCGTCATTCCCGTGCACCATGTTCCAGTATCTTCCACTGGCAACAGGCATCTCCGAAATGGTGAAGTATTTGTTCAGTTGGTCGAAGGTGGCTGTTGTGCCTCCCCGTCGGGCGGAGCAGACGGCAGCGCCCACTTTCATCCGTTTGCTGAAAGGAGTACTGAAAAACAGACGGTCAAGGAAATTGGTCAATGTCCCGTTTGCCGAAGCATAGTATACCGGTGACCCAACCACCAACCCGTCTGCGGCTTCCAGTTTGGGTGCCACTTCATTCACCAGGTCGTTAAACACACAGTGCCCCGTTTCCGAACAGCGCCCACAGGCTATGCAGCCTCTTATATCGCGGTTGCCCACGTGTATTATTTCGGTGTCGAATCCCTCTTTCTGCAGTGTGGCGGCCATCTCGTTCAAGGCGGTGAATGTGCAGCCTTTGGCATTGGGGCTACCATTTATCAATAGTACGTTCATATTGGTTGTCTCTTTATTATTTAAACGCAGGACCGCCCTTTTTATTGTGCGGTCCTGCCTCTGTTTTTTCTCTTTTTGCCGTTATCTGTTCTGTTCAGTCCAAGTTCTTGATAAATATGACGGAATCGCAAAATGAGTTGTTGATGTTTTTTTGACGCGCACCGCCCAATTTCCGTCAGCCTGCCCTGCCGCCTATGGCTCCGCACAGGCTGACGGTTTCTGCAGGTTGTGTTTTAGCTAAAGTCCCTACCGGCACTCTTCCACCAGCCGTTTGCCCAAGTTGTACGCTTGGTTCAGGTCGTCGGCAAAATGGGTGTCGTGCCATTGCTTTTTGTGGTCGCCGTTAATTCCTTCGGCGTCATATCGGCTATAATCGTTGAATTGCAACGTGTCGAACGAGTACATGATTTTCGTCGGGCCGAACATGCCCAGCTGTTTTGCGTTGGTGTCCATCAGTATGTCGTAGGCGTTGGCCTGGTAGACGGCTTCGTTGGGACAGTTCATGGTGAAAATGGTGGCGGAGTGTTTGGGTTTCAGCACCACGGGGTGTCGGAAGTCGGCATAGTTCACTCCCGGGAATATCAACCGCTCCATAAAAGCACGGAGCCCTGCCGTGGGATAGCCGCAGTACACAGGCGAGCCGCACACCAGCACATCGGCCTCCACAGCCTTCTCCATGATGGGTTGTAGGTCGTCCTTGAACAAACACACGCCTTTCCTCCCACCTTTCACCTTGCAGGCAAAACAGCTCATGCATCCCTTGTAGTTTATGCCCCGGTCGTAAAGGTGCACCATCTCGGTTTCGGCTCCGCCATCGCGTGCTCCCTCCAGGGCTTTCTGCAGCAGTTGCGCCGTGTTCCATTGCTTTCGGGGACTTCCGTTGATAAATAATGCTTTAAGCATATTACTTTTATGTTTTTTGTTTAAATAAGGATGTTATTGTTGTTGTGTCTTATTCTGTTTTGCCGCCGATGCTGTGAGTCTGGCCTCTGTGGTGGGGATGGAAAGGACTGTAATAACAGCTCCGTTCGCCCGAAACTGGGGCAGACGAGGGTGGGCATTATTCGTGGATGGGTCTGACGATGCGAGCGGGGCTGCCGGCCACCACCATGTTGTCCGGCACGTCCTTGGTCACCACACTGCCGGCGGCCACTATGGCATTTTCGCCAATGGTTACTCCGGCCAGCACTTTCACATCCGCCCCAAGCCACGCATTGCGCTTTATCACGATGGGTTTGGTGAGCAGCGAATGGCGGGTTGCGGGGTTTTCGGGATGATACTCCGTGGCCAGCACACAGTGGGGACCTATAAACACCCCGTCCTCTATGGTGATGCCGCCCAGTGCCAGAAAGGTACAGCCGAAGTTCACAAAACTGTCGTTCCCGAATCGTGTGGTGCGGCCATAGTTTATGTTGAACGGAGTGAAGACCCGTACGGTGTCGGGCACCTCGCTTACAGTTATTTCACTCAGGTATTGGCGCACTTCGGCCTCGGTGTGGTATCCGGTGTTCATTTCGGCAACCAGGCGCATGGTGCGCTGCACTTCGGCATACATGTCGTCGCTGCCTACATAGTCTTTTCCTGTGGGTTTTGTTGTCATTGGGCTGTGAATTTTATGGTTATATTTCCTGTACCGAGCGTCTCTTTCAGCCGGGCGGGGTCGGTGATATGTCCGATGGGGGTGTAGCTGTAGCTGGTTTGAAACGTTTCGTAGAACACTACAATACAGTCCCGTCCATACAACATAATGTCGCCAGCATGGATGGTGCCCGGCTTTTGGCTGTCGGTGGTGAGCTTTTGGCTCAGGTTGCAGTATTTTTCGTTACCGTTCAGCTCCTGCATATTGAGCGAGAGGGGCAGCATGGCGGCAAATTCCTGTGCGGCCTTGGTGTTGCCCAGTGTGGCCACGAACGTTGTGCCCGACACTGTCAACACAATGTTTTTCACACTCGGGTCGGCCGGCGGGTTGTTTTCTTTCCCGCAGGCGGTGCATGCCAGTGTAGCAAAAAGGAGAAGAGTGTATTTGTTCATAATCGACTTGTTTCTAAAATGTTTCTGTTTGTATATAGTTTTGTTTCCCAAATGTAAATGCCCGTATGTGGTTTAGTTCCCCCAATGTATCTGCCCGTATGTGGTTTAGTTGCCCCCGTGTATCTGCCCTTATTTGGGTTCGTTTCCAAATTGTATCTGCCAGTATATGGGGTCGCTTCCCAATGGTATATGCCCTTGGTTGTTTCTCCCGCCCCAACGCCTCTCTTCATAACCGGGTTGTTTTCAAATTGTAGCAATCCGCGTTTATATCCAGTTTCTGCCTGCAAAGATAACAATAAAAATTCAATCAGTATATTTTGTATGTTTCTTCCCTCCTCAAAAAATATCCCCACAATCTTTCATTTTGCTCATTTCTAGCCAAAAACACCATTATTGTTGTCATCCTTTCCTGTCATAATGCCGTTATTTCTATAAATATATCCAACCCCAATGCACATCCATTTTTCGTAGCTCCGGATTAATTCCATTTCCAACACCCGTCCGTTCTCACTCCCTTTGACCTGCCAACCGCTTCAATTGTCAATTCGTTAACCCACAACTATTAAAAAATGACTTAGAAAGTTGTTCGCTACCGTCAGGGTGAATAAGAGCTTATGAGAATCTTACTTAGGGGTGAAGAGTAAGCGAAGCGGGAAGGGAGGAGGGGGTTACTGCAACAGACGGCCATAGTCATTCCACTCGCCGTAGAGGTGGCCGTGACGGGTTGCTTCAATGAGATGCTCGAGCATGGAGGTATAGGTGTCGGGGTCACGGTGTTTGAAAAAGGCCACATTGTAGGCGCGGATGCGTTGGTAGAGAGGCGGGAATTGGCGGAAACGCGACCATACATGGTGCTTTTTCATGGCGGCTTCGATGTCGGGGTCGACTTTGAAGCTGCGAGGTCCCATGGGCGGCAGCACCTTCCGGCCGGCATCGGTCATCAGCCCCAGCCTTTCCAGCCGGCGGACCCGCTCTTTGTTCAGCTCGGTCCAGGGGCTTTGTTTCTTGCGGGGTGTGAAACGTTGCATGCGAACGCCGTTCACAAGTGTGGACACGCTGTCAATCCATCCGAAACAAAGGGCCTCTTCCACCGCGTCGAGATACCAGAAGTGTTTGTCGTCGGTGGGGCGGCCGCGTTTCACTACCACCCAACATTCCGGCTGGCTGGCATGGTTGGCTGAAAGCCATTGGCGGAACTGGCTGCGGTTGGTTGTGCCCAATATGTTGTGGCGGTCGGTGGTGGGGGTATTTTGTATTTCGGGTGTGGGGTTCATGTGGATTATTGTTTTGTTAGTAAGGTGTGGCGGCAGCGTGGCGGGGTTTGTGTGAGGCAGATGTTTGCGGTTTGTGTGTTGGCATTTAGTGAGATATGTGCCATTAGATGGGGCGGGATGGGACTGTTGCCAATGTGCAAAGATACAAATAAAAATTGACACTCGATGAGGGGTGGACGTATAGTAGATTCGTTATTTTTTTCTTAATAATATGGACTGGAGTTTGTGTTTTGCGGATTTTTGTTATCTTTGCAGTTTAAATAATGGTATTTTTTTAGTATGGATAAAGTGTTGAAAAATATTTTATTAGTGGCTGTTGTGGCTGCTATGGCAACGGGTTGTTGCAACAAGGAAATAGATAAAAAACAGAATAATATGGAACAGCAATTGACACAGGAGTGGGACAAGGTTTTCCCACAGAGCAACATGGTGGATCACCGCAAGGTGACGTTCCGCAACCGCTACGGCATCACACTGGCGGCCGACATGTACACGCCTAAGAAGTATGAGGGTAAGTTGGCGGCCATTGCAGTGAGCGGACCTTTCGGTGCCGTGAAGGAGCAGTCGTCGGGCCTGTATGCCCAGCACATGGCCGAGCGCGGTTTCGTGGCATTGGCTTTCGATCCTTCGTATACGGGCGAGAGTGGCGGAGAACCCCGCCGCACTGCCAGCCCCGACATCAACACCGAGGATTTTCTTGCCGCAGTTGATTTTCTGAGTGTGCAGGACAATGTGGACCCCGAGCGGATTGGCATCATTGGCATTTGCGGTTTCGGCGGTATGGCGGTGAACGCTGCCGCTCTCGACCCTCGCATCAAGGCCACCGTTGCCAGTACGATGTACGATATGAGCAAGATAGCTTCGGAGGGCTATTTTGGAAGTACGGACAATGCCGCTGCCCGTCAGGAGCAGCGTAAGGCTTTGGCCAAGGCCCGCACCGAGATTGCCCGCACGGGCGATTATGGCCGTCAGGGTGGGGTGGTAGACCCACTGCCGGACGACGCTCCGTGGTTTGTAAAGGACTATCATGCTTATTATAAGTGTCCCCGTGGCTATCACGAGCGTAGCGGCAACAGCACCGACGGCTGGAATCTGATTGGCACACAGTCGTTCATGAACCAGCCGCTGTTGGCCTGGGCCGCAGAGATAGAGACTCCGGTGTTGCTGGTGCACGGCGAGAAGGCGCACAGCCGCTATTTCAGCGAATATGCTTTCGAGAAGATGACTGGCGTGAACCCTCAAGGCAAGAGTACTGTGGTGGGGAACAAGGAGATAATGATTATTCCAGGAGCTACACACGTGGACCTTTATGATGATGTGGCAGGTGTTATCCCCTACGACAAGATAGAAGAGTTTTTCCGTTCAAATCTTAAATAAACCATGAAACATTTCACAACGTTCCTGTGTGCCGCCGCGCTGCTATTCGGTATGTCGGCTTGCGCCCAAAATAATCAAAGTAACAGTAATTCATCGAATAAGGAGACCTCGAAAATGAAGAAAACACTTGTAGCTTATTTCTCGGCAACAGGTACCACCAAGGCCGCGGCCGAGCGTCTGGCTAAAGAGAAGAATGCCGACCTTTTTGAAATTGTTCCCGCTCAGCCTTACACTTCGGCCGACCTCGACTGGACCAATAAGCAGTCGCGTTCCTCGGTGGAGATGAAGGACAAGAGTTCCCGTCCCGCCATTGCCGCCACCTGCGACAAAATGGCCGACTACGACACTGTGTGGATTGGATTCCCCGTGTGGTGGTACACTGCTCCCACAATTATCAATACTTTCATCGAGGCTCACGACTTGGCTGGCAAGACGCTCTGTGTGTTCGCCACCAGCGGCGGAAGTAATGTGAACGGCTCTGCCGCCGACCTCAAGAAGGCTTATCCCCAGTACTCGTGGGGTGAGAGCCGACTGATGAACAGATAGGCTGGGACATAGTTCCTGCGGTCTGCCGGGTGGCGGACTGATAAGAAAGGCCGGAGACGCATTGGTGTTGCGACTCCGGCCTTTTGGTTGTTCCTGTTTGCCGAAAGCTCAGAACGACGGGGTGTGAGTATACATGGGATGCAGGGATTGAAAGCTAATGCCATCCGAAAGTAGGCCGCGAAAGGCAACTTTGGTTGGCGGCGTGATGCAATACTCCTGCCCCAATCCATAGGAGGAACCCCGATGGCGTTTGGGCGGGATGGCTGTTATTGGTGCAGACGGTTGTCCTCGGGGGCGGCAATCCACACGATGAGGTATGCCCAGAAACCAAGGCTTCCGCACAGCAAGGCAATCAGAAATAGAATTCTGACCACGGTGACATCGACATTCAGGTATTTTGCTATTCCTCCGCAAACACCGGCAATGCGGCGTTCGGTGGTGCTGCGAGTAAGTTTGCGAACATTGTCTTCCATAATATGTCTACTTTATTGTTTATATTGTTTATTGATTTGTATAGGCTAACTGTTATTTCTGGGTTCGGATATTGCTTATCCGGATGGTGGCGATTTCGTCGTTCCATTCAAGGCTCTGCCAGTTGTTGGAGAGACCATTGTTGGGTGTGGCGTGATAGCCGGGAATGCCCCAGATGTGTATTTCGCTGTCGAAGAATAGCTCCTCCTCAGTGTAGTTGGCGTTCAGAATCAGGCTGGTGTGTACTTCTTTGCTGCCCAGGGTGGGGCGGGTTTTGCAGAAGTATCCCACGATTCTGCCATAAGGCACAGGCTCATTATAGAGCATATTGCCCTGAAGGGTCAGTGTGTCTTGTATCTTCTCACAGCTGAGGAGCTTGAAGGTGCTCTCGGACTTTTTGGTCTTCACCAGCTCTATAACGAAGCGCGTACCCAAGTCTATCTCTGCCGAAGTCACCTTTTTGATGTCCTTATTGGATTGCGGGGCATTATTTTTGACCATTTTATCCCAAGCTAGAATGGGGTCGATGTTGAAGAACATGGAGTTCACCCGGAACTTGTTCCGGTCCAAAGCCACAATGTCGTAGTTGTGTCCGTCGATAATCCTGAAAGAGTTCGACTGACGTTTCAGGTCGTAAGTGTTCAGCAGTATGTTTTCGTGCGCCAGGCTGACCACATGCACGGCTGTGCGGGGGTACATCCCATTGCCCGACGACAGGATGGCATAGAACAGCATCTGGTATTGCAACTGGGTTTTGTTCCTCAGATTGGTGTCACCGCCATAGTGCTGGCACAGAATGTCCTGCCCAAGGTATTTGTAATAGTAGCCCATGGGTTCGCAGGGACATCGGTCTATCACTTGGTTGGACAGCGAAACAATCTTTTTTGCCTCCGACAAGCTGTACACTTTTTTCTGCGACAGGATCGTGTTGATTTCATCAAACTCGGGGAATTGGCCGCCGGGCGTGTAGTTGTCCATGTAGATTTGTCCGTAATAAAGCATTTGGATGTCGGCCAATTGCAATGTAGTGTCGGCGTCTTTCAGCCGTTTCACAAGTTTGGAAAAAATCCGTTTGCCCGACTTCCCATTCAGCACCTCCTGTATTTGTTCGTAGTTTGGACCGGTGGGCTTCTGGGTGGCGGTGGTATCATTTCCTGTCTGTGCCCACAAGTGGCAGGACATCAGCAATATTGCGGCAGCAAGTAGTATTTTCTTCATCAATGATTCGTTATAAATCCGCCTGTCCGTATCTGCCGTTGGGACAGGTACATGACGGACAGGCGGTTATTGTTCTCTTAAATAAGGCCGCGGTCTTTCAGCAGCGGTGTGACGCTGGGTTCCTGTCCGCGGAATTCAATATACATTTTCATGGGGTCGATGGTGTTGCCGCTCTCCAGTATGTGGCGGAACTTTTTGGCCAGCACTGGGTTGAACAGGTCACCGCTCTCCACAAAGGCTGCAAAGGCATCGTGGTCGAGAATGGCTGTCCACGTGTAGCTATAGTAGCCGGCATCGTATCCCGTGGTGAAAATATGTTGGAAATAGGGGCTCTTGTATCGGCTGATGATTTCGGGAATCAGTCCGATGCTGTTCAAGAAGTTGGTTTCAAACTCGTTGGGGTCGATGTGCTGTTTTTCCAGCAGGCTGTAGTATTCCATGTCGAGAAGTGAGGCAGCCAGCAACTCGGTGTTGATAAAACCTTGTCCGTAGGTTTGAGCGGCAGCGATTTTTGCAATCAGCTGGTCGGGGATGGGCTCGCCGGTTTTATAATGCTTGGCATAAGTTTTCATCACCTGCGGGTTGCGGCACCAGTTCTCCATAATCTGCGAAGGCAGCTCCACGAAGTCGCGGGGCACGTTGGTGCCAGCCAATGAAGGATAGTGGCATTTGCTCAAAAGGCCGTGCAGGGCGTGTCCAAACTCGTGGAACAGGGTCTCGCTCTCGTCGAAATTGAGCAGCGAGGGCTTGTCGGCGGTCGGCTTGGTGAAGTTGCACACCACCTGAATGATGGGGATAACATTCTTCCCGTCGCGGTCCACTTTCTGTCCACGGAACTCGGTCATCCAAGCACCGCTGCGTTTACTTGCGCGGGGATGGAAGTCCATATACAGGATGCCAATCACCTGGCCGTTGTCAATCACCTCATACACATGAGCCTCCTTGTTGTAGGTGGGCAGCGTGTCGTTTTCACGGAAGGTGATGCCATACAGTTTGTTGGCGGTGGCGAAAGCACCTTCACGCACATTGTCCAGCGAGAAGTAGGGGCGAACCACTTCGTCCTCGAGGTCGTATTTCTCTTTGCGCAGTTTCTCGCTATAGTAACGCCAGTCCCAAGGCTCCAGTTTCGCACCTTTCTCGTCGGCCTGAATCATCTTCTGGTATTCGGCGCATTCCTTTTTGGCTTTTGCCAGCGCGGGGGTCCAAATCTGCATCAAGCAATTGTCCACAGCGACAGGGGTTTTGGCCAGACAGTTCTCCAGCACATAGTCGGCGTGGGTTCTGTAGCCCAATATGTTGGCACGCTCCAGGCGCAGGTTCACCAGCGTGTCGATAATCTTGGTATTATCAAACTCGCCCCCGTTGCAACGCTGGGTGTAGGCATCCCACATCTGTTTGCGTAGTTCGCGGTCGGAGCAGTTCTGCATGAAAGGCTCCCAGCTGGGCAGGTTCAGTTTGAACACCAGTTTGCCCTTGGTGGCCTCGTCGGCGTCGGCGGTCTCCTTGGCGGCGGCTATCTGGTCGGCTCCCAGTCCGGCAGGGGCTTCATCCAGCACCAGCTGATAGGCGTTGGTGGCTTTCAGCACATTCTGTGCAAAACGCAGAGTGAGTGAAGCTATCTGCTCATTCAGCTCGCGGAAACGGGCCTGCTTGTCGGCCGGCACGTTGGCGCCGCTGCGCACAAAGCCTTTATAGGTCTCCTCCAGCAGACGTGCCTGCTCGGGATTGAGGTTCAAGCTCTCACGCTGGTCGTAAACGGTCTTGATGCGTTCAAACAATTTGGCGTTCAGCGCAATGTTGTCCGAGTGTGCCGACAGCAGGGGAGTCACCTCCTCGGCTATGGCTTCCATCTCGTCGCTGTTTTCGCACTCGCTCAGGTTGAAGAACACGCCGGCCACCTTGTCCAGCAAGCTGCCGCTGTATTCATAAGCCTCAATGGTGTTTTCGAAAGTCGGCGCCTCGCTGTTGTTCACAATGTCGTCGATTTCCTTCATCTGTTGTTTCATACCCTCTTTGAAGGCGGGCATGTAGTGTTCGGTCTTGATTCTACCGAAGTCGGGGATTTCATACGGTGTTCCCCATTCCGAAAAGAAAGGATTGTCCATTTTTGATTTGCAACCGGTCGTCAGCACGGCAGTCATGGCGATGCCAACGGCTAAAAGAGTTAATTTTTTCATATTGTTCTTGTATTATTTATTTCTGTTTCATTTGGATGTCATCAGTGATTGCCCTTTATCCCTTGAAAGTACTATTGCTGCTCCGATTTCTTGCGTTCCAACTCAATGATTTTGTCAATCAATTGCTTGCTCATTGTCCTGTAGTATTTCAATCTTCTGTTCAGTGCTTCAACCTGCTGTTTATATGATATTATCAAATCCTCTTTGTACAGTTCTTTTTTGAACTCTTTACGTTCGTCCAGGTACTTGTTGTGAACCACCTTGTTGTTGGCGATGATAAAATCAATCTGTTTCTTCAGGCTCGCAATCTCCTTGTCTTTGTGAGCACACTGTCTTTTTAACTTCTCATTTTCCTGTTCCAGCGACTGATATTTGTCTGTCAGCCATTTACAATACAATCCCAAACTGATTTGGGGTTTTATTGTAGGGTATTTTTTCTCTTCAGTCATCTTTATAATTATTAGACTTTTACCGCCACCTCGGCAGCCTGTTCCGCAATCCTCTTCTCCCCATATCCAACTGCTCCGTCCACAGCCTGCCCTCCAGTGTCGGCTTTGCTACTCATTGTTGCCGTTTCCGCAAATGGCCTGTATCACTTTCTCCACGCTGCTCTCGCCCAAATGCTTGGCCTGTATTATGTTGTCCTCGTCTATCAAGTATATCTGCGGTGTAGTGGTAATGTCGTACACATCGTGCCAATCCACATTAGCCTCGCCGCCGTCCAGACTCAGCCATGTGGGGCTGGTCATGTTGTGGTCCTTCATAAACTTGCGCCACTCAGCGCGTGTCTTGTCGTCGGGGTCGCTGAGTATGGTAAATGCCCCGATGTCGTACTTGGCTTGATACTTCTCAAACACCTGGTACACCGTGGGAATGATGTGCTTGCAGTGGCCGCAGTTGGGCGACCAGAACACCAGCAGTTTCCACTTATAAGGCAAAGCATGCAGCGAGTGCGGGTTGTGCAACGTGTCAAACAGTATCAGCTCCGGCGCCTCCTTGCCCACCAACAGGCGTTCCCACTTTGTGGCACGCATCAGTTCCTGCTCTATGTTGCTGGGTGTGGACCAAAAATTGTAGTCGCTCGCAAAGTAATTCTTCACCATGTGCACATACACCTCATCGTACACCATCACGTTGCTCTGCAAATATTTCTGTGTCAGCGTCAGCGTCAGGTACTGGAACACCGTCGGGGCTTTCTTCGCCCGCTCCATCATGATGTCTATACTATGCTCAATCACCGACGGCGGCGCATACTTCAAATACTCGTTATATAGCGACATCACCTGGTCGTAGAACACCTTTTTCGGAGTGCGGATTATGGCGTCATCCTCCAAAGCGATGTTGTCAAAGTAGTGCTCTAGATAGTAGTCTCTGCGCTGTGCCTCGCTCAGGGTGTCGCCCTTCTCGTCCACAATTGGGGGATACACCTCCTTGGTGGCGAGCATCATCTTCGACAGGAAACGTGAGGGATTCTCCTCTATCATGTTAATCTTCACCGAGTCCAGGCTCAACAACCGTTTGCGCTTGTATGCCATGAATTCCACCGAGTCCATCGAGAAGTACTTGTCGTCCAAATCTTTGGCATAATCCGCGTCAATGCGGTGGAAACGGTAGAAGAAATCATTTTCCGGGCTGCCTTTCACCTTCATGTTAGTGGTCCAGTCCTCCTCGTCGGTCACAAAGTTGAAGAACGGTGGCTCATGATACACCACAAACTCCACATACTTGCCCTCCGGGTTAGCAAAGAAATACAGTCCGGGCGCCAAAGTATCGGTCTTGCTTTCAAACACAAAACGACCTTTCCTGTCGCGTAAAGCGGTATCGATAATGCTGTTGCCTTTGGCGAAATAGTGACCCATAAACATCATCGTGTCCTTGCCGTGATTGATGCTGAGGGTGATTTCGTAGCCTTGTTTCTTTCTGGCCTGGGCCGGCAGGGCCAGCATCAAGGCCAAGGCGATAAATAGAGTTGCTTTTATTATACGATTAATCATAATGCCCAATAACGCATTTCCGCTACTAATATTGTGCCCCGTGCGAAAAATAATGTATCTACATAGATTCACGATTAATTCAGAATAGATTCCCGATAAATTCAGCATCGATTCCGGTTCGATTCAACATCCCCTCC
>ONFR01000002.1 GCA_900317125.1 uncultured Bacteroidales bacterium | reverse complement strand
TGTCCAGTGGACATTTCGACAGTGAGGCTCAGCGAGAGCGCCGAACAGAACACTTTGGTCTTCTAAATCTTCTTCCCAACAAAACAAGGATTAAGACACACCCGTGATTTGGATTTGGTGTGGCATGAGGTCGGGCTACAAGACCATATCCCAACAAAACAAGGATTCCTCATACCATTAGAGGAAAGAGGGTGTCGTGAAGGTATTCACGACACGGCTGTATTCTCGGGCGACCTCTCGGGATGCTCCTTCATCAACAAAACAAGGACGTTTGAAAATTGAAAGTTGAAAATTGAAAATTGAATATTATTACTCCTCACTTCTTACCATCAAAACAAGTATGAAGAAATGTCCAGTGGACATTTCGATAGTGAGGCTCAGCGAGAGCGCCGAACAGAACACTTTGGACTTCTAAATCTTCTTTCCAACAGAACAAGGATTAAGACATCTTCTGGATTTGCCCGAAGTTCTGAGCGCACCCCTCTACAAGACCATATCCCAACAAAACAAGGATTAAGACGCAGAAACGAAATTGAATTTTACCTTTCATGTTGATTTAACTACAAGACCATATCCCAACAAAACAAGGATGAAGAAATGTCCAGTGGACATTTCGACAGTGAGGCTCAGCGAGAGCGCCGAACAGAACACTTTTGACTTCTAAATCTTCTTTCCAACAAAACAAGGATTAAGACTTTAATTTGAGGAATAGCAATGGCTTCTTTAGCAACTACAAGACCATATCCCAACAAAACAAGGATTAAGACATCCCAAATAGCATCTTCCATACAATCGAAATGAAATGAAACTAAAAGACCACATCCCAACAAAACAAGGATGAAGAAATGTCCAGTGGACATTTCGACAGTGAGGCTCAGCGAGAGCGCCGAACAGAACACTTTCGACTTCTTATCTACTTATCCCAACAAAACAAGGATGAAGAAAAAGTCGGCTTTCTGAACGAATTGGAATAAAAAAATGTACCGCCAAAGCGGTACATTTAAGCTGGTGTCCGAGAGTGGTTGGCGTGTCTTCGACACACTACCACCTTCTCATTGTCATCATTGTTGCGTGTCTTCGACACGCATTATCATTGCCGTTTACTAACCCCACACTGCAAGTATGGGGTTAATAGGATTGCGTACTTTCAGTACGCATGCCCTCCTCATTACATCCCTTTTTTAACCATTTGATTATTAATGTAAAGATACGAAAAAAATATAAAATACAGACCGTATTATCGGCAAAATCTTACAAAATACAGACCGTATTGTTGAAAAGTGAAAGGTGAAAAGTGAAAGGTGAAAAGTGAAAATTTATCTACAACACTTAATAGTGAAAAGTGAAAAGTGAAAAGTGAAAAGTGAAAATTTCTCTACAACACTTTATAGTGAAAAGTGAAATATGTTATGTCTTTGCTTGACTAGGGCTTGGGTGTGCCGGAGGCACACTATCTTATTAACCTTACACTAAGTGGAGGAGGCTGGTGTGGACGTGCTGCACTTGGCGGGCGCGGGGGTTGCCTTCGTAATTCAGTATCACGTAGTCGGCGCGCATCATCTTTTCTTCGGCACTGAGCTGGTTGGCCATGCGGGCTTCTAGCTGGGCACGGGTGGCGTGGTCGCGCAACTCCAGGCGACGCATGCGCTCTTCCTTGTCGAGATAGACACACACCACTTTGTCCACTTTCTTGTCGAAAGCATACTCGTAGACGATGGCACTCTCGAAGATGACGTATGGCGCCTTGGCATGCTGCTCGGCGAAGGCGACAAAATCACGCCACACCCGAGGGTGTACCAACGCATTCAACCGCTGCAGCATCGCATCATCGGCAAAGACAATGGAGGCAATGGCCTGCTTGTCGACACTCCCGTCAGGGCGGAAGACCTTGCCGCCAAAGAGTCCCCGCACCTCCTGCAGGAAAGCGGGGTCACGGTAGTAGTTGCCTGCCACCTCGTCGGCAATAAATGTGGGGACACCCAGCAGGCGGAACTGCTCGAGCACGGTGGTCTTGCCACACCCTATGCCTCCCGTCACCGCCACATAGAGCGGCCGGCCGGCGGGATTACTGTTTCTTGATGACGACATACTGGAGGGAGGATGGTGAGATGTGTTTGATACGCATGTTGCTGGGGAACCGCGTGATGAGAACAGGCAACTCCTTCTCTTTCACGTCGGGGGTATAGACCACGACGGCCTCGACCTGGTCGGCGGTCAGGTGGTCGTAATCCTCAACGGGTGTCCAGAGGGTGACACTCACACGCTCCGGGATGACACGCAGCTGGCTCCCGGTATTCTCGCAACGGGGCTTGACATTGACGGTGACGGTCTTCTCGACGAACTTGCCGACGGGAAGGAAGACCCGCAGGCTGTCGACAGAGGGACGCACTCCACGGTACTGCTCCCACACGGGCTCGAGGGCCAGCGAATACCAACCGCTGTCGGAGACATACCTCACCACCGTATCGGCAGTGTAGACCGACGGGATACGCGCCAGCGATGCCGAGTCGCCATACAGCCATACCGTGTCGGGCTCAACCAGAGGGGTGCCCGAGAGACCCCGCTGTCCGGCATAGTGGAACTCGACATTGCGCAGGACGGGCAGATAGGCTTTGCTCTGCCGCTCGGTGAACTTGATGCCCAAGGTCTCGACAGGGGAGCTGATGACCTTGACACCCGACAGCCCCACCTGCTTAACGATGTCGTCGAGCAACAGGCTGTTCACCTTCAACACCGTGTCGGTCTTGGCCTGAAGCCGATAAGGCTTATTGTTGAGGGTGCGACGGAACGACAGGGCTTGGAAAGTATTCGTGTTGACGGTCACCGGCAGCACCGTGTCGGCCTGCGAGACGACATAACGCGCCGCATCGAATCCTCCCCACTCCACACGCACCGTGAGCACATGGTCACTGTCCTCGGACATGGTGGCCATCAACCATACAACGGCTGTGAGCAACAATATAACCCAAAACGACCTGTGCCGGAACATTCTTGAATGCGTTAATTCGTTAATTCGTTAACTCTTGAATGTGTTAATGCGTTAATGCGGGAACTCGTTAATTCGTTAATGCTTGAGTGCTTGAATGTGTTAATGCGTTAACTCGTTAATACGTTAATCATTCCTGCGTTCTTACACTCTCACTCTTTGACGGGTTATTTCTTGGCGTTGGCGGCAGGCTGCTCGGGGATGGGCTGGACCATGGATTTCTCGACGGTGACAACTACGCCGTTGGCAATCTCGACATCGATCGTATGCTCTGCCACCTCGTGGACTTTGCCATAAATACCGCCACTGAAGCTGACGCGGTCGCCTTTCTTCAGTTTTTCGCGGAACTCGCGTTCTTTCTTGGCCTGTTTCTGTTGAGGACGCACCATCAGCAGCCACATCACTACAAAGATGAGAATAAGCCAGATAAGCATGCTACCGCCGCCGCCACCCTGGGCCTGGAGTAAGATAAAAAGGTTGTTCATGTTCTTTTATGTTATAATTCTGAATTTATTAATTTACAAATCTCTACGTTCTCCGCCCGTCTCAATAGGTTACCTGGGCGGTGATTTTAAGAATATTGCGACCCGGCTGGGCGTTGGATGTGACGGTGACCTCCTGATACTGCTGCCCTGTCTTCCCTTGCGAGTTGAACGTGACGGTCACATATCCCTCCTTGCCGGGGGCTATGCGGCCACGGGGATAGTCCGCCACCGTGCATCCGCAGGTGGCCGAACAGCCGGAGAGCACCAGATCGGCGTCGCCGGTGTTGCGGAAATGGAAACTATAGGAGATGCTCTCGCCCGCAGTGATGCGGCCGAAATCGTGGAGGTCGCTGTCGAAGGTAATCTTAGGCACACGGGCCGACTGGTCGTAGCCCTGCGCACTGTTGGGGTTGTTGATGAGGTCGACGTCGATGTCGCCGCTCTTCTGTGTGTCGGCACAGGCTGCTGCCAACAGCAGCGACAGCAGCAACAAGGTGGATGCTAAGGTCTTCTTCATTCGCCTTCCTCCTCCAGCATGGTGGGGTCTATCAGTCCGCGACCCGACTTATTGATGCGTCCGGCGGAACGGAGCTCGATGATGAACTTGTCGAGAATGCCATTGATGAAGAGCTTGCTGCGCTCGGTGCTGAACTCCTTCGACAACTCGATATATTCATCCACAGTGACGCGCTCGGGAATCGAGGGGAACTCCGTCAGCTCGGCCACAGCCATATTCAGCAGCAGCACATCCATAAATGCCACACGCTCAAACTCCCAACCCTTCAGGTGCTTGCGAATCATATCCTCCACCTCCTTGCCGTGGCGGAGGGTGACGATGAGCAGCTGCCGGGCAAAGTCGTATGCCTCGACATCCTTCTCAATGCGCTCGTCGGTCATGGCAGGGATTACCGTCGCCTCGTCCATCGTGTCGTCCAGCGTCTTCAGCATCATGAAATTATACTGGGCAATCTGGTCGTAGTCGTCCTCCCACAACAGGCTCTTCGGGAAGAGGCTGTCGCGTAGCAGTTCGTCGTTGACAAGATACTTGAAAATCCGCAATGCAAACTGGTGGTCGGACTCGAAGGTCTGTTCCGAGGACAAATACTCGGCGTATTCAGGCAGCTTGGCGAACGCGGCGTAAGCCTGGCGGAATATCTCGTCGTATTCCACACCTCCCCAGCTCACATTGCTCTCGTCGCACTGGTGGCGGTAGTCGTAGTTTGCCGCCAGCTTCTGGATGAAGAGGTTGTTGGGGAGACGGCGGTTGGGGTTCAGTTCGGCCTCGGTAGGCAGATACTTGTGCTGAGCCTCGTCAATCATGACGCCGGCCACCTCGGCAAAATGTACCATCGCCGAGAGCTGGATGATACCAAGGTCGTTGAAACGGCTGATGATGTGCTTGAAATTCCTTTCGGCAACAGGAATGTCCACAGGGTCGGTATAGCAGGCATACACAGCCTGCAGCACCTTAGATCGGAGAAAGTGACGACTTAACATGGTAGCAAAGGTATTATACGACGATATTAATAATCTTGTTGGGCACAAAGACGATGCGCTTGGGTTCCTTGCCGTCGAGCCATTTTTGTCCGCGGCCGTCGGCCTTGACGGCGGCGATGGCATCCTGCTGGCTCACCCCGGCGGGGAGGTCGAGCGTGAAACGCATCTTGCCGTTGAACGACACAGGATAGGTGAAGGTGTCCTCCTCCAGCATCTTGGCATCGTACTCCGGCCATGCGGCGCAGCACACGCTGGTGTCGTGACCCAGACGGCTGTAGACCTCTTCGGCGATATGGGGGGCGAAGGGGGCCAGCAGTATCGACAGGCATTCCATCACCTCCTTCGACACCGTCTCCTTGGCAAGCAGGTCGTTGACGCATATCATAAAGGTGCTCACCGACGTATTGAAGGAGAACCGTTCAATGTCGTCGGTAATCTTCTTCACGGTCTGGTGCATCAACTTGAGCGAAGCCTTGTCGGCAGGAACGTCGGAGCAGTTCTCGAAAAGCTTCCAGAACTTCTTCAGGAAACGGAACACACCCTCAATACCGTTGGTGTCCCAAGGCTTGGCCTGCTCCACCGGTCCGAGGAACATCTCGTACAGGCGGAGGGTGTCAGCGCCATAGCGGGCCACCAGGTCGTCGGGGTTCTGCACGTTGTACATCGACTTGGACATCTTCTCGATTTCCCAGCCGCAGATATATTTGCCGTCCTCCAGCTCGAAGCGGGCATTGGCAAACTCGGGTCTCCAAGCCTTGAACTTCTCGATGTCGAGCACGTCGTTATTGACGATATTGATATCCACATGGATGGGAACCGTCTTCTCCTCGCGTCCGGGGATGTTCTTCGAGATAAAGAGGTTGTTGTCCTCCTTGCTGCGATACACAAAGTTGGAGCGGCCTTGAATCATGCCCTGGTTCACCAGCTTGTAGAAAGGCTCCTGCTTCACGCTGAGACCCATATCGTAGAGGAACTTGTTCCAGAAACGGGCGTAAATCAGATGGCCGGTGCCGTGTTCCGCGCCGCCCACATAGAGGTCGACGTTCTGCCAATAGTTGACGGCCTCGGCGCTGAAGTAAGCCTGGTCGTTGTGGGGGTCCATATAGCGGAGGTAATAGCCGCTCGACCCTGCAAAGCCGGGCATGGTGCTCAGCTCGAGGGGGAAGACAGTCTTGTCGTCGATCTTGCTGTTCTCCACCACTTGGCGGTTGGCCTCGTCCCAGGCCCAGCAGGTGGCGTGGCCCAGCGGGGGCTCGCCCGTGGCGGTGGGTTTGAAGTCGCCCACCTCGGGCAGCAGCAGGGGCAGGCACTCTTCGGGCAGCGTGTAGGGACGGCCCTGCTTGTAGTACACCGGGAACGGCTCGCCCCAGTAGCGCTGACGGCTGAAGATAGCGTCGCGCAGGCGGTAGTTCACCGTGCGGTGGCCGATACCCATCTCCTCGATTTTATCAATCACGGCGGCCATGGCGTCCTTCACCTTCATCCCGCTCACAAATCCGCTGTTGACGCTGTAGCCCGTCTTGCTGTCGAGGCTCTCGGTCCATGTATCGGGGTCGGTGAGGTTGTCGGGGTCGGTGGCTACCACCTGACGGATGGGCAGGTTGAAATGGCGTGCAAAGGCAAAGTCGCGGCTGTCGTGGGCGGGCACTGCCATGATGGCACCTGTGCCATAGCCTGCCAGCACATAGTCGCTCACCCAGATGGGGATACGCTCCTCGGTGAGGGGATTGATGGCGAAGGAGCCGGTGAACACACCGCTCACCTTCTTCACCTCGGCCTGACGCTCGCGCTCGGAGCGGTTCTTGGCCCACGCCACGTAGGCCTCCACCTCGGCGCGCTGAGCGGGAGTGGTGATGCTGTCGATAAGCTCGTGCTCCGGACAGAGCACCATGAATGTCACACCATATATTGTATCGGGACGGGTGGTGAAAATCTCGAAACTGAGAACGGGCTGGGGGTCGCACTGGCTGATATAGGCCTGTGCACCGGGCAGCACATTGGCGTTGGGCTTCACATCGAGGGGGAACCAGACGGCGGCACCCTCGCTGCGGCCGATCCAGTTACGCTGGATCTCCTTGAGCGACTCGGACCAGTCCACCTCTTCCAATCCGTCGACCAGGCGTTGTGCGTAAGCCGAGATACGGAGGCTCCACTGGCGCATCAGCTTGCGCTCGACGGGGTAGCCGCCGCGCACGCTGAGGCCGTTCACCACCTCGTCGTTGGCCAGCACGGTGCCCAGCTCGGGACACCAGTTGACGGGGATGTCGGCCAGATAAGCCAGACGGAAATTCATCAGATAGTCCTGACGCTCGTCCTCGCTCATGGCTGCCCAAGGCTTCTCGCCCTCGGTGGCCACGGTGCCCTCCTCCAGCTGCTTCACCAGCTCGCTGATGGGACGGGCCTTGTCGAGCTCGCGGTCGTAATAATGATTGAACAGCTGGATGAAAGTCCATTGTGTCCACTTATAGTATTTCGGGTCGCAAGTGCGCACCTCGCGCTCCCAGTCGAAACTGAAGCCCAGTTTGTCCAGCTGCTCACGATAGCGGGCGATGTTGCGCTCGGTGGTGATGGCGGGATGCTGGCCGGTCTGTATGGCATACTGCTCGGCGGGGAGGCCGTAAGCGTCGTATCCCATGGGATGCAGCACATTGAATCCACGCAGACGCTTGTAGCGGGCAAAGATGTCGCTGGCGATGTAGCCTAACGGGTGGCCCACATGCAGCCCCGCTCCCGAAGGATAGGGAAACATGTCGAGGACATAGAAATGAGGTTTGTCCGGCTCGATACCACACCTGTAGGTATGATGTTCACGCCAATAATTCTGCCACTTAGGCTCGATTTCGTTAAAGTTGTAATCCATATTCTATATAATACCTGCGGTGGGTAACCGCACTCTCGATTCACTTTTTACACTTATCCGACGGACACTCTCCGCCAATTACTTGTTATCTCTTAATAATTTACAACACTATCTGTAAATTACGGGATTCTGCAAATATACAAAAAAAAAACAAATCTGCAACAAAAATATTTTCATCCATGCCCCGACGGCCTACCTTCCCGCCCCATACGGCCTCGACTCAACGCCCTCCCCACTCCTCCTCTGCACCACTGCTAAGCCCTCCCCACGCCTCCCCTGCCACACCGCAGTGCCGGAAATTTTCAGCAGACGGCACGCCACGAACCACTTGGGCCGTTCAATCCCGGCTCGATGCTGCCTGTTTTTCGGCTTGTTTTCCGTTATCATATCGGGTAACGTTGCTATAACGATACTATAACGATGCAGGATTGAACGGCCCCTCTCCGTAGCGAGGGGAACCGCTGCCGCTCCATGGCGCAGGGCGGGAGGGCGAAACGGGGTGACAAGAATGGGCGGCGACGGGCGCCGGGGATGGAGGGTGATGGACGCCGATGGGCGGCGAAGGGCTTGCAGCCGCTATTTGACAGACTTGCGCTGGCGCAGCTGCACGAGGGCGGCGTTGTAGACCGGGTCGCGCACCTTCATGATGCGGTAGTAGTGTCCGCGCCCGAAGAGGCAGTCGGCCAGGAGGGCTTTGATTTGCAGATGCAGGAAGGAGTCGCGCTGGGAGAGGCACTGCCCGGCGGCCAATGCGGAGCTGTCGGCCACGGTGTCCCACTGCACCTCCTTGTTGGCGGCAAAGCGTTCGAAAGCCGAGTCGACGTCGAGACTGTCGTAGTGCGCCAGATAGGTGTCGAAATCGGCTATCCGCGGCTCGCCACGGTGCATGTCGGCCCAATACTGCGGGAACTGGTTGAGGATGCCCTTGCGGCGGCAGTCGCGGTAATACTGGGTTGAGGGGGTGGTGTCCATGGGCACGAAGATGTCGGGCATAATGCCGCCTCCACCGTAAACGGTGCGACCGCCAGCGGTCTTGTATTTCAGCGAGTCGGGGAAATGGATAGAGTCCGCCGAGAAGAACTCGCCGTGTTTATAGCGGCGCATCATATCCTTGTTGTATTCGTCGGTGCCGTCGTCGTAGGGACGTTGGATGCAGCGGCCCGAGGGGGTATAGTAGCGGGCAGTGGTGATGCGCACCTGACTCCCGTCGCTGAGGTTGTACATGGTCTGTACCAAGCCCTTGCCGAAGGTGCGGCGCCCGACAAGGAGGCCGCGGTCCCAGTCCTGGACGGCACCGCTGACAATCTCTGAAGCAGAGGCGCTGCCCTCGTCGATAAGCACCACGAGGTCGCCACGGCGGAAAGAGCCATAACGGCTGGCGCGGAAGTCCTGACGGCTGCGGGCTCGGCCTTGCTGGTAGACGATAAGCCGTCCGCGATCGATAAACTCGTTGGCGAGGCGGAAGGCGATGTCGAGATAGCCGCCGGCGTTGCCACGGAGGTCGAGGATAAGCGATTGCATGCCTTGGCTTTTCAGCTCGTCCAAGGCCTTGCGGAATTCGTCCACCGAACTGCGGGCAAAGCGGAGCAGGGCGATGTAGCCGATGGAGTCGTCCTCCATGAAAGCCACCTCGATAGAGTGGATGGGGATGCGGTCGCGTTCGATATGGAAGGTGATGGTGTCGGTGCCACGCAGCATCTCGGTGACGACAATGGTACCTTTCTTGCCGCGCAGATGACGGAAAACAAAGGAGTTGACCGCGCTGTCGCCTGTAGCCGGGATGTTGTCGATGCGGAGAAACTTGTCGCCGCGGAGCATGCCCACCTTCTCGGCCGGGCCGCCGGCGATGATTTCCTGCACGCGTATGGTGTCGTTGACCACGGTGAAGGTGATGCCCACCCCCTCGAAGTTGCCCTGCAGGGCCTCGTTGGTGCGCTGCACCTCGCGGGCGGGGACATAGATGCTGTGGGGGTCGAGGGTGCGGAGCATGGTGCGCACGGCCTCTTCGCTCAAGCGGTCGGTGTTGGGGTCGGAGACATACTGCGACTGGATGAGGTTCATCACCTCCTGCAGGCGTTTCATGCCCGGCACGGTGTCGGTGACGACGATTTCGTTTTTCTTTTTCCCAAAGAGCCCTTTGAAGAGCTGGGCATGGGCGGGAGCGGCAAGGGAGAAGACGATGAGGAGTAGGATCGCTCGTTTCATATTAATTGGTTATCTGTTCATTAAAGTAGCCACCACGGCAGTGGCGCGGGGATTGGAGATGCGGAAACAGGTTGTCTGGTCAGGGTCGCGGAGGGAGAACACCTCGACAGTCACCTCTTCGCCGGGCATGGTCTCGGTGAAGAACTCGATGGCAAAACGGAAAGGGGCAGGCAGGGTGAGCATCCTGTCGGGACAGGGGGTGGGGTCGTCGGGGTTGGTGGAGAGCTGCGGCAGGTAGTCGAAGACCCACTTGATATACTCGGCATTGTTGACATGGAAGGTGTGGTCGAGCATGGACGCCTTGACAGGGAAGGAGGTTGCCGACAGGGGGTTGCCAGCATCCTTGGGGACACGCAGGCGGTCGAGCGACGAGCGGCTGGTGGCGCAGTCGTCGTGGGTCTCGATGCCGGCCCAGTAGTCGCGGATGCGCACGGCTTTGCGGGAGAGCATGTCGATGATGACCCAATAGGTGGAGCAGGTGACGGCCACGCCCTGGGCGTCGATCAGCTCGAACTCGCGGAAGGCGAAGAGACCGTCGGTGCCGCGGGACCAGGTGCGGACGGTGACCGTCTCGCCCTCCATGGGCAGGCGGTCAACCTCGTAATACATGCGGCAGAGCACCCAGGCCTTGCCGCGTTCTATCAACTGGCGGAAGCCCATCTGCGCCGTTTCGGCGTGATGGCCCGCCGACTCCTGCAGCAGGCGCGCCAACCCCCACATGGTGAGGCGGTCGCGGCAGTCGCAGAGGTAATTGGGTATTGTTACAGTATCGGTATAATACATAATGAGCGAAGTGTGGATAATGGCCGGCCTTGGAGCCGGGGGAGCGCCGTTACATCCGTTCGGGGGCCACGATGCCGAGGATGCGGAGGGTGTTCTTCAACGCCACAGAGACGAGGGCGCAGAGTTTCACCCTGAACAGGCGGAGGTTGGCATCGGTCTCGCGCAGGATGGGAGTGTCCTGATAGAAACTGTTGAAATTCTTGGCCAGGTCGTAGGCGTAGTTGGCCACCATGGCGGGGCTGTAGTTGGCAGCGGCGGCGGAGAGGGTGGCGGGGAGGTCGTGCAGGCTTTTCACCACGGCGCGTTCCTTGTCGGTGAGGGCGGCGGGAGCCGCGAGGGAGGCCGTCAGGCTTACACCCTGTTCCTCTGCCTTGCGGACGATGCTGCGGATGCGGGCGTGGGTGTACTGGATGAAGGGGCCAGTGTTGCCGTTGAAGTCGATGCTCTCGGCAGGGTTGAACAGCATGTTCTTGACGGGGTCGACTTTAAGGATGAAGTATTTGAGGGCGCCCATGGCCAGGTCGTGGTAAAGCTCTTTGAGCTGTTCGGGCGTCATGTCGTCGTTCTTGCCGTGGTCGCGGCACATCTCCTCGGCGGTGACTTCCATCTCGGCAATGAGGTCGTCGGCGTCGACAACAGTGCCTTCGCGCGATTTCATCTTGCCGTTGGGCAGCTCGACCATACCGTAGGAGAGGTGGTAGACCTTGTCGGCCCATCCGAAGCCCAGCTTGCCGAGGATGAGTTTGAGGACCTTGAAATGGTAGTCCTGCTCGTTGCCCACGACGTAGATGAGCTGTTCGGCGCCGAAGTCGTTGTGGCGCAGCAGGGCGGTGCCGAGGTCCTGGGTCATGTAGACGGAGGTGCCGTCGCGGCGCAGGAGGAGTTTCTGGTCGAGGCCGTCGGCGGTGAGGTCGCACCACACCGAGCCGTCGTCCTTGCGGAAGAGGACGCCCATATCGAGCCCTTTCTGCACAAGCTCTTTGCCCAGCAGGTAGGTGTTGGACTCGTAGTAAATCTTGTCGAAGCCGACGCCCATCTTGCGGTAGGTCTCGTCGAAACCGGCATACACCCAGCCGTTCATCTTGGTCCAGAGGTCGCGGATTTCGGGGTCGCCCTCCTCCCAGCGTTTGAGCATCTGCTGGGCTTCGACCATGAGGGGTGCCTGCTTCTTGGCCTCTTCCTCGTCCATGCCCTGGGCGGTGAGCTGGCTCACCTCTTCCTTATAATGTTTGTCGAACTCGACATAGTATTTGCCCACCAGATGGTCGCCTTTCATGCCGCTGCTTTCGGGCGTTTCGCCGTTGCCGTAGCGCAGCCAGGCGAGCATCGACTTGCAGATGTGGATGCCGCGGTCGTTGACAAGGTTCACCTTCTTGACGTTGGCCCCGTTGGCAGCCAGCAACTCGCTGACGGACCACCCCAGCAGGTTGTTGCGGATATGGCCGAGATGGAGGGGCTTGTTGGTGTTGGGGGAAGAGTATTCCACCACAACAGGGCTGGCGGAGGGATTGGGTTTGGTGATGCCGAAGTCGGGGTCGGCAGCCTCGTCGGAGACAAAGCGGACCCAATAGGCGTCGTCGACGGAGAAATTAAGGAATCCCTTGATGACATTGAAGTCCGCCACCTCGGCGACGGTCTCCTTGACGGCGGCACCCAGCTCGTTTGCCACCTGCTCGGGCGATTTGCGCGCCTGTTTGACATAGGGGAACACCACTACAGTATAGTCGCCCACAAACTCTTTTTTCGTTGCCTGAAGCACCACAGTGTCGGGAGACACCTCGATGCCATAAAGCCGTTTCAATGCTCCGGCCACAGCCTGCTGAAGATTCTGCTCTATCATTATTTACGGGTTTTCTGTTTATAAAATCAAATTGCAAAATTACAATTTTTTTTTGTATCTTTGGGAAAATTAGTATCTTTGTTTTCCGAAAGTAAGATGTATTATTAACTGATAAATCTGTTTATGAAAAAATTAGCAACTACTATGGCTTCCCTTGCCTTCCCGTTTTTTGCCTTTGCAAGCGAAGCAGATTTAGAAATGCCTAAAGGGTTTGCACAGCATCCCGACACCCAAATCCTGTATTGGGGGTTCCTTATCGTTGTGCTGGGTCTGTTGTTCGGCTTATGGCACTTCAGGAAAGTGCGCAGCCTGAAAGCCCATCAATCCATGCTCGAAATAGGCAATGTCATCTTCAAAACCTGCTCGACATACCTCAAACAGCAGGGAAAATTCCTCATCGTGCTGTTTGCTTTTATCGGAGCAGCCATCGCACTGTATTTCGGATTACTTAGCCACATGTCGATTGGGGCCGTGTGCCTCGTGCTGGCATGGACGGTAATCGGCATCCTGGGTTCGTATGGCGTAGCTTGGTTCGGTGTGCGCATGAACACGTATGCCAACAGCCGCATGGCGTTCTCCTCGCTGCGGCGCAAACCCCTCGACCTGCTGAACATCCCGCTGCGTGCAGGCATGAGCATCGGCATTGTGCTGATATGCATTGAGCTGGTGCTGATGCTGATTATCCTGTTGTTTATGCCCGAACACCTTGCGGGAAGCTGCTTTATCGGCTTTGCCATCGGCGAGAGCCTCGGCGCCAGTGCCCTGCGTATTGCTGGCGGTATCTTCACCAAGATTGCCGACATTGGAAGCGACCTGATGAAGGTGGTGTTTAAAATCGGCGAGGACGACCCCCGCAACCCCGGCGTGATTGCCGACTGCACGGGCGACAATGCCGGTGACAGCATCGGACCCACCGCCGACGGTTTCGAGACCTACGGCGTGACGGGCGTGGCATTGGTGAGTTTCATCCTGCTGGCCGTGCCGCCGGAATACCAGGTGCTGCTGCTTGTGTGGATTTTCGTGATGCGTATCCTCGGCATCGTGGCTTCGGTGCTGGCTTATTATATCAACGGTGCCATTGCCAGCGCAAAGTACCGCAACGCCGACGACCTCAACTTCGAGAAACCCCTCACCAGCCTGGTGTGGATTACCTCTATTCTCAGCATCTTAGGTACCTTCCTTGCCAGCTATTTCCTTCTGTCGCCGCTGGGACACGGCTACTGGCTTGCCCTGGCCATCATCATCAGCTGCGGCACCCTGGGAGCCGCTCTCATCCCCGAATTCACAAAGTTCTTCACCTCCCCCACCTCCAAGCATGTGAAGGAAGTGGTCAAGGCTTCGGAACAGGGCGGTGCCTCGCTGAACATCCTTTCGGGCATTGTGGCCGGCAACATGGGCGCTTTCTGGACCGGACTGGTGTTTGTGGTGCTGATGATTATCGCCTACCTGACCTCCTCGGCCTTTGACCTCGCCCCCGTTTTCGGCGACTACTATTCCATCTTCGCCTTCGGCCTGGTAGCCTTCGGCATGCTGGGCATGGGCCCGGTGACCATTGCCGTGGACAGCTATGGTCCCGTCACCGACAACGCACAGAGCGTGTACGAGTTGTCCCTTATCGAGGACGACAAGGAGAAGGCCACCCGCGAGATAAAGCAGGAGTTCGGCTTCACCCCCGATTTCGAGAAGGCCAAATACTACCTCGAGGCTAACGACGGGGCTGGCAACACCTTCAAGGCTACGGCCAAGCCCGTGCTTATCGGCACCGCTGTAGTGGGCGCCACCACCATGATTTTCTCCCTTATCCTGCTTATCCAGAAGACACTCGGCATCGAGCCCGCCTCCATCCTTAACCTCCTCAACCCCTATTCCATCATCGGGTTTATCCTTGGCGGCTGCGTCATCTACTGGTTCACAGGCGCCTCGATGCAGGCTGTCACCACCGGTGCCAACCGCGCTGTGGAATATATCGAGAGCAACATCAAGCTTGACGCCGACGCCCCCAAGAAGGCCGACACCGAGAAGAGCCAGGAGGTGGTGAAGATTTGCACCAACTACGCACAGCGCGGCATGATCAACATCTTTATCGCCATCTTCTGCTTTGCACTGGCTTTCGCCTGCTTCTCGTCGCCTGAGAGCATCGGAGGACAGAACGCCGTGTGCCTGTTTATCAGCTACCTGATCAGTATCGCCGTGTTCGGTCTGTTCCAGGCCGTGTATATGGCCAACGCAGGCGGTGCATGGGACAACGGCAAGAAGGTGGTTGAGGTGGACATGAAAGCCAAGGGCACCCCCCTGCACGATGCCAGCGTGGTGGGCGACACCGTGGGCGACCCGTTCAAGGACACCTCGTCCGTGGCCCTGAACCCCATCATCAAGTTCACCACCCTCTTCGGTGTACTGGCCATGGAGATTGCCATCAGCGAAGGCTTCCGCCATATCGCCCCATGGGTCGGACTGGTGTTTCTGGCCATCGCTATCTTGTTTGCCTACCGCTCGTTCTATAAGATGAGAATCAAGCAATAATCGACATCGCTATTGATGCCCAATTATGCCGGCGACATCTCCCCTACCCGCTTGCGGAAGGAGGTGTCGCCGGTTTTCGTTCGCGGCATCCAGTGCATAGCGTCAGGGCACAGACCCCGTAGAAAAATCATAAAAATATTTAAAAAAGTGCAGCAAAATCGATATTGTGTGTCATAAGGGCAAGAAAAAAGCAAACGCATACAATATATAATGCGACTTGACGTTAAATAATGACTTAATATAAACATGATGAAAAAACAATTTCGCGCTGCACTCATTGGTGCCTGCCTTATATTTAGCACCGCATTACATGCTCAATGTCCTGAGATTACCATCGACGCAAAATATGACCATGAGCCATCCCAGTTATGCCATCAGAACGGGTGGGACACACTGGTCACCTGTGTCAACGGTTCGCTAATCCTGCACTGTTCATCATTTATCACCACCCAGCATTTCAACGGGACATACATTGTCGACTCGATTCCTTACAATCCCGTCGACCCTACATTCCACGCGGGTTCGCGACTGAACATCAGTACTGACGACTCATGGGAGAATGCGTCCATTTCTTTCCCGTTCACGTTCCTCTTTTTCGGGTATCCTTATACCCAGGCAGTGGTGGGGTCGAATGGTATTGTCACGTTCGACTTGTCCCAAATAGGACAATATTGTGCATACGAGTATAGACCCACCAACTATTCCAGTCCCGCCATCCCGAGCACCTCATTCCCCTCGAAGAACGCAATCTATGGCGTGTATGAGGACATCCACCCGACACCGGATGTGCTTTCCGCCACCCAAGGAATGTTCCGCTATGTGGGAGGCGAATTCCCCTGCCGGCACCTGTGTGCAAGCGTGAACGAGGTACCGCTGTATCCTAACAGCTCCCACGGGAACGACCGTTGCACGTACCAGATTGTCTGCTATGAGGGCACCAACATCATCGAGGTGCATATCAAAAAACGCGCCTGCTGCTCATCCACCAACGGCGGCTGGGGCCTTGTGGGCATCCAGAACTCCACCGGCACAACACAGGAGTCGCATTACCACGACATCAATTACTACGGCACTCCTTCATACTATATCCACCCCGACGCTCCCGCTGCTTTTATCGCTCCCGGCAGAGGCGACCAGGCTAATGGCTGGACGGACACCTGCTCGTACGAAGCATGGCGCTTCACCCCTCAGGGTGAGACCGTGAGCGCCATCACATGGTTGAGACTGATAGAGGATGCCAACGGCAATATTATCGACTCGGTAGAATTCACCAACGACCAGGGCGACACGAACGGTATCTACATGACCCCAGATAGAACGATGGTGAAAGTCACCCCCCACCGCACATCACGCTATTTGGTGAAATGCACCTATCAGGGAGCCAACGGCTATTGGTATGGCGTGGACGGAGTCAGTATGCGCGACACCATCACCGTGGGCATGGACACCTCGCGCAGCATGTCGCTCTTTGCCGACCGCGAAGTGATCTGCGAAGGCGAGCGCACCACCATCGGACTGCAATACCCCACCGACCTACAGACCCTCGACTCCTGCTCATGGAGTGCTAAGAAAGAGCTGAACGGTGTCATCACCCTCATGCCTTCCAGCGCCTTGACAATAGGGGGCAACTCGGTGACGCTGAACGACCAAAGCGGTCATCTCACCCCGAACCACGTCGACTCGACCTGGATTGTGTGTTCTGCCTCCTTCCACAATGGTTGCAACAACAATGACAGTCTGCTCATCACCACTTACCCCAACTATCATTTTTACGACACTGTGGGTATCTGCCAGGGCGATTCGTACACTTGGAACGGGATGACCTTCCGTACCCCGGTGGACACCAGCAAGCACTACTATTCCGTCACCGAGTGCGACAGCACCCGCCATCTGCACCTTATCGTGTCGGACAATAGTCAATCGGTGGATTATGTGCAGGACTGCAAACCTTTCACTTGGCTGAACGGGAAGACCTATTCGCAGAACAATACCGACACCCGCGACCAAGACACAGTGCGGCTGAAGAATGAATGGGGCTGCGACAGCACAGTGACCTTGGATTTCACCTTCATCCCCATGAAAGCCATCATCGGCCATTCGCCCGAGGTGGCCACCATCGACGAGCTGACTATCGACTTGCAGGATCTCAGCTACGGACATAACAGCCGCAAGTGGCTGCTGCCCAACGGACAGACCAGCACCGCCGAACAGACGAGCGTCATCTTCCCGCTGAGCGGCGTGGACAGCATCGACGTCCGACTGGCTGTACACAACGACTACGGCTGCGACGACACCGCGTTGACAGTCATCCCGCTGCACCGCATCTCGGAGTTTATCCCCAACGTCTTCACCCCGGGCAAAGAAAGCAACAACAGGTTCGAGCCCTATATCCAGGGCAATGTGACGAACATCTATGTATGGATATACAACCGCATGGGCGAACAGGTGTCGCACTTCGAATGCCCCGGCGGCTTCTGGGACGGAAACGACATGCAGGGCCGTCCTTGCCCCGAAGGCGCTTATATCTACATCATCCGCTACCGCAACTCGCTCGAGCCGTTGATGACGCAGGAACTGAAAGGAACCATCACATTACTAAGATAAAAACACGAATAAGATGAAAATAGCTGTTGTCGGTGCCACCGGACTGGTGGGAGGCGTGATGCTGCAAGTGCTGCAGGAACGTGGCTTCGCCGACTGTGAAATACTTGCCGCCGCTTCGCCCAAGTCGGTAGGCAAAGAGATTGATTTTGCCGGACGGAAACTGACGGTGATGAGTGTGGAAGATGCCATCAAGGCCAAGCCGGACTATGCCGTATTCTCGGCGGGGGCTTCCACCTCGCGCCAATATGCACCGCAGTTCGCCGCAGTGGGGTGCACCGTGATTGACAACTCGTCCTGCTGGCGTATGCACGACGACGTACCCCTTGTGGTGCCGGAAATCAACATCGACACTGTCACGCCAGACACGCGCATCATCGCCAACCCCAACTGCTCCACCATCCAGTTGGTGCTGGCTATCTCCAGGCTCCACCGCCGCTACGGCATCCGCCGCATGGTCATTTCCACCTATCAGAGCATCACCGGCACAGGCATCAAAGCCGTGCGCCAGCTTGAAGCCGAGGAGGACTATTTCTTCCGCCACGAGGTGGCCAGCTCGGCACTGCGTCCCGCCATGGAGCAGGAGTTGGGCGAGGGATACCAACCCGCCTACCCTTGCCAGATTTTCCGCAACCTGTTCCCCCACGGCGGCGATTTCCTGCCTGACGGATACACCACCGAGGAGGAGAAGCTGGTGAACGAAAGCCGCAAGATACTGGGAGACCCCAGTATCATGGTCAGCGCCACCGTGGCACGCGTGCCTGTGGTGGGCGGCCACAGCGAGTCGGCCAATGTGGAATTCCATCAGGAGTTTAACCTCGAGGAGGTGAACAGACTGATTGCCGAGACCCCCGGGGTCATTCTCTACGACGACCCATCCCACAACATCTACCCCACCCCGGTCATGGCCCATCACCACGACGAGGTGTTTGTGGGACGCGTCCGTCGCGACCCCTCACAGCCTCGCACCCTCAATCTGTGGATTGTGTCCGACAACCTCCGCAAAGGTGCCGCCACCAATGCCATCCAGATTCTCGAATCCCTTACAACCAAATAACCCCTTCGTCCACAACATGAAAAAAGCACCCTTCACACTTGCAGCAGCCGTCTGCGCCTTCTTCATCCTGGCACTCACGTCCTGCGGCCCTAAGATTCTCCTCGACGAGACGCGCACCTTCCAGAACGACACCTGGATGCGTTTCACCCCCGAACACTATGACATCGAAGCCCCCAATTCCGAGGACTGCTACAACTTCACTGTCAGCGTGACGGTGGACACCTCGCGCTACCACCAGCCTTCCATCCCCATCATGCTCGAGATGGAGAGCCCCAACACCGAGAAGCGTACCCTCTTCAGCACCCTCATCCTCCGCAATGTGGATAACAAATGGGTAGGCCACTTCAACGACGACGGCACCATGACCGTCACTCAGACCGTGCGCCAGTTCTACTTCTTCAACACCCCCGGGCATCATTCAGTGAACCTGAGCCAACGAACCAATAAATACGAGATCCACGGCATCATGGCTCTCCATTTCAAAGTGGAAAAGGCCAAACTGGAATACCCTGAATAAATGATTGACCGCTCAATCAACAAGCATATCGACCGTATCGCCCTGCGGTTGAAGACCATCCCCGAGAATCCCGGTGTGTACCAACACCTCGACGAGTCGGGGACGGTTATTTATGTGGGCAAGGCCCGCAACCTGCAGCGGCGCGTCAGCTCCTACTTCTCCCACTACGAGGACAAGAGCGCCAAAATCAAGATGCTGGTGCGCCACATCTACGACATCCGCGTCACGGTGGTGGCTACCGAGGTCGACGCCCTGCTGCTGGAGAACAACCTCATCAAACGCTACCAGCCCCGCTACAACAGCATGCTCAAGGACGACAAGTCCTATCCCTACCTTTGCATCACCGACGAGGAATACCCACGCCTGCTCTTCACCCGCAACCACAATCTCAAAGGCCAATACTTCGGCCCCTACCCCAACCAGCGCATCCTGCGCGAACTACAGGACATCATCGACAACCTCTTCTCCTACCGCAAATGCAACAAGATGCAGAAGCGCCCATGCATCAAACACCAGATAGGCCTCTGCAAAGCCCCTTGCGCGGGATTGCAAACCCACGAGGAGTATATGGCCGACATCAACGGCATCCGCAATATTCTGAAAGGCAACTTCTCCGACATTGTGGAGGAGATGAAGCACGAGATGCTCTCGCTCGCCGACCAGCTGCGCTTTGAGGAGGCCGAGATGGTCAAGCGACGCATCCGCCGCCTCGAGGAATACCAAAGCCGCTCCACGGTGGTCAACACCAGTGTGAAGGATGTAGACGTGTTCGGCATCTTGTCCGACGAAAAATATGCCTACGTCCACATGATGCGTATCAAGAACGGTAGCATCATCTACAGCTTCTCCCACGAGATACGCAAGCAGCTCGACGAGACCGACGAGGAGATTCTCTCCACCGTTATCCCCGCACTGCACGAGCGCACCGAGAGCACCGCCCGCGAGGTGGTGCTGCCCATCCACGTCGCCGACCTGCCTGAAGAATATCTCAAACAGACCGTCCCCACACGAGGCGACCGCCTCCAGCTGCTCGAACTATCCATGCGCAACGTCAAGGCCTACCAGCTGCAATGCCGCCACCAACGGGCCTTGGTCAATCCCGACGAGGGTGAGCCTCAGCGCAAGCACCAGCACCTGCTGGAACGCATACAGAAGGCTTTGGCTCTGCCGATGCTGCCAGTCAACATCGAGTGCTTCGATAACTCCAACATACAAGGAGCCTACCCCGTGGCCGCTATGGTGCGCTTCACCAACGGCAAGCCTAACCGTAAGGAATACCGCAAATTCAACATCAAGACAGTCGAAGGCCCCGACGACTACGCCTCTATGGCAGAGGTCATCTTTAGACGTTATAAACGTCTCTCCGACGAGGGAAGCCCCATGCCACAACTGCTGGTTGTCGATGGCGGTGCAGGACAGATGGAAGTGGCACGACAGGTAATCCAAGACCAGCTGCACCTCGACATCCCCATCGCCGGCCTTGCCAAGGACGACCGTCACCACACCTCCGAACTCCTCTATGGCTTCCCGCCGCAAGTCGTCGGTCTCAAACCCACCGACCCCCTCTTCCACCTGCTGGAACAGATACAGAACGAAGTGCACCGTTTCGCCATCACTTTCCACAAAGACAAGCGCAGCAAAGGCACCTTCCGCACCGCCCTCACCGACATCCCCGGCATCGGCGACAAGACCGCCCGCGACCTGCTCCTGAAATTCGGCAGCGTGAAAGAGGTGCGCCTACAGACCGAAGCCGACCTCGCCAAAGTGGTAGGCCCCGCCAAAGCCAAAGCCATCCTCGCCTATTTCGCCACACAGCAGTGATCCTTACAAAACAACAACTCACATATACAATCCCAATTTGAGCCGAATACACATTTTTTTCCAATCTCCAACTTTATATAAAAGAAAGCCCCTGCCTCGATGGCAAGGGCTCTTTATTTTAGTTGCGGGCGGCGGAGACTGCCTGCAACAAGGTTTAACGTTTTAATAAATTAATAATCCAGAACGGGGCGTACAGAAAACCCGTAGCCGCGAAAATTGCTGAATATCACGTTGAGATCGTTGCTGTAGAAGTACATGTAGTACGCGCTGCTCTCATTGAAGGGCGTGGACGACCAATAGTTGCCGAGGTTGCCCACATAGTTGTCATTCGTGCCGTAGCGGTAGCCCGCCGCAGGCAGGAATACTGCACCAGCTGCCTCCATCTGCGCCCACTTTGCGAGAGTGTAGCTGTTGTGTGCCCAATCATAAGTGGTGAATCCTGAAGTGAACGAACACCCCGAAGGCAGTGTCCAACTGTCGGGAAGTATAATCAGCCCGCCTACACCGTTAATGTTGCCAGTACCACGTTTGGATGAGGCATCGGTGCGGGTATTTAGCAGGTAATTCCATTCGGCAATGGTGAGTGTACGCCATTGGTTGACGGTATTTCCGCCGTTGCTAATGGGGTTGCTACCCCAGTCCACGAAGGTGCCATAGTCCATATAGCTGGTGGAGGATAGGGTTGGATTGCTGCCCGTGCCCCAACCGAAGAGGTCTATCCAACCACTATAGGTAGAGCTGATACTACGGTTATCACTTCCGCTGACATTACCTCCATAATTCCCACGTTCGTCGGCTGTTTGTGTACCTACATAGTCATACTGGTGTTCGGCAAATCGCCAAGTATTGGTGCTTGCTTGGTACTGCAGGTTGCCCTGCGAGAAATGTACCTGTTTCGTTGCACTCACCGAGAACAGACCAGGTAAAGCTCCATCAGGGATAATAGGAGAAATAGATTCTTTATCACAACCTACGGACATCATCATAACGGCAGCCATAAAACAGACCATCATTAATTTACTTAATCTCTTCATATTTATACTATTTTTAAATATAGTTAGGATTGGGATTCCCATGCCTCCGACAAAATTAATATGTTTCTTATTTATCCCGAACGAGGCGTACAGAGAACCCGTAGTTGCGATTGTAAAACTTCGTCGCTTTGAGATCGTAGCTGCTGAAGATCATGTAGTACGCAACGTCCTTGAGGGGCGTGGAAGACCAATAGTGGCCGAAGCCCGCATTGTTGACACGCGTGCCGTTGCGGTAGCCCGCCGCAGGCAGGAATACTGCACCAGCTGCCTCCATCTGCGCCCACTGTGCGAGAGTGTAGCTGTTGTGTGTCCAGTCAGGATGGGTGTTAGGATTAATAGTGGCGAATCCTGAAGCGAACGAACACTCCGAAGGCAGTGTCCAACTGTCGGGAAGTATAATCAGCCCGCCCACACCGTTAATGTTGCCAGTACCACATTTAGATGAGGCATCGGTGCGACTGTTGAAAAGATAGTCCCACTCAGATTTTGTCAAAGTGCGCCATAGGTTGTTGGTATTTCCTCCGTTGCTGATAGGGTTGCAGCCCCAGTCCACGAAGGCACCATAGTCCCCATCGACGGAGGATAGGGTTGGATTGCTGCCAGTGCCCCATCCAAAGAGGTCTATCCAACCACCATAGGTGGAGCTGATATAGCGGTTATCACTTCCGCTGACATTACCTCCGTAATATCCAAAACCATCGGATGTTTGTGTACCTACATAGTCATACTGGTGTTCAGCAAATCGCCAAGTATTGGTGCTTGCTTGGTACTGCAGGTTGCCCTGCGA
This sequence comes from uncultured Bacteroidales bacterium, assembly GCA_900317125.1. Classification (GTDB taxonomy): domain Bacteria; phylum Bacteroidota; class Bacteroidia; order Bacteroidales; family P3; genus Colimorpha. Next base: position 179,847 of record ONFR01000002.1, on the reverse strand, counting down.
GAAAAACACTTGCTTCGTTGCACTTACCGAGAATAGGCCTGGCAACGCTCCATCAGGGATAATAGGAGAATCAGGGATAATAGGAGAATCAGGGATAATAGGAGTAATTTCTTCTTTTTGACAGCCCACTGTCATTATCATAACGGCAGCCATAAAACAGACCACCATAGATTTACTTAACCTCTTCATATTTATACTTTTTTTTGATTAATAATCTTTTTCAGTACAAGAAGTTATTGTAAGGATACCTCACTGCGTGGATTTTTTTCACCTCCTCGTACATCACATTCCGCAGCTCGTCGATATTATCGCGGTTGGCAGCACTGATGAAGAGAGTATGCAGGGTGTCGCCACCGTTATTGTCAGTCCGGACACCGGACTTGGCCATCCAGCTGTCCTGCAGCATCTCAAGCGTCCAGTTGGCCTTGGTCATGGGCGTCAGGTCGTCCTCTTCTTTCTCAATAAAGGTATAGGCGTCAATCTTGTTGAATACAAGGATGGTGGGTTTGTTGTTGGCTCCAATCTCCTCCAATGTGCGATTCACAGCGTTGATTTGCTCCTCGTAGTCGGGATGGGAAATATCGACAATGTGCATCAGCAGGTCCGCCTCACACACCTCGTCCAGCGTCGATTTAAACGACTCCACCAGTCCGTGGGGCAGCTTGCGGATAAACCCCACCGTGTCGGTGAGCAGGAAGGGCAGATTGCCCAGCACCACCTTACGCACTGTGGTGTCCAGCGTGGCGAAGAGCTTGTTCTCGGCAAACACCTCGCTCTTGCTCAGCAGGTTCATCAGTGTCGACTTGCCCACATTGGTGTATCCCACCAATGCCACACGCACCAGCGCCTCGCGGTTCTTGCGCTGCTGCACCTTCTGCTTGTCTATGTCTTTTAGTTTCTCTTTCAGCAGGGCAATCTTCTCGGTAATCAGTCGGCGGTCGGTCTCTATCTGCGTCTCGCCGGGGCCACGCATACCGATGCCACCGCGCTGCCGCTCGAGGTGCGTCCACATGCGGGTCAAACGGGGCAGCATATACTGCAACTGCGCCAGCTCCACCTGTGTCTTGGCGATGCTGGTTCGGGCGCGCTTGGCAAAGATGTCCAGAATCAATGTGGTACGATCCAGAATACGGCACTCGAACTCGCGTTCCAAGTTGCGCAGCTGTGCCGGCGACAGCTCGTCGTCGAATACCAGGAAGTCGACATCCAACGCGTTCTTGTATTCCTTAATCTCCTCCAGCTTACCGCTACCCACGTAGGTACGTGTGTCGGGGCGTTCCAGTTTCTGAATCACCTGTTTCACAGGGATACCGCCGGCAGTGTCGAGCAGGAAAGCCAACTCATTCAGACACTCCTGTGTCCGTTCCATCGTGGTGCCGCTGCTGCACACACTCACCAGGATAGCCTTCTCCGGCACCTCCTCGGTGCTGAACGTGTTCCGTTCCTGCGGTGTAGGTCGTTTCTTAGGCAACCCCTCAGCCTCCCACGCACCCGTGGGGCTCTTCCATTTGCCGTGATTATTCGGTTTCCAACCCATGTGTATGAAAGTGCCAATAGGTTAATGCACAAGTGATACCAGCATAGCCATCACCCATTCTTGTCACGGTTATTCCGTTCGTAGGCCACTTTGCTGACGCCTGCGCTGACCACATTCTGCAACACCTCTTCCAGTTTTTCTCCTGCAACCTCCCAGCTGTAGTTGTTCTGCACAAAGGCATTGCCGTTTGCAGCCAGTGTTTCGCGCATGGACGGGTCGCGCAGCAAAGAGATGATGTGTCCGGCAATCTGCTGTGGAGAATTCCCCACCAGTATTTCACGACCCTCTTCAGCGCGTAGGGAGTCGTTAGCCAAGGGGGTGGTGACGCAAGGCAACCCCATAGCCATAGCCTCCAGCAGCTTGTTCTGCAGTCCCGACCCCGTCTGCATGGGGGCGGCGAAAATGCGTGCCGATGCATAGCTCTGGCGGATGTCGTCCACATAGCCCGACACCGTCACCCGCTCGCTGGCCAACTGGCTGACCTTGTGTTTGGGGTAGGCACCTGCCAGCAACAGCGTGGCATTCGGGAACTCCTTCCACACCAGCGGCATCACCTGGTCCACCAAGTACCGCGAGGCATGCACATTAGGCTCGTAGCGCATATTGCCGCAGAACACGATGTCGTATTTCTTTTCGCAGTCGATGGGGTGGAAATACTCGAAATCAACCCCGTTGGGGATAATATGTATGTCGCCGTTCTTGCGATGAGGGATGGCCTCGCTGTCGGTCTCGGAGATGATGGTGAGGGCATCGAAAATCCTGAACGAGTTATACTCCGTTGAGCGCAGCATCTTGAACTCGAAATGGAGGATATAATGCCACAGCCCGTGCGACTGGTCCATGCGCCGTTCGGTATTCATCGACAGGGCATCCTGAAAGTCCATCACCTTTGGAATCGGCGAGCGGCTCACCAGTGTCATCGTACGCACCATCTGGCTGTAAAGCACATCGGGCATCACCTGCCGTTCGAACTTCTTGTAGCTGCGACGGGCCTTGAGCGAATCCCAGTAGCCTATCTGCAGCGACTTGGTGTACAGGTAGTTCCGCACAACATTCTTGTAATTGACCAGGCGTGGGGAATGCACCACCCTGATGTCGCGGCAGAAAGGTTTCAGCTGCTCGATATGTTCAGGCAACACCTTGGTATGCGACACGCAGAAAAGGTATACCTCATTATGTTTGGCCAACTCCTTGATTTGATGATAGGCGCGCAGCTTGTCGCCTTTCTCAAGGGGGTATGGGAATCGGGGCAATACAACCAATATCTTCATAATACTAATTATTCAAGAGTATCTATAATACCTCATTAATTCATAATACTAAAACAGCGATGTCTGGGTGCCTTCGGCAAAGCCTTCGCGCTCCTCCTCCACCTCATTCAGCTCCTCGGCTGTCGGCTCCTCCTCGGGCTCAGGTTCAGGCTCGGCTCCGGGCTCCAACCACTTGAACTCCTTCACCATGCTGGTGGTCACGCGTTTGCCCTTGGCCTTGTAGCCCTTCACCGCAATAAACTCGTCCACATTGATGTCCTCTTCCAGAATCTTCTTGCCCGACGCCTCGTCGTAGCTGACATGCAGATTGGGGTAGGTGTCGAGGCTGTAGGACACCAGCTGGTCGCCCTCGTCGATGAAAGGCAGCTTTTTGTCGCTGTCCTCGGGTTGGAAACGTTTCAGGTAGTAGCTGCCCGTCTCCCCCTCGCGATACAACGCAGTGACAATCATACGGGTGTTGAACTTGCGTATCTCAATCATATCATCGTCGAAGTGGGTACTCAAATCCTGTCCTGTGAGGCGCATATAGCCCGACTGGGTGAGGGTGAACACCCTGTCCCTGCCCGAGAAGCGCCCCAGCGAGTTGCCTGCGCCGTTCACATTCAGCCGTCTCACCGTGGGGTCGAACCATATTTCGCGGGCTTCGAGGGTGGATACCCCCTCCCCTTTCTTGGTGATGTTACGCACAGCGTTGCGGGTCAATATATTGCCCATGGCTTTGCGTCCCTTGATGGCAAGCTTGGCGAAGTCGAAGTCGAAGCTAACCTTTTTCAGTTTCGCCTTGGTGGCATGATGCACCGTGATAACCTCCGCCTCGCCATTGGGGTTGGCAGTGAAATAGAGTATCTTGGTGCCCTTGGTGCCCTGCGTCAGGTTGTACTCGGTGTCGCGCGTCACACCTACCACGGCGAAACGCTTCACAAAAGCGTAGCCCATGGCTCCGTCGCGGTACACCATGTTGTACACCGTGCGGTCGTCCCTCTTGCGGAACAGGCCAATATGCAGCAGCTCCTTGCATTGCGGCGACCCCACAAAGGCCTTTTCCTGCACCTTGGTGACCAGCATGGTGCCGTCGGTGCGGAAAACGATGATGTCGTCCATCATGGAGCAGTCGAAGGCATACTCGGCCCCCTCGTCCTTCTTCATTCCCGTGCCTACAAAGCCTGTTGCCATGTTGACATACAGTTTCTCGTTGGCCACAGCCACATTGGCGGCCTGAATGTCCTCGAAATTGCGTATCTCGGTCTTCCGCTCGCGGCCCTTGCCGTAGGTCTCGAGAATATGCTGGAAGTAGTGGATGGCGTACTCAGTGAGGTGTGCCAAATGGTTCTTGGTCTCCTCGATGTCCATGTCGATGTTGGCAATCTCCTGTTCGGCCTTCTTGATGTCGAACTTGGAGATTTTGCGCACAGGCTTTTCGCACAGTTTCAGCACATGGTCGCGGGTTATCTCCTTGCGGAACAGCGACCGGTAGGGGTCGAATCCGCGCTCGATGCCCGTCACCTGGTCCTCCCACGTGTCGAAGTCGCGACGCTCCAGCACCTTGTATATGCCCTTCTCGAAGAATATCTTTTCCAACGACACCCAATGCCAGCGGTCTTCCAACTCGGCCAGCAGTATCTCCAACTCCTGACGAAGGAGGTCCTTGGTGCGGAGGGTGGAATGCCGCAGGATGTCGCTCGCGGTCATGAAGACGGGCTTGTTGTCCACAATCACGCACGTCTGCGGCGAGAAGGTTATCTGGCAGTTGGTGAACGCATACAGGGCGTCCATCATCTGGTCGGGCGATATGCCCGAGGGCAGGTAGCACACTATCTCCACCTCGGCGGCGGTGTTGTCGTCCACCTTCTTTATCTTGATTTTCTCTTTTTCGTTGGCCTTCAGAATACTGTCTATCAACACATCGGTGGTCACCGAATATGGTATCTCGGTAATGACGATGGCCTTCCGCTTCTCGTCGTAGTGCATCTTGGCACGGATGCGCAAACGTCCGCCCAGTGCGCCGTCGTTATATTTCGACACGTCGATAAGGCCGCCCGTGGGGAAGTCGGGGTATATCTCAAACGGCTCGTCTTTCAACACGCATATCGAGGCTTCTATCAGCTCGCAGAAGTTGTAAGGCAGTATATTCGAGGTGAGTGTGACGGCGATGCCCTTGGTGCCCTGCGACAACAGCAGCGGGAACTTGATAGGCAGCGTCACCGGCTCCTGCTTGCGGCCGTCGTAACTTGGCTTCCATTGTGTGGTTTTGGGATTGAACACCACCTCCTTGGCGAACTTGGAGAGGCGAGCCTCGATATAACGGCCGGCGGCGGCGCCGTCGCCCGTCAGAATGTTGCCCCAGTTACCCTGGCAGTCCACCAGCAGGTTCTTCTGCCCCATCTTCACCAGCGCGTCGTTGATGGAACCGTCACCGTGGGGATGGTACAGCATCGTCGTACCCACGATGTTCGCCACCTTGGTGAAACGCCCGTCGTCGGTCTCTTTCATGGCGTGGAGAATACGACGCTGCACCGGCTTCAGGCCGTCGTCGATGTCCGGCACCGAGCGGTCGAGGATGACATCGGAGGCATAGTCAATCCAGTAGTCGTGGAACATACCGTTGAGCGACAATGTCGTGCCCTCACCGGCAGGCTCGTCGGCCTCGGAGGCGGGGGGCTGCACTGTCTCGTCAGCTTCAATATCTTGTAGCTCACTGCTTTCAGCAGTATTCTCCTGTTCTTCAGGGGTCAGATGCTCTTCGTCCATAATACACTTTTAAAATGCAAAGATACATATTATTTCCGACATTCTCGCCCTGTGAGGCGACAAATTATAAACAACTTTACTCACATCACGACGCAACGCACTCATCCACAACTCTTACCACTCGCAGTGTGCAACACACCACTAACGCCCTTCAATACCGTATCGAGTAAATATAATTCCACCCTCGTTTTCCGTTATCTTGACGGATAACGATGCTATAAGGATGCAAAAAGGAGCGGATATTGAACGACGCTTCTGGGTCTGAAGCACGAATTGGCTACCGATGATGGTCAAGACTGATGGCAGTCAGCGGCGGGGAGGTCGGCTGGGCACTGGCTTGGTGAAGCCAAGCAGTTTCGGGATATAGGCGTCGAGATGATGGTTGTGCAACGCCTGACGAATGGCCGTCTGGCACTCCTTTTTGTAGTAGAAGAACATCAGGTTCTGGGCTTTCTTCTCGTCGGGGGCGGTGGCGACGTAGACGGGCTGCATGGTGGTGGGGTCGATGCCGGTGTAGTACATCTCGGTGCTGAGCGTCATGGGGGTCGGGGTGAAGTCCTGTATCTGTTCCAGTCGGTAGCCCAACCGCTTCATCTCGACGGCGAGGTCGGCCATGTCCTTCAACTGACAGCCCGGGTGGGAGCTGATGAAGTAAGGGATGAGTTGGTACTTCAGACCCGCCTGGCGACAGACAGCATCGAAGCGGCTCTTGGTTTCGAGGAAGAGATTGAACTTCGGCTTACGCATGAGCGACAACACCTTATCGCTTGTATGCTCAGGTGCCACTTTAAGTCGCCCGCTGACGTGGTGCAGCACCACATGGCGGAAATAATCCCAGCCTCCGTTCTGCTCGGTGAAGAGGTCGCAGCGTATGCCACTGCCTATATATACATGCTTGATGCCGGGCAGGGCGGCAACCTTGCGGTAGAGGTCGACGAGCGGACGATGGTCGGACTGGAGGTTGCGGCAGAGGGTGGGCATCGAGCAACTGTAGCGCGAACAACGGCGGCAGAGGTTGGGGTCCTTCCCTTTCATGCGCCACATGTTGGCAGAAGGACCGCCGAGGTCGGTGATGACGCCGTTGAAGTCGTCGCGCTCCACGATGGCCTTCACCTCACGGAGGATGGAGGCCTCGCTGCGACTGGCTATCTGCTTGCCTTGGTGCGCCGAAATGGTGCAGAAGGAACATCCGCCAAAGCAACCGCGGTGGATGTTCACGGAGTTCTTAATCATCTCATACGCTGGGATGGTGCCGCGTTTTTTGTACTTGGGGTGCGGCAGGCGGAGATAAGGCAGGTCGAAGCTGGCATCAATCTCGTCGGTGGTCATGGGAGGCTCGGGCGGATTGACGACTACCAGGCTGTTGCCGTGCCGCTGGACAAGGGTGGCGCATTCTATCTTGTTGCTCTCCAGTTCGATGATGCGGTAGTTGTCAGCCTCGGCGCGCTTGCTGCGCTGGCACTCCTCAAAGGAATGTAACTCGATAATCTGTCCTTCTGCAGCAATCGGAGTACTCGGATTATTCTGATTATTCTGAGTACTCTGATTACTCCGATTACTCTGATTACTCCGATTACTCTGATTACTCTGATTATTCAGCATGTCAAGCGTGGTTCGATAGGCCACCTGGGGAAGGCGGTAGAGGGCTTCAAGGGGTTGGCCTTCGTCCAGCAGGCGGGCAATCTTGAGGGTGGTGCGCTCGCCCATGCCGTAGTTGAGCAGGTCGGCAGGGGTGTCCATCAAGATGCTGGGGAACAGACGGTCGTCCCAATAGTCGTAGTGGGCCAGACGACGCATCGAGGCTTCGATACCGGCAATGATTACCGGCACATCTGGATATAACTGCTTGAGGATACGACTGTAGACGTAGGTGGCGCGGTCGGGTCGGAAACCCGCCTGGCCACCGGGGGTGTAGGCATCGTCGTGGCGCAGGCGACGGGCGGCGGTGTAGTGGTTCACCATGCTGTCCATCGCTCCGCTGGTGACGCCGAAGAATAGCCGCGGACGGCCGAACTTGCGGAAGTCGCGCAGGTCGTCGCGCCAGTTGGGCTGCGGGATGACCGCCACACGGTAGCCCGCAGCCTCCAAGGTCCTGCCAATAACAGCGGTGCCAAAAGCTGGATGGTCGACATAGGCATCGCCGGTGACAAGCACCACGTCCACCGTCTCCCATCCAAGGCGCTTTACCTCCTCCAACGTTATGGGCAAGAAATGACTCATCCGGTACTTCAACTAAAGGTCGAAATGAACACCAAGACCGACACTTAATTTCTCGTAGTTGAAATAGTTGTTATCAGGCCAGTCGTTAAGAAAGGCATAGCCTGCATTGAACGAGATTTTCACCGATTGCCAACCGACACGTACCACACATTGGGGCTGGAGGAGCAGATGGGAGCCGTTTAAACGCTGATCGAATTTCTTCTCACCGTCAGCCTGCATATAGTTCTTCTCGAAATTTGGGTACAACATGCCACCTTTAAAGCCGAAGCCGAAATCGAACAGGCCGCCGAGCAGATTCACCCAACCCAGGTTCACCTGACCAAAATACAGGTTGTAGTGGCCATTCACCCTATAGTACGAGTCATCCTTGATGGGCGAGTCATGTACCGAGGAGCCGTAGCCATAGCCTACATAACCCTCAAGCACAGCATTTTCGCCCATAGTAAGGAATCCGCCACCCGCACCCTGGACATGGTAGGCATTGGTGTTGGAGAGATTGGCAGCGACCTGTAGCCCGACATGGTTGAAGGGAGCATAGGAGAAGGTGGCATTGAACGCGGGAGCACCCATCAATGGTGCTGTCGTGGAAAACGTGGCATCAACCGCCATCTGGCCCTCCTCATGCAACAGCGGGATGTCGACATTGTGGGGGTGGTAGATAACACATGAGCCGAACAATGTGGTGAGCAACAGCGGTAAAACCACTCGAATCATACTAGTTTGCTTCATAATAGTGTAGTTTTTTAGATTAGTGTGCAAATTTACATATTTTTTTAGACATACACACAAACAAATGACAAAAAAGAATTTACTGCACGAATAATCACGGATTTAGCGGTAAATCATCCGCCTACAAAAGATGACAATTCACGCTATTATTCAGCATGACGACACGGAAAATGCATTTCTCCCCGAATTGGTGTTTGGGGGTACAGGCTTCCAGCCTGTCTGGGGGTACAGGCTACTAGCCTGTACTACGGGCGAGGCGCCCGTGCTCCAAACGGGCAAGATGCCCGTGCTCCCCTTACGGGCGAGACGCCCGTACTCCCCAGACGGGCGAGACGCCCGTGCTCCTAACGGGCGAGGCGCCCGTGCTCCATCAGAATTTGGAGATGTAGCTGAGTGCGGCGTCGAGCTGGGGCCGGAAGCTGCCGCCGTGGTCTTTGCGGAGGACTTGCTGGTCGGGGATATGGCCAATGCCCTCAGTGATTTGTCCATTGATACGGGCTTCGAAGGTGGAGGTGTAGATGTAATGTCCCCTGTGGGTATTGCCGTCGCCAAAGGGTCCGCCGTAGTTGAGGTTGATGTCGGTATACGGCTGCAGTGGACTGTTGGCACCGTATGTGCGCTCGCCAATGGTGTAGACCGTCGGGAGGGCGATTTTGGCACAGAAGGGTTCTATCTCGCCCATGCTGATGGAGTTGATGTCGCAGAGGATTACATAAGGGATGCGCTCGGAGGTGATGTCGCGGTAGTATTTCTTGTTGGGATTGACGTAGTAGGGAGCCCACTGGGAGTATTCGAGCCGTCCAGGACCTTCTTTGTAGCGGGTCTGCATGACCTCGACAGGCTGGTTGACGAAGGAGCCGATGAGGTAGTCGAGGTCGTCCTGATAGCCGCCAGTGTTGCAACGGTTGTCGAGGATGATTCCCGCCAGTTGGTCGCGAGGGGTGTCGGTGATGGCACGAAGCCAGTGGTCGAGGATCAGCGCGCCGTAACTTGCCGAGGTGCCGTTGCCAAGGCTGCGGATGATTGGGGTGAAGGCGGCCATGGACTGCCAGAGGTAGGGCACACGACGCCCATCAGGCAACTGGAAGAGGATGTAGTGGTAGGTGACGTTGGATGAGATGGCCTCCTCGCTGAAGGAGAAGGTGCCGAACTCGTGGGCGAGGATGGTATAGCCTTCGGATTCGATACCGTTGAGGAATGCAAGGATGGAGGGACGCTCGCTGGAGTGGTACTCGATGAAATAGTCGCGCTGGCCGACCTCTACCCTACCCGGATAGATGACTACCAATTTGCCGGAGTCGGCAGGATGGGGATGGATGTTCTGGATGACGACGGACATGTGGTGGTCCGTCATGTTGTTGAAGATGCCGTAGTAAAGGTCGTAAAGGTCGTAGAATCGGACGCTGTCGCCTTTGGCTTGACGCTGGTCGAGGGCACGGAAACAGGGAAGATAATTACTGTAGACAGCATCCCAGTCGGTGGAATCGACATCCCAGAAGGCATAGCCTGTGCTGATGCTCTTCCAGATGAAGGTGAACTGCTCCTCGTAGGTGTTGTAGGCCAGCTTATGGCTCTCGCCGATATAGGGGACATAGTCCGACTCCTTGCGACAGGAACAAAACAGCAGGACAATGGCGGCTGATAAAAGGAGTGTCTTTTTCATTGTTGTTCTTTTTGGGTGAATTGATATGAAATGCCAAAAGTGACGGAAAGTGTGTTGAGATAGCGGTAATCCTGAAGATTGGGGTATCCCTTGTGATGGCTGAGGAGGTCGTAGTAATAGAGCGCGTCGAGGCTGAGGACAATGTTGTTAGGGAGTGCATAGCTGAGTGCCACACCACCGGAGAGGCCGGCATCGAAGCGGCGATCCTCGCGGGTGAAGTCACGACGCTCGTTGAAATCGACAAAGAAGACATAGTAGTCGGACATGACGTAGGTGGTGCCGCTGACACGTTGCCCCATCCAATAGCCACAGTAGCCTCCCAGCAGGAGATGCCCCTTGAGCTTGGAACCACCGAAAGAAAAGTCGGCCATGACGGGGAGGGTGAGATAGGTATTGTGATGATTGGTGTAGACGGGAGAGATGTAGTTGAGGTTGCGCTGCAGGCGGTGGTTGCGCTGCATGAGGCTGAGGTCGGCATGAACGGAGAGCCACGGATTGATGGAATAACGTCCATCGATGCCGAAATTATAGCCGCACAGACTACTGTAGGTTTCGTCGACCCGGTCGGCATGTGAACGACTGATGGAGGTGGTGTTCGCTCCGCCTCGGACGCCTACGGACCACTGGGCTACAGCCATTTGCTGCAGGAGACAGAGGAAAAGAAGAATTAAAATACGTTTCATTGAAAATAGTGAATAATGTTTGATTCTTAGAATGATTTAGGAGATGGTTCACCCTGGAATGTCTGCAAAAAAAGTGCAGCCGGTGGGGTTCCGGCTGCACTTATGAAAACAGGCACTTAGTCTTGGATGGCTTTGATACCGGGAAGGACTTTGCCTTCGAGGTACTCGAGCATGGCGCCACCGCCGGTGGAGACATAGCTCATCTGGTCGGCGAGACCCATCTGTTTGACAGCAGCGACACTGTCGCCACCACCTACAGCAGCAAAGCAACCGTGCTTGCAAGCTTCGGCAACACTCTTGGCGATGCTGTTGGTGCCTTTGGCGAAGTTGCTGAGTTCGAAGACGCCAGCAGGGCCGTTCCAAAGGATGGTCTTGCTGTTCATGATGATGTCGTGAATGGTCTTGCAGCTCTCGGGGCCGCAGTCCATACTTTCCCAACCATCGGGGACTTCGCCGGAGGGGACGACACGGGTTTTGGCATCGTTGCCGAACTTGTCGCCAATGACACTGTCGATAGGCAGGGTGTATTTTACGCCCTTGGCCTCCATGCGGCAGATGAGTTCGCGGGCAAGGTCGAGTTTGTCGTCCTCGCAGATGGAGTTACCAATCTTGCCACCGAGGGCTTTGGTGAAGGTGTAACGCATGCCACCGATGATAATCATGTTGTCCACCTTGTCGAGCAGATTCTCGAGGATGCCGATTTTGCTGCTGACCTTACTGCCACCGATGATGGCGGTGAAGGGACGAGGTGCATTGTGCATCAGTTTCTCGAGGTTGCGGACCTCGTTCTCCATGAGGAAGCCGAAGTACTTGTCTTCCGGGAAAAACTTGGCAATGACTGCGGTGGAGCTGTGCTCGCGGTGGGCAGCACCGAAAGCGTCGTTGATATAGCAGTCGCCGAGAGAGGCAAGCTGACGGGCGAATTCTTCACCGCCCTTGGTCTCCTCGGGATAGAAACGGATGTTTTCGAGCAACATCACTTCGCCTTCTTTCAACTCTTTTGCCATGGCTTCGGGACGGCCGCTGCCAAGGAGTTCCTGTGTGAAATGAACAGGACGGTTGATCAGACGCTCGAGATGCTTGGCGACAGGTGCAAGGGTGAACTCGGGCTCGAAACCGCCTTTCTTGGGACGGCCGAAGTGAGCCATGATGATGATGGCGGCACCATCCTGAAGAAGTTTCTGGATGGTGGGAAGAGACTCGCGCATGCGAGTGTCGTCGGTGATATTTTTATTATCGTCCATGGGGACATTGAAATCCACACGGAGCAGGACTTTGCGTCCTTTAAAGTTTACATCTTTTATTGACTTCATAAGCAACTATATTTTAGGTTAATAATTATCGTGAACTATGCTTCGGCATGATGGGGTTCGTGAACGGCCATGCCGATATACAGTGCAGAAAGCATGGTGAAGACGAAGGCCTGGATGTAAGCCACCAGGCACTCCAGCACACTGATAAACACACTGAACACAACCGAGATGACGGAGACACCCGCACCCACACCCATGGAGAGGGTGTTGCTGATGATGAAGATGATGACCACGAAACCCAGGATGACGATATGGCCAGCTGTCATGTTGGCAAATAGACGAATCATCAGCACGATAGGCTTGGTGAACACACCCACCAGCTCGACAATGGGCATGAGGGGGAAGATTTTCAGCCATGCAGGGACACCGGGAGTGTTGAATATATCAATCCAATAATGTTTGTTGCCACTGAGGTTGGTGATAAGGAAAGTGATGACGGCAAGGGTGGCAGTGACAGCCAGATTGCCGGTGACATTGGCACCCGCCGGGAAGAAGGGTATGAGACCCATGCAGTTGGAGAAGAAAATGAAGAAGAAGAGTGTGAGCATGTAGGGAAGATATTTCTCATAGTGCTTCTCCCCTATCATGGGACGCACTATGCTGTCGCGTACAAATACGACAAGCATCTCGACCAACGACTGGAGACCTTTGGGAGCCTGGTTCTCGCGTTTTTTGTATCCTTTTTTGGCGACCATGACAATAATGATAAGCAACAACACGATTATCATGATGGCTGCGGACACTTTGGTGATGGAGAAATCAAGCGGCTTGACAACATTGCCGGCAGCATCGAGACGGGGCTGTCCGTTCTCGTCGACACATATCACTTCCTCCTTTTCGATACCTCCACCAACGAGACGATAGCCTTTGTAGTCGGCATGACCATGATGGAACTTGGAGGACATGAAAATGTCGAGATGACCATCATTAATCAATATCACAGGCAAGGGAATGGCTACGGCATGTTCGACACCGGACTTGTCGAAAAAGTCGAACATGTGCCAGGAATGTGCATCGGTGACATGGCCGATAATAGTAGAGCCAGGATTGAAACCGGCATCATTTCCTTCCGCTGCTTCTTCTGTTGCTTCTTCTGTTGCCGCAGGTACCGGCTCCTGAGCAAAGGCTTGCATTCCGAAAAGGAAGGCCAGGAAAAACAGGAATGTGAAATACTTCTTCATTGTATTAGGTTTTGAGTGTGTTTAATCTATGGACTTGGATGTATTGTTGAAAATATCCACCTGCACGGTGTCGAAAAGACCCAGTTGGTTCAGCGGCTCGGCTTTTGAAGAGACCGACTTGTACTGCTTCAAGGCCTCGCGAACCATCCGCCTGACGGCCTCAGGACAGCTGACGTGAAACTCTTTGGCATAGAGTTTCAGCGCCTCACCCTCCCTCTGCGGGAGGGTGATGCTGATCTTTTTCGCTTTCTTGACTTTGGCCTTTTTGACCTGTGAGGTGGTTTTCATAGGCATTATTAGAAGGTGTACCCTTGCTGGGCAAGTGCTTGCTTCGCCTGTTCTGCACGGGTGTTGTCATGGAGAATCTCGGTGGCCAAACGGCTGAGGGTGTATAGAATCTGGCAAGATTCCTCAATGTTGGATTTGACTCCGGGCGCTTTAGGCGTACCGTTATACTGGGAATAGTAGTTCAAGTTCTGATCATAGTACTTATAGATGCTGTCCCAGATAGCGGAGGCACGGTCAGCCCCATAGACATCGTAATACAGGTCGATGAGGATTACGCTGTACTTGTCGTAGGCGAAGTTGGACTCGGGGAAGTTGGCGTCGCTAATCTCAAGCAGCTTACGGGCGCGCACGGTGTCGCCTTTCTCCAACAGTTCGCGAGCAGCGATGCTGAAGGTTTGACGTTGCACGGTACCCATATTGATGCTGACGGGATCGACATAAATGTCGGCATTGAGGTTGCCCCATTCCAAAGGATGGAGAACACCCTGGTCGTCCTTGTAGCCATTGATGAAGTAGTCGTAGGTCTCTTCGGTGAAGCTCTGGAGGTGGTACTGATTATCGCGCTTGTCGAAGAGTACGGGCTGCGACACTTTTGCATCAAACGGAATGAGTTTGTAATTCATTCCATCTTGAACAATATAGTTGCGGATAACGGGGAACACATCCTGAATATAGCTGGGGTTCATAATATTGATATCACGCACGAACTTGTTGGTTCCGATGATATCAAGCATCATGAGCTCGTGGCGGAAGAGGCTGCCTTTGTTAATCTGCCACTTGATGACGGGATCCACCTTGTCGGCAATAGCGGCGGGGATGATACCCTTCTCAACCAAGGCGGGGACATCGAGGGTGATTTTGAATCGGGTGGTGGGCAGCACAATTGCCTGCTCGCCGCGAGCATCGCGGGAAGTGAACTTCTCGGGATTATCGCGCAACAAAGCCAGCACATCGGTCACCTCGAAATAGTCGTTTGTCTTATCCTGCAGATAGATAACATCCTTGCCTAACCCATAGAAGTCCTTCGTGAGGGTGAAGGGCATGGCTTCGGACTCATACAGTTTGTTGAAGAGCTGCTCCACATACCAATGCATGCCCGAAAGGGTGTAGTTGAGGATACGGACATCTGTGCGGAAGCCTTCAACCTCCTGGGCGTACCAAAGCGGGAAGGTGTCGTTATCGCCGAAGGTAATCAACACGCCATTCTTGTCGACGGATGCTAGATAGTTCTTGGCAAAGTCGCGAGCGGCGTATTTCTCCGAACGGTCGTGGTCATCCCAGTTTTCAGAAGCCATCAAGATGGGGGCCGCGAACAGGCAGAGGAGGAATACCACAGGCATAACGAACTTATACAGCTGTTCTTTCTTCAGCAGGCGTGTGATCCAGTCGGCAAGAGCCATCACTGCCAAACCTATCCAGATGGCAAAGAAACTGAATGAACCCACAAAGGCGTAGTCACGTTCGCGCGGCTGACGGGGAGGCATGTTCAGATAGATACCGATGGCGATACCCGTCATGAAGAACATGATGAAAACGATGAAAGCATCCTTTTTGTTGCGCATGACATGGTAAACCAGTCCACACAAGCCAAGCAACAGCGGCAGGAGGTAGTAGACATTGCGCGCCTTGTTGTTCTTCATGTGGTCGGGCAGATTATCCTGAGGTCCTAAACGGGCTTCATCGATAGCCTTGATGCCACAAATCCAGTTGCCGTTGACATAATCGCGAGTACCATTATCGTTGAAATAATGACCTTGGATATCGTTCTGGCGACCTGCAAAGTTCCACATGAAATAGCGCCAATACATGAAGCCCATCTGGTAGCCATGGAAGAATTTGAAGTTCTGTGCAGCGGTGGGTTTATGGTCTCCACGACATTTACCTGCCCAGTACTCGTAGAATTGAGGATGACGGCGGGAGTTGTCGTCGCTCCACATGCGGGGGAATACACCAGTGTGATTCTGACGGTAGATGAATTTCTGCTGGTGGGAAGCGGGGATGTATCGGTCACGTCCCTGCTCATCCTTTCCACGCACATATTTAGTGTAGCCTTCCTTGGCATCAATCGGTTTGCCAGCGGTGTAGTACTGACCGGTGAAGAGCGGGGTGTCGCCATACTGCTCACGTCCCAGATATGCACGCATGGCTACGGCATCCTTGGGGGCGTTCTCGTTGAGGGGAGTGTTTGTGTTGGCACGAATCACCAAAAGGAAGAATGTCGAATAGCCAATGACAAGCATCAAGAATCCGAGGATGGCGGAGTTGATAACCGGTCTGTTCTTCTTCTTGGCGGAGGTATACCAGAGACCCCACACAACCAAAGCCGAGAGCAACAGGAAGAAGACTATCGTACCTGTGTTGAAAGGCAGATGCAGTGTATTGACAAAGAAGACGTCGAAAGCGGAATCGACATTCACTATGCCGGGGATGATGCCCCACAGAATCAACGCGAGCAACACCACGGAGATTACACCACTCCAGATGAAACCCTTGACAGTGGTCTTGGGCCATTTACGGAAGTAGACCACGTAAACGATGGCCGGAACCGTAAGGAGGTTCAACAGGTGGACACCAATAGCGATGCCGACCAAGAGGCAGACAAGTACCAGCCAACGCAAAGAGCGCGGATCGTCAGCCTGTTCCTCCCACTTAAGGATAGCCCAGAACACGATAGAAGTGAAGAATGACGACATGGCATAAACCTCACCTTCCACAGCGGAGAACCAGAATGTGTCGCTGAAAGTATAAGCCAGTGAGCCAACAATACCGGCAGCAAATACTGCCCAGGTGCGGACATCCTTCAAATCGGGATTCTTGGGGTCGGGAAGCAAATGCTTAGCCAACAAAGTGATGCTCCAGAACAGGAACAGAATTGTAAAGCCACTGCATACTGCCGACATCACATTGACAGCGTGCGCCACATTCTCGGGTGTGGAAAACATGGAGAACATTCTTCCTATCAGCTGGAACGAAGGTGCTCCCGGAGGGTGTCCCACTTGAAGTTTATTAGCAGTGGCAATGTACTCGCCACAATCCCACCACGACGCAGTAGCTTCGGCAGTGAGGATGTAAACAGCACAGGCTATGATGCAAATCACCCAGCCTATGATGTTGTTCATCAGATGGTATCTTTTCATAGTTTTAAAGGTAGAATAATTTGTAATTCTGATTGTTTTCTAACTATTTTTTCAATCGCGATTGATAGGCATCGTCATACAACGGGCACCACCACCTGCACGGGGCAGCTCACTTGCCTTGACGGTGACCACAAACTTCTCATAGTCATTCAAATTGACCTTGCCACTGCACACGTCGTCGGCATCCAACACACTGAAACCAGCATTGTTCAGGTTTTCGATAGTATAAAGATTACGCTCATAGCCTATCACCTTCCCGTCGCCCAAAGCGAAGAAGTTGGCGCCGCTGTGCCACTGCTCACGGTCCTGATACCACGAATCGTAACCTCCGCAGAAAACTGGTTCCATATCCATTCCGCAAAGTTTGAGGCCTTGGAGAATATTGTCACATTCGGACACTTTCATCTTTCCGTTGTCCAACTCGATAAGTGTGGTGGACTTGCCAGTAAAACGGCCCACCTTGTCCAACATGGGTTGATAAACCATACACTGATGGCTGCCCAAGAATGTATGTACCATGTCGAGATGGATGAACGAATCCGGTTTGTGGGGCAATTCCTGAACAAGGATACGGAAATGCTTGCGTTCTTGGGCAAACTTATCAGCCAGGAATTTGATTCCTTTGTAATTGGTACGAATACCCAAACCGATGCACATCAAGTCGGGACCGGCAATCTGTACATCACCGCCTTCTGTCCGTGCATTAGGGTTCTTATCCTGAGCACAGAAAGTATTGGCACGGAAATAGTCCTCAAAAATAAACTTATAGATAAGCGTCTCGCGCTCGCGGACTTTGAAGGACATTGAATTAATCAACACTTCATTGTAGACCGACGAAGAGGCGTCGCGAGTGAAGAAAAGATTGTAAAGTGGTTTAAGGGTGAAACGGGATTCCTTGAAAGATTGAGGGTCAGTATCACCATGGAAAGGCACACCTTCAATCAACTCCTTGGCCAATTGGTCACTCGGATGACACATCAACTCGTCGATAATGTGTTCACAGCCATCCAACTGGCAGCTCTTCGTTACAATCACCTGACGCACATCGTCGTTATCCATCAGGTCAGCCAGTATATCCTCTACGTAATACACCTTTGTCCATTTCTCAAATACTCCGCAGAAAGAAGAATATTCCTTGTCAACAATATGTTTACTGAGGATATCGCTATACAGCGCCTCGTTGGCATTATCGGGGGTCATCCGCTCAATCTCTATTCCTGGCCGATGCAACAGCACAGCATTAAGCCGTCCATACTCGCTCGACACATTTACAGTCGTTTTTAGATTATCGTTTATTTCTGTCATATACCTTAATTAGTTGTTGTACGCTATATTGCAGCATCTTTCATTCATGATACCACATTTCGCAGATTCTGCAAATATACGATTTTTTTCTGAAACTTTGACTTTATATATAGTTTTTTTGCACTATTTTTCAACAACAACACTCCATTCCAGCACTTTTCACATGTACATACACTCATGAGAAGTAGAGCGAATAAAGCACAAAGGTCCCGCTGGGTTATTCAGGAATGCCCACTAATATTCTCCCCTATCACTTTTATTCGTCCATTTCCAAAGTACTGAGACCACTTAGCATGTAAGGGTTTAGCGTAAAGTGAAAAAGAGAAGGAGACAGATGCCACGATAGCCACCTGTCTCCCTCGCTGGGGTGATGCTCACCTCTGTTGCGTGAAGACTATCTGAAGGGGATTTGATAGCCCACAGTCAGCAACAATGCAAAGTTGTTGCCGAGGGGGACTGTCGCATTAGAATTGTTGTTCTCGATAATCTTCAACACGTCAGGAGCAGTGTTGACTGCCATGAATCCATAGTCAAGCTGCAACATGACAGAAAGATCCTGATATTCATAGCCCACTCCCAAGAGGAAGCCGATATCCAGACGATTCATCACATCGAAAGCCGACACTTTCATCTTATAATTCTGATCGCTCTGCGGCAATCCACGTGTAAACTTCCTGTCGCCATAAGAACCGATTAAACCGATATTGACGGCCGGGCCCACGGAGAGGAGGGCAAAGTGGCCAGGCATTCGGATAGGCAACTCATATCGGAAGGATGCCAGAATGGGTATCTGAGCGTACCAAACATCATAAGAGCCCTCACGGATGGACATGGGCACTTCGAGAACCTCTTTGAAATTACAACCGCGACGGACAATGTTGATACCCGACTGTAAACGGAAAACCTCAGCCATCAGCGATGCCGACTGCGTGAAACCATAGGTGACGAAACCTCCAATGTTGGCAGCCAGTATGGGCGAATTGTCTGCTAAATCATCCACATGTGTGGCGAAACCAACACCTGCACGTACACCGTAATTAAGGAACTGTGCTTGAGTCGAGGTAGCAAAGGCTGTGACAATAGTCAATAATATCAAAATCCTTTTCATATTTCTTGAATTCATTGTTTTTCTAACTAATTATATTTCTTACCATTGGGAGTATGACGATTACAATTTGCGATAGATAAAGTCCGTCATCAATTCATACAGGTTCAGGCGTGTGTTGCCACCATAAATGCTGTGGTTTTTATTGGGATAGATACGGAACTCAAACTGTTTCCCGGCAGCCTCGAGTGCGGTAACCATGTCTACGGCGTTTTGGAAATGGACATTGTCATCGCCAGTTCCATGCACCAAGAGGTAGTTGCCTTTCAGGAGATTGGCATAGTTCAGTGGTGAGTTGTCGTCATATCCGCGTGGATTATCCTGAGGCCGCTGCAGGAATCGCTCGGTGTAGATATTGTCATAATAACGCCAAGTGATGACAGGAGCCACAGCAATGGCGCTCTTGAAGACATCGTGTCCTTTCAGGATGGACAGGGTCGAAAGATAGCCGCCAAAGCTCCAGCCGAAAATGCCGATGCGGGATTCATCAATCCACTTCTTCTTGCCAAACCAGCGTGCAACTTCGACTGCATCCTCGCATTCCATCCTACCAAGATTCTTATAGGTCATCTTTTTGAAATGGGCGCCACGGCCGCCGGTACCACGGCCATCGAAACAAGCCACCACATAGCCATGCTGTGCAAGCATGTGGAACCAATAATAGTCACTATATCCATAACTATTTGTCACCTGCTGGTTACCCGGGCCTCCATATACATAGAAGAACAATGGATAGCTCTTGGTGGAATCAAAGTCCGGAGGGAGAATAATATAATAGTTCAACTCTGTACCCAATGAGGTGGTCAAGGTGCCGAAAGTCTTGTGGCCGACACCATACTCTTTCATGCGTTCCTGAAGGTCGGCATTATCCTGAAGGGTCTTCAACAATTTGCCGTTGCTGGTATGCAGTGTATACACTGGTGGGGTATTGGCATCGGTAAAGGTGCTGATGTAATATTTGCTTGATGCACTGAAACTGGCACTGTACCAACCCGGCTTGTCACTCAGTTTCTTTTTCTTCTTTCCTTTAAAGTCAATGCAATAAAGCTCGCGATTGATGGGCGACGACTCGTGCGAAAGGTAATAAATCAGCCCGTCTTTCTCATTAACCGAGCAAATCGAAACCACATCGTACATACCGTCGGTAATCTGTTTCACCAGCTTGCCATTCAGGTCGTACATATAAATGTGGTTATAGCCGTTCTTTTCGCTGGTAATGAGCATGTGCTTACCATCTTTGAGGAACATCCAAGTCTCAGGCACCTCGACATAAGCCTCATCCTCTTCAACATACAAAGGACGGATAGCACCGGTCGTGGCATCAGCCAACAGCAATTCCATCTTGTCCTGAAGACGGTTCATACGCATCAAGGCCAAGGTGTTTGGATTCTGAGTCCATTGGATGCGGGGCATATACTGATCATTCTGGCTGCCGATGTCGAGTTTCAGTGTCTTCTGCGACTCAAGGTCATAAATCAACACATCCACCACCGAATTGTCCTCACCAGCCTTGGGGTACTTATAGGTATAATTCTCAGGGTAAAGTTCTCCCCACATCTGCATGGAATACTGTTTCACACGACTCTCGTCGAAACGGTAGAAGGCAATCTTCTTGCTATCAGGCGACCAATAGAATCCCTGGGTGATACCAAACTCCTCTTCGTATACCCAGTCGGTGGTGCCGTTAATCACCTCGTTAAACTTGCCATCGGTAGTGACGGCTGTCTCTTTCAATGAATTGAGAGCCATCACATAGAGGTTGTTATCACGTACGAAGGCAACCATCTTGCCGTCGGGCGAGAAAGTGGTGAGCCGCTGTTTCCCCTCGCGTGTCAAGCACTCCATACTGCCGTCGGCAACATTATAGATATAGTAGGTGCTCACACCACTGTGACGGTAAATGGGCTCGAACTCGGCGCTAAGCAGGATTTTCTGCTCATCGGCGGAGAACTCATACGACTCGATGGGGGGAATGGGTCGTACTTTTTTACGCATGGGGTCGTTGAATGCACAAACCACACCGACCTTCTCCCCTGTTTTGTAGTTATACTTCTCTATTCCCGAACGGGTCAGCACACAATAATGCTCACCGTCCTGCATGGAACGGATTGACGATATACCGCTTGGACGGAAAGTGGCTCTGGACCAAATGTCCTCGAGGGTTATTTTTTTAGTAGGTTGAGCAGCAACGGTTCCACAAAATGTGGCCAACGTCAGTATAACAGCAAGAAACTTCTTCATACCAGATAATAAATTAGTTATATGCGAATTGTGAATTGTCGGGTATGGAACATAAGAGACCCTTACCGCAATTCACAATTCGCGATTGATAATCTTTAGAGTTTGGGGCCGGCAGAAACAAGGGCCTTGCCAGCTTCGTTGTAGGTGAACTTCTCGAAATTCTTAATGAAGCGAGAAGCGAGATCCTTGGCTTTGGTTTCCCATTCGCAGGCGCAACCATAGGTGTCGCGAGGATCGAGAATCTTGGGGTCCACGCCGGGCAGAGCGGTGGGAACCTCAAAGTCAAAGTACGGAATCTTCTTGGTCGGGGCCTTCTCAATCGAACCGTCGAGGATAGCATCGATAATACCACGGGTATCCTTGATGGAGATACGCTTGCCCGTGCCGTTCCAGCCAGTGTTGACCAGATAAGCCTTGGCACCACTCTTCTCCATACGTTTCACCAGCTCCTCGGCATACTTGGTGGGATGCAACTCGAGGAATGCCTGACCGAAGCAAGCGCTGAAGGTAGGAGTAGGCTCGGTGATGCCACGCTCTGTACCAGCCAACTTGGCTGTGAAGCCGCTCAGGAAATAGTATTTGCATTGATCAGGAGTCAGGATGCTGACAGGAGGCAGCACACCGAAAGCATCGGCACTGAGGAAAATGACGTTCTTGGCAGCAGGAGCGGCGGAGATGGGACGCACAATCTTCTCAATGTGGTCAATCGGATAGCTCACACGGGTATTCTCGGTAACGCTCTTGTCGGCGAAATCGATCTTGCCATTGGCATCCACGGTCACATTCTCCAGCAATGCATTGCGGCGGATAGCATTATAGATGTCGGGCTCGCTGTCCTTGTCCAGGTTGATTACCTTGGCGTAGCAGCCGCCCTCGAAATTGAACACACCTTCGTCATCCCAACCATGCTCGTCGTCACCAATGAGCAAACGTTTGGGGTCAGTGGAAAGGGTCGTTTTACCCGTACCGCTCAGTCCAAAGAAGATAGCGGTGTTCTTGCCCTCCATGTCGGTGTTGGCGGAGCAGTGCATGGCAGCGATACCCTGCAAAGGCAGATAGTAGTTCATCATGCTGAACATACCCTTCTTCATCTCACCGCCATACCAAGTGTTGAGAATCACCTGCTCGCGGGTGGTCACATTGAATGCCACACAAGTCTCGCTGTTCAGACCCAACTCTTTGTAGTTTTCCACCTTGGCCTTGCTGGCGGTGTAAACGGTGAAACTGGGGGTAAAGTCTTTCAGCTCTTCATCGGTAGGCTTGATAAACATGTTGCGCACAAAGTGAGCCTGCCAAGCCACCTCCATAATGAAGCGGACAGCGATGCGGGTGTCCTTGTTGGCACCGCAGAAAGCATCCACTACATAGAGTTCCTTGTTGCACAGCTCTTTCTTGGCAAGGTCTTTCATCTGTGCCCACACCTCTTCGCTCATCGGGTGGTTGTCATTCTTGTATTCGGGAGTAGTCCACCATACAGTGTTCTTGGACTCTTTGTCCATAACGATGTACTTGTCTTTGGGAGAGCGGCCGGTATAGATACCGGTCATCACATTGATGGCATCCAACTCAGTGAGCTGACCCTTGTCATAGCCTGTCAAGTTGGGATTCATCTCCATCTTGAACAGCTCCTCATACGAGGGGTTATAATGAATAGTGCTAACGCCTGTAATACCAAGGCGCTCGAGATCCTGTCTTATTTTATCAATCATGGTATTTGTTTTTATAGGTCCTATGGGGCGATTGCCCTATAGGACCTTTTTTTTATGAATATTATTTCTCGCGGGCTTCTTTAATAGCTGCCTGGGCGGCGGCAAGACGTGCCACGGGTACACGGAAGGGGCTGCAGCTGACATAGTTCATACCGTTCTTATAGAAGAACTCAGCAGCCGTCGGGTCACCACCATGTTCACCGCACACACCGCACTTCAGGTTGGGACGGGTATTGCGGCCACGCTCAATACCAATCTTCACCAACTCACCGACGCACTCGCGGTCGAAGTTGTTGAACGGGTCGGCGGGGATAATCTTCTCGTCGACATAGGTCTTCACGATGGCGTTGACGTCGTCTCGGCTGAAGCCGAAAGTCATCTGGGTCAAGTCGTTGGTACCAAAGCTGAAGAACTCGGCCACCTCGGCAATCTGATTGGCGACCAGGGCAGCACGCGGAATCTCAATCATCGTACCGAACTTATAGGTGAACTCGATGCCGTATTTCTCCTCGACCTCTTTCTTCACCTTGTCGGCAATGCGTTTCTGGTTGTGCAGCTCGGCAGCGTTGATGGTCAGAGGCACCATGATTTCGAGCATGGGATGGAGGCCTTCCTTCATCAATTCAACAGTGGCGCTGAACAGGGCACGGAACTGGGTGGCAGTGATTTCGGGATAGATAATACCCAGACGCACACCACGCAGACCCATCATCGGGTTCACCTCGTGCATGTTCTCAATGCGTGCATGCAGGACTTCGTAGCTGATGCCGCGGGCTTTTGCCACCTCGCGCTGTTTCTCTTCGCTCTGGGGAACGAACTCGTGCAGCGGGGGATCCATCAGACGGAAGGTAAGGGGCTTGCCGTCCATCACCTTCAGGGTACCCTTGGCGCTCTCCTTGATGTAAGGCTCCAGTTCGTCCAAAGCGGCGACGCGGGCCTCGAGAGTGTCTGCCAGAATCATGTTGCGCAGTTTCTCCAAAGGAACCTCGCTGTTCTCGCCATAGAACATGTGCTCGATACGGAACAGACCAATACCTTCGGCACCGAAATCGATAGCCTTCTGGGCGTCGATGGGGTTGTCGGCATTGGTGCGGACACCCATCTTGCGGTACTTGTCGACAATCTTCATCAGCTCCTGGAACAGGGGATTCTCGGTGGCGTTGATCATCTTCACCTCTTCGTCATACACCCAGCCCTTGGAACCGTTCAAGCTCAGCAAGTCGCCCTCGTGGTACACCTTGCCGTTGATGGTCACAGCGTTGCTCTCGACCACATTGACGCGCTTTTTGCCGTAAGCGTCGGTGGTCACGTTGGTCTGCTCCTTGCCAATCTCCACGGCGTCGCAGCCCACAATGCAGCACTTGCCCCAACCGCGGGCAACCAGTGCGGCGTGGGAGGTCATACCACCGCGGGCGGTAAGGATACCGTCGGCGGCACGCATGCCCTCGACGTCCTCGGGGTTGGTCTCTTCACGGACGAGGATATTCTTGATACCGGCAGCCTGATACTCCTTGGCTTTCTCGCTGGAAAGGGCGATGCGTCCCACAGCGCCTCCGGGACCTGCGGGCAGACCCTTGGCGATGACAGGATGCTTCTTCTCGTCGGTGCTGTCCAGAATGGGGTGCAGCAACTCGTCCAACTGGGCGGGGCTGATGCGCATCACCACCTCGCTCTCGTCGATGAGACCCTCTTTCAGCATATCCATGGCCATGGTCAAAGCGGCCACACCGGTACGCTTACCTACGCGGCACTGCAGCATATACAGCTTGCCGTCCTGGATGGTGAACTCGATATCCAGCATGTCGTGGAAATTCTTCTCCAAGGTGGCACGGATGTCGCACAATTCTTTATATGTCTCGGGCATCAACTCCTGCATCGAGTGCATGTGCTTGTTCTGCTCGTTCTTGGTGTCGTCATTCAAGGGATTGGGGGTGCGGATACCGGCAACCACGTCCTCGCCCTGGGCGTTAATCAGCCACTCGCCGTAGAACTGGTTGTCGCCGGTAGCGGGGTTACGGGTGAAAGCAACGCCGGTGGCGCTGTTGTCGCCCATGTTGCCGAACACCATGGCCTGCACGTTGACGGCGGTACCCCAGTCGTCGGGAATACCCTCAATCTTACGATAGCTCACGGCCTTTTTGCCGTTCCAGCTCTTGAACACGGCCTTGATACCGCCTTCCATCTGAGCCTTGGCATCGTCGGGGAACTCAACGCCCAACACCTCTTTCACCTTCAACTTGAAAGCCTCGGCCAGTTTCTGCAGATCCTCGGCAGTGAGGTCGGTGTCGCTCTTATAATTATGCTGAGCTTTGTACTCGTCCAGCATGTCGTCCAGCTGTTTGCGGATGCCCTTGCCGTCGGCGGGCTCGATGCCCTCGCTCTTCTCCATCACCACATCGGCATACATCATAATCAAACGACGGTAGGAATCATATACGAAACGGGGATTGTTGGTTTTCTTCAACATACCGGGGATGGTCTTGGACGAAAGGCCGATATTCAGCACCGTGTCCATCATACCGGGCATGGAGCTTCTGGCACCGGAGCGGCAGCTCACCAACAGGGGGTTCTCGGCATCGTCGTACTTCATGCCCATCAGTTTCTCCACGTTGGCCATGCCTTTCCACACCTCATCCATGAGGCCGGCGGGCAGCTGGCAATTGTTGTCATAATAAGCTGTACAGCACTCTGTGGTAATAGTCAAACCAGCAGGGACCGGAAGACCCAGCAAGCACATTTCTGCCAAGTTGGCACCTTTACCGCCGAGCAGATTCTTCATGTCGGCTTTACCCTCGGCAGTCTTGCCGCCAAACGTGTAAACAAATTTAGTCATACTCTATCGATTTTTATATACTCTAATTGAAAATGCAAAGATACGAAATTATTTCCATAATCAAACATCATTACTGCACACATTTCGTTTTTTAACAAATCAACATCTCTTAACACAAAATACACCAGCGGTTTGCATAGTATTACATCTTAAAAAAAATATACCCCCGGGGTACTTTCCGGCCTGTTCGTCGGTGCCAAAATCAGTATCCAACCGCCTGCCAACTGCGTTCTTACATCCTTCTCTTCAACAATGTATAATCCCTTGTTGCGGACAACCACAGAGAAGGTTCTACGCCACCTCGGAGCCACTTCTTCGCAGACAGGCGGCCCATCGGCTCGGAACAAATGCAAATCTGCCATAAACCTATGAGCGGTTTGGGATCATAATCCCCACCCGATGGTATACAGTGTGCGGCATGATGCGTTGCGACAAGTTGCATAAGCAACAGCTCTACGCACTTGCGTCCTTCAATATCGGTTCGACAGCGCATAGTTATAGGTTCGTTTTCTATAGCCATGACGGATAACGATAGGATAAGGATGCTGGAACGATACTATATTGAACGACGTTAGTGCCTAGGAAGGGGGTTGGCCGGAGGTGATGACAGGAAAAGAACAAGGCTCCCCGGTTTGGAGAGCCTTGAATATGAGATATACTATGTTTCGTTTCAGGGCATCAGGGGTTCTCTTTGGGATTGATGCCGGTGATGATGAGCTGCACTTTGACAAACTCGTTGTCGTTCTTCTTCTTGGTGTCGAAGGCGGCGGTGGCGGCACGCTTGATGTCGGTGGGGGTCATGCCGGAGGTCTTGATGTTGCCCTCGGGGACGCCGTTCTTGACAAAGAACTCCTTGACAGCCTTGGCACGCTCGAGCGAGACGAGCTGGTCGTGCTCGGGGTCGACACCATAGGTCTGCACCCATCCTTTGATGGTGAAGGCCACATCGGGATGGTTCTTGAACATCTGGACGTAGTTCATCAAGTTGGAGTCGGAGGCGGGCAGAAGCTCGTATTCATTGCCGAAATAGATGTCGGAGATGGGGTACACGGTACCACGCTCGGCACGATAGAGTTTCATGCGCAGGAGCGTATCCTCTTTGAATCGGTCAGCATTGAAGTCGAAGAAGATGGAGAAGTAACCGTCGCGCTTGGCATAGAGTGTGTAGTTGAAGCCGGGAACGAATTTGACACGGCCGCCGCGGAAGTTCTCGTTGTGGACGATGACGCGGTTGTTGGTGTTCTTCTCGAGGATGGTGAGGTTGACGTCGATATTCTTGCGGATTTTGGGGTCGTAGAAGGAGACGGGCACTTCGAAGGCTTCGACAAAGATGGAGACCTTGATGCTGTGGCCGGAGCCTTTGGGATTGTTGTTGTCGAGCATGATGTAGTATACCTCGCCTTTGCGCACGTCGATGGAGCGGATGTGGCGTTTGGTGGAGGCTTTGGTGAGCATGATGTCGGTGGCCTCATGATACATGCCGATGGTGCCTTTGGCAGCCTCTTTTTCCAAGGCCAGACGGGCCTGTCGGGCGGCTTCGGCCTTGGCTTTGGCATCCATCTTGGGCTCGTCGGCGGCATCGGTCTTGGCTTTCTTTGGCTTGGCAAGCAGCGAGCTGTCGACAGACGACAGGTTGACAGCTACGGGAAGGACTTTGTTGCACTGGATGTGGTTGCTGAAGTAGGCGTCGGTGTACTTGTAGACCACCATGTCGTAGTCGTCGGCCACGTTCAGCTGGGTGACGGCGATGTCAAGTTTTCCGTTATAGGGAACTGTGAATTTGTACCACACAGAGTTATGCTCAAATTCGGGCAGATTGGGGTGACGCTTGTCAGCCATTACTTCCATGATGCGGCCTGCGCCCTGAGGGGCAGTGGTGGGGCCGAAGGTATGGTCCACACTTAGAGGAATGGCAAAAAGGCAGTCGTTGCTGTTGTATGGCAACTGGACAAGGGGCACTTCGGCTGCGGCGGCTTTGCCTTTTTTGCCTTTTTTATCCTTCTTTGACTTCTTGTCTTTGGCGGATTTCGAAGTTTTGGTGCTGCTTTTCGTTTTGCTCTGAGCCTGGACATCGGTGTA
Source organism: uncultured Bacteroidales bacterium (assembly GCA_900317125.1). Classification (GTDB taxonomy): domain Bacteria; phylum Bacteroidota; class Bacteroidia; order Bacteroidales; family P3; genus Colimorpha. Next base: position 151,805 of record ONFR01000002.1, on the reverse strand, counting down.
TCCAAATATCAGAGTACAAGCGAGTAGAGCTATCAGAAAACGTTTCATTTTACTGTTGTTACATTAAATTTTAACCAAATATTCAACAGGCAAAAATACGAATATTTTTTTAATTGGTGTGTTTTTTTGAGAAAAAAGTTGCGACACCCGCCAAGAGGGGTCTATGGCGACAGCCACAAAGGCATGCGTCACCCCCCGTGTCATCCAATCCGACAATCGGCTTGCATGACATAGATTCCTCCTGATAGAATAAGAAGTATCAGCGGGCATCTTGCACCAGACGCACGCCTAAGCCTTGATTACGGACTGCAATATCAAGGTTAGCGTTGCTCTTGTGGAAATTGTATTGATACGCCACGTACGAATTAGCAGTTTGCACTTTGGGTGTTGTGGACCAATACAACCCATAATTTTCATCCAGATCCAGATGTATATCCCAATAGGTATTCATATTGGCAATAGTCCGTTTGCCGGTAGTAGGCAAGAACACCACCCCTGCCGGCTCAAGTGTATTCGTCCATGTGGATGCATCTATGGTATTATCTGTCCAATTGCCCCCCTTTCCATTAATGTTTTTCAAGGTGAAAACCTTGTTGTCCCAGCCATCGGGCAAAAGAATCATGCCATTTGAGCCTTCAATTTGAGCCTTGCAGAACCGGCTACCGCTTCTCTTTTCAAATACATACACCCATTCGTCGCTGGTCAGCGTACGCCACATTCCAGCCTTATTGCCGCCATTGCTGATGGCATTGTAAACGCCCCAGTCCGCATTGGCATATTGTCCTACAAGACCATTGCCGGGGTCATCCCCGATGATATAATACTTGTCAGCTTCGAAATCCGTGATAATAAGAGACGGCTGGTAGGCACGTACACCACCACTCCAGCCACTGGCACCCCAGGAAAACAGGTCTTGCCACCCAGAATAGTTTGCCGAGGCAAGGGTGTTGTCACTTTCTGGAACATTTCCCCAATAACGGACATTGTCATTTAAGCCATACTTGCCTCCCACATGATCCCATTGGTGTTCGGCAAAACGCCAAGTATTGGTTGAGGCCTGATACTGCAGGTTGCCTTTCGAGAAATACACCTTACCGCCTTGGTCATTGATGGTAAACAGACCGTCAACAGCTCCTGTAGGGATGGTCGGTCCCTCGGGGGAATCGTCTCCACCACCAGGGGTCGGGTTGTCGGGTTTCTTACAGCCTGCAGCAAAGAAGACTGCCAACGCCAGCATCAGCATTGGTGCGATTTTTGTGTGTTTCTTCATAATCAGTCTATTTAATTTAAGATGGATTCTAATTTATTTTCACTTTTCAGCCATCCTACAGACAGAACCCATAAATCTACCTGATGACCGTGATTTAACATTCAGTTTAACGGTGCAAAGATACGACTTTTTTTTCATTTGACAATTAATTTTCTACAACCTCTATATGTAGAGCAGTCATCGCTTGAGATTCTTATTATTACATCGTAACTGAATTTGGTTGGTTTTTATTAATCTGCACATGCTTTAGACAAGATTTGTCAGTGCAATGCTGGCTCTTGCCCTCCCACTCCCCACAAATATCGCCAAAGTAAATATATGATTCTTCGTGTTGTACAGTTTTTATTCATGGTTTTCTGTTTATGTCAGATAATTTATGTAGTTTTGCAAAAACAAAAAAACAAGACATTAACAAGCAAAACCACACACCATGAAAAAACAATATCATCTTGCAGCAGTCATTGCCGCCCTGCTATTGGCCACGGGCTGCCAGAAACACCACATCGCCGCCGAACTGGTGGATGGCCAAACATTCAATGCCCTCATCCCCCGAAATGCCACAGCAGTGGTATTTGACTACAATAGTTCAGTTCGTTCCGGCAAAGAGCTTTCCACAACCGATTCTCCCGTCCCAATCTTTGGCAACCTGGAGGGCACCACATGGAAAGTCTCCACTAGTGCCGACATGATAAATGCCAATCCCGACTGCGCTTTGATGTTTAAATGTATCCACGACGATTCTCCTGGCCGCGCCCGTGTTATACCTCCATTAAAACAGATTGACTTCGGTAAAGGATTCTACACCGATAATGTGACGAACATGAGTGGGATGTTTGAATATTGCGACTATCTGAAAAGGCTTGACCTTTCCAACTTCAACACCAAGAGAGTGACGAATATGAGACGAATGTTTTGTGGGTGTTACGCCCTGACAAGCCTTGACATCTCCCATTTCAACACAGAGAATGTGGCGGATATGAACTCTATGTTTGCTGTGTGTCACAGCCTGAAAAGCCTCGACCTCTCCAACTTCAACACCGAGAATGTGACGCTTATGGCCAGTATGTTTGCTGTGTGTCAGAACTTGACAAGCCTTGACCTTTCCCATTTCAACACCGAGAAAGTGACGGATATGAACAATATGTTTTTTATGTGTCAGAGTCTTACAAGCCTTGACCTCTCCCATTTCAACACCGAGAAAGTGACGAATATGAACAATATGTTTGCGGTGTGCAACCGCCTTACAAGCCTTGACCTTTCGCACTTTGATATGAGCAGAGGAGTGAATAAAGATGGTATGTGTTATGGGCTCTCCACTATTTCCAAACATTGTACAATCACCTGTACAGATGCAGTGCAGACGGCATTGCAGAACGGCACCGAACTGCCCACACCCGAGGAAGGGGTCACGTTCACTTGGGTGAGACCCACATCCAAGTAAGGCGGCTGAGACCTGTGTACTTTTGGCAACCTCTAATTATTGCCCTGAATAGGGGCATTCATGATAATTATTTGAATTCGTTATTTCGTTAATTCGTAAATCGACTAACACGATAACACATTGCACCACCCTGTTGAAAGGGAACCATAAAAAAAAACGGTGCCCGAAAGGGACACCGCTTTTAGTATCTGCCACTGTGGCGTGGGGCTATTTCTTGAGGTATTTGTCGAACCAGTCGATGAAGTTACGGTGCCAGAGGAGGCTGTTCTGGGGATGGAGCACCCAGTGGGTCTCGTCGGGGAAGTAGAGGTAGCGGGCATCGAGGCCGCGGAGCTTGGCGGCGTTGTAGGCAGCCATGCCTTGGGAGGCTACGATACGGAAGTCGAACTCGCTGTGGACAACGCATATCGGGGTGTTCCATTTGTCGACAAAGAGGTGGGGAGAGTTGGCATAGGAGTGGGCAGTCTTGGCATTTTTGACCCAATAAGGTCCGCCGAGGTCCCAATTGGTGAACCAGTATTCCTCGGTTTCGAGGCACTGTTGCTCGAAGTTGAACATGCCGTTGTGGGCGAGGAAGGCTTTGAAACGGTGGTTCTCGTTGTGACCTGCCAGCCAGTAGATGCTGTATGCACCGAAGGAGGCACCGCAGGCGCCTATACGCTCGGCGTCGATTTGGGGAATATTCTTGGCGAAATAGTCGGTGGCGGCCATGTAGTCCTTCATGCAAAGTCCGCCGTAATCGCCGCTGATCTCCTCACACCAGGCAGTTCCGAAGCCGGGGCATCCGCGACGGTTGGGGGCAATGACGAAGTAGCCTGCGCCGCTCATGACCTCGAAGTTCCAGCGGGTGCTCCAGAACTGGCTGACCATGCTCTGGGGACCGCCTTCGCAGAAGAGGAGTGCGGGATAGGTGCGGGTGCTGTCGTAGTCATAAGGATAGATGAGCCACACGAGCATCTGCTTGCCGTCGGAGGTGGGTATCCAGCATTCTTCGGTGCGACCCATGCGCACTTGCGAGAGGACCTCGGTATTGATGGAGGTGAGCTGCTTGCCTGTCTGGTTCTCGCCGGAGAGGGTGTAGCAGAAGATTTCGGAGGGGTGCTGCATGGAGACTTCGTTGGCGAAGATGTTGTTGCCGTGGAGGGAGAAGCCATTGATGTCGTGGCAGGCTTTGGTGACCTGACGGATGGCCTTGGTGTTGACATCGAAGGCGAAAATCTCATTCATGCCGCGGTACATGACAACAGCAGCCAGCTGGCTGTCGTCGTCGCTCCAGCAGATGCCGCTGACGCCGTAGTCGAAGTCGGCGGTGTAGTCGGTACGCTCGTTGGTGGCAAAGTCGAGGACCATGAGGCGGAGTTTGTCGCTCTCGTAGCCATCATGCTCCATGCTTTCCCAGGCAATGCGCTTGCCATCGTGGCTGAAGACAGGGTTCTGGTCGTAGCCCATAATGCCTTCGCTGATGTTGACGGTAGAGCCGTCGGCAATGTTGTAGACGAAAATGTCGCTGTTGGTGCTGAGGGCATAGTCCTTGCCGGTCTTGGCACGGCAGGTGTAGGCTATGCGACTGCCGTCGGGCGAGAAGTTGAACTGCTCGACACCACCCCAGGGGCGCATGGGGCACTCGTAGGGTTTGGAACCGATGACATCGACCACGTTGCCAAGGTCGACAGCTTTGTCGGTGAGGGGGGCGAGGAAGATGTGGGGATACTCATCCACCCAGCTGTCCCAATGACGGTACATGAGGTCTTCGTTGATACGACCCGTAGTCTTGTCGAGACCGGCGTAGAGTTTCTGGATATCGTCGGGGCGACTGACGGGGATGTCGCTTATGTAGAGAATCTTGTCGCCTTTGGGAGAAATCTTGAACCCTTCGAGGCCTGCATCGATGGTGGCGAGAACGGTTTCTTTCTTCGCATCAACGTTCATGGAAACGATGGTGTTGCCACGGGCGAAGAGGAGAGTTTTGTCGTTGAGCCACACGGGGTTGAACTCGTTCTCGACAGTGTTGGTGATGCGTACGGCCTGCCCGTCGCCTTCGACGGGGATGAGATAGAGCTCGGCGTTGCCTTTGTTCTGCTCTATGTCGTAATAGGTGTTGGCATAGACCACACGCGAACCGTCGGGGCTTACGGCAAATTCGCCCATTTTACCGAGTTTCCACATAATCTCGGGAGTGAAACGTCCATTCTCGACAGTAACCTGGGGTTTGCCGATCAGCGAGACGCTTTCTTGCTTCTTTTCTTTGCAGCCGACGACCAATAGCGATGCGACTGCCAAAAGGATAAATGTCTTTTTCATTAGGCTAATGCAATTATATATTTTTTGCAAAAGTACGACTTTTTTCATGAATGGAGAAAAAAACTTACGGGATTTCATAGAAAAGTAGTATTTTTGCAATTTGGAATAATGATTGCAAAAAGGGTCTGATGTACACAAAAGGATTTGATATCCAAGATGTAGCGAAGTTTCGGCAATGGATTGCCGAGACGCGAAATGTGCTATTGGTATCGCACATGAACGCCGACGGAGACGCTTGCGGAAGCCTTTTGGGTATGACCCTGATGCTGGATTGTGCCAAGGGTGACAAGGGCCTTATGACGCCTGTGCTACCCAACGGATGCCCCAAGAATTTTACATGGTTGCCCGGAGCCGACCGCATCGTGAGCGGCGAGAAGGACCGCGCTTTGTGGCAGGAGAGGCTGAAAGAAGCAGACATGATTATATGTCTGGACCTGAACGCCGCTTCGAGAACAGATATGCTTGCAGAGGAGTTGAGCCAAGCGCGTTGCCGCAAGGTGCTGATAGACCATCACCATTCTCCCGACAAAGAGCATTTCGACTTGATATTCTCCGACTATGCCATCTCCAGCACTTGCGAGCTGGTGCTTTGGTTGTCGTATGCCATGTGGGACGAACGCTTTATGAATAGAGATGTAGCCACTTGCCTCTACGCCGGACTGAACACCGACACGGGCGGTTTCGCCTTCAGTTGCGAGCAGCCCAGCTGTTTCGAAGCCGCTGCAAAGCTGGTGAAGTTCGACATCCATCCTGCCGAGATTCACAACAAGATTGTGAACACCTTCTCGGTAAACAGGATGCAGTTTTACGGCTTTGCGCTGAACGAGCGGCTTAAGATTTACCCATCGCAGCATGTGGCCATCATGGTCTTTTCGCTGGACGACCAGCGAAGGTTCGGTGTAGGAGGAGAAGACATGGAGGGACTGGTGAACTACACCTTGATGATGAAAGAGATGGAGGTGGGCGCACTGCTGCGCGAGGAATCCGGAAGAACCAAGGTGTCGCTGCGGGCAAAATACGACGTGGATGTGAACATGATAGCCCGGCAACTAGGGGGCGGCGGCCACACCAAGGCTGCAGGTGCCACCTGCATCATGCCCCTGGACAAGACCCTCGATGCCGTGGAACAGCTGTTGGGTATAAAGAATGTTGAACCTTTGATAATTGGAGCCGAGAGATGAGGAGAGCCATTCAACATCACATTATATTATACACGACATTGGCCGCCTTGATGACGCTGATGGCTGCCTGCCGCGACCGAATCCCCACCATCGAGGTGGAGACGGACAAAACCGCTGCCGTGAAGGAGAATATGATTAATGCCAACAGGGTGGTGATACAGTCGGAAGCCACACAGATAGCGTCCTATATCCAGCGTCGCGGATGGGAGATGACTGCATTGCCATGCGGCGCATGCTATATGGTCAACACCATGGGCAATGGCGGACAGATAGCACCCGAGGATAAGGTGACCGTCACCTATCGGTTGGAAAGACTGGACGGCAGCCCCATCTACCGCAAGCAGACCGACACCCTGACGGTTGGCCGCAGGGATGTCACCGTGGCTTTGGACGACCTGCTCCAGCAGCTCACTTACGGCAGCACAGCACGGATGATAGCACCGTCGAACAGCGCCTACGGGGTGGTTGGCGACGGCGACAGAGTGAATTCGAGAGAAGTAATCGTCTACGAAATTCAGGAAATAAAGAAAACAACATAATAAACACACAAAAAAATGAAGAAAACATTATTGTTTGCCACTTTGGCACTGACAATGACCGCCCTTATGACGGCTTGTAACTCTAACAATTTCAAACAATCCGAGAACGGTCTTCTGTACCGTTTCGAGACTCAGAATACCGAGGGTGCCCAACCTCAGCCCGGCGATGTGCTGGTGGGCGAACTGATTCTGACGATGGATGGCGACACACTGTTCACCAACGCCGGTAATCCCGACCGCATCTTCCAGGTAGCCGAGGCTCCCATGTTCAAAGGCGACATCGTGGAAGGTCTCCAGATGATGCACGTTGGCGACAGAGCTGCATTCAAGATTCCCGCCGACTCGATTGCCAACTTCGTAATGGAGAGCCAGATGCCTGCCCAGTACAAGAAGGGTAGCGGCCAGTACATTGTCTATGATATCACCCTGATGGACCTCGTCACCAAGGACGAGCTGGCTCAGGAACAGGCCAACTTCATCGAGGAGATGAACCAGCGCAAAGAGAACGAGCCCGCCACGCTGGCCAAGTATATCGCCGACAACAACATCACCGTGAAGCCCACCAAGAGCGGCTTGTACATCATCGTGAACAAGAAAGGCAACGGTCCCAAGGTTGCCGCTGGTAAGAAAGTGACCGTCAACTACACCGGCCGTCTGCTGGATGGCACCCTGTTCGACACCAGCCGCGAGGCTGACGCTAAAGAGGCCAACAAGGCCGACAAAGGCCGCAAGTATGAACCCATGAGCTACACCGTTGGTGCCCAGCCTATGATTAAGGGTTGGGAAGAAGGCATCATGGGCCAGACCGTCGGCAGCGACATCACCCTCGTCATGCCCTCCGAACTGGCTTATGGCGGACGTGGCGCCGGTAAGGACATCATGCCCTACAGCCCCCTGGTGTTCAACATCACCATCGAATCTGTTGAATAAACATGAAATCAGAAAGGATGGCGGACGTTGTCACACTCCGCCATCCTTTTCATGTTCACACTTCTCGTAACTACAAACACTAACCTTGGAACAATGAAGAATATTGTCATTTTTGGCGCTCCCGGTGCCGGCAAAGGCACCCAGAGCGATTTTATCGTTGAGAAATACAACCTCACCCACATTTCCACCGGCGACCTGCTGCGTAAAGAGATTGCCGACAAAACCCCTCTGGGACTACGCATCAAGAGCATCATGGACGCTGGCCAACTGGTTAGCGACGACATCGTGGTGGAAATGATCGACAACGCCATCGCCCGCGATACGAAAGGCATCCTTTTCGACGGATTCCCCCGAACCGTGGCACAGGCCGAAACCCTCGACCGTCTGCTGGCCAAACACGGGCGTACATTGACCTGTATGGTACGTCTGGACGTCCCCCGCGAGGAGCTGATACGCCGCATGCTGGAACGCGCCAAGGTGAGCGGTCGCAGCGACGACAACGAAGAGACCATCAAAAACCGTCTGGTGGAATACGAAAACAAGACCCTCCCTGTAGCCTCCTACTACGAGAAACAGGGCAAGGCGGTAGCCATCAACGGTCTTGGCGACATCCAGCGCATCTCGCAGGACATCGCCAACGCTATCGATGCCCTCTAATCCATAGAAAAAAGCAAAGGGCTGTCGGCTCACGCTGGACAGCCCTTATAATAGCAACCAAACATATACCCATTCACCCATGACATCCAACTTTGTCGACTATGTCAAAATATTCATCCGCTCGGGCAAAGGCGGTGCCGGTTCGGCACACCTGCTTCGTGTGAAGTACAATGCCAAAGCTGGTCCCGACGGTGGCGACGGGGGACGCGGCGGACACGTCATCCTGCGCGGCAACAGCCAGCGGTGGACACTCCTGCACCTGAAATACACCAAGCATGTATTTGCCGAGAACGGACAGAACGGCGGCGAGAACCTCTGCACCGGCCGCACTGGTGCCGACCAGATTCTTGACGTGCCGCTGGGATGCATCTGCCGCGATGCCGAGACTGGTGAAGTACTGGGCGAAGTGACAGAAGACGGACAGGAAATCATCATCGCCAAAGGCGGACGCGGAGGTCTCGGCAACGACCATTTCAAGTCGCCCACAAACCAGACTCCCCGATATGCCCAGCCCGGCGAACCTGCGGTGGAACGATGGGTAATCATTGAACTGAAGGTGCTGGCCGACGTAGGCCTTGTGGGATTCCCTAATGCAGGGAAATCGACCTTCCTCAGCGTGGTCTCTGCCGCAAAACCCGAAATAGCCGACTACCCCTTCACCACCCTGGTGCCCAATCTCGGCATAGTGAAGTATCACGACAGCCAGTCGTTTTGCATCGCCGACATCCCAGGCATCATCGAAGGGGCCAGCGAGGGGAAAGGCCTCGGACTCCGGTTCCTCCGACACATCGAAAGGAACTCCATCCTGCTCTTTATGGTCAGTTGCGAACAACTGGACATCGCCCGCGAATACAACATACTGCTTGAAGAACTGAGAAAATACAATCCCGAACTGCTCGACAAGCAACGTGTGCTGGCCATCACCAAAAGCGACATCATCGACGAAATCATGATGCAGCAGCTGCAGGAGCATCTCCCCAAAGACATTGACACCATCTTCATCTCGGCAGTTTCGGGCTACCATATCCCCGAATTGAAAGACCTCCTCTTCAAGAAACTGAACTCCGATGTCTGACCTTGAGCAACTGGACACTTCCCTGTTTCTGTGGATCAACCGGCACCACTGCGAAGCAACCGACTGGGTGCTGTGGGTCGCCAGCCAGGGCTGGTCGTGGATAGCCGTCATCCTCCTAGCCTTCAGCCTCACCACCCTTCGACGCGAACCGCGCCGGTGGTGGCTCGTGCTGGCGGGCATCGGGCTGTGCTTCTTGCTTGCCGACCGCATATCGGTTCTCTGTTTCAAAGATGTATTCTGCCGCCTGCGCCCTTGCCAGACCATCGAAGGGGTGAGGATGTTCCGCACCTCGTGTGGAGGACTGTATGGGTTCGTCTCCTCACATGCCGCCAACGTTTTTGCGCTGGCCATGTTCCTCAGCCTGCGGTTCCGCAACAAGGGGCACCACGGCTGGATGTTCACCCTCCTCATCTTCCTCTGGGCCACCATTGTCTGCTACTCACGCCCCTACCTGGGCAAGCACTATCCCGGCGACGTTGTCTGCGGGGCAGCACTCGGCCTCTGCATCGGGGCGGTGGTATATTTCGCCATACAAGGTATTGAAAAATTGATTTATAAGCACCATTCCGCAAAAAATAATGCAGCCCGATGAAACAAAATCTCCACTTTTGCGTATATACGAACGTGCTTACTTATTTCAAAGATGTATTTGACGGGACGTCTCCCTATCGGGGGCGTTCTCGTTTTTTATCACAGACACCAACCATTCAAAACGTAACGATATGACATTCTTAGACATTCTCATCGCCATCCCCCTCTTCTATTTCATTTACAGAGGCTGGAAACACGGCATCATATTCGAGATAGCCACCCTCCTCGGCATCCTGGCTGGCATCTGGGCGGCGGTACATCTCTCCACCTGGGTGGCCGAACGACTCGACCTACAAGGCGAAGGCTCCATACTCACCGCCTTCTTCATCACCTTTGTCGGAGCCGTGGTGCTGGCCTACTTCCTGGGCAAAGTGGTAGAAGGCCTCTTCAAGATGGTCAAAGCCGAATTCCTCAACAAACTCCTCGGCTCGGTAGCGGGCATGCTGAAATGCCTCATCGTCATCAGCATCCTCCTCAACTTCATCCTCCTCATCGACCAAAACCGCGTCATCATCACCCCGAAGCTGCAGGAAGAGAGCATCCTCTACAAACCCACCTACACCATAGGCAACAAACTCTCCCAAACGCTCAAGACCTATATCATCGACAAACGGAAGGAACTGGCCGAAGAAAACAAAGCCAAACAGTCATGCTGATTCTCGCCCCCATGCAAGGTCTGACCGAACTGCTGTTCAGGAAAGTATACCACCAGTGTTTCCCCGGAGCGCTCGACTACTCCGTCTCCCCCTTCCTCTCCCTCACCCACGGTAACCTGGCCGATGCATGGAAAAAAATCGACGATGTTCTGCCCGAAGCCAATCTCAATTCCATCCCCGTTATCCCCCAGATACTGGGTAAAGAGCCCGACGAATTTGTCGCTCTCGCCAACCGCCTCCACGACATCGGCTACAACGAGATAAACTGGAATATCGGCTGCCCCATGCGCCGGGTGACGGCTAAGCATCGAGGCAGCGGCATCCTCCCCTACCCCGACGAAGTGCGTGCCATCCTCGACAGCGTTGTCCCCCGGCTCCTCCCCTCCCTCAGCATCAAAATGCGCCTCGGGTTGCACAGCCCCGACGAGATTTTCCGTCTCATCCCCATACTTAACGACTATCCCCTCAGCAACGTCACCATCCATCCTCGCACCGGACGGCAGCAATACACCGGACAGGTAGACCTCGACACCCTCGACCGCGTGCTGCCCCTGCTCCACCACCGTGTCATCTACAATGGCGACATCTGCACCCCCGCCGACTATCGCCGCATACGACAGATGTTCCCTCAGATAGAAGACCACATGATAGGGCGCGGTATACTCTACGACCCGCTCCTCCCCCTCCGCATCAAGCACCAACAGTCCGACGACCTCCAGGCTACACTCCACTTCATCCTCGCCCTCGTTGAAGCCATCGACCTCCTTCCCATCCGCGACGAGAGCCGCATGCGCAAAATAAAAGAATACTGGTGCCTCCTCCGTCGCAGCCTCCCCATCACCGAACAGCAAGCCTCCCACGTTCTCCGTGCTCAGACCCCCGATGAGACTCGCCTCCGCCTCCATGCCCTCCTCGACTCCATCTGATTCAAACACAACTCCTCCCCACTCCAAGAAAAATTTCTTAAATATTATAATAAAAACGCCTCTTCCGCGTTACCACCAAAATGAAACACCGAATTGCCATACTCTCACTACTCGTGCCCCTAATGATGGCACTGGCCGGATGCAACAGCAGCACCCCCACACAGGACATGTCCAACGAAGAGATACTGAACATCCTCGACATCAAAATCCAAAAACATCCCAAAGACGACCAACTCTACTACGACCGCGCCAAGATATACCTAGAGCTCAATCGGGTCAACGATGCCATTGCCGACCTCACTCGCGCCACCTCCATCAACAGCAAAGAGTTCAAATACCACATGCTGCTGGGCGACGCCTATTTCGCCAACGGCGACGTAGAGCATAGCTACAAAAGCCTCCAGCAGGCTCTCGAACTCAATCCCGACAACCAAGAAGCCTACCTCAAACTCGGCGAGATAGCCTACTACAGCCGCGACTACGACCGCGCAATGGACAACCTCGGGAAAGTCACTGCCCGCGACCCGCAGAACCTCACCGCCCTCTTCATGAAAGCTTTCATCTACAAGGAGACTGGCGACACCTCCAACGCCATCATCCTTCTGCGCAAAGTATGCGACATGCATCCCGACTACTCGCCCGCATTCGAAGAACTGGGCATGATCTATGCCGCACACCACGACCCCTTGGCTGTTGAATATCTCAACACCGCCGTCCGTGTCGACCCCAAAAACACCAACGCCCTCTACGGGCTCGCCATGTACTATCAGGATCTCAACAAACCCGAACAAGCCGAAGAGATATACAAACAGATACTCGACATCAACTCCAACCACAAAGAAGCCTGGCACAACCGTGGCTACATCCAGCTCTTCACCTACGGCGACTACCCCTTAGCCATCGAGCACCTCACACGCGCCATCCAGTGCGACAGCACCTTCATCGAAGCCTGGACCAACCGGGGATGCGCCTACGAACTCATGGGCGACAAAAAACATGCCCGCGAAGACTTCATGTCCGCTCTGCAAATCGACCACACCTTCCAACCCGCCATCGACGGCCTCAACCGCATACGGTAAGTAACAACGCATCAACAAAAAAACCATCATATCAACATATCAACACATAATAAGTTATGAGCACACTAAAAGGACGCAACCTCATTTCCATCACCGACTTCAGCAAAGAAGAATACATCGAGGTGTTGGATATTGCCGAAGGATTCGAAAAGAACCCCAAGCAGCGCATTCTCAGCGACAAAGTAATTGCCACCCTCTTCTTCGAGCCCTCCACGCGCACAAGGCTCAGCTTCGAGAGTGCAGCCAACCAACTTGGTGCACGCATCATCGGGTTCAGCGACCCCGGCGGCACCAGCGTACAGAAAGGTGAATCGCTCCACGACACCATCGTCATGGTCTCCAGCTATGCCGACCTCATCGTCATGCGCAACCCCAAGGAAGGCTCCTCGCGCTATGCTTCCGAAGTGGCCACAGTGCCTGTAATCAACGCCGGCGACGGTGCCAACCAGCACCCCACCCAGTGCATGCTCGACCTTTATTCCATCCGCAAGACTCAGGGCACCCTCGAGAACCTCAACATCGCCTGCGTCGGCGACCTCAAATACGGCCGCACCGTCCATTCCCTCGTCCAGGCCATGTGCAACTTCAACGCCACCTTCCACCTCGTCTCCCCCAACGAGCTCAAACTCCCCTCATCCGTCAAGATGAGCATCAAGAACGCCGGACTCAAATACTACCAGTACACCGACATCCAGAGCGTCATCCCCACGGCCGACATCATCTACATGACCCGTGTGCAGCGTGAGCGCTTCCCCGATCCCCTCGAATACGAACGCGTCAAAGACAGCTGCATCCTCACCGCCTCCATGCTCCAGGGATGCAAACCCAACATGCGCGTCCTCCATCCCCTGCCTCGCGTCAACGAGATTACCACCGACGTCGACAGCACCCCCTACGCCTACTACTTCCGTCAGGCTCAGAACGGTGTCTACGTCCGCCAGGCACTCATGTCCGCCATCCTCGGCGCCAAATAACACAATAGGATTAATTCGTTAAAATCGTTGAATCGTTTATAAGTTGATAAGTTTATACAATGCGCAACATATCAACACAAAACATCTCAACATCCAACATATTCAATAACACATTAGCACAATCAAATACCATGGACACAAAGAAAGAACTCGTCGTCTCCGCCATTGAGAACGGCACCGTCATCGACCATATCCCCACCGAGTCCGTCTACCGGGTCATCCATATCCTCGGCCTTGAAGAATATAAAGACGAAGTGCTTATCGGCAACTACCTGCAAAGCTCCAAGCTCGGCCGCAAAGGTATCATCAAAATCAAAAACAAACACTTCACTAAAGACGAAGTGAGCAAAGTGGCCCTCGTAGCGCCCTTCGTCACCATCATCACCATCCAGGACTACAAAGTCATCGAGAAATTCGCCACCGAAATCCCCGACCACGTCGAGAACTTCGTCAAATGCGCCAACCCCAAGTGCATCACCAACTGCGAAGCTGTCCCCACCAAATTCGACATCGTCGACAAAGAGAACCTCATGCTCCGCTGCCACTACTGTGAGAAATTCACCACCAAGGAGACCATCCACTTCATCCACTAACCGCCCGCAGGCCGACAACACCCCGCCGTCATGAAACGATACTACATCGCCCTCATCCTCCTCACCGTGGTCATGGTCCTTGCCTCCTTCTGCACCCTCTGGTTTGCGCAGGGAGTCTTCCAAACCATCATGCCCTTCCTTCCGTTGTATTTTGCTGTAGTCACCGGACTGATGCACTACGCCGTAGTCAAAAGCTTCTATAAGGACCCGCGCACCTTCGTCAAAAACTTCCTCGGGCTCACCGTCGGCTCCCTCTTCCTCCACCTCGTCCTCCTGTGCTCATGGGCCTTCACCCACATCCCGCAGGCCCGTACCTTCATCCTGGCGTTCTGCATCTGCTACATCGCCTACCTCGCATTCGAAACCATCATGCTCATCCTCCTCGTAAGGGACAAACGCCGCCAATAGCCCGGCGTACACGATACGCATAAACAGAAACAGCCTCCCGATGTCGAGAGGCTGTTTCTGCTATATGTCGGCTCAGTCGTTCACCACACGCTTATGCACTGCACCATGCGGTGTCAGTAGCTCCACAACAAAGACACCCTTGCCGGGCAGCTCGAGGGTAACGCCTTTGCCCATCACCGGGCGCTGCATCAGCAACTGGCCGTTAATCGAATACAGTGATACCCTGCTCACGCTCAACCCGCCGAAATCCACCTCACAACGTCCCCGGGCTGGATTGGGTGTCAGCTTCACACGCTCCGCCTCCACCTCCAGCACCGAGTGAGGCGTCAGCGAATCAGTCGTGAACTGCAGATAGCCCCACGTGCTTGTCGATGTGTCGCCACACTCCGACCGCACATAAAAATCATACGTCGTGTTAGGCGTCAGATTCACCATAGTGGCCACACTGTCGGTAACCGTAAAGCGCATGCCGTATCCGCGGTAGAACCCAGCCTCGCCATACTCCACCATCCACTTGTCGGGCACCACCGTGCTGTTCCATTTCACCACAGCGTGAACCGTCGAACTGTTGTCCAGTCTCACATCCGTAATCCTGCCGCACGACTCGTCGCGCTGCCGCAGCACCAGGCTGTCCAGATACAGCTTCGACCCGCGGGCTCGTTTCTTCTCGTTGGCCGACGAGATGGCAATCACCACCACCGTGTCCGCCTTGGCGAACGCATACTGCTCCGGGTAATACTCATTCAGTGTGTAATAGTCCATAGCAAACCGGTCGTAATGCACCGTGTCCACACGCTGGAACAGATTCTTCGACCCCGCGCCCACCAGCATCCGCTTGTTCAGCACCGGGTCGTAGCACGTACCCAGCATCACCAGCGTAGCGTTGTCGTCGACAAGGCCCGAACCGTTGCCGTCGAGATACTTATACATACCGTGCAGCAGCTTCGGCTCAAAGCCATTCAGCGGAGCGCCGCCGTTCATCAGCTCGTTCAAGTCAATCGAGTCCACCAACTCCAGCAGCCACGACAAATCCGACGGATCTTCGGCCACTTGTTCCATCAACGGCAGAATCTTCATCAAATCGACCTCGGCATTCGTCACAATCGAAGGAATCACCTCCGTCATCAGAGCCGAATCCAGCATCTGACCCACCACCAGACTGGCAACGGGCGAGAGCACATCGCTCAGCAGGAACGACTCCGCAATCAACCCCGACTGCCCCTGAGGGACACCCAACGTGTCGCGCGACACCTTCGCCACAGGCAGCGACACATTCAGCGGCAGCGTCATCCCGCTGTACTCCACCGTATCGTCAATCCTGAACATCGGGGCGTGCCACCCCTCGGGAAGGGAATAAGGGTCATTCACAGGTATCGGGACGATGAACGTCACCGTGTCTCCCGGATAATCCACCCACACCTCGAAATTGCCATCCTTCAACGGCATAATCGAGTCGGTAATCTGCGCCTTGGCAACACCTTCAGTTCCCAAAGTCAAAAAAAGAAAAGCTGCAACAGAAAAAAACTTTTTCATAATATTACAAATAGTTAATAGTCAATACAAAATGCACAAAATCACCCTCACCTATCCAACTGCAAAGTTACAACTTTTTTTGGTATATCAAAAAAAAGTCGTACCTTTGCATCACCATTCCACGGAGCGATACACACGTATCGCACTGACAATCAAAAGGAGAGGTGCCGGAGTGGTCGAACGGGGCGGTCTCGAAAACCGTTGACCAGCTTGCTGGTCCCAGGGTTCGAATCCCTGCCTCTCCGCTGAAAAAATCTCATAAGGATAGTACTTATGAGATTTTTTTGTGTCAACAATATCATTCATGGATAACTACGTGAGCATTTCTATCCATAAATTCTTATGAGTCTCCCAAAAATGCTCTGGCGAAAAATCTGGGCAAGGCCGACTTTTGATATCTTTTATCTTAACATCAGTTATGCTGGACAATGGCCATATTACCTCCATGCGATAGTTGTGCCCCAATACGTACCAAACATAATCCTTCAATACCAATCCTCGTGGCTCAAAGCAATCTTGTTTATACGGAAACCTGTTTCTAGGATGATAGTATAATTCAACACACTTTTGCTGACGGATTGCATCGAGCAAAATATTCATGTTCTCAATGCCCGTTGCCTTACAATCAATATACATATACTTCTTATTCTCTTCCCAATCCTGCAACTGTTTGATTGCAGCCGCCGTCTCAAATGCCATAATGAATGGCATCGTCCATTGCTCATTGTCGCTCTTGGAATCTCCTACAATCCGATAACGATACCTTTTATTTTCTTCTGACATGGCTTTCCGCACAACGTCATATTGCAGTCGCTTGTCGCACTCTATTTGAATACCAAATCTATCTCGGAGTTCTTTCAGATAGTTATGGAAAGTGCGTTTGGACATCATCTTCTCCAGGTTGGGTTCTTCGACGAGTTTGTCCATCAACTCATCAAAGGTAATACCTGTTTCTCCTGCCCTGCGGAATTGGCCAACCAGCCACGAAAGCATCTCCAAGTTTTTATAGTCCATCTGATATGTCGTTTCTCGTTGCAAAGGTACGAACAATAATTCATGTGCAAAATTAATGTAATACAAAAGTTAATTCTTTCTTGCTGTGTTCTAACCCATATTGTTCACATTCAGCGATATATATTTTTACCGGAAAGATGTTAATCAAAGCTCTTCGTATTACAATAGTAGGAATTAATCGCAACACAATATGGCAAACGAAACAAAAAACCAAAATCTGAATGTCCTCGATGAGGCAATCGAGAACACCCCTCATGCATGCAGTGTCATCTGCGACATCAATTACCGCCTAACGCAGCATGGTTTGCTGCCGCTGGTGGTGAGCAGTGCCCACAAGATGATGCCCGGTGCCCTCGGCATCAATCAGGAAGATTTGGCAATTCTCGACACCTTCAGCATGAGTGAAATTGTCAGGCTCTGCAAACTGGCAGTCAAAATCCAAAAGCGCGGCAACTACCCCTACCCTCCCATCAATGTCATCCTCAGCGGCAACACCCGCAAAGGGATGCTATGGGTGAAACTGATGGATGAGCTGATGCCCCTCAAGCTTAAGAGCCTACCGTTCACCAACCTTTATAGCGGCAAACACTATGACGGCAAAGGCATCTTCATCATCGTCTCCGACCTTCCGGTGGATGAGCTAAAAAGGGGGTTTCCAAAACTGTACTCAGATGTTATACTCCTGGAGTGATCTTGGAGTATAACTAATTAACAATTAAGCTATAAGAAAACAACAATAATAGAAAGTGTAGCCAGTTCGGAATTATTTCGTAACTTTGCAGCATCAAAAAACGTATTAATAAATCAAATATCACACATTATGGAATTACGAAATCATATTGAAGCAATTATCAATGAAACCTTTAGTATTATAGATGACCTATATAAGGAAAATCAGGAAATTGGCAATGGGAGATTTAACAGTGAGAGCAGCCGTTTGGTTTTTCCAAAATACAGAAACAAGGATAAAACACGCCTAAGTGAGCAGGAATTGAGATTTCTTTTTATCGAAAGATTCAATAATTATTGCACTGAAAAAAAGTTGAATCTTTTTTATTCCATTGAAACTCCTTCGGAAGAGTCATATGATTTTAGAGCCACCCCAAAAAAACATTGTAATGCCAATGAGGGGGAATCAGCACAATTTGACATGGTTATTTACAATGAATCAAAAGAACGAGTATGCTTGATTGAATTTATAAACAACAGCAACGATGCAGGAGAACATGAAAAAGATTTTCTAAAACTAAGTGTTGAAGGTAAAGGAAAACTATGTTACTTTATATCTCTTGCAGAATCATCAGACAACGGCACGTTAGGGGAAAAACAAGATGCGAAACAAGGTATCATTCCTAAGTTCAAACGTTTTGCAGACAATGATGAAATATGTTATGATAATATCACATATATCTGTCATTGCATTAATAATAGAGGTGGTTTCAAAACCATTTATGCTGGTAAAGTAAATAGATATTTTGGTTGGGAGAAGAAAAGCAAAATATTTGAAAAATGACCATCACCATTCATCGCGGAATTCTCAAAATTGGACATAGGTTATTCATGCCTATATACCACGGGAAAACACTATTAATTGAGCAAAAAAAATATACAAATACTTATAAATGGAAAAACTGACAAAAGAACAACATAAAGCACAGATGGAGGAAATGAGTTCGTTCGACGAACAAATGCCATGCGTGGGTATCTTTTGGTACGACCCTGAGGACCATACCCTTTTTGGTGTTCGAAAGAAAGAACTGACTCCGCGCGAAGTGGAGGACGCTGCTGAGAAAGGGAAGCCTTTCATCAACTACCCCCAACTGCACCGTCATGTATGGGCAAGGGAGTTCTTCCGAGCCCAGACCAAACACTCAAAAACCAAATTCAAGGGCGACTATCTTCAGATTCCTCGTGGGCGCATAGCATGGACAATTGACAAATTTATCGTCCTGGTAGGCCATTGGGCTGAACCCATCCAGGAAGAACTGACAGAGCTTTTGGAACAGAAATTCTCTCTGCCCTATTTCGAGTTTGTATATGATGAACATTGGGACCTCGGCCATGGTTGGTCGGGAGACATGCCCACAAGTAAATAATTGAAGCCATTATGATTATTACCATACATCGCGGAATCAACCAGATTGGTGGGTGCATCACTGAGATTGCATCCGCCTCTGGCACTAAGATACTGATTGACCTCGGGCATAATTTACCTGATGGCGACGATCCTTCGGAAGACAAATATGACAACAGTGCAAATTTGTCAGCCTTGCTGGACGGCGTAAAAGCTGTGTTCTACACGCATCCGCATGGCGACCATGTTGGTTTTGAGACTGAGGTGGCAAAAAAAGATATAGATCAGTACATCGGCCATCTCAGCAAGGATCTTATGCTGCTTCTCAAGGGACATTTGGCTTATAGAGGCAATCCTAAATACAAGGCCGAGTTAGATGCTTTTAAGAAATTCCACACCTTTGAGGCAAAAAAGAAGGAGACAATCGGCGATATATCGATTACCCCGTATTTTGTAAGCCACTCGGCTCCGGACGCATATATGTTCTTGATAGAGTGTGACGGGAAAATGGTGCTGCACACCGGCGACTTCCGCGAACACGGCTATCGAGGAAAAGGGTTGATGCCAACAATTAAGAGCTATATTGCACACCGCAAGATAGATGTCCTTATCACCGAAGGTACTATGCTCAGTCGCGACGACTCTCGCCTAATGACGGAGAATGAACTCAAGTACAAAGCCATAGATTTTTTCCGACAGCATCGAAACCTCTTTGTCATGTGTTCCTCAATGGATGCCGACAGGTTGGCCTCGTTTTATCAAGCAGCACAAGCTGCGGGTAAAATGTTTGTGGTGGATGGATTTCAATGGAAAGTCCTTGAAACTATCGAGAATACTCTTGGAACAAAAAGCGGCCTCTACCGTTTCCCCAAGCGCCGATACTTTGATAAACACATGGATAATATACGGAACGCCTCGCAGGCAAATGGATTTGTTATGATTGTGCGGAACAATAAGCAATGCAGGGAATTCATCGAGGCTATTTATCCTACACTTGACCCAAAAGAAACATGTTTTCTCTACTCGCAGTTTTTAGGCTACATATTACCGACACATTCGGCATTCCAACAAAGAACATACGATTTTGTGCATTCCCACGAATGGCATATTGACTATCTCCACACTTCAGGTCACGCATCGCGCGAAACGATAGCTGCTGTTTGCACTAAGGTTAATCCTCGAATAGCCATCATTCCAATCCACCGCGATGCCAAGAGCGACTTCCGTAGTCTTGATATTAGTCAGGAGCTAAAGAACAAAGTTACTACTGAGAGCACCTCAATTCAGGGCATAGACATCATCATTAAATGAAAATTCTCCATATCTCGGACACTCATAACAAGCACCGAGAACTTGGTGTTATGCCAAAAGCTGATGTGTTGGTACACAGTGGCGATTTCACCTTGGGTGGTAGTGACATGGAAGCACTCGACTTCCTCGAATGGTTTTGTGACCAGCCTTACAAACACAAAATCTTCATCGCTGGCAATCACGATGATTGCATGATTGATGCCCACTTGGAAGGGCTGCCAGAGAATGTGCATTATCTGCACGACAGCGGTGTCACTATCGACGGAATGTCATTCTACGGTGTTCCGATGCTGGCAGAGTTCATGGATGGGGAAATGAAAATCAAGGAGAATTACGACCTTATCCCCGGCAGTATTGATGTGCTAATCACGCATCGAGCACCACTTGGTATTCTGGATAGTACCGATAATAAAATACACTATGGCAGCCCATTGCTGTTAAATAGAGTTTCCGCACTCAAACCCAAGATGAACCTCTTCGGCCATACTCACGATGCTTATGGAACAACCTCTTGGAATGGAATAATATTTAGTAATGCCGGAGTTACTGACTGGAAATATAACATACGGTACACCCCGCGGATAATCCCAATCGGTCATTAGGGTTTAACTATAGTTGGACAAGTATTTTTAATCTAGTTCGAGATTTATATGGTCTCGACAAGGGTGTCTCAAAAGTCCCCAACGGGGACGACAGAACACAGACCGGGGTGTAAACCCCTGTTCTAATAGTAGAAAAGCGAACCCTGAAGGGGTGACACCCCGTATGATGCCGACAATCTTTCGCCCCTTCAGGGCTTTGCTTTATCGTCTATAAGTACGGGGCTTGCGCCCCCGCCAATTATCTTTCAGTCCTTCGTACTTTTTAAAAGGCAAAGAGCCACGCCTTTTCCTTTTAGGCACTTGTCAAAACTTCACATTGTATCACCGTACCACAAGACGGGACGTGCTTGTGCCGCGGGCGGAGGAATAATGCAGCAGATACACCCCTCTGGGCAGGGCGCTCACATCAATCGTTGTCTCTGTGGAGGGCACCTGGCGACGCATCACTTGCCGTCCCGTCACGTCAAACAACGAAAGCACACCATCGGGACTGGGCAGCGACACGGCCACACGTCCCCAAGCCGGATTGGGCGAGAAGGAAGGCATGGCGTCGACGGCGTCCCGAATGCCCTCGCCGTTCTTCCACATCCACACCCCGTGAAGCTCAAACAACACATTGCTGGCATCAGGCTGGACACGCATGCGCACCGCTATCCTGACAGGGTTGCCCTGATAGTATTCCGAAAGGTTTATCGGCTGGGTGCTGACAACATCGTTGGAAGCTGGCAGCGTGCTGATTTCCACAAAGTCGCTGTCCTCGACTCCCCCCTGCGAAACCTCCACAGTGATGATGGCTTTGGAAGGGGTCTTGTGGGTGAGTTCAAGCCATACCGACTGGTCCCAGGTCGTGGACAGCAGCGGTCCCACTATCGAGTCATAGCCCTCAGGGCCTTTCGGGGCACCCTGCTCCAGCCATCCCGCATGCGTGGGCAGCGAAGCGTCGCCCGCTGCCGCGCGCACCACGCTGTCGCAGTCCGTAAGCCAGGCGGCAAGGGCTGGCGGCATACCGTCCACCGTCAAGACACCCTTGTCCGAATAGCCCAGGATGGGCGGCACACGGTCGTCCGCACTCACCACTGCAAAACCGCCCTCCTCGAAGGCAAACAGATATAGATACTCATAAGGCGACTTCAGCAGCTGCAGCTGCCCTGCATCCCTATGCAGAAACGCCGCCGCACGGCATCCCGCAGCATCTGCCGACACCGGAGCCGCATTGGCCGCAAAACAAGTCATCAATGCAAAAACCAAGAATAATAAACATTTATGCATAACAATCAATTTCAAATTCAGATTACAAAGATAACAAAAAAAGCAAATAACCGGACACAGGTACAAAAAAAAACGACAAATGCAGTGCATATTGTCGTTTTTCCGTACCGCATACCAGAGTCGAACTGGTGATCTACTGCGTGAGAGGCAGTTGTCCTGGACCACTAGACGAATGCGGCTTTTCAGGTGATTTCCCTTTCGAAATCGGGTGCAAAAGTACAACTTTTTTCCGACATGGCAAACTTTTTGCAGCATTTTTTTAAACTATATTCTGCTACACATTAAGCACCAGTCAGTTGCTAACAACATTTTTTCTCAAAACTCCCCCTCTGCGGGCTGCAAAAATGACATATTCATCCCCCATTTTTCCAAAAATCAGCCCCATGAAAGAGACATTGAAAAATGGAGAATAGATTGGTTGCGGATGCGATTTGTCATCCCGCGTAGTTCCAATCTCTAATATCTTTTCTAAAACCACCGATTTCACTTTGTCACTTTTGGGAGAAGAGTAGCAACTTCCAAAACGAAAAAGGAAGGAACAGTAGACTCATAGATGCCTTCTTTTTCCAGACACGACAGTGAAGACGTTGCAATCTTGAAAGCTGTTGGCGATTCCCCCATTGTAACGTTATTTCCTAAAAAACCTAAAAAACGAATCCTTCGGACGAGCTTTTCATCTCACAAAAAACACTATAACCAATTGCAAATAAACATATAAGATACACATTTTTTTGAATATACAAGAAAAAAAAGTGAAAAAGTGACAAAGTTAACCATATACTTTTTGAGAAAAGAGGGGATAAACACGCTATTATATAAGGTATCTATTAATATGTTTCATTATCCCAACGTTCTAGCGAAAAAACACTGATTTCACTTTTTCACTTTTTCACTTCTATCCTCTGTTTTGAAAAAAATAGCGATTTGTGACATTTTTATTGATGAAAAACGCGTTATGTGCGGGAATAGTTGTACTTTTGCATCGTCAAATAGCGGTGAGTACCGCCCTTTTGCCCTCGTTGTTCGCTCGTTCTGGGGTCGTTGTTGGTTCGATTACTGGAACGAAGGAGCAACGGGAAAACCAGCAGGGTACAACCTCCCGTTCCACAACAACGAGACTAAGGACCTCGGGAATGGGCTAAAACAAAAGCTATGGGTGATTGAGAATTGAGAATTGAGAATTGAGAGTTGAGAGTTGAGAATTGAGGTTACCTCCTGGTTTCGGTCGCGGGGTTTCTTATTGCAAAAGTGAAAAAGTGAAAAAGTGAAAAAGTGAAATCGGTCGATTTTGTGAGGGACAAAATCGAAATGCCTTACAGCATGCGGGCGGCTGGGCGTTGACTTCTCCGTTGCACTATCGACGCACTGCCACTGGCAATACGTCTTCACTCTTTCGAGGCGTGGGCTGCAAGACAGTAGCGTCCTTCAATATAGGATAGTTGCAGCCTCCTTGTAGGATCCTTTTCCGTATGTATGACGGATAACGATAGTAGAAGGATGCTGTAACGATACAGGATTGAACGGCCTCAGAGCGGAAAAACGCTCTATGAATTCGTTAATTCGTGAATGTGCTAATTCGTTAATCCCAAAGCGGACATTGGAATATACCTATTCGAAATCTCCTCCGGAGAATATATCTGTATAACAACGTGATATGCTATTAAACGAAAGCCCCTCCGGGGCAGGACGATCCCCCATGCATTGCACGATTCGGCAGTTACTCCGTTTTCGGTTTCCTATTGACCGATTTGTTAATTCGTTAATGAGTAAATCGACTAACGGATTGACGAATTCCCGAATTCCCGAATTAGCCTATAATTCTCCACGCATCTCTCGAATCACAAGTAATTTGAATTGAGAATTGAGAATTGTTTTGAATTCGTTATTTCGTTAATTCGTTATTTCGTAAATCGACTAACGCAATAACACGTTAACACGTTAACACATTCTCAACTCTCAATTCTCATTTAAGCCATATTGTGGAAGACGTTGACTACGTCGTCGTCGTTTTCGAGGCGTTCGATGAGGCCGTTGACGTCTTCCTGCTCCTCGGGCGAGAGTTCGCGCATGGAGAGGGGGATGCGCTCGAATTTGAAGGACTTGATTTCGAAGCCGTGGTCTTCGAGGTACTTGGAGATGGGACCGTAGTTTTTGAAGTCGGCATAGATCATGATTTCGTCTTCGTCGCGGAAGACCTCGTCGATGTCGTAGTCGATGAGCTCGAGTTCGAGTTCGTCCATGTCAATGCCCTCTTTGTAGGCGACGACAAAGGAGCATTTGCGCTCGAAGAGGAAGTCGTTCATGCCCATGGTGCCGAGCTCGCCTTTGCCGCGGACGAAGGCGGCGCGGATGTTGGCGACGGTGCGCGTGGGGTTGTCGGTGGCTGTTTCGACGACGAAGGCGGTGCCGTGGGGGCCTTTGCCGTCATAGACTACCTCTTTGTAGGCGGACTTGTCTTTCTCGGTGGCGCGCTTGATGGCGCGTTCGACGTTCTCTTTAGGCATGCTCTCGCTCTTGGCAGTGGCCATGAGCAGACGGAGACGGAGGTTGCTGGAGGGGTCGGGGCCGCCGGCAAGTACGGCGAGTTCGATTTCTTTTCCGATTTTGGTGAAGGTGCGGGCCATGTGTCCCCACCGTTTCAACTTGCGTGCTTTGCGATATTCAAACGCTCTTCCCATAACTTTTTGATTTGAGAATTGAGAATTGAGAATTGAGACCTGTTTTGAATTGAGAATTGAGACCTAGCGGGCGATTATTCTCAATTCTTACTTCTCAACTCCCAATCCTTGGTTAATATTCATTGTTAATTTTGTTTTTGCTTTTTTTATAACCGACGTGAGTATGGAAATCAGTTCGTCAACATCGGCATTGATTGAGGTGAATTCTTCTTCAGTGATAAAATCCGTATGGTGTAGCAGTTCAAACCAGTATTGTGTTTCGTCAGCTTCTTTTAGAGCAATGGAGAGTTTGTTGATGAAATCGGCTGGACTTTGGGCATTCCTGCTTTCTCGAATATTTGCTCCAATGCTTGTGCCACTTCTCAACAATTGCTTGCTAAGTACAAACTCTTTCTTTTCTGTGGTCAAGTGTTTATACAAATTGACACAACGGATGGCAAAGGCCATACTCTTTGTATACAGAATGTTATCTTTCATTTTGAATTGAGAACCCTTTTGAATTGAAAATTGAGATCTGTTTTGAGGTGAGAATTGAGAGGTGAGAATTGAGACTTGTCGGGCGCTTTTTCTCAACTCTCAATTCTCAATTCTCAATTATTCAATTCCCATTTTAGATAGGAACTCTGTGCAGTCTTCGAAGGTCTTGAAGGTGTGCTCTTCGGGGACGACGGAGGGGATGACATTGAGTGTGCGGAGCATGTACATGGGCTGCGGCTGGATGATGGTCATGAGGACGGTGATGCCGCGTGCCTGGAGGTCTTTGATGGCGGTCTCCATAGCGTAGAGGCCGGACTGGTCCATGAAGCTGACGAGTTTCATGCGGATGATGACTACTTTGGCATCGGAGGGCACATCTTCCATCACCTCTTTGAACTTGTTGATGGTGCCGAAGAAGATGGGACCGTTGAGACGCTGGATGTAGATGTGGCGGCGCATCTCGTCGGTGATGCCGCCTTCATCGCCCCAGGGGAGGGACTTGTCGAAGTTGGGCAGACCGGGGTCGGGCAGGCCTTTGCGCACATCGGCGGAGGTCATGGCAGAGGAGCTGTAGCCGCCTTCGACGAGGTCGCTGGCGCGCTTCATGAAGAGGACACAGGCGATGACCATGCCGATGCCGACAGCGGTGAGGAGGTCGACGAATACGGTGACGAGGAAGACAACAATGAGCACCACGGCGTCGGCCTTGGGGATGCGCAGCAGGTCTTTGAAGCCTTTGAAGTCGATGATGCCCCAGCCGACGGTGATGAGGATACCGGCAAGCACGGAGAGGGGCACGTACTTGACGAGACCGCCCAGACCGAGGAGCACGGCGAGGAGGAGCAGGGCGTGGACCATGCCGCTGAGCTGGGTGCGACCACCGCTCTTGACATTGACGACGGTACGCATGGTGGCACCGGCACCGGGAAGTCCGCAGAAGAGACCGGCAACGGCATTGCCTATGCCCTGTCCGATGAGTTCCTTGTTGCTGTTGTGCTTGGTCTTGGTGATGTTGTCGGCCACGACGGAGGTGAGGAGGGTGTCGATGGAGCCGAGACCGGCGAGGGTGAGGCCGGGAATGACGGCGGCCTTGAGGACGGCGAGCCAGTCGACCGAGGCCATATCAAGCCCAGCTTTGGCAAAGAAGGGCATGGGGAGCCCCGAAGGAATATCGCCGATGATGTATCGGCCGTCGAGATGGCAGAAGAGGGAGACAACAGTCATGACGACGAGGGCAACGAGGGTGGCGGGGATTTTCTTGGTGAGCAGCGGGAGGAGGTAGATGATGGCGATGGTGCCAAGTCCCAGCAGCAGGGCAGTGATGGAGATGCCCTGCGAGACGGCATGGGGGATGCCCATGAGGAGGTCGACCATGGAGCCGGAGCCTTTGAGTCCCACAAGGGGATAGAGCTGCTGCAGGATGATGATGACGCCGATACCGCTCATGAAGCCGGAGAGAACGGGATAGGGTATGTAGCGGATGTATTTGCCCAGCTTGATGATGCCGAAAAGGATTTGGAACAGTCCGCAGAACAGTCCGGCGAGGGACATGCTGATGAGGACGTCGGCAAGGCTGCCGCCCGAGGAGGCCCATACGCCGCCGATGAGGGTGGCGGTGACGACGGTCATGGGACCTGTGGGTCCGCTGATCTGGCTGTGGGTGCCACCCAGGAGGGCTGCGAAAAAGCCCAGCATGGTGGCTCCGACTATGCCCGCAAGGGCACCCATGGAGGCTGCTGAGGGGTCGTTGACGCCTCCGAAGGCCTGTATGCCGAAGGCTAGTGCAAGTGGCAATGCGACGATACCAGCGGTGATGCCGCCGAACAAGTCGCCTTTGATGTTGTTGGTCTCTATGAATTTCATTGTTTTAAATTGAATATATTATCTTGAATGTGTTAATGCGTTAATGTGTTAATGTGTTAGTCGATTAACGAATTATTAAAATGCTACTCATCGTTTTACTACTCGGCAGACGGCGTGGCCGCGGGCCAGGGTGAGGCGGAGGGTGTAGGCGCCTGCGGGGAGGTGGGAGATGTCGAACCGCTTGGTGTCGGCAAAGGTGGCCACCCTGCGGCCAAGGTAGTCGTAGACCTCCACCTGGTGGACATCATAATCGCAGTCGATGCTGACAGTCCCCTGAGTGGGATTGGGGTAGACCTTGACGGCAATCACGGTGTCGACGCCCGGGACGGCGATGCCGTTACGGATGGTGAGGAGCAGGACGACGGTGCTGTCGCAGCCTTCAGTCGTTTGGCCGTAGTAGTAATATTCGCCGCTCTGGGTGTAGGTCTGGCCGTTCCAGGTGTAGCTGCTCTCGGCGGAGGCCTCGAGGGTGTCGGTGACGCTATAGTTGACGGTGAGGCTGAGATGGACGAGGCTGTCGCACCCATAGACCGAATGGGCGAGACGGGTGGGAGCGGTGGTGGAGACGGTGTAGAGCGAGTCGAACCACAGGTAGCCGTCGCAGGCTGTTACGTTGTCGGTGGTATCGTAGGAGGGATGGATAGCAAGGTGGAGGGTGTCGACGCTGCTGCACCCGAAGGCATTGCTGTAAGCGTGGGTGTAGACCCCCGAGGAGGTGAGCAGCTGCCCGTTCCAGAGATAGCTGTCGCAGGCTTGCTGGTCGACACTTGTGTAGGTACCGTTGTCGATGGTGAGGTGGAGATGGATGACGCTGTCGCATCCCACAGCGTTGGTCAGTACCATCCGCGAGGTGGTGTCGTCCCAATAGTAGATCTCGCCGTTTATCCACTCGAGGCTGTCGCAGGCGGTGATGACATCGGTGGTGTGGCTGCTGTAGTTCATGGTGAGGTGGAGGGTGACGATACTGTCGCAGCCCTGGTTGTTGAGCAGGTAGACGACGGGCGTGGAGGTGCTGGCGGTGTATGTGTTGCCGTACCAGGTGTAGCTATCGCAGGCGGACTGGATGTCGACGCCGGTGCTGCTGTGGTTGAGAGTGAGGTTGAGGGTGACCACACTGTCGCATCCCTGACTGTTGAGGAGAGTGTACTGTGCGGTGTTGTTATCGTCGGTATAAGCAATTCCGTCAATCCAGAAGAAACCGTCGCAGGCCACCTGGTTATCGATGCCAGTGTTGCTGTGGTTGACGGTGAGGTGGAGGGAGACGACACTGTCGCACCCCTGAGCGTTGCGGGTAAAGTAGGCGGGCTCAGTGGTGCTGGAGGTGTAGGTGACACCGTGCCATGTGAAACTGTCGCAGACGGAATGGGTCTCGACGCTGAAGTCGCTGTGGCGTATGGTGAGATGGAGGGAGACAACGCTGTCGCACCCGGCGGCATTGGTGAGGAAGACCATGGGCGAGGTGGTGCTGGAGCGATAGGTCTGCCCGTTCCATATAAGGCTGTCGCAAGCGGTCTGGACATCGGTGTAGAGACTGCTGTTCAAAATGGTCAGGAAGAGGGTGTCGACGTTGGTGCAAGAGGAGTAGAGGCCGTGGTCGTAGGTGTAGACCCCGCTGCTGGTGTAGACGCTGCCGTTCCAGTTATAGCCGTCGCAGGCGGTGACATGGAAGGAGGTGTCGTGCTGGGTGTTGATGATCAGGTGGAGGGTGTCGGTGCTGGGGCATCCGGCCGCGTTGTTGTATTGGTAGGTGTAGACCCCGTCGAGCAGATAGGTGGAGTCGTGCCAGGTGAAGCTCTCGCAGGCCGCCTGGTGGTAGCTGTTGTGGGTGCTACGGTTCACGGTGAGGATGAGGTTCACGGAGCTGTCGCACCCTTCGGCAGTCTGGGTCACAAATATCGGAGTGTTGGTGCTGGAGGTGTAGGTGACACCGTGCCAAGTGTAGCTGTCGCAGGCGTTGATGTTCTCGGTGACAAATTGCGAGTGGTTGATGGTGAGGTGGAGGGTCACCACGCTGTCGCACCCGTCGGCATTGAGCGACTGGTAGGTCGGAGTGGTGGTGGATGAGGAGTAGGTGGCGTTGTGCCAGGTGTACTGGTCGCAGGCGGTGACGGCTTCGATGAGGTGGTCGCTGTGGTTGACGGTGAGGTGGAGGGTCACCACACTGTCGCACCCGGCGGCGTTCTGCTCGGTATAGGTGGGAGTGTTGGTACTGGCCGTATAGGTGACGCCATGCCAGGTGTAGCTGTCGCAAACGGTATGGGTTTCGGAGCCTGTGTTGCTATAATTGACGGTGAGGTTGAGTGTCACCACACTGTCGCATCCGTCGGCGTTCTGGGTGGTATAGGTGGGAGTGTTGGTGCTGGCGGTGTAGGTGACTCCGTGCCAGGTGTAGCTGTCGCAGGCGGTATGGTAGTCGACACTGGTGTTGCTGTGGTGGAGGGTGAGGTGGAGCGTCACCACGCTGTCGCATCCCTCAGCGTTCTGGGTGGTATAGGTGGGAGTGTTGGTGGAAGAGGTATAGGTGACGCCGTGCCAGGTATAGCTGTCACAGGCGGTATGATTGTCGACACTGGTGTTGCTGTGGTTGACGGTGAGGTGGAGGGTCACCACGCTGTCGCACCCGGCGGCGTTCTGCTCGGTGAAGGTGGCTGTAGAGGTGCTGGAGGTGTAGTGGATTCCATGCCAGGTGTACTCGTCGCAAACGGTCTGGTAGATGTCGCCTGTGTTGCTGTGGTTGATGGTCAGGTACAGGGTGTCCACATTGGTACAGGGCGTACCGGGCTGGCTGTGGTCGTAGGTATACACGCCCGAGGTGGTGTACTCCTGCCCGTTCCAACGATAGGCATCGCAGGCAACCACATGATAGGAGGTATCGTCATGGATGCTTACATCGAGATGCAGGGTGTCGGTGCTGGGGCAGCCGTCGACATTGAGATAATCGTAGGTGTAGACCCCGCTATTGGAATAGGACTGACCGTGCCAGATGTACGACTCGCAGGCGTCCTGGTAGAAGCTGTTGTGCGAGCCGTGGTTGAGCGTCAGATGCAATGTCACCAGACTGTCGCACCCATGGTGGTTCTCCATCAGATAGGTCGGGGCTGTCGTGCTGGCGGTGTAGGTGTTACCGTGCCAGGTGTACTCGTCGCAAGCGGTAACGGACTCAATGCCCGTAGTGCTGTTGTAGATGGTGAGGTTGAGGGTGACCACGCTGTCGCATCCGACGGCGTTCTGCTCGGTATAGGTGGGAGTGTTGGTGCTGGCGGTGTACGTCACATCATGCCAGGTAAACTCGTCGCAGGCTGTCTGCACATCGACGCCAGTAGTACTGTTGTTGATGGTGAGGTGCAGATAAACCACACTGTCGCATCCCGCTGCATTGTGTTCTACGTAATAGGGCGAATTGGTGCTGGAGGTATAGGTCACACCGTGCCAAGTGTATTCGTCGCAGGTAATCACGCGGAAACGGATAGTGTTGCTGTGGTTGATAGTGAGGTGGAGGGTCACCACGCTGTCGCATCCGGCCACGTTCTGAGTGACATAAGTCACGGTATCGGTGCTGTTGTAGTAGGTAACCCCATTCCAGGTGAACTCGTTGCAGGCAGCCTGGGTGACGATGCTGTCGTTGCTGCGATTGATTGTCAGGTGGAGGGTCACTACGCTGTCGCACCCAGCGGCGTTCTGCTCGGTGTAAGTGTGATTGGACGAGCTGTTGGTGTAGGTGATACCGTGCCAGGTGAACTGGTCGCAGGCGGTCTGCTCTTCCACACCGGTGTTGCTGTGGTTGACGGTGAGGTGGAGGGTGACCACGCTGTCGCATCCGGCGGCGTTCTGCTCGGTGTAGGTGGGAGCGTTGGTAGTGGCCGTATAGGTGACGCCATGCCACGTGTAGCTGTCGCAAACGGTATGGGCCTCGATGCCGGTGTTGCTGTGGTTGACGGTGAGGTGGAGTGTGACCACACTGTCGCATCCGGCGGCGTTCTGCTCGGTATAGGTGGGAGCGTTGGTGCTGGCGGTGTAGGTGACACCATGCCAGGTGTAGCTGTCGCAAACGGTATGGGTCTCGGTGCCGGTGTTGCTGTGGTTTACGGTCAGGTGCAGCGTCACCACGCTGTCGCACCCAGCGGCATTCTCCATCAGATAGGTGGGCGTGGAGGTGCTGGCAGTGTAGGTATTGCCGTGCCACGTGTAGCTGTCGCAGGCGGTTACGTTTTCGACACCTGTCGTGCTATAGTTGACGGTCAGGTGCAGCGTCACCACGCTGTCGCACCCTGCGGCGTTGGTCTCGACGAATGTGGGAGCCGAGGTGTTGGCGGTATAGGTTTGTCCATGCCACGTGTAGCTGTCGCAAGCTGTCTGTGTCTCCACACCAGCGTTGCTGTGGTTGATGGTAAGATAAAGGGTGTCGACATTGGTGCACGACGACCCGGGCTGACTATGGTCGTAGGTGTATACACCCGAAGCGTTATACGTCACGCCGTTCCATCGATAAGCATCGCAGGCGGTAACAGCATAGGAGGTGTCGTCGTGTGAGCTGATGGTAAGATGCAGCGTGTCGGCACTGCTGCACCCATGCGCATTTGTATATTCATAGGTATAGACACCGCTCGTGGTGTAGTTGACGCCGTGCCAGGTATAGTTCTCGCAGGCATCCTGATAGAACACATCGTGAGTGCCCGTGTAGATTACCAGCACCAGGTTCACCAGACTGTCGCACCCGGCGGCGTTCTCCTCTAGATAGGTAGGCGCCGAGGTTGTGGAGGTATAGGTCACACCGTGCCAGGTGTAAGCGTTGCAGGCGGTCTGCATATCCACACCGGTATTGCTGTGGTTGATGGTCAGGTGCAGGGTCACCACACTGTCGCACCCCTCGGCGTTCTGCTCGGTATGGGTGGGAGTAGTGGTGGAAGCGGTATAGGTGACGCCGTGCCACGTGTATTCGTCGCAGGCCGTCTGGCTGTCGACACTGGCACTGCTGTGGTTCACCGTCAGGTGGAGCGTCACCACGCTGTCGCACCCGGCATCATTCTGGGTGGTATAGGTAGGTGTCGAAGTACTGGCAGTATATCTGTTTCCGTGCCATGTATATTCATCGCAGGCGGTGACCGTCTCCAATCCGGTGTTGCTGTGGTTGATGGTCAGATTCAGCGTCAACACACTGTCGCACCCATGTGCATTCTCAAGTAGATAGGTCGGCTCCGACGTGCTGGTGGTGTAGGTGTTTCCGTGCCAGGTGTACTGGTCGCAGGCGGTAACGGTCTCCACTCCCGTGGTGCTGTAGTTGATGGTCAGGTGCAGGGTCACCACGCTGTCGCATCCGGCGGCATTGGTCTCCCTGTAGGTCGGCGTGTTGGTGCTGAAAGTATATGTATAGTAATGCCACGTGTATTCATCGCAGGCCGTCTGGGTCTCCACACCCGTATTGCTGTGGTTGATGGTGAGGTGGAGCGTCACCAAACTGTCGCAGCCTGCGGTTGTCTCAGTCTCGTATGTCGGCAAGGTGGTACTTTCGGTATAGGTCTGCCCATGCCATGTGTAGCGGTCACATGCTGTAATTGTCTGCACACCCGTACGGCTGTAATTGATCGTCAAGTTCAACGTCACCACGCTGTCGCAGCCGGCGGCGTTCTGCTCGGTGTAGGTGGGCGTGGAGGTGCTGGCGGTATAGGTGGTGCCGTGCCACGTGTATTCGTTGCAGGCTGTCTGGGTCTCAACGCCTTCACTGCTGTAGTTGACCGTCAGGTGCAAGGTCACCAAGCTGTCGCATCCCGCAGCGTTCTCCATCAGATAGGTCGGTGTGGAGGTGCTGGCGGTATAGGTATTCCCATGCCAGGTGTACTCGTCGCAGGCGGTAACCGTCTGCGTGCCCGTATTGCTGTAGCTGACGGTGAGGTTCAGCGTCACCACGCTGTCGCATCCGGCGGCATTCTCCATGATATAGGTAGGCTCCGTCGTGCTGGAGGTGTAGGTGTTTCCATGCCACGTGTATTCGTCGCAGGCGGAAATGGCATCAACGCCTGTGTTGCTGTAGTTCACGGTAAGGTGCAGCGTCACCACACTGTCGCACCCTGCGGCGTTCTCCTCCGTATATGTCGGAGTGGTCGTACTGGCGGTGTAGGTGCTGCCGTGCCACGTGTAAGCGTCGCAAGCCGTAACAGACTCGACACCTGTATTGCTGCGGTTGATGGTCAGGTGCAGCGTCACCACGCTGTCGCACCCGGCAGCGTTCTCCTCGGTATACTGCGGGGTGGTTGTACTGGCGGAGTAGGTGTATCCATGCCAAATGTATTCGTCGCAGGCGGTAACTGTCTCCACGCCGGTATTGCTGTAGTTGATCGTCAGGTGCAGCGTCACCACACTGTCGCATCCCACCACGTTCTCCAACGTATGGGTCGGGGTGGAAGTACTGGCGGTATAGGCGGTGCCATACCACGTGTAAGCGTCGCAGGCCGTCTGGGTCTCAACGCCCGTTGTGCTGTAGTTGACCGTCAGGTTCAGCGTCACCACGCTGTCGCAACCGGCAGCATTCTCCATTAAATAGGTCGGGATGGAGGTGCTGGCTGTATAGGTATTCCCATGCCAGGTGTATTCGTCGCAGGCGGTAACCGTCTCCGTACCCGTATTGCTGTAGTTGACCGTGAGGTTCAGCGTCACCACGCTATCGCACCCGGCGGCGTTTGTCTCGGTATAGGTCGGAGTAGAGGTGCTGGCCCTATACGAAAGACCATGCCACGTATATTCGTCGCAGGCGGTAACTGTCTCCACGCCTGTATTGCTGTAGTTAATCGTGAGGTTCAGCGTCACCACGCTGTCGCAACCCGCCACGTTCTGCTCCGTGAAAGTCGGAGCATTCGTACTGGAGGTATAGGTGACGCCATGCCAAGTGTATTCGTTGCATGCAGTTTGTGACACCAATCCGGTGTTGCTGTAGTTGACCGTCAGGAAGAGTGTATCCACATTGGTGCAGGACGACCCGGGTTGACTGTGGTCATAGAGGTATACCCCCGAGGTGGTATAGGTGCTGCCGTTCCAATGGTACTCATCGCAAGCCACAACAGTATACGATGTGTCGTCATGGTTGCTTATCGCCAGATGGAGGGTGTCCACACTCGGACAACCGACACCATTGATGTAGCCATAGGTGTAATCACCGCTCAAGGTATAGGTGGTCCCGTGCCATACATACAATTCGCATGCATCCTGGTTATAGCTATCGTAAGTCCCATAATTGACGGTCAGATGCAACGTGACCACACTGTCGCACCCCGCAGCGTTCGTCTCGGTAAATGTCGGCGATACAGTACTTGCATTGTATGTGACATTGTGCCAGGTGTATTCGTCGCAGGCGGTAACCGCCTCGACGCCTGTATTGCTGTAGTTAATCGTGAGGTTCAGGGTCACCACGCTGTCGCAACCCGCAACATTCTGTTCTGTGAATGTCGGAGCATTTGTACTGGAGGTATAGGTGACGCCATGCCAAGTGTATTCGTTGCAGGCTGTTTGTGACACCAATCCGGTGTTGCTGTAGTTGACCGTCAGGAAGAGCGTATCCACATTGGTGCAGGACGACCCGGGTTGACTGTGGTCATAGAGGTACACCCCCGAGGTGGTATAGGTGCTGCCGTTCCAATGGTACTCATCACAAGCCACAACAGTATACGACGTGTCATCATGGTTGCTTATCGCCAGATGGAGGGTATCCACACTCGGACATCCTTCGCCGTTGATGTAGCCATAGGTGTAATCACCGCTCAAGGTATAGGTGGTCCCGTGCCATACATACAACTCGCAGGCATCCTGGTTGTAGCTATCGTAGGTACCATAATTGATGGTCAGATTCAACGTGACCACACTGTCGCACCCCGCCGCATTTGTCTCGGTATATGTCGGCGATACAGTACTTGCATTGTATGTGACATTGTGCCACGTGTATTCGTCGCAGGCGGTAACCGTCGCGACGCCTGTATTGCTATAATTAACTGTAAGGTTCAGCGTCACCACGCTGTCACATCCGGCAGCGTTCTCCATGATATAGGTCGGGGAGGTTGTGCTGGCGGTGTAGGTATTGCCGTGCCAGGTATACTCGTCGCAAGCGGTGATTGTCTCAATGCCTGTGGTAGTGCGGTTGACTGTCAGGTGCAGTGTCGCCACACTGTCGCATCCAGCGGCGTTCTGCAAAGTGTAGTTATGTGTTCCTGATTCGGTGTAGGTCTCACCGTTCCATGTATACTCGTCACAAGCAACAACGGATTCCATGCCGCTGTTGCTATGGTTGATAGTCAGGTGGAGCGTCACCACGCTGTCGCATCCCGATGCGTTCTCTAACGTATAGGTCGGGGTGGCCGACTCGCTGTAGGTCACATCGTGCCACGTGTATTCGTCGCAGGCGGTAACCGTCTCCTCTCCAGTATTGCTGTTGCTGATGGTCAGGTGCAATGTTACCACACTGTCGCAACCCAGCACATTCTCCTCTGTGAATGTCGAGGTGGTCGTACTTTCTGTGTAGATATTGCCATGCCAGGTGTATTCATCGCAGGCTACCACCGTTTCAACACCTGTATTGCTGTAGTTGATGGTGAGGTTCAGGGTCACCACACTGTCGCATCCCGCTGCATTCTCCATAATATAAGTCGGAGAGTTGGTGCTGTCGGTGTAGGTGTTGCCGTGCCAAGTATACTCGTCGCAAGCGGTGATCGTCTCAATGCCTGTGGTAGTGCGATTGACTGTCAGGTGCAGAGTCGCCACGCTGTCGCATCCAGCGGCGTTCTGCAAAGTGTAGTTATGTGTTCCCGACTGGGTGTAGGTTTCGCCATGCCACGTGTATTCGTCGCAGGCTGTAACCGACTCCATACCGCTGTTACTATGGTTGATAGTCAGATGCAGTGTCACCACACTGTCACATTCCGCTGCATTCTCTAGCGTATAGGTCGGGGTGGCCGACTCGCTGTAGGTCACATCGTGCCACGTGTATTCGTCGCAGGCTGTAACTGTCTCAACGCCTGTATTGCTGTTGTTGATGGTCAGGTGCAAAGTGACCAAGCTGTCGCAACCCAGCACATTCTCCTCTGTGAATGTCGGGGTAGTCGTACTTTCTGTGTAGATACTGCCATGCCAGGTGTATTCATCGCAGGCGGTAACTGTCTCGACACCCGTATTGCTGTAGTTGATGGTGAGGTTCAGGGTCAACACGCTGTCGCAACCTGCAGCATTCTCCATGATATACGTCGGGGTGCATGTACTGGCGGTATAGGTATTGCCGTGCCAAGTATACTCGTCGCAAGCGGTGATCGTCTCAATGCCTGTGGTAGTGCGGTTGACTGTCAGGTGCAGTGTCGCCACACTGTCGCATCCTGCGGCGTTCTGCAAAGTGTAGTCATGTGTTCCCGATTCGGTGTAGGTCTCGCCGTACCATGTGTACTCGTCGCAGGCGGTAACCGTCTCCATGCCGTTGTTGCTGTGGTTGATAGTCAGATGCAGTGTCACCACGCTGTCACATCCCGCTGCATTCTCTAACGTATATGTCGGAGATGAAGTGCTGGCGGTATACGCATTCTCATGCCAAGTGTATTCATCGCAGGCTTCCACTGTCTCTACTCCCGTGTTGCTGTAGTTGACCGTCAGGAAGAGCGTATCCACATTTGTGCAGGATGATCCCGGCTGACTATGGTCGTATAGGTACACTCCCGAGGTTGTGTAGAGCTCACCGTTCCATCGATACTCGTCGCAGGCCGTGACATGATACGAAGTATCGTCGTGGTTGCTTATTGTGAGGTGGAGTGTATCCACACTCGGACATCCATCCACATTGGTGTAGCCATACTGGTAATCTCCGCTCACAGTGTAAGTCACCCCGTTCCATTCGTAGGCATCACAGGCATCCTGGTTGTAGCTGTTATATGTCCCGTAGTTGATGGTCAGATAGAGCAGCACGATACTGTCGCAGCCCACGGCGTTTGTCTCGGTATACGTCACATCATCAGTGCTGGCAGTGTAGGTGACGTCGTGCCAGGTGTATTCGTCGCAGGCGGTAATCATCTCCATCCCCATGCTGGGATAGTTTATCGTCAGGTGCAGGGTCACCACGCTGTCGCATCCGGCATCGTTGGTCTCTGTATAAGTCGGAGTGGTGGTACTTTCGACGTATGTATTGCCATGCCAGGTGTATTCGTCGCACTCGGTGACCGTCTCGACGCCCGTATTGCTGTAGTTGATGGTGAGGTTCAGCGTCACCAGGCTGTCGCATCCGGCAGCGTTCTCCATGATATAGGTCGGGGTGTTTGTACTGGCGGTGTAAGTGTTGCCGTGCCAGGTATACTGGTCGCAGGCGGTGACGGTCTCAATGCCTGTAGTAGTGCGGATGACTGTCAGGTGAAGTGTCACCACGCTGTCGCATCCGGCAGCATTCTGCTCAGTAAAGGTTGGGGTCGACGTACTGGCAGTATAAGTAGTGCCGTGCCAAGTGTACTCGTCGCAAGCGGTAACCGTCTCCATGCCACTGTTGCTATAATTGATTGTCAGGTGGAGCGTCACCACGCTGTCGCATCCTGCTGCGTTCTCTAACGTATAGGTCGGGGTTGCAGACTCGCTGTATGTCACATCGTGCCACGTGTATTCATCGCAGGCTGTAACAGTCTCCACACCTGTATTGCTATTGTTGATGGTCAGGTGCAAAGTGACCACGCTGTCGCAACCCAGCACATTCTCCTCTGTGAATGTCGGGGTGGTCGTACTTTCGGTATAGATATTGCCATGCCATGTGTATTCGTCGCAAGCTACCACCGTTTCAACACCTGTATTGCTGTAGTTGACGGTGAGGTTCAGGGTCACCACGCTGTCGCATCCAGCGGCGTTCTCCATTAAATATGTCGGGGTGCTTGTGCTGGCGGTGTAGGTGTTGCCGTGCCAAGTATACTCGTCGCAAGCGGTGATGGTCTCAATGCCTGTAGTAGTGCGATTGACTGTCAGGTGCAGAGTCGCCACGCTATCGCATCCGGTTGCGTTCTGCAGGGTATAGTTATGTGTTCCTGACTCTGTGTAGGTCTCGCCGTTCCATGTGTACTCGTCGCAGGCAACAACCGACTCCATGCCGCTGTTGCTATAATTGATTGTCAGGTGTAATGTCGCCACGCTGTCGCATCCTGCAGCATTTTGCAAAGTATAACTATGTGTTCCTGATTCGGTGTAGGTTTCACCGTTCCATGTGTATTCGTCGCAGGCAGCAACCGACTCCATGCCACTGTTGCTATGGTTGATTGTCAGGTGTAATGTCGCCACGCTGTCACATCCTGCAGCATTCTGCAAAGTGTAGTTATGTGTCCCCGATTCGGTGTAGGTCTCTCCGTACCATGTGTACTCGTCGCAGGCGGTAACCGACTCCATGCCGCTGTTGCTGTGGTTGATAGTCAGGTGCAGTGTCACCACACTGTCACATCCCGCTGCATTCTCTAACGTATATGTCGGGGAAGATGTGCTGGCGGTATACGT
The DNA here is from genome assembly GCA_900317125.1 of uncultured Bacteroidales bacterium. GTDB lineage: Bacteria > Bacteroidota > Bacteroidia > Bacteroidales > P3 > Colimorpha. The sequence continues at coordinate 112,882 of ONFR01000002.1, read as the reverse complement.
ATTCTCATGCCAGGTGTATTCATCGCAGGCTACCACAGTCTCTATTCCCGTGTTGCTGTAGTTCACTGTAAGGTAGAGCGTATCCACATTTGTGCAGGATGACCCCGGCTGACTATGGTCGTACAGGTATACTCCCGACGTAGTGTAGAGCTCACCGTTCCACCGATACTCGTCGCAAGCCGTGACATGATACGAAGTGTCGTCGTGGTTGCTTATTGTGAGGTGGAGTGTATCCACACTCGGACAGCCATCCACATTGGTGTAGCCATACTGGTAATCTCCGCTCACAGTGTAAGTCACCCCGTTCCATTCGTAAGCGTCGCAGGCATCCTGGTTGTAGCTGTTATATGTCCCATAGTTGATGGTCAGATAAAGCAGCACGATGCTGTCGCACCCCGCGGCGTTGGTCTCGGTATGGGTCACATCGTCGGTGCTGGCGGTGTAGGTGACGTCGTGCCATGTGTATTCGTCGCAGGCGGTGATCATCTCCATCCCCATGCTGGGATAGTTTATCGTCAGGTGCAGCGTCACCACGCTGTCGCATCCGGCAGCGTTGGTCTCGGTATACGTGGGGGTGGTGGTACTCTCGAAGTAGGTGTTGCCATGCCAGGTGTATTCGTCGCACTCGGTAATCGTCTCGACGCCCGTATTGCTGTAGTTAATGGTGAGGTTCAGGGTCACCACGCTGTCGCATCCGGCAGTGTTCTCCATTAAATACGTCGGGGTGCTTGTACTGGCGGTGTAGGTGTTGCCGTGCCAGGTATACTCGTCGCAGGCGGTGATTGTCTCAATGCCTGTGGTGGTGCTGTTGACGGTGAGGTGCAGTGTCGCCACGCTGTCGCATCCGGCGGCGTTCGGCAAGGTGTGGTTATAGGTCCCCGATTGGGCGTAGGTCTCGCCGTGCCAAGTGTACTCGTCGCAGGCGGTAACCGACTCCATGCCACTGGTGCTATGGTTGATAGTCAGGTGGAGGGTCGCCACGCTGTCGCATCCCGATGCGTTCTGCAAGGTGACGCTATAGGAGCCCGACTGAGTGTAGGTGTTGCCTTGCCAGGTGTATTCGTCGCAGGCAGTGACCGTCTCCGAACCCGTGTTGCTGTGGCCGATGGTGAGGTTGAGGGTGACGATGCTGTCGCACCCCACCTGGTTCTGCCCATAGTAGCGCGGGCCGTTGATGGAGGAAGTGTAGGTGTCGCCATGCCAGGTATAGCTCTCGCAGGCATGCACCTCGACGACTGTCGACACGCTGTACACCACTTCCAAGTGGAGGGTGATCACGCTGTCGCACCCCGCGACGGTCCTGTCGGTATAGGTGGGCTCGTCGGTGCTTTCGGTGTAGGTGACGCCGTGCCAGGTGTAGCTGTCGCAGATGATGACCTCCTCGTCGCCGGTGGCGGGCTGGCCGATGGCGAGATGCAGGGTGTCCACACCGCTGCAGCCTGTTTGGGTGGGGTCGAGCTGATGAGTGTAGACCCCGCTGGCAGTATATTCAACCCCATACCACTCGTACCGCTGGCAGGCGACAACACTGTAGGCGCTGTCCACTGCATGACGTATATGGAGATGCAGCGTCACCACGCTGTCGCATCCCGCGGCATTCTCGCCATAGCGGTAGGGAATATCGGTGCTGGCGGTATAGGTCGCGCCCTGCCATGTGTAGCTGTTGCATGCCGTCACCTCCTGTTCGCCCGAGGTGCTGTAGCGCACAGTGAGGGAGAGGTGGACGATGCTGTCGCAACCAATCTGGTTCTGTCCATAATAGACGGGGGAGCTGGTGCTGGAGGTGTAAGTGCGGCCATGCCAGGTATAGCTGTCGCAGGCTTCGACGGCCACGGTGGTATCGTCGCTATATTCGACAACAAGGTCCAGATGCACCGTGCTGTCGCACCCGTGCACGTCGTGCAGCACCACAAAGGGCTCGTCGGTGGAGGAGGTGTAGACGACGCCGTTCCACAGATACCTGTCGCAGATGATCACATTCTCCACTACCGACGAGGAATGATGCACGGTGAGGTTCAGCACGTACACGCTGTCGTCCCCCAAGGACGACAGCACCGTGTCGGTATATACACCCGAAGTTGTCAGCCACCGCCCTCGCCACAGGATGCTGTCGCACACTGCGGCCGAAGTGTCCACCTCGACAAAGTCGCCCATTCTTTGCGGCACCACCATGTCGCGAGCCACGACATTATTGTTCAAGGCCGCACCAAGCATCAGCAACAAACCGGTTATATAGTAGCGTTTTTTCATAAAAATAATATTTTCATTATATATAAGCAAATTCCATCTAACGACTTGCTTCCAACAAATTACAGAGGGTGTAATGTGTGGTGAACAAATCGGTAGATTTTACAAAGATACAAAAAAAATAATAAATAGCACAAGTTCATTTTCAATGCTGCAACCAAGATTTGCCCCAAGCTATTCGAAGACACGCATCATTGCCGACGGCATCAACACCATTGCCAGCCACTTCTCTACACTCCCCCACCCCACCCGACACAATCCTGGACCGGCAGCAAGTTCTCTCAATCACAGCTCTCTATCAATTATTTCTCATGTCTCTCTTCGTTGCCATGACAAACAACATGCAGATTATTAACGGCAGGAAAAGGGTCATTGAAGGACGCCTGTGGCTCATGGGCGACAAACAAAAGGTCGATAATTTGGAATTATTTAGTAAATTTGCAATTTAATATTTACGCGAAAAGTATATATAAACACCATGAACACAACACAAAACAGCACAAACGAACCGAAGCCGATGGGCTTTGGAAAAACCCTTCTGGCCTCTACCCTGGGCTTTATCATCGGCTCGGTGGTTTTGAGTATCATAACCTTTATCATTACGCTGGCGGCCCTGTTCTCGGCTTTGAGTAGCGTCGACGACTCGAAACCCATCAGCGGCACCAAACTGGCTGTGGAGCTGAACCTGACAGGTTCGGTGTCGGAGACATCTCGAAACGAACTGATGTCGTTTTTTGAAAACCGCTCGGGGTGCAGTATCGACCAGCTGCTGACCACCATCAACGAGGCAGCTACTGACAAGCGCGTGAAGGCCCTATACCTTCATCTTGGCGGAGGTGGCCTTGGCTGGGCACAGGCCGAAGAGCTGCAGCTGGCTCTGAAGGACTTCCATTCGCGCTGCGAGAAGCCCGTGATAGCCTATGGCGAGATGTTGTCGCAACCCGAATATTTCCTTGCCACAGCAGCCGACAAGATTGCTGTCCACCCGTCGGGAATTATTGAGTTCAGCGGCTTGGGCGCCGAGGTGATGTACTATAAAGGACTTCTGGACAAATTGGGGGTGCACATGGAGCTGATACGCCCGGTGTCGTGCGCCTACAAAAGTGCTGGCGAGGTGTATACACGTACCGACATGAGTGATGCCAACCGCGAGCAAGTGCGCTCATATATCAGCAGTATCTGGAACCATGCGCTCGACGTGATGTCGGCCAACAGGGGTCTTTCGCGTGAGGTCCTCAACACCGCCGCCGACAACCTGACAAGTTTCCTTCCCGATGACGCACTGAAAGCAAAGATGGTGGACACGCTATGCTTTGAACAAGACATCAAGGCAGAACTGAAAGCCCGCTACGGTGCAACCAGACTGGTGAAAGCCAAGCGTTATGCTGAGAATGTGAGCAAGAAAGCCGGTAAGGAACGCATTGCCGTTATCTACGCCGAAGGCGAGGTGGTGCCCGGCAAGAACGAGGGCACTAGGAGCGGCGTATACGGAGACGACATTGTGAAAGCCTTCGACGATGCCGTGAAGGACAACAAGGTGAAGGCCATCGTGCTGCGTGTCAACTCGCCCGGTGGTGCTGTCACTGCTTCGGAGAGCATGACACACGCTGTGAGAGAGGCCAAGAAAGTGAAACCTGTGGTGGTGTCGATGAGCGGTCTTGCCGCCAGCGCTGGGTACGAGATTTCTTGTTTCGGCACGAAGATTGTGGCCCACCCCACTACCCTGACAGGCAGCATAGGCGTGTTTGCCACACTCCCCGAAGTGGGCAACCTGCTGCGTCAGAAACTCGGCATCACCACCGATACGGTGAAGACCAACAGCAACAGCACCGCTATTTCATTATACCGTCCGCTTTCGCCCGCTGCCAGGGCTTTGATGCAAAAGAACGTGGAGGACTTCTATATCACCTTCACCCAGCGGGTTGCCGACGGCAGAGGGCTGTCGCGTCAATACGTGGACAGCATCGCCCGCGGCCGTGTATGGACCGGGAAACAGGCTAAGGAGCTGGGTCTCGTGGACACATTGGGCGGTCTGCCCCTGGCGCTGCGCATAGCAGCCGAGGAAGCAGGCGTGAAAATTGAAAACTGCAGCGTGGTGACCTTCCCCGCCGAGAAGAGCATGTGGGAACAACTGATGCAGCAGATGGATGAAAGCCAAGAGGAGGAACTGCGTGCAAGGCTTTCGGCCGTCATCCCTTTCTACAACGAGCTGGAACAGTGGTCGCGCATGGAGCCCCTGCAGGCACGACTTCCCTTTGTCATCAAGATCAATTAACCAGTCGCCGGAAACAAAGTCGGATGGACATTTTCGACCGTTAGCCCTGTTGAAAACACATTGTTCGTAGTATGATAGTCTGTATTGCCGAGAAACCATCTGTGGCCCGCGACATAGCCCGCATTTTGGGGGCTACAACGAGCCATGACGGCTACATGGAAGGGAACGGGTACCAGGTGACGTGGACCTACGGCCACCTCTGCACCCTGAAAGAGCCCAACGACTATTCACCATGGTGGAAGTCGTGGAGCCTGGACACCCTGCCCATGATTCCCGAACGTTTCGGCATCAAGCTCATCGACAACGAGGGCTACGCCAAGCAATTCAATACCATCCAACGACTGATGCAAGCCGCCGACGGCATAGTGAACTGCGGCGATGCCGGCCAGGAGGGTGAACTGATACAGCGTTGGGTGATGCAGAAGGCCAAGGCCCATTGCCCAGTGAAAAGGCTGTGGATCTCGTCGATGACAGACGAAGCCATCCGCGAAGGATTTGCCAATCTGAAGCCGCAGGACGACTACCAGTCACTTTACGAGGCAGGACTCTGCCGCGCCATAGGCGACTGGCTGCTGGGCATGAACGCCACACGACTGTACACCCTGAAATACCGGCAGGCACAACGGCAAGTGCTTTCGATAGGAAGAGTCCAGACCCCAACGCTGGCCATGATTGTGAACCGTCAACTGGAAATACAGCATTTCAAACCCGAACAGTACTGGGTGCTGTCCACCATCTATCGCGACACCCTCTTCACCCTGAAGCAGTCGGAAAACGAGGACGACGAAGGCGCTAAAGGCACTAAAGGTCGTATCACCAGCGAAGAGGAAGGACGCAGGGCGTTTGAGATGATAAAGGACCGCGAGTTCGAGGTAACTTCGGTGGCCAAGAAGGCTGGCAGCGAGGCTCCTCCACGCCTGTTCGACCTCACCAGTCTGCAGGTGGAGTGCAATAAGAGATTCTCCTTTTCGGCCGACGAGACACTACGCTATATCCAAAGTCTTTACGAGAAGAAGTTCACCACCTATCCTCGTGTCGACACCACCTTCCTGAGCGATGACATCTATCCCAAATGCCCCTCTATACTGCAAGGGCTGGTACCTTACACTCCGCTCATCCAACCCCTGATGGGTACAAAGCTGAAAAAGAGCAAAAAGGTATTCGACTCATCAAAGGTGACTGACCACCACGCCATTATTCCCACAGGGGTCAATCCCGCCAACGGCGACATGACCCTCAACGAGAAGAAGGTCTTCGACCTCATCGCACGCAGGTTCATCGCCGTTTTCTATCCCGACTGCAAGTTCAGCACTACCACCGTTACGGGAAAGGTGGACACCGAAACAGTTGATACAGGAGGAAAAACCAAGAAGTCGAAAATAGAGTTCAAAGCCACAGGAAAGCAGATACTTGAACAGGGATGGCGCGATGTGTTTGCCTGGGGACGGACCACACGAGACACTGCCCAGGAGGATGAAGACAAGAAAGGCGACGAGGAGAAGATGCTGCCCGATTTCCAGAAAGGGGAAAGGGGACCGCACACGCCTACCCTCACCGAAAAATGGACCCAGCCACCCAAGCCTTACACCGAAGCGACCCTGCTGCGTGCCATGGAGACCGCCGGCAAGTCGGTGACGGACGAAGAACTGCGCGATGCCTTGAAAGAGAACGGCATCGGACGCCCCTCGACACGGGCAGCCATTATAGAGACCCTCTTCAAGCGCAATTATATCAGAAAAGAACGCAAATCGTTGATTGCCACCCCGACAGGAATAGACCTCATCGGCATTATCCACGAGGATCTGCTAAAAAGCGCCGAACTGACAGGCCAGTGGGAAAAGAAACTGCGGGAGATAGAATCGCACCAGTATGACCCCAAGCAATTTGTTTGGGAACTGAAGCAGATGGTGTGGCAGATAGTGCAGGAGGTGAAAGCGGACACCACCAACCGACGCGTGAGTGCCGCCGAACCCACCCAGGAACAACGCAAACAAAAGTCATGAGATACTTTATACATCTGGCCTACAATGGAACAAACTATTGCGGCTGGCAGACCCAGCCCGAACTGCCGACAGTGCAGCTGACACTGGAGCAGGCTCTCACCATGCTGTTGAGGCATCCGATTGCCATTGTGGGGTGCGGACGTACCGACACCGGTGTGCATGCCTCCGACTTTTACGCCCATTTCGATTATCCCGACAACACCGAGGCCGCTCCCCTCGATACCGGACAACTGACCTTTAAACTAAACAGTTTCCTCCCTGCCGACATCGCGATATTCAGCATCTTCCCCGTCAAGGACAACGCCCACGCCCGTTTCGACGCCACGGCTCGCACCTATCAATACCACGTCAGCGACCGCCGTCTCCCCTTCTGCCAAGGGCTATACAGCCGCATCTATTTCCATCCCGATATCGACTTGATGAACCGCGCGGCCGAAATACTGATGGAATACGATGATTTCACCAGCTTTGCCAAACTGCACACACAGGTGAAGACCAACATCTGCCATCTCACCCATGCCCGATGGGAGACCGAGGATGAGCAGTGGGTGTTCACTATCCGCAGCAACCGCTTCCTCCGCAACATGGTTCGCTCCGTCACCGGCACCCTGTTGGACGTGGGTCGCGGGAAACTCTCCCTCGACGGGTTGCGCCATATCATCGAGAGCAAGAACCGTTGCTCGGCAGGTGTCTCGATGCCACCCCAAGGGCTGTTCCTTACAAAGGTGGAATACCCGTGGGACAAGATATGTAATTCTTAAATCACTATATATCATGAAGTACACAGAAGTCTCTTTCACCATCAATCCTGTCGACCCATGCCGCGACCTGCTGGTAGATGCTCTCGGCAACGAAGGACCTTACGACAGTTTTGTCGAGACCTCCGACGGACTGAAAGCCTATGTCCCGACAAGCCAATTCGACATTGTATGGCTGCAGCAGCAGGTAGACGGCCTGCACGACTTTGCCACGATTGAATATAGCCACGCTGAAATGCCCGACAAGAATTGGAACGAGGAATGGGAGAAACAGCATAAGCCAGTGCTTGTTACAGCAGGAGATGGAAAGCAGGTTTGGGTGCGCGCCCCTTTCCACGACCACCGTGCTGATGCCGACTACGAGATCGAGATTGAACCCAAGATGTCCTTCGGCACCGCCCACCACCCTACCACCTACATGATGCTCTCCTATGTCGCCGAAATACCCATGCAGGGCAAAAGGGTACTCGACATGGGCTGCGGCACCGCCGTCCTGGCCATCCTGGCTAAGATGCGTGGAGCTGCCTATGTGGAGGCCATAGATATTGACGAATGGGCATACAACAACGCCCTTGAAAACGCACAACGCAACAACACATACCTCACCATCCGTATCGGCGATGCCGACCTTCTGCGACATCGCTCAACCGACGAGACACCTTTCGACATTGTCATCGCCAACATCAACCGCAACATACTCCTTCACGACATGGATGCGTATGCCTGCGTCCTCGCCCAAGGTGGGACGCTGCTGCTGAGCGGGTTCTACGAATGCGATACCTCTGCACTACAGCAGGAAGCAGAAAAATACGGACTCCAGTTGATGGAGCAAAAAGTACGTGACGGCTGGTGTGCATTACGCTTCCGACATGGCACAGATGGCAGTTTTTAACAGCATGTTAATAATAATCCATGCTGTAAAATTGCATTGTCAGGAAAAAGTTGTATCTTTGCTTCTTCAAAGGGAACACCAATTATGTTTGTCGATTTACGTAATAATAAATATTATCAATCGTTTATGCATTCCTTGCTGCACCTGTTTCTGAGCAAGGAAAAATTATTTGGACAATCATATTTTCAAATCAATCATTAATTAAAATTCACAAGTTTATGAAAGCATTTTTACGTTCTCTGACGCTCGTTGCGGCACTATGTGTCGGATGGGCTGCGAATGCGCAATCGCTGGCGGACTACACGTACGCCACGGGTGTGGATGCTACCAAGTGGGTTACCATTACCGACAGCACTAACCTGCTGGGTACCGGCAACGCCGACGGCCGTGCATCCTCGTTGCAGAACATTGGGTTCACCTTCCCCTTTGGCGAGGATGTGTACACCCAGTTCTCCGTGAATTCCGACGGTAACCTCCGTCTGGGTTCCACGGTGACCGGCACGGGTGCCTACTCTACGCCTTTCAACACCAACGCCAACTCGAACAATCCCAAGATTAATTTTCTGGGTTGCGACGGCTATTTCCTCGACACGATTCACTATGTGTATGCCGAGAACACGGTCGACGCGAACAACGACAGCATCCTGGCTGTGGAGTTCTGCCTTGGCACCTTCACTTCGGCCACTCGTAGCCAGAAGTACAATTGGCAGGTCCACATGTATCCTTCCGGCAAAATCGAAGTGATCATGGCTTCCACCGCTCCCAACAATGCGCCTGCCACCACGAACCAGAAGGGTCTGTGTGTAGACTCGCAGGACGGTTGGATTATTGACTCCGACAACATTGCCACCCACTTCACTTCGGGTTCTACCGTAACGTGGCCTTCGGGCTCATGGCCTGCCCCCAGCACCTATTATACCTTTACAAGACCTGTTATCACTTGTGCCCGTCCTGCTGCCATCACTGTCGGCAATATCACCACGACTACCGCCACTGTCTCCTTTACCCCTTCAGGCAACGAGACCGAATGGATTGGCACGATCAATCCCGGCATCATGGGCATGACCACCATCACGCTGACCGACACTGTGGCCAACCTGATGCTGCTTGTCCCGAACACTGAATATACCGTCAGCGTACGTGCTATCTGCGGCGTTGGTGACACCAGCTCGGAGAGGTCCACCACTTTCAGAACCCTGTGCTCCGCTTTGACTGCCCTCGACCTGCCCTACACGGAGGATTTCGAGGCTTACGGCACTGGCTCGTCCAACCCCATCAGCCCCTGCTGGACTAAGGGCACCAACAGCTCTACGGCTTATCCTTACCCTTACTCCACCGCTGCCATCAACGGCACGAGAGGTCTCTATTTCTATAGCTATAAACCCAGTTCAGCCACTGGCAATTCATATTATTGCTATGCTGCGCTGCCTGAACTGAGCTCGTCCCTCGATGTTACCGGGCTCACCCTCCGTTTCAACTCCAAACGTTACACCTCTACCTCTGCCACTTACCGCTCGCTGATTCAGGTCGGCGTCATGACCGACCCCACGGACATCACCACTTTCGAGATGGTTCAGCTGGTCGACATGACCGCGTTGCCCGCTTCCACGATTCAGTTCAACGAGATTGACTTTGCCAATTACACTGGCACGGGCAAATATATCGCTTTCTACGCTCCTGTGGTTGACACCGATGGCGGTTCTGCCTCCAACTACATCTACATCGACGATGTCCAGTTGGTCACCACTCCCACCTGTTTCCGTCCCACCAATGTTGTTGTAAGCAATCCCTCCATTTCTTCAGCCACCGTTTCGTGGACACCTGCCGACCCCTCCAACATCAACTTCGTGGTTGCCTACTCTGCTGTAGGAAATAGCCTCAACGTGATTACTTACGACACCGTCATCGGCACCAGCGCCACCTTGACAGGTCTGTCGCAGGCCACCACTTATACGGTGAAGGTCAAAGCCATTTGCAGTCCCACCGACCAGAGCGAATGGAGCCTGCCCGCCTCATTTGCCACTATCATGATTCCCACTCCTATCCTCACCCACATGCCTTACAGCGAGGGATTCGAAAGTCCCTCCACCTGGTTGCTCGCCAACGACAATACCAACAAGTGGGTTGTAGGTGAAGCCATCAACAACGGCGGCACCAAATCATTGTATATTTCCAACGACGGTGGCGTCTCGAACGCTTACACCGTGTCGGGTACTCAATGGTCTTATGCCGTCAAGACTTTCTCCTTCCTGTCAGGCAATGTAGCTTTCTCTTTCGACTGGAAGGCAACCGGTGAAAGCAACTACGATTATCTGCGTGCTTTCCTTGTTCCCGTTAATAATGATTTCGCCGGAGGCGTAAGCCCGAATGGTGCTGTACCTTATAGTTTCCGCAGCACCAACCCCGAAGGCTGGATTCCCCTTGATGGCGGTTCCAAGCTCAACCTCAGCAGCTCCAACTGGATGACGCAGATGGACACTGTCACCTTCGACAGCACTTCCATATACAATCTTGTATTCATTTGGGTCAACGATGCCAGCGGCGGAGCTCAGCCTCCCGTGGCCATCGACAACCTCAGCATCACTGTTGTTCTCGACAATCCTTGCCTCACTCCCACCAACGTGACCGTGAGCGATTTGACCGACACCAGTGTTGTTGTTTCCTGGACACCTGACGAGACCAGCCTGCCATACTTCGGCGTACAAATAGTTGATCCCACTCAGTCCTACTACTTCTCAACTGTCGACACTTTCTTCTCAATTACAGGTCTTACCCCCAACACTGCATACGCTGTATCTGTGCTCTCTTTCTGCGACACTGTGAATGCTGTGACCAGTGAATACAGCGCTCCCGTCACCTTCACCACCCCCAGCTCCTTATGCTCTTCCATCGTTGTCGACGCCAACAATCCTTTCTACGAGACCTTCGACACCACCTCTGCCACGCTCGAATGCTGGAATAATGAATCCAGAGACGGCGGTCCCTCTTGGATTGTCAACAGCCACTCGAACAGCGGTTCTTACAACGCTTACAGCGGCGATGCCTACTTCATCAATGGTCGTAGCGGCAATGGCTATGGCACCCTTTATGCTCCCGTTCTCGACCTCACCGGTTCCGACTACGCCACCCTCGACTTCGTCTATATCAACCCCCAGTGGTCTGGTGACCAGAATGTGCTCACAGTCCTTTACCGCAACAGCGACACCGCAGCTTGGGACACCCTTGCCACCTACAATACCGATGTCACTGATTGGACACCTGTCTCGCTGACCATCCCCACCGTCTCCAGCACCCTGCAGATTGCCTTCGATGCCTATAACGCTTATGGCTACTGCATCGCTATCGACAGCTTGGTGGTCGCTGCTCCTGTCAGCTACTGCGAGCCCAACCCCACTTCTTGCGACGGCCAGGGTATCACCAATGTCACCTTCGGCTTTGGCGACGAGATTGTCAACAACAGCCAGTATCCCACCAGCGCACCCTTCTATGGCGACTATCACGACATGGTCGGTGCCGTGCCTGCTGGCAACACTGTTAACCTGAACATCACCTATTCCACCGGCTACACCTACGGTACCATCGTCTGGGTCGACTGGAACAACAGCCGCACCTTCGACAGCAACGAGGTTGTCTTTGTTGGTAATGCTCCCAGTACCAACCCCACGGTCTTCTATGCCGGTTTCATGATTCCCTCCTCTCAGCCTACTGGTGTCTACCGCATGCGTATTGCAGGTGCTGACAGCTATTTCGACAACTACATTGGCTCCATCGAAGCCGCTGCTGGCGCTGATCCCTGCTTCACCTCTTCATGGTCTGTGGCTCATGACTACTCGCTGCATGTGCTGCCCTCCGCTTCCTGCGCCGATCCTTACAACGTCTCTGTCGTAAGTGTCACTCCCACCAGCGCCACCATCACCTGGGACGCCGACAGCACCCAAACCAACTTCGAAGTGCGCTACACTGTAGCCGATACGGTTGCCTACACCAACTTCAACGTCATTGGCAACACCACCACCATCTACGGCCTCCAGCCCGAGACTCAGTACAACGTCGCCGTCAAGGCCGTGTGCAGTGTCTCCGACCAGAGCAACTGGAGCCAGAATGCCACCTTCTACACTGGCTACTGCCAGCCCAACCCCACCTCTTGCGACAACCAAGGCATCACCAATGTCACCTTCGGTACCGGTACTGAAGTTGTCAACAACAGCCAGCGTCCCACCAGCGCTCCCTATTATGGCAACTACTACGACATGGTCGGTGCCGCCAATGCTGGCAGCATGCTCAACCTCAACATCACCTATGCCACCGGCTACACCTACGGCACCATCGTTTGGGTCGACTGGGACAATAGCCTCTCCTTCGACGGCGACGAGGTTGTCTATGTTGGCACTGCTCCCAGCGCCAATCCCACTGTCCTCAATGCCGGCTTCGTCATTCCCAGCACACAGGACACCGGTGTCTATCGCATGCGTATTGCCGGCGCCGACAGCTATTTCGACAGCTACACCGGCTCCATCGAAGCCGCTGCCAACGCCAATCCCTGCTTCACCAGTTCATACGCTGTGGCTCACGACTACAGCCTGCATGTCCTGCCTCAGGCAGCTTGTGCTGAACCTTACAACGTGACCGTAAGCAACATCACCGCCCACACGGCCACCGTCTCCTGGACACCTGCCGACAGCACCCAGACCAGCTACAGAGTCCGTTATGCCATCGACTCGCTCTCCACTTATTTTGTCACTGTCACCGGCACCTCCACAACCCTCACCGGTCTCTACGCCAACACCGCCTACACAGTTGATGTCATGACGGTCTGCAGCGCCACCGACCAGAGCAACTGGAGCACTCCTGCCACCTTCACCACCGCTTGCGATGCCATCGCAGTTACCGCTGCCAACCCCTATTACGAGACATTCGATGCCAATTCTGCCACCCTCAACTGCTGGCAGAACACTGGCGAAAAATGGTTTATCGGCACCAGCGGCGCAGGTGGACACGCTGCCTATAGCGGCACCTCCGCCTTTGCTAACGGCACTGGCTCGGGTTCGGACATCCTCCTCTCTCCCATATTCGACATCTCGGGTTATGAGAGCGCAGTCCTCAGCTTCGTTTACATCAACCCCGTATGGAGTGGCGACCAGAACGAACTCACTGTTTCCTACCGCAATTCTGCCGACTCCGCTTGGAACATCCTTGGTGTCTACGATTACAATGTCGGCAGCTGGACTCCTGTCTCGCTGGTCATTCCCTCACCCTCCAGCACCACACAGATTGCTTTCAACTTTGCCGACGATTATGGCTACTGCGTAGGTATCGACAGCCTCACACTTGCACCCGTCTCCACCTACGATATCACCATCGGTGTCTCCGATGTCACGATGGGTACCACCATCCCGACTCCCGGCACCTATGCTTACAATCCTGGCGACACACTGACCATCACCGCACTGGCTGCCTCTCATCGCCACTTCGTACAGTGGAACGATGGCGACACCCATGCTGTCCGCACCATCGTGGTCTCCGGCAATGCCACCTACACTGCTGAGTTCGACTACGACTCTGTCACCATCATCTTCGCCAACGCCGACACCGCCATGGGCACCATCACTCCTGTTCCCGGTGTATACATCTACCATGTAGGCGACACCATCAATGCTCAGGCTGTTGCCAACACCGGTTATCACTTTGCCAACTGGTACATCGGCATCGGCACCCTGCTCGACTCCATCAACAACAACCCGCTCGAGTATGTTATTCCCGCCTTCATGGCTGGTGTCGAGATGACCATCACTCCCAACTATGTTGCCAACATGTACACCATCAATGTCTATGCCAACGACAACACCCTTGGCATCGTCACCGGTACCGGCAACTATGCCTACAACACTACGGCCACCATCACCGCTACGCCTGCAGCCTACTGCACCTTCGTTGAGTGGAACGATGGCAACACCGATCCTGTCCGTACCGTCCTTGTTACTGGCAACGCATCCTACACTGCCACCTTCCAGGCCATCCCGCAGCACAATGTGACTGTCCACGTAGCACCCGATGTCAACATGGGTACCGTCGATGGTGAAGGCCTCTACTACGAGAACTCCACCGTCACCCTCACCGCCACTCCCAACGATGGCTATGTCTTCGTTGGCTGGGCTTATGAAGGTACTTCCAGCTCCGACTGGGCCATCATCTCCAATATACCCACCTACTCCTTCACTATGGACACTGCCGACGTCGAGCTCTATGCAGTCTTCGAGCCTGCTCCTCAGCCCGCCACGCTCACTGTCAACTTCAACTCCTACGCTGGTCACGTCCTCATCAACGATGTTCAGACCGACATCTACCTCGGCCTCATTGGCGATAATGTCACGCTTCAAGCCGTTGCTAACGATGGATTCCGCTTCGTCGGCTGGTCCGAAAACGGCAACGTGTTCAGCACCGATGCCGCCATCATCCTTATGCTCACCGAGTCGGCAACCGAAATCACCGCCATCTTCGAGCAAGCCGTTGGCATTGACGACGTGAACGCCTCCAACATCACCATCTTCAGCACGAACAACAACATCATCGTCCGTGGTGCCTCACAGCAGACCATCCGTGTCTACGACCTCGTAGGCCGTCTGGTTGCCCAGCGCACCGGTTCCGACATCGAAGAGACCATTGCCATGCCCGCCTCGGGTGTCTATCTGGTCCAGGTCGGCAACGAGACCGCTCGTCGTGTGGTTGTCCGCCGCTAACACTGCTTTCAGACCAACTGCTGAATAGCATACAATAACGAAGAGGGTGCCTCCCACAGGCTCCCTCTTCTCTTTTTTATTCAGCAAAAAGCAGGTGATTCATTTTTTTTTCTTATCTTTGCAAATCTTTTCCACTGCGGCATTTATCCGTAGACATAAGTAATTTAACAGTATCCGACATCTTTCAACATTCAAACATGGACGCAATAATCACTTTTCTCAACGAATGTATATGGAGTTGGCCGCTCGTAGGGCTCTGCCTTGCCGCTGCTCTCTACTTCTCCTTCGGCACCCGTTTCGTGCAGGTGCGCCACCTTCCCGAGATGGTCCGTCTCCTCTTCAAGAACGACCGTTCCAAGCGGGCTGGCATCTCCTCCTTCCAGGCCTTCGCCCTCGCCCTCTCAGGCCGCGTGGGCACCGGCAACATCGTCGGTGTGGCGCTGGCCATCGGTTTCGGAGGCCCAGGAGCCATCGTGTGGATGTGGATTATTGCCTTCCTCGGAGCAGGAACCGCCTTTGCCGAGGCATGCCTGGCCCAGATCTACAAGCAACACCACGGCGACCAACTGCGCGGCGGCCCCGCCTACTACATCGAAAAAGGGCTCAACTGTTCATGGCTGGCCATCCTCTTTGCCGCCACCACTGTCATCGCCTGCGCCCTCTGCCTGCCGCCCATCCACAGCAACAGCATCGCCATGTCCTTCTCCACCACCTTCAACCTCCAGCCGTGGATTGTCGGCCTTTGCGTCGCCGCCCTTATTGCGTTGGTGGTGCTGGGCGGTGTCAAGCGCATCTCGCGGGTGGCCGAAATCGTCACCCCCTTTATGGCAATAGCCTACATCATCCTCTCCATCGTGGTATTGATAGTCAATGCCCATGCCGTCCCCGGCGCCTTCCGCGACATGATAGCCTCTGCCTTTGGCTACCACGAAGCCCTTGGCGGCATCGTAGGCGCAGCCATCGCCTGGGGTGTCAAACGCGGCATCTACAGCAACGAGGCCGGACAAGGCACCGCGCCCATCGTGGCCGCCGCCGCCAAAGTCGACCACCCCGTCAAGCAGGGTCTTGTGCAGGGTTTCTCCGTCTATGTCGACACACTGCTTGTCTGCACCGCCACCGCTGTCATGCTCCTCGCCACCAAATGCTACAACATCGTCGACCCCGCCGGCACGGGCTACCTCTACCAATCCACCGTGTCCGACCTCGGCCTGCCCGGCGTGGAATACACCATCGCCGCCCTCTCCACCCTGCTCCACAACGGCTGGGGCGGCATCGTCATCAGCATCACGCTCTTCTTCTTCGCCTTCACCACCGTCATGGCATACTATTACTACGCCGAGACAAGCCTCATCTACCTCTTCACCAAAGCCCGCCAGCGCCGCCTCAAAACCCAGGAGAAATACTTCGGACGTCAGAACCACGCCATAGCCCGCCACCGCGACCGCAAGATGTTCGACACCCGCAAAAACGAAGGCCGTCTCATCAACATCCTCCGCATCCTCTTCATTGCCTCGGTCTTCTTCGGCAGTCTGAAAGAGGCCGGCATCATCTGGAGTCTCGGCGACATGGGCGTCGGCATGATGGCATGGATCAACATCATCGCCATCCTGCTCCTTTCGCCCGTGGCCTTCCGTGCCCTGCGCGACTACGAACGCCAGCAGAAACAAGGCCTCAAACCCACCTTCCACCCCAAAGACCTCGGCATCAAACACGCCGACTATTGGGAGCAGTACGACAATCTTCAGCAGTGAACCCCTTGCCGGCCCTGTCCGCTGCACAGCTGACCGCCCTACCATGTGCCGCTCAGGCCGCACCCATCTCGCTGTGTGGCCATGTTTTCTAGCACGTCCACTCCGACCAACACGTCCCACTGAGCCTTTCGAAGTCACCGGCCCCACGGGTCGTTCCCTTGTCAATATTGACATAAAACCCCACTAACTCCCTTCAATACAGGATACTTACAGGCAAGTTCCCGCCTCGTTCCCAATCCCAATGAAGGATAACGATACTGCAACGATGCAGTAACGATACAGCATTGAACGAACCTACTGCCTGTCGGCACATCGTCCGGTCCAACATTGCAAGAACGAAAAAAAGTCCACCAATTGGAAAAAAAAATGTATCTTTGCAAAATAAAACAGCAATAGCAAGTACATAATAACAAAGAAACGTTTAAACATATACCGCCATGAAAAAGATTGTTCTGATACTGGCACTGATGATGGCCACGTTCACGGTAAAAGCCAACAACATTCTCTATTTCACCTACAACCAAGCAGCACGCACAGTCGCCTGCCTCAACAGTCAGGACGAACTGATGATATATTGCGGCTACGAGGACGAACTGCCCACCTACGTCCTCATCAACGAGGTGTGGGCAGAGCAAATCAGCTCGTCATTCTACGAGATATGGCTATACGGCTACGATGCATACACGGGCGAGGAGATTTACATGCCCATCGACCTGGAGTGCATCTATCTGGTGCAGTTTGGCAAAATCTACAGCGCGGCGCAGTACCTGCGGTTCCGCACCACGCACATGCGCCCGACATTCGCCTGGGCCATGCCGCCTTACAATCCTTTTGTCCGCGCACCCCGTCCCAAGGTGTACTACTACACCTACCACTACGATATCCACCGTCCGGGCTGGCACTGGCGCAATTATCCGCACATCCACTATCACCCCTACTATCTGCGTCACCCGCACCATCCTGCCCCCATGCCTCCCAAGCCCTACACCCCCGGTCGCGAGCGTCCAGGCTACCACTCCACACAGAACGGCTATCAATATGACGACCTGCCACTGGTAGGCAATGTCACCGCACCGCGCTCTACCTCGAGTGTGCAGAACAACCCCACCGGACGCAGTGGCAGCCGCATCACCAGCGACCGCAAGACCAACACCATCACCAACACCGACCGCACTACAGGGCGCAGCACCACCACTACGGCCCCCAGCCGTTCCGAGTCGCTGAGCGGCAGCGGCACACGCGGCAACAACATCTCTTCGCGCAGCGGCGACAATCAGGACAATCCCGCCTCACGTTCAGGCTCTTCGGCAACGCGCGGCAACAGCAGCTCCTCGCGTAGCGGCAACAACTCAGGTGTCTCCTCTTCACGCAGTGGCAACAACTCGGGTGTCTCCTCCTCGCGCAGCGGCAACAACTCCTCTCGCGGCAACGTAAGCAGCGAATCGCAGGTTGAAAAAGAGTCCCGCAATACCTCCGCTACCGAAACAAGAGGCAGCAACAGCTCCACCCAGCGCGGAAACAGCAGCAACAACAAAAACAGCCGTTCCACGGGTGTTTCCAGCAGCTCGAGCACCAGCCGCGAGACGCCTTCCGCCACTCGCAGCAGCAACAACTCCACCACCAACAACCGCGTCTCGAGCTCGACAAACCGCACATCCTCCAGCCGCCAATCCACCACGGCCACCCGCAGTGGCAGCAGCACAGAGACCCCTTCACGCTCAGGCGTGAGCTCGTCGTCGCGCGAAGAGCAGTCCTCCGTCCGCGGCAACGCCACCCGCAGCGGGAACACCGGCCGCAACCGTTAGGATAATGAACTTGTAACAAGTTAGGACACACTATGGCTATCAAAGAAAGCGAACTGGTATTGGCTCCCGACGGGAGCCTTTACCACATTCATCTCACCGCCGACACATTGGCCGACAATGTGCTGCTGGTGGGAGACCCTCAACGGGTGGATATGTTCAAGGACATATTCGAAAGCATTGAACACGAGTCGTATAACCGCGAACTGCACGCCCTCACAGGCCGTTATCACGGCACCCGCTTCACAGCACTGTCGACAGGGATGGGCTGCGACAATATCGACATCGTATGTACCGAACTGGACGCCGCAGCCAATTTCGACCTAGCCACCCGCTCCCCCCTCCCCTGCCACCGCAGTCTGAACATGGTGCGGATTGGCACCAGCGGGTCGCTGCAGCGCGAGGTGGAATGCGGCAGCAGGGTCGCCGCTCGCTACGCCATAGGCCTCGACGGACTGATGAATTACTACCAGCATGGGGCCGAAGGCTTTATGCCCGACATGGAACAGGCTTTCGAACAGCACATGCACCTCGACCCACGTCTGGCCTCACCTTACTGCGTGGAGGGCAGCCAAGCATTGCTGGACCGCGTGACGGATGGGATGGTGAAGGGCATCACAGTCACCGCCCCCGGATTCTACGGACCCCAAGGACGCAACATCCGGCTGGCACCCAGCATCGAGCAGCTGAACGAACGGCTGGCAACGTTTGTCTGGAACGACACTCCCGTCACCAATCTCGAGATGGAGACATCGGCCATCTACGGCTTCGCCCAAGCGTTGGGACACCAAGCCCTCACCGTCTGCCTGATTATCGCCAACCGGCCGGCGGGCACGTTCCTCAACGACTACCACCAAGCCATGAAACAAACCATCGGAAACATAATCGAAAAAATGTCATAGCAATGAGAAAGATGCTTTTCCTGCTCCTTGCCATCGCGACGAGTGCGACCGCATGGAGCCAAGCCCAACCCGATTACATCCCCGAACAGTTGGGTCGAGATGCGCACCACATTATCCAGTCGCTCGGCGCCTTTGTCGGCAACGAGCGAGCCGAAAGCCAGTCGTTCGACATCACCTACATGCCTGCCGGCAACGGGGTGGAGGGTGTGATGATTATCAACACCGCCGACTATCGCTGCACCTTCAAACTCGATGCAGAGTACGAGATGTGCTACGAGCTTACCATCGACATACGGTCAAAAGAGTTCCTCGACCAATTCTACAACCTCTTTGCCGTCTACCGCACCGAGAACCAGGACGACCACCGCATCATGAGTTTCGGCAACGAGAAACTGCGCATCACCGAGAACCCTTCCACCACGTCGCGCTACCGCAGCTTCAAATTCACAATCAACCAATAGCTCTATTATCACTTGCATCCAGCTTCGTCCGAAAATATTTAAATCTCTGTATATAAATACAATACACGAATTTCCTATTATTTTTTTGCTTCAATTGTGCAAAAAGCGAAAAAAAGCGTTCATTTTTTCCTAAAAATGACGAATTTATGAAGCAAAAATGACGAGAAAATACATTTTCATCCACCTAGTAAACAATTAGTAATCAGACACAAAACAATACATAGTATAAAAAAGCAGAAAATATGTACTCTGTAGTATTGTGGTATGAATTATTTTTTGTATTTTTGCAGCGTCATTTTAATGCCGAAAGGTAGGTTAAGGGTTCTGCCTGCATGAGGCTGATAAAAGGTATAAATAGAACCCAAATTAAATTTATACACAAACAACAAAAAATGAAAGAAAACATGAAGAAGGAGTACGACACTCCAATGGTAGAAGTGCTGCGGGCCCGCGTCGAAAAAGGGTTTCAGGTTAGCAACGTTGACCCTACTGGTAGTAACGAAGATCTTATTAGCAGCGGCGAGGTCCATGGCGGCAGCGACTTCGATTAATCAATTAAAAACAATTCAGTAAAAACACAAAAAAACATTTCAATCCAATGAAAAAAGCATTTTTGTCCATTTTCTCTGTTATGGCCCTCGCCATGGGTTTCACTGCTTGCCAAAAAGAGGCAAAAGTAGAGAATATGCGTTTTACTGCTTCTATGGAGGCTTGCACCGACATGGAGTCCAAAACCGTTCTTGACGGTGTGCACGTCAACTGGGAAGCTAACGACCAGATTATCGTTTACGGTACCGAAGGTTGCGGTGTTTTCACCGCTATTCCTCACGGCACAAACCAGACCACTATCGATTTCGGTGATGGTACTGCCAACCCCGGTAATGCCCCCTATACCGCTTTCTATCCCGTCAGCCTCGCAACTTCTGCTAACCAGGTCATGATTCCTGCAGTTGTGAATTCTGTTGACGGCCGACTGACTGAGTTCCCCATGTATGCTGAGTCCGACAACGAGATTCTGACCTTCAAGAACCTCTGCGGCGCTCTGAAACTGAACCTCCAGAAAGAGAACGTTAGCATTGAGTCCATCCAGATCTCTGCTGCTGACGCCAACCTCAATGGCGAGTACAGAGTTCGTAACAGTGGTATCATCCCCACCATGTTCTATCTTGGCAATGGTACCAACACCGTTACTCTCAACCTCACCGAGGCTCAGGACATCACCACTGCTAAGGACTTCTACATCACACTGCCTCACGGTAACTATC
Organism: uncultured Bacteroidales bacterium; assembly: GCA_900317125.1. Lineage (GTDB taxonomy): Bacteria > Bacteroidota > Bacteroidia > Bacteroidales > P3 > Colimorpha. The sequence goes on along the minus strand of ONFR01000002.1, from coordinate 91,789 downwards.
GCGGTGTTGTCATCACCATCAACACCAACGATGGCCGCCAGTGCGTTAAGACTCTCAAAGCCGACAAATCTATCAACATCGGTCGTAGCCAGGTTACCACTATCGTTCTCGGTAGCGCCAACCTCAACTTCTAATCCACCGAAAGTTGATATCTCTTCTCCCTGTTCCGACAGGGAAAAAGCACTAGCCTGAAATTCAATTTCAGCAGTGTTCAAGATTATTGAAAATGAAAAGGATGCTTCAAGGCATCCTTTTCATTTACCAAGACAAACCATGAAAGCAACAGCATCTTGATAGCATTCATCGATACCGAAGTAAGTGTCCAGAGCCGGCAAATCAACGACTTTGGCGCAGTGCGCCAGGACGGTGCCGTTCTGCACACACGTTCGTACGATGAATTCTTGTCGTTCATAGCCCATTGCACAGTCCTATGTGGCCACAATATTATCCGCCACGACTTGCAATACCTATCCAAGTTGGGACAAAACCCAACACTCCTGACCGACAGATACCTAATTATTGACACGCTGTTCCTTTCCCCTTTGCTTTTCCCGAAGAAACCATACCACCGCCTAGTCAAAGACGACAAGTTGCAGTCCGACCAAATCAACAATCCTGCCAACGATGCACTGAAAGCCCGCGACCTGTTCAACGACGAAGTGGCTGCCTGGCACCAGTTGCCTGCCACACGCCAGACAATCCTTTTCCATCTGCTGAAGGACATCCAAGAGTTCAGCGGTTTCTTTCAATACCTGGGTGTGAATTCCCATGACTGCGATATCGTGCAGTTGATAGCCCGGGAGTATAAAGGGAAAATCTGCAGCCATGCAAACATCTCCGCAGTAGTCAAGCACTACCCTGTCGAGTTGGCCTACGCCCTTGCCATCATAGGGGCGGACGACATGAAGTCGCACACCCCCGCATGGGTGACACGCAACTACCCCAGGGTGGCCAATGTGATGAACCTCCTCTGCAACACTCCTTGCAGTGGATGCCCCTATTGCCAGCAACGGCTCGACGCGCACCAAGGACTGAAAGAGTTCTTCGGCTACGACCGTTTCCGCACCTTCGACGGCATCCCCATGCAGCAGCAAGCCGTAGAAGCCGCCATAAGGGGCGAATCGCTGCTGACCATCTTTCCCACGGGAGGCGGCAAATCGCTCACCTTCCAGCTGCCTGCCCTCATGGCTGGACGCAACATCCACGGCCTGACGGTGGTCATCTCGCCCTTACAGTCGTTGATGAAAGACCAGGTGGACAACCTTGCCGAACGCGGCATTGCTGACGCTGTGACCATCAATGGCCTGCTCGACCCCATCGAACGGGCGGCGGCCATCGTCCAAGTGGCAGACGGCACAGCCAACCTACTCTATATCGCCCCCGAGATGCTCCGCTCCAAAACCATCGAGAGGCTGCTGATGGGACGCACCATCGCCCGTTTTGTCATCGACGAAGCCCACTGTTTCTCGGCTTGGGGCCATGACTTCAGGGTGGACTACCTCTTTATCGGCGAATTCATCAAGCAGTTGCAGGAGGCAAAACAACAACGCTTTCCTATCCCCGTGTCGTGCTTCACTGCCACGGCCAAGCAGAAGGTTATCAGCGATATCGTCGACTACTTCAACCAGAAACTGAATCTCTCGCTGCGAGTCTTTGCCGCATCGTCGGAGAGGAAAAACCTTCGCTATTCGGTTATCCACACCGACACCCCCAACGACAAGTACAACCAGTTGCGCAATATCATCCTCGGCCGCACCTGCCCTACCATCGTATACGTGTCGAGGACTCGGAAAACGCATGAGTTGTGCCAACGTCTTCGTGCCGACGGAATCATGGCACTCCCCTTCAACGGCAGGATGGATGCCGAAGCAAAAGTGAAGAATCAGAATGCATTCATGAGAGGCGAGGCACGTGTCATTGTGGCCACTTCGGCTTTCGGGATGGGCGTGGACAAGAAGGATGTGGGGCTGGTGATACACTACGACATTAGTGATTCGTTGGAGAACTATGTTCAGGAAGCTGGACGAGCCGGTCGAGACCCCGAGATGGAGGCGGAATGCTATGTGCTTTACAGCGACACCGACCTGGACAAACACTTCATCCTGCTGAACCAGACAAAGCTAAGCATCAGCGAAATACAACAGGTGTGGCAAGCCATCAAGGAACTGACACCCACACAGAAGAGCCTCAGCTGTTCGCCCTTGGAGATTGCACGGCAGGCGGGCTGGGGCGAAGAGACCATCGACATAGAGACAAGGGTGAAGGCCGCCATCTCCGCCCTTGAGAGAGCGGGCTTCGTCGAGAGAAGCAACAATGTGCCACATGTCTTCGCGACAGGCATCACCGTGGGCAATATGGACGAGGCTCGGAAACGGCTGACCCTCTCGCCTTTCTTCGACGAGAACAACCGCGAAGAGGCCGCCCGCATCATACGGTCGCTTATCAGCTGCCGCGCCACCTCGGGCAATAGCGACGGTGAGGCAGAAAGCAGGATTGACTATCTGGCCGACATGCTGGGCATGAGCAAGGAGACCGTCATACGCAATGTCAACTTGATGCGGCAGGAAGGGCTGCTGGCCGACTCGCACGACATGCAGGCCTGGATTACCAAGACGACCACCGGGAAAGAGTTGGAGCAGACTCTTCGGCTGGAACACTTCCTGCTGTCGCAACTCAACGACGGCACCACTATACTGCATTACAAGGAGATAAACGAAGCAGCCATCAATGCCGGAATTGCCAACAGTACGGTGCGGAGAATCAAGACCCTGCTCTACTTCCTCTCGCTCAAAGGCTACCTGCGCAAAGAAGAGCATACGGCAGCGGACTTGGTGAATATCGAGCTGCTGTCAGACACGCAAACCATCATGGCAAGGTTCGAGAAACGCATGGAACTATGCCGTTTCGTTGTGCGGGAGCTGACTATGGCCATTCAGGAGACCAACAGGCAAAGCCAGCAGCCGAGTGGACTGGGCGATGTTGAGAGGAAGTCGCTGGTGAACTTTTCGGAGGTGGAACTACTGAACCGCTATCAAAGCACGTCGCAACACCTTCAATTCGGGAACAGGGAGGAGGTTACCCTGACCGATATGGATGAGGCGTTGCTCTATCTGTCGAAGACCTCGCTGCTGAAGATTGCCGGAGGTTTTCTAGTGATATACAACACCATGCAGCTGAAACGGAAGTTGGAACGCCGGGCACGCTACGGCAAAGAACAATACCGGCTGCTTGATGAATTCTATAAACAACGTATCCAACAGATACATATCGTGGGCGAGTTTGCAAGGATGATGGTGAGCGATTACGATGCGGCACTGCAGTTTGTGAAAGACTATTTCCAGATGGACTTCCGCAAATTCATCTCCAAGTACTTCAAAGGCGAGCGCAAAACGGAAATCAACAACAACATCACTCCCGCCAAATACAAACAGCTGTTCGGAAGTCTCGACGACTGTCAGCAGAATATCATCAACGACAAGGTGTCGAAGTACATTGTGGTGGCGGCAGGACCTGGGAGCGGAAAGACCCGCGTGCTGGTACATAAACTGGCATCCCTGTTGCTGCTGGAGGACGTGAAGCACGAACAGCTGCTGATGCTCACCTTCTCGCGTTCGGCGGCCACAGAGTTCAAGAAACGGCTCATGGAGCTTATCGGCAACGCCGCCCACTATGTCGACATCAAGACATTCCATTCCTTCAGCTTCGACCTGCTGGGGCGTCCGGGCAACCTGGACGATGCCGGTAGCGTAGTGTTGAAGGCCGCCACCATGATAGAGAATGGCGAGGTGGAAGAATCGAAGATAGCCAAAAGCGTGCTGGTGATTGACGAAGCCCAGGACATGGGGAACGACGAATCGCGTCTGCTGCTGTCGCTGATGAGGCGCAATGAAGACATGCGAGTGATTGCCGTGGGCGACGATGACCAGAATATCTACCAATTCCGCGGCTCCGACTCCGCCCACCTGCGCTCACTTGTCAGCGACCACGGGGCCACCCTCTACGAGATGACCACCAACTATCGGAGCGCCGGCACTATCGTGTCGCTCGCCAACCGCTTTGCCACCCTCCTCCCCAACCGCATGAAGCAGACGCCATGCATGCCCTTCCGAAAGGAAAATGGCACTACACGGCTGCATCTATACAGCAACACAAGCTTCCTGCCATTGGTGGTGGAGCAGATCGCAAAGAGCGGCGTTCACGGATCCACCTGCCTGCTCACCACCACCAACGACGACGCCATGCAAGCGGTCTTTCTGTTGGAACAGCAAGGGGTCCACGCCCGCCTAATCCAGTCGCTGAATGGCTTCCGCTTCTCACAACTGGCCGAGGTACGCTATTTCCTCAAACAACTCAACACCAAAGCCGCCACTGCGGAGGGCAACAGCACCGAGAGCGTCATTCCCCGCAGACTATGGAACGAGGCCAAGGAAAACACCATGAATGCCTATGCGACCAGCAGCTGTCTCGATATCCTGAAAGCCTTCTTTACCGACTTTGAGGCCACCCACCGCATCCTCTATCGCAGCGACCTGAGGGAATACCTCTTCGAGTCAAACATCGAGGACTTTTTCTCTACCAACACCTCCTCCGTCACCGTATCCACTATCCACAAAGCCAAAGGGCGCGAATTCGACACCGTCTACCTGCTCTTCCCCGGCAGCGGAGAACTGACCGAGGAGCAACTGCACACGCTCTATGTGGCCATCACCCGGGCACAGAACAACCTGCAAATCCACACCAACATACCGCTTTTCAACGCCTTCGACATTCCCACCACCACTCATCCCGACCTGCCCCTTCCGCCCCAGCCACTTCGTATCGCCCTGTCGCTCCGCGACATATACCTCGACTACTGCAAAGAACACAAAGCCGACATCCTACGTCTGCGCAGCGGCGCACCGCTCCTGTATTCCAAAGGCTACCTTCTGGCTCCCGGCATCAGTCCTGTGGCCTGCCTGTCCACCTCCATGCAGCAGACTCTTGGGAAACTGGAAGCCCGTGGATACCGCGTTTCGGCGGCCGAAATAAGCTACATCGTGGCTTGGCATCCCCGCGACGAAGAACAGGAATTCGCCATCTGTCTCGCCAACCTGACATTGGTGGTGTGACACGCGAAAAGCAATGGATAAAAAAGGCTACCACCCAGCCGGAAAGGAGCCTGTCCAATCCCGCTTTGACACATTATCGGACGAGTTTTGCCTTATTTTCTTACTATATGGCGATTTTTTCGTATCTTTGCAAGTTTTAAAAACAATACCCAATCGATGCAAAACATTAGAAATATTGCCATTATTGCACACGTCGACCATGGAAAAACCACCCTGGTCGACCGCATGCTGCACCAGGCACAGCTCTTTCGTGAGAATCAGGAGACCGGCGAGCTCATTCTCGACAACAACGACCTCGAACGCGAGCGCGGAATCACCATCCTCTCCAAGAACGTCTCTATCCGCTACAAAGGTTACAAAATCAACATCATCGACACCCCGGGCCACAGCGACTTCGGCGGCGAGGTGGAGCGTGTACTGAACATGGCGGACGGCGTGCTGCTGGTTGTGGACGCCTTCGAAGGCCCCATGCCCCAGACCCGCTTCGTGCTGCAGAAAGCCATCGAGCTAGGTCTCAAGCCTATCGTGGTCATCAACAAGGTGGACAAACCCAACTGCGACCCCGAGCTGACGCAGGAGGCCGTTTTCGACCTGATGTTCAACCTCGGCGCCACCAACGACCAGCTGGACTTCCCCACCGCCTACGGCTCCGCCAAACAGGGCTGGATGGGCCCCGACTGGAAGACCCCGACGGAGGACATCAGCTACCTGATGGACCTCATTATCGAGCATATCCCCGCCCCGCGCGTCACCGAGGGCAACACCCAGATGATGCTTTCGTCGTTGGACTACAGCAGCTACCTCGGACGTATCGCCGTGGGACGCCTCAATCGCGGCACCCTGCAGGCTGGCCAGCCCATCATCCTTGTCAAGCGCGATCAAAGCCAGATTGCCAGCAAGGTGAAGGAGCTTTACACCTTCGAGGGATTGGGCAAGGAGCGCACCAAGAACCCCGTCGAAGCCGGCGAGATCTGCGCTGTGCTGCTCGACCTCGACAAGAACGTCCTGTTCGAAATCGGCGACACCATCTGCGACAACGAGAACCCCGAGCCGCTGCCTCCCATCAAGGTCGACGAGCCCACAATGAGTATGCTCTTCACCATCAACAACTCGCCCTTCTTCGGCAAAGAGGGCAAGTTCGTCACCAGCCGCCACCTGCGCGACCGCCTTTTCAAGGAGCTGGAGAAGAACCTCGCCCTGCGTGTCGAAGAGACCGCCTCGCCCGACTCCCTGCTCGTCTACGGGCGCGGCATCCTGCACCTCAGCATCCTTATCGAGACCATGCGCCGCGAGGGCTACGAGCTGCAAGTGGGACAGCCTAAGGTCATTATCAAAGAGATTGACGGCAAGAAATGCGAACCCGTCGAGCAACTCACCGTCCTGGTGCCCGAGGAATTCTCCAGCAAGGTGATTGACGTTGTCACCCGCCGCAAGGGCGAAATCGGCACCATCGACACCAAGGGCGACCGTGTGCAGTTGGACTTCATGATCCCCTCACGCGGCATCATCGGACTTCGTAACACGTTGCTTACCGCCACCAACGGCGAGGCCATCATCGCACACCGTTTCTCCGGCTTCGAACCTTGGAAGGGCGAGATGGACGACCATAAGATGGGTGCCCTCATCGCCAAGGAGACCGGTGAGGCTACAGCATATAGTATCAGCAAGTTGCAAGACCGCGGTCCCTTCTTCATCGAGCCCGGCGAACATGTCTATGCCGGACAGGTCATCGGCGAGAGCCTTCGTCCCGGCAACGACATCGTCATCAACGTCGTTACCGCCAAGAACTTGACCAATATGCGCAGCAAGAGTGCTGACGACAAGAGCACCACCACGCCCCCCATCAAGTTCTCGCTCGAAGAGGCCATGGAATACATCCGCGACGACGAATACTTGGAGATTACCCCCACCAGCCTCCGCATCCGCAAGATCATCCTCGACGAAATCGAGCGCAAACGCGCCCGCATAGCCGCCGGCTACAAGGACGAGTAAACGCGGAATGTTTGAATGCGTGAATGTGTTAATGTGTTAATCAAGCATTGGTTACACATTAACACATTTTCTTTTTTCCTGCCCAAGTGCAAAAAAATGTGCCCGGGACGGTGGATAAAGAGCAAAAAAGTGTAGTGGAACTGGCAAAATATGTGCAAAAAAATGTAAGGCTAATGCTGTAATACATTGTAATCATTAATGTATACATAGAAAAATGGCAACGTCCGCGCCAACTCCCTCACCCGCCTACTTGCCCAACTTCCCGAGCAGAAAGCCCTCCGCTACTCCCTCCTGCCCTACAAAGAGCAAGGCAAGATGACCAACATCCCGCTGTATGCGGTGAGATAATTTAACCCAAATACATGCTAAAATAAATAATATTCGTATCTTTGCACCCGATTAGAAAAACAAAAAGGACATGAAAACAAGAATATATTTGATTCCGGTGCTTGTCGCCTGCATGGCTGTCTGTGTCGGATGTGGAGACAAAGACAATGATTTCCGCGACACATGGTTGGGCACGTATGAGGGATATTGCGAATACCATTCCTCCACGGGGGCTGACCATCAGTTCGACACGGTCTACACCAACCAGTCCTTGACAGTCACCAAGCAGGGGAACGAAGGGTTGGTGATGGACTATCTGGGCCAGTCGTTCCAAGTGCGCTGCTCCACGGATGGCACCTTTACCTCCACCTCAAACAATCCTCACAGCGAGTGGAATGGTTGTATCAAAGGTGACAGCCTGTTCTTTAACTACCACGATGTCTCGCAAGGCCATTCCACCACCCGCCATTTCAAAGGGAAGAAGAAATAAGAGGACTTATATAAATTACCTCGGAGGTGAATTTTTATCAAAAACGTTCTGCCAACAAATTCGGTAGTTCAAACTACCGAATGCAAAAAAACATCGTATATTGCGCAGTGCGGCGATTATATGGAACAACTGAGTGCGTCCCGACAGATGAAGAAGTGCCAGTGACACTTCGATAACGGAGTAAAACGTAGTGGAGAATCAAACGACACTAAAATATTGAGGATTTGCAAAAAGGCTGTATCTTTGCCCGTCTTGAGAACAGATATTTGGTTAATCCAAAAGACCTGAGAAAAGAGCAGGATATACTCTATGTTCCTGTTTTAATGACAATGCTTCTGTAAAAGAAAACGTTTTTTATCGATCCTCCGCTACTTCCTCCTGCCCTACAAAAAGCATGGCCAGATAACCAACATCCCGCTTTATGCAGTGAGATAATATCAATACTTCGATCTAATACACAGCAGATTTTCCTCCTGCTGTATTTTATTATCTGATAATTGTTTGTAGTTAATAGTAACCGGCGTTACCGTAACGTCAGTTACCATTTCAACTGCAAAGATACTAACTTTTTTTGAATTAGTGCAATAAAAATACATTTAGGACACCGTTTCTGTGCTATAACTATAACAAATAAGAAAAAAACAGCATAAAACAACGCATTATATGGCAACATTCACAATCACCGGACGTATGTCCGCAAAGACCGTCAAGAAGAGCTTCAAAGTGTCCTCCGATAGTCTGTCTTCACCAAAAATACTTGCCATATCAAATATTATTCGTATCTTTGCAACGTAAAACAGTTTACCCATGACAGACAAATCCATGATGCAACGGATAAAACAAAACGTGCTTGAAGTTGACCCTCAAGCAGAGGTATGGCTTTATGGGTCACGAGCACGGGGAACAGCGAATGAAGAATCCGACTGGGACGTGCTTGTGCTTACCCCGCAGGAAACTGTCACCACCGCCGAAGAAAGCCGTTTTATCGACCACATGTGCGACCTGATTGTCGAAACAGGCGAGGTCATACAGCTTTTCGCCTACGGAAAAGAAGACTGGCACCGCCACCACTACTTCACCCCCTTTTATAAAAGTGTACAACAAGATGCCATACGCCTATGAATCCATTAGATGAAGACATGACCGCCTTTGTCCGCTACCGTATAGAAAAAGCGGAAGAGGCCTATAATGCTGCCATTATTCTCTATAAAGCCCAGCAATGGAATGCTGCTGTCAATCGCCTTTATTATGCCTGCTTTTATGCAGCCTCAGCTGTTTTGCTAAATCGACATATTGGAGCAAAATCCCATGCTGGTGTTTTAGGTGCATTCTCTGAGCACATAGTACGGCCTGGAGAACTAAGCACAGATGATTTTCGAATCTATTCCAAACTTCTTGGTTGGCGAAGCAAAGGCGACTATAGTGACATGTTTGACTTTACCAAGGAAGACCTCGACATGGTACTACAGCCTACACGCTCGTTTTTAGACAAAGTCATTCCAATGGTGAAATTATAAACACCCTCTTAATTAACAGAAAGCCCTCCGCTACTCCCTCCTGCCCTACAAAGAGCAAGGCCAGATGACCAACATCCCGCTGTATGCGGTGAGATAATATCAATACTTCAATCTGAATCACAGCAGATTGACCCTGTATTGTATTTTATTACCTGATAATTCAAATATTATTCGTATTTTTGCACCATGGATTAAAAACAAACAGATGATGTAACAAATAGAATATAAAAAGACATATTAAGGCGTATTCGCTTTTCTTTGGTAGTGCAGAAATCTCGACAATTTCAGCTATCATTACACAAGGAAAGGGAATCGCTCACGGTACCGTGGGCTTTTCTTGTTCGTAATGATAGGTAGTCGAGAACCTCTGCACTGAACAGAAATAAGTTCACGGCTTTTTTATTGCCGTTTGTGAATAATAAAAAGTTTAATAACAACAAGAACTATAAACAAAATGAAAAAGTTAGTATTAATAGCACTTTGCCTCTACAGTGCGGTAACATTTGCACAGGATGAAGTGACGTTGGTGGTCTCCGCTGATGGAGCGACCAAGACTCAAGCCATTGACAAAGCCCTAAGGTCTGCTATCGAACAGACATTTGGGACATTTGTTTCTGCCAATACTGAAATTCTTAACGATCAGTTGGTGAAGGACGAAATTGCCACCATATCAAGTGGAAATATACAAAAGTACACCGAACTTGGTTCATACACACATCCCAATGGCAATACCTCAGTTACTCTTCAAGCCACTGTCTCCATTAACAAATTGGTCAAATATATCCAAAGCAAAGGAGCAGAATGTGAATTTGCTGGGGCAACTTTAAGCGCTAATATAAAATTATTACAGTTAAAATATGAAAATTCACGTAAAGCCTACGAAAATTTAATCACATATATCCGTTCTGTAGGATCTGATGTGTTTGATTGCGAATTAGTACTCAAAGAACCTATAATAAGTGGAGATGGAGCCCAAATTACTGGATACATCAACTATATTCCAAACAATAATACCGAATCGTTTTACTTGTATGTTGCAACAACATTAGCTGGAATTTCTTTAACACCAGAAGAAGCTGAGCTGTTAAGAGATTCATTTAAAAAATCATGTATCAATCCATTGCAGTTCAGAAACGGACTTTATGATGAGTATGGGTTTTCCGACGTTTCTTTTTTAATCCCACGATTACCCCAAACACCAGAGTTTTATGATATTTTAGTTACTAGTTGTTTGCTCAGAGAACTAATGGATAATAATGGGAATAAAATAAGATTCATTCCTCTCAAGTTTCAATATTCCCACTATATAAATCAAAGGACTTATGAGCCTCAATGGATGACATATGAAAGTGTCGCATTAAGTATGGTTAGACATATGTGCGACTTCTATCTATCAAAAAAATACAAAAATGTAATTGAATTTTTCAAGGACGCTGAAAAATATTCCGATCAAGTCTATCCTGCATCCAAATATGATGTAGTTTACCCGGAATTATTTAATTTTTATTATGGGGGGGGATGTTTGGTAGCTGTGAATGGAGAGGGGGTAAAATATGTTGTCAATAAAACAAAAAAGAAGATGACCGATTGCATAAAAATAGGTACCTATAGGGAGATTCCTATTACTAGTCTACAAATTGATATTTCTATACCTGCAAACCAATTAGAGACAATATCTAAAATAGTTGTAACAAAATAATATCATGAACATACCGTCACAAATTAGTTTGTATGACCTCCTTACCATGATAGTGCCAGGATTTGTCATACTATGGATCATTGGCTTCTGTGGGCTTAATCCTGACATACCTTTAGAGTGTGCTTTCATCATTATCCTCAGTTATCCCTTGGGAATGATATATCATAGGATTATTGAACAAATGTTTAATTGGTCAAAAAAAATGTGGGAACCATGTATGCTACAGCACTCTTGGGAAGAAGAAAACAACAAACTCAATGAAGCAAAGAAGAAAACACCTCGGAAAATAAGCAAAAAAGATTACTGTGAAGCATACTACAAAATTACTCAAGCTAACTGCTTGATGAATATACCTATTCTCGAAGCTCAGGAGGCATTCCTTCGTAATAGCTTAGTGTTGATGCTAATCTCTATTGGTAAAGTCTGTTGCTGCTATAAAAACGAATCATGGCATTGTAACCTGGTCATCTTATTACTTGTTTTGTCTGTAACTGCAGTATTTGCATGGATTTTTACACAAAAAAAGATTTTTAGTCTTGTATGGGAAGGAGACAATAATATTCAACAATAGAACTCCAAAGCAAACGAAATCGAATAATTCAAGTTCAATATGAGAACCAAACATTTATTATTTCTGCTTGTCGCAATACTGTCGGGTACTGCACAAGCACAAGAGAAAAAACCAACATTAATGATTGTGCCCAGCGACAACTGGTGCACACAGCGATATTTCACCACCACGTATAATAACCAAGGAACAAAGGTTCGGGTGCCAGACTACCAACGGGCATTCCAAGAAGATATTGAAATCAAACCCGTCATTGCCAAAGTAGGGCAACTGCTAACCGATATGGGTTATAGTCTTAAAGATTGTGAGCAGGAACTTAAAGCTATCAGTACACGTCAGGCAGAGGACAACGTAACAACAAGCAAAAGCAGCGGAGCCTCAATATCGGAAAGTCCACTTGACCAATTGAAGCGACGCACTAAGAGCGATATCATCATCAATGTTGATTGGGTAATCCGCAAGGAAACCACAGGACGAATCATCACCTTTACGTTAGAGGCATTCGACAGCTACACCAGCAAGCGCATCGCTACAGCCACAGGCACCTGCGAGCCTTCGAATCTTTCCACACCTGAGTTGCTGGAATGCGCAATAGGCACACATATCAAGGCTTTCGACAAGCAGATGGACAACTATTTCCGCGACCTAAAGAAGCATGGCCGCGAGATTGTTCTCACCGTGCGTTGCTGGGACAGCTGGGATAAAGACCTGGAAGAGGAGTATAATGGTGAAGAATTGACCGACTGCATACAACAATGGATGCGCGAACATACAGTGGATGGCGTGTTCAACCTCAGCGACGGCACGGAGAATTTCTTGCAGTTTGAGCAGGTACGCATTCCTTTCTATGACGAAAGAAACAACGCTATGGATGCTCGTGCTTTTGCCACACAATTGCGCAAACATCTTGCCAAGGAGCCTTACAACATTACCGCCAAGGTGATTGTAAGGGGATTGGGCGAAGCATTATTGATACTCGGAGAATAATAAGGAGACTCTATGAAAAAGAAAGTAATAGTAATTGTCGCCTTGCTACTGGCAGCCACAGCAATGGCTCAGAACTATGGGCAAATTGCCATCAATGTAGTAGTGCCACAGATGCCCAACGTACCAGAAGAAGCTCGGACGGCATTAGAGACCAAGATGCAGCAGGTTGCTTCACAATATGGATTAGCCTCCAATGGTTTAACCGACCGCTTTATAATGACAGCCAAAGTAAATATCACAAGCAAGGATGTGACACCTACTACACCAGTGAAAGTCTCTCAGAAAATAGAGGTAACACTGTTTATTGGTGATGTGATAGACAACAAGGTGTATGAATCTGTCGCGCTCAATGTGGCTGGCATTGGGCAAAGCGAAGCGCAAAGTATGATAAAGGCTTTCAATCAAATCAAGACATCCAATCCCCAATTGAAAGTCTTTGTAGAAAATGCAGAACGAAAGATTGCTGAATACTACTCCAACAATTGCCAGTTTATCCTCACAGAAGCCAATACTCTTGCACAGCAGCAAAAATATGATGCCGCTATCGCCAAATTAATGGCAGTTCCAAAAGTGTGCAAAGAGTGCTATGAGCAGTGTTTGACTAAAGCGATGGATATGTATCAAGAAAAGATTAATATGGATGGAGCCATATTAGTCCAGCAAGCAAGAAACAAATGGTTGGTAACAAGAGACTATTCAGCAGCAAAAGAGTCGTTGGCAATTCTTGCCACTATTGCACCCCAATCGAAAGCGCAGAAGGATGCCAATAGTCTTATTGGTGAAATCAACACCCACCTGCGTAACATCGAAGCCATGGCAGGAGAACGGCGTAAACAGGAATGGGAGTTTGCCTTAAAACAGTACAATGATCACATCAAAACACAGCATAAACTGATAGATGCCGCGCGAGAGATAGGCCTGGCATACGCCAACAATCAACCTAGAACTATCTCATACAACAACTTCATATCATGGTAAAGAAATTGTTTATTGTCATTACTATTTGCGCAGTCTCCATAAGCACGATGGCTCAAGGCTATAATACAGAGAAAACAGCCTTAACCAACTTTCTTGTGCGAATGTACGAGAATGCCCCATTTGAAGGAGTGCGAGCTGTAGACGACTACGAGCAGCAGTATCTTATCTCGGTACTGACTCTTGAAAAGGCAAAATACACCAACGAAAGCGTCATGTTCCGTGTGGCAGGGGTAAAAGCAATGTCACAAGCAAGCCGTTTCTTCAATGGCAGCAGCATCACTAGCGACCTTATTATCCGAACCTCAGAAAAGAGTGATGGCACTGGCGATACCGAAATGATAGAGACTATTAATGAGAAATCAGTAGGCTTTGTAAAAAGCCTTGAACTTCTGACCAACTTTGACATTGAAAACGGGCGGATGGTGTTTATTTACTTTACACCTATAAGATAACATTTGCCCACAAAGAAAGAGCTGAAAGGATCAGTTCGTTGAGACAATAGTGCGCCTGTACAAAGAGATATGTTTGGATGCCAGACAAAGGACATCGGGCAGTACAACACTTGTCCGCATCAGTGCGAGTACTGCTATGCCAACGCCTCGAAAGAACTCGCCACAGTGAACTGGAAGCGCCATCAACTCGACCCACATTCGGAACTAATCGTTCCTATGATTTAATCCAAATCGGTTATTAGAAAAGTGAAAACTGAGTGATTGGTTGGTAATCATACGACATTAACCCAGAGGGACTTTCACTTAATAGCATACCAAGTTGATAGATATGATATTTCCCCTTCGGAGATTCCGAGTGAGTTTATCCCGATGACCGATTGGTGGTTAGGCCATAACATCCATAGAATAAGAACATTGGCAGGATATTACCTTTGTCTGAGAGTTTGCCATTTTTGTGGATGGAAGTGTATTTTGTACTGTAACGCTGTAACGGTGTAACGCTCGGTGGACGACTGACGAGTCACGTCGATGCGTTTTCCTGAACTCGAATTGCCATTCATTCATGTTGGATGTTGATAAGTTGGATGTTGATATGTTGGATGTTGATATGTTGCTAGTCGTTGAATCTTGGCATTGCTTGAAGGTGAACGGCTCCGCTCTATACTTCCACAACATCATTGAGATTCAGTTGAATAAAGGCCAATATGCCTGTCTTGTTGGATATTTTAACATTTTTTGAGGGTGGAGGATTCGTAGACCGCAATGGGATGGTTGTATCTTTGCATCGTGATTGAGTCGCGGCGCACCACGATGAAAGTCCTGTAGGTCTTACCCTTAACGACGTTACTTTGGCACGGCAGAGGAAGCGAGATTGCCCAGCTCCAACTTCGCTCTGCCTCCACCCTAACTCCACCCTAACTCCACTCAGACGCCACTTCCGGAAACGGCGTTTGGGACATGTCGGGCAGGAGGAAAAGGGCCGCCAAACAGAGGGCGCAGCAGCGGCTCTATTCACGAGAGTTCTTTGACATATTTGCTTCTAGGTTTTCATCAAGACTCCACACCGCCACAGTTATAAAAAACGTTTTTACAGCTGTAACACTCTTGAAACAAGTGTACTAGAAAGCATTCCAAAATTTTACTCAATGGATTGAGTAATTTTACTCAATAGACTGAGTAATTTTGCTCAATTCACGATGCAAAGATACAAAGTTTATTTGATATACAAGAAAAAAGTACACAAATGTGAGAACTCGTTAGATTTCGCTTAACCCCTAAATCGCATTTTAACTACGGCTCTATCCAGTCGCCGTTTTCTTTGATGAGGTTGACGAGTTCGTCGACGGCGGCGGCTTGGGGGATGTCGCGTTTGACTACCTGTTTGCCTTTGTAGAGGGTTATCTTGCCCGCGCCTTGGCCTACATAGCCGTAGTGGGCGTCGGCCATCTCGCCGGGACCGTTGACGATGCAGCCCATAACGCCTATCTTGACGCCCTTGAGGTGCTGGGTGCGCGCCTTGATCTGCTGCAGGGCTTGCTGGATGTCGTACTGCGTGCGGCCACAGGAGGGGCAGGCGATGTATTCACACTTGCTGATACGCACCCCAACGGCCTGAAGGATGCCATAGGCCACGGGAATCTCCTCGACGGGGTCTTCGGTGAGGGAGACCCGGATGGTGTCGCCAATGCCGTCGATAAGCAGTGCACCGATGCCGGCGGCACTCTTGTAACGCGCTTCCATCGCATCGCCCGCTTCGGTGACGCCAAGATGGATGGGATAGTCCATACCGAGGGCGTGCATCTTCTCTACGAAAAGGCGTGTGCTCTGCACCATCACCTGCACGTTGCTAGCTTTCATGGAGAAGACCAGCTGGTGGTAGTCCTGCTCGCGGCACACTTGGGCAAACTCGATGGCGGACTGGGCCATGCCCTCGGGGGTATTGCCGTAGCGCGACATGATGCGCTCGCTGAGGGAGCCGTGGTTGGTGCCAATGCGCATAGCGGTGTGGTGCTGCTTGCATATCTCGATGAGGCGCGACATTTTCTCCCCTATCCGCTTCAGCTCGTCGGCGTACTCCTGTTCGGTGAAGTGGGTCTTGCCAGTGTTGCGGTCGGTGTAGTTGCCGGGATTGACACGCACCTTCTCCACAATCTTGGCAGCCGTCTCGGCGGCGAGGGGGTTGAAATGAATGTCCGCCACCAGCGGGACGGTGCAACCGCGACGCGCCAGCTCGTTCTTGATGTTATAGAGGTTCTCCGCCGCCTTGACATCGGGGGCGGTGATGCGCACCAGCTCGCAGCCTGCTTCAACGAGGCGCAAGGTCTGCTCGACGGTGGCTTGGGTGTCCATGGTGTCGGTGTTGGTCATGGACTGGACTCGGATGGGGGCTCCACCGCCTAGGGTGAGGTTGCCGATGGTTATTTGTCTGCTCATGGGGTTTAAATTTTTCTGAGTAATCGGAATAATCGGAGTATTCAGAGGAGTATTCGGAATAAGCTGAGTATTCTGGATAATCTTTTTACCTTTCTTGTTTCTTGGATTTGATATAAACTTCGGTGGCTCCGGCACCGTAGAGCGACATGGGCGCGTCGACGTACTGGACGTTGTCGTAGAGGTCCAGCTCGTTGTGGATTTCGGTCTTCAGCACCCCGCGACCCACGCCGTGGATGAACACCACTTTCTTGAAGCCGTTGAGCAGCGCATGGTTCAGGCACGTGCGGAAGAAACGCTTCTGCAGCTCGTGCTTCTCAATGTCGCTGAGCCGCTCGGGATGGTCGGTCAACGCCTCGATATGCAGGTCCACCTCGGCTTCACCAGGACGTGTCATGTATTGCAGCAGCACATTATCATTAAGCTTTTGGGCATTGTGCGACTGGACCTGTGCCAGCCTTTCTTTCAGCGTCTTCACCTGATGCTGCAGGTTGGCCACCTGTGAGCGCAGGCGCACATTCTCCTCGCGCAACTTGTCAACATCATCGTCATCAGCCGAGCCCGTGAATTTCGCCGAAAAGGCGGTTGCTCCCATCTGGTCGCGACCTTTCAGCTTGCGGTTCAGCTCCGCTTCCTTGGCGGCGGCCTTCGGCTCCGCCTCCGCAGCCCGCTTAGCCTCTTCGACCGTAGAGAGCTCACCCGGCACATCCTGATTGAACACCTTGGCCACGCCCTTTTGGTCGGCCATACGGATTAACTCACTGGGCGGCATGGGAATATCAAAGCCTGTGTCGTCACGCACAAACACGAAGTCGGGCGTTATCTTGGTGACGACACCGCCACCGATACTGTTGAGGAACTTAACCTTGTCCCCTATCTGAAATTTAGTCATATCATTAAAGTGAAAAGTGAAGGATGAAATGATTTGTAAACATATTATTTCTCAATCAATCAACTCGTCGGCCAGCTGCTTGAAGTCGATGCCGTCGAAGTTGCCGCTCGACATCATGAGCAGATTCATTGCCTGATTGCCTGATTGTTTGAATGTTTGAATGACTGCATCCACCATTTGTTTGGAGTCGGTGAACACCCGCACCTTGTCGTTGGCAAAAGAGGCCTTCACCTGTTCGGGGTCGAGGTTAGGCAGTTTCTTCAGTTGCAGTGCATGCTGACTGTAGTAGACAAAGGGGACATCCGCATTGTCCATGGTACCAGCATATTGCTTCAGAAATTCAGCTGTAAGGCTGCTGAAGGTGTGCAGCTCCATGCACGCCACCAGTCGGCGGTTGGGATACTGTTCGCGCATGGCCGAAATGGTTGCCCGCAGCTTCGACGGTGCATGGGCGAAGTCCTTATACACGGCGCAATCGTCTGTCTTTTTCACCAACTCCAGCCGCTTGCTGGCCCCACCGAAGGACTGGATAGCCTCGTCGAACTGTTCATCGCTGATTCCAAGAGCGTTGCAGGCACAACGGGCAGCGGTGAGGTTAAGGAGATTGTGCCGACCGAAGATCTTCAGCGGAACAGGTACCGAAGCCTCTGGTAACAAGCATGTAACGCCATTCACAACCTTATGGTCGGGCACATCGTAGGGCTGTTTGGTGATGTCCTCGCGCTGGTTTTTCAACGCCACATCGCGCACCTCGGGATCGTTGTTGCAATAAATGAGCCTACCACCTGGTTCTATGAGGTTTATGAACTGAGCGAACTGGTCTTTGTATATCTCGAAGGTCGGGAAGACATTGATGTGGTCCCATTCTATGCCGGTGATGATGGCCACATGGGGTCTGTACAGATGGAATTTAGGGCGGAGGTCGATGGGCGAAGTCAAGTATTCGTCGCCCTCCAGCACCATCACCTTTGCCGTCTCGCTGAGGCGCACCATCACCTCAAACCCCTCAAGCTGAGCACCTACCATATAGTCAGCCTCCACACCGCAGTGCTGCAGCACATGCAGAATCATCGCCGTGGTGGTGGTCTTGCCGTGACTGCCGCCAATCACCACGCGGGTCTTGTCCTTCGACTGCTCGTAGAGGTATTCCGGGTAGCTATAAATCTTGATACCAAGTTCTTGCGCACGCAGCAACTCGGGGTTGTCCTTGCGGGCATGCATCCCCAGCACGATGGCGTCGAGGTCGGGGGTGATACGCTCGGGATGCCAGCCATAACTGGCTGGTAACAAGCCATAACGCTGCAGACGGCTCTTGGCAGGGTCGAAAATCTCGTCGTCGGAACCCGTCACGTTATACCCTTTCAGATGCAGGGCGATGGCCAGATTGTGCATGGCACTCCCGCCAATGGCTATAAAATGTACATTCATAATGAATTCGTTAATTTGTTAATTCGTGATTCTTTGATGCGCCAAGGACTAACACATTCACGCATTCACACATTCACTCGTTCTCAGCAATAATTCTTTCGGGAAATAAATAAAGTATTTTGTCACCTGTTTTTCGAGGAAATGGCGGTCGAGCTGGTCGGATGCATCGCCGATGTCGCGGCATGTGCCATCCTTGAACAACACACGGATTTCCTGGTCGTTGTAATCATAGGCGTGATTGTGTAATATGCCCGTATTGACAAAGAACTCGCTCTCATGGGGGGTGATACCATAGAGTTGCTGAGTCTGCACACGGAGAGGCTCTATCATCCCGGAATCATAAGGTTTGTCCGACACCCGGATAGCACTTATATGCCTATTGACAAGATGCTCCGACAGAATGCCGAGAACCTTGTCCCCGTGCCGCATCCATACTTTGACAGCGCTGTCGATGTCGCTGTCATCAATCATGGCAAACCGCTCCAGCAACTGCTCATCCTTTTCAAAATCCTGCTGCGTGTAGCGATGTGTGAGAAAATCATTCAAAGGTGTCCCCTCGATACCCAAAGACTGTCCTTGAGCCACCAGCTCACGGGCTCGGGCAAGGATATTCAGCAGCAGCGTATCGGCAGCCACCACCGTCTTGTGCATATACACCTGCCAATACATCAAACGCCGCGAAATGATAAACTTCTCGACGGAATAGATGCCCTTCTCATCCACCACAAGGCGGTCGTCCTTCACGTTGAGCATATTGATGATACGGTCCGTACCCACAATGCCCTCGCTCACACCCGTAAAGAAACTGTCGCGCCCCAGATAGTCCAGCCGGTCCATATCGAGCTGGCTGCTCACCAACTGGTGAAGGAAATGCTTGGGATACGTGTCGTCGAAAATCTGAATGGCAGTGGTCAACCCGCCACCGAACTCCCTGTTCAGCCGCTCCATAAAGAGACGGGAACAGGTCTCATGGGGTATATCCACCAATGTACGCTCGGAGGTGTGCGAGAAAGGCCCATGCCCAATGTCGTGCATCAAGATAGCCAACTTCGCACCCAGCACCTCGTCCTCTGTCATCTCGATTCCCTTCACCTTCAACACCTCCAGCGCCCTGTTCATCAGATTCAAAGCCCCCAGCATGTGGCTAAACCGTGTATGCATGGCACCCGGATACACCAGACAGGTGAATCCCAACTGCTTGATACGGCGCTGCCGTTGGAAATAGGGATGCGACAGCACATCGAAGATAATATCATCCTCTATCGTCAGAAACCCGTCATACACCGGGTCGTTGATAATCTTGCGTTTGTTAGTCATAAATATTAATTTAACGGATGCCCACCAAATTTATTGCATGGACATGAAAAAACTCACAAACAAAACCAATATACTCCAAACAAATATGAAACAATCCACGTTTTCACGACAGGTTTTGTCAATGAAAATAACATGAAAAAACAAATGGAGACAAAAGAATGTATCGAATGCAATAAACGGAATACTCTCGCAAAAAGTGAATTTTTTATAAAAAATGTTATTTATTAAAAAAAAGTGTATCTTTGCATAGGTTTTATAACCATAGTTTAATTGCAAAAAATAATAATAAACATCATTACTGCAATGCTTTGGAATAAACCTTGTGGATATTAGAGAAGTGTTGAACCGACAATAAAACATCGGATTTGTCTCCGCTCTTTTCTATCGTTCACTGACACATCTAATCTAATAAAAACTTTGGCGACAGGGGCAATCGCCACATTTTATGACAACTATGAAGAAACGTCTACTAACTTACGCACTCCTGCTACTTGCAGGAATTGGTATTGCATATGGACAGAATAATTTTGATTTCAGTGCAGTAAGCAGTTCCGGTCATACGTTATTCTATCACATCAACCCTGACAACACAACCGTCACCGTTGTCTCTCCAAGTGGTTGGGGTTGGGCAGGGAGTTGGGAATGGGAGGACTACCTCCCATGGGGGAGCCTAACTATCCCATCTACCGTTTCGTATGGTGGTTCAACATACGGTGTGACTGCCATAGGCAGCAATGCTTTCGCAGATTGCTATGACTTGACATCTGTGACAATTCCGAACACTATTACCTCGATAGGAGCCTTTGCTTTTTATCATTGTAATATATTGTCTCTTGCCATTCCCAATTCGGTCATCTCTATTGGGAGCGAAGCGTTTTACCTTGTTTTCAATATTGAATATCACGGTACTGCGACAGGAAGCCCCTGGGGCGCCACCCATCTGAATGCATTTTTTGATGATGGATTTGTCTTTACCGATAGCACAATGACAGAATTAATCAGTTATATAGGAGAAATATCTGATATTGTAATACCCAACACTGTTACGACAATAGGAAACGAAGCATTCTATAATCAAAATAACACATCAATAACATCTGTGACCATCCCCAACTCTGTCAATCAAATTGGGGATTATGCGTTTTATGGCAGCCCCTATCTTTTCTCAGTGACAATACAGAATGCGGCCACTTCAATAGGAGAATACGCCTTTGCTTCCTGCACCCAGTTAGAATCCTTGGCTTTGGGTGATTCCGTAACAGCGATAGGCGACAATGCCTTCGAACACTGCAGTGCTCTTACCTCAGTAGCAATCCCCAACTCCGTCTCCTCAATTGGTAGCTTCGCATATCACAACTGCTATAATATGACATCTTTAACAATAGGAGGTTCTGTTGATACGATAGGTGATTATGCATTTTCCCAGTGTAGAACACTTGCTCCTGTGGTAATACCACCCACCATCACCACTATCGGGGAATACGCCTTTTCCAATGTTCCACTCATTCTCTACTGTGGGTCAGCAACAGGCTATCCCTGGGGAGCTCAACGATGCATCTGCGGGTATGTGGATGGTGATTTTGTGTTTACCGACAGCTCACAAACTGTCTTGAAAGCCTATATTGGTAATTCATCAAACGTTTCTATTCCATCCTCCGTAACCTCCATTGGAGATAGTGCATTTTACAACTGTACCAACATCTATGCTGTAGAAATCCCCAATTCGGTTACTTCTATAGGTAATTCGGCATTTTTCAATTGCAGAAGATTAGATTCTGTATCCATGTCCAATAACCTCTCAAACATAGGAGAATACGCCTTCTGGCAATGCTATTCTCTGTCAGCCATTAACATTCCAGTGTCTGTTGACAGTATTGGACGCGTTGCTTTTGCCTATTGTTACAACTTACCCTCTATCACCATACCCCCTTCAGTTTCCTTTATCGGTGATAATGCATTCATCTCTGACAGTCTCATCATATATCTTGGGCAACTTACAGGAGGACCATGGGGTGCTGAAAGGGCAATTCTTTATGCCGAAGGCGATTTCTTATATGCCGACAGCACAAAGTCTGAACTTGGATTATACACTGGACACTCCTCAAGTGTAGTCATTCCCAACAGTGTCACCTCCATTTGGCGACGTGCATTCTATGAGAACAATAGTCTTCGGATAGTTATCATTTCTGATTCTGTGACAACAATTGAAGAATATTCTTTTTATAACTGCCCAAATCTAACAAAGGTAACATTTGGCAGTTCTGTCACGAATATATACCAATACGCCTTTGCCAACTGTAGCCTCATTGATACGATTGTTTTCCGTAGTCCCACACCCCCATCTCTTAATAATGCCAATGTCTTCTACAATGTACCCAATATTTCTACCGTTATTGTTCCTTGCCATTCATGGTTCTATTACCAATACTTTAACTTTGGTTACAATCCTACCATCCAGGAGACAGAAGGTTGCATGGAATATGATTTTTGGGCAGTATCCCCTTCAAACGACACATTGTACTATCGCATCATGGACAGTACCAGCGTCAGAGTTGTTCACCCACGGTCAGACTTGAGATGGGAAGGAGTTTCATGGCCTGTCGGCCAATTGATCATTCCAGCCTCTGTGATTCATGAAGGAATTGAATACCGTATCACCTCTATTGCAGAGTTGCTGTTTTTGAATGACACTGCCCTGACCAGCCTTTCGCTCCCCTATACCATTGACTCCATCGGCAACGGTGCCTTTGCTTATTGCACCCAAATCGACACACTGATATATGACATCGACAGTTGTATTGGACTTAACCCATACTATGAAGGTGCTTTCAATTCACAAGTGTTTTATGGTGACAACAATATTTCCACTATTATCCTTGGCAATCATGTAAAAGTCATCCCTGAAGCCTCATTCTTCTACTATACCAACAATATCTCCTCCTTACATCTAGGTGATTCCGTAACCCATATCGGGAATTATGCCTTCTATGGGCTGCGTAATATCGACACATTGATTATCCCAAATTCAGTCACCTCCATTGGCTCGCGAGCTTTCATGGGCTCTGAGCAATCACTTTACGATGGCAACGTCAGCAACCTTAAGACCGTAATAATAGGATCCTCCGTCGACACCATTGGAGAATTTGTCTTTGCTCTGCACACCGAGCTTGACTCTATTTCTGTTGTTGCAGGAAACCTCACATTCGATAGCCGAAACGGATGCAATGCTATCATCGAGACCGCCACCAACACACTTATTGCCGGATGCCAGTCTACCATGATACCCAACAGCATCACCGCAATAGGCGAAGGAGCATTTGCCGCCATTCGTCATCTAAGAACAATTACTCTGCCCGATTCTCTCCAAACAATAGGCGGCAGGGCTTTCGCCATTTGTGACAGCCTCTCCTCCATTTCTTTCCCCACAACTCTCACATATATTGGTGAATATTCATTCAACGGCTGCTTTGCTATAGACTCCATCTTTCTCGCCACCACAGTACCTCCTATCCTAGGGTATGGGGCTTTCAGCGGCGTGGCGAGCAGTATTCCTGTAGTGGTGCCATGTTACTCCTATTCCACTTATACAGAAAGTTCATGGCACAACTATTTTTCCAATATCATAGAGCCGACAGATTGTCCGATTGTCACCAATTTTGATTTTTGGGACATATCTTCAAGCAACGACACTTTATACTACAAAATACTTGACAGCAATAACGTCGCATGTGTCCACCCGCTAATGTATGACTACAACGCTGAGCACTCCTATTGGATGGGTTACACGCAACCCTCAGAATCACTGGTAATACCTGACTCAGTAACAAACGGAAATGTAACATACCATGTCGCATCTATTTGGGACAACACTTTTAAAGGCAACACGAACATTACAAGCGTGACAATACCTGAAGGAATTGACTCTTTAGGCGATTATGCATTTGCCAACTGTAGTAATCTTGATACGATGTATTACAACGTAGACAGCAACGCCTATTGGACAGGGCAGAGTCTTACTTGGACTTCATATGAAGGAGAAACGTACGACTACTATATCAGCTATGCCGGAACCACAATATTCGAAAACGACAATATCTCTACTCTATACATAGGCAACAATGTAAGACATATACCTGAACTACTCTTTAATGCCCCTGGATTTGATAACCTTGAAACACTATTTTTCAATGCCGACAGCCTCCTACCCAATCCCAATAATGACTATTATTATCACGGTCATTTTAAAAATCTCCCGATAACTGCATTACATATTGGTGAGAATGTCAAACATATACCCAATAAAGCATTCATGGATTGCCATTATTTGACAAGAATAGTGATACCCAATTCTGTAACAAGAATAGGAACTTACGCATTCTATAACAATCGGGAAGTAAACCTGTTAAAAATTGGCCGTTCCGTTTCTTCTATTGGAGACGCTGCTTTCGACAGATGCATTAATTTGGATACAATAATACTATTCCCTTCAACACCTCCTGTTTTTGAGTCATATTCTATTAATCAAGTTCCCTCCTATATTCCAGTAATTGTACCTTGCAATACTATCACCTCATATATCACAAGCGCATGGAATAGTTTTTCAAATATAATTGAATTATGTATTGATCGTTCCGACTTGACTGTAACCAACCTTACAATTCCAGACGATGTTTCTTCATGTACAGATTTCTCCATTTCAGCCACGATTACTAATATTGGTAGAAGTCAAACTCACTCTAATGGATGGTCTGATGTTCTTTTTATCTCACGATCTGACACTCTTGATTCGTCAGCAATTGAATTAGCTAGAATAAGACACAATGTCTCTGACAGCTATCCTCTTCTTCCCGATTCATCCTATACAGTAATCTTTTCTGTGAATATTCCACGTTTATGGACGGGCAATTCATATTTATTTGTACTCACAGATATTGAAAATAGCGAAGACGAAGACAGCACACTCAATAATTTAGGCCAGTCTAATCCTATCCTAATACATCCTCTTTCCAATGTAACAGGCTTGTATCCGGAACAATCTAGTGTATTTACACATGGTCCAGTGGTATTAAGATGGGATACTGTAAATGGAGCCATAAATTACGGTATCTATATATGGAGAGCAGGAGACAATATGCCTACATATCCAACATATACTACCAGAGGTACTTCCCAACAATTTTTCTACTATGAGAACCAACAAACATATATTTGGAAAGTAGAGGCTTACAATCTTTGCGATACCTCAGAGAGCATCATCCAACACTTTATTATTTATAATGAGCCATATTTATCCATTGACATAGACACACTCAATTTCGAGCAAGTAACTATTAATGAAAACTCTCGGCATTCTTTTTTTATCAATTGCAGAGACCTGACTGACTCCATCCACATTTCTATTCATGGTGCTGATTCAGCATTTTTTTCTCTTTCATCCAACAGAATAAGCCATTTGGGCGGAACTGTGGATGTAGACTTCTCCCCTACCCTTATACAGCATACATACAATGCATACATCATAGTATCAAGCGGTATAGCCTCTGACACTCTATTTCTTTCTGCCTCGTTAGCCAACTATTACCTTTTCACAGTCAACGTGTCCGACAGCATCCTTCCTGCCAACACACCCGTAAATATCAGCGGCACGCTGGAAAACGCCGCCGGACAAGCACAGGCCAATGTGGCGGTGGACTTGTATGTGAAGATTATGGGACAGACTTATCTCTACACCGACACCACCGACGCACTAGGTCGTTTCGGAGCCACCTACACTCCCGTGCCGTCGGAGTGCGGCTACTATGAAGTGGGGGCCTGCCTACACGGCAGCAACAATCGCCGAACGATGACGGAGTTCAACATCCTCGGCATCAGCATACTGGCCGATGCCATCCAGTGGACAATAGCACAGAATGACACCATTAGGGGCGACATCCCCGTGAGGAACCGCAGCAATGTGACGCTGCACAATATTACGGTGACAGCCAACTCGCTTCCGTCAGGAGTGAACATACAGTTTGACCCGCTGACGCTTTCTCCGCTGGGTAATGGCAACTTGCATTATACGCTGATAGGCGGTCTTGCCACCATAGGCAACTATTATGAGAACGCCCAATTCACAGCCACTTGTACCGAGGGCGAACTAGGCAATTTGTCAGCCTACTATTACTGCTACCTGCCGATGCCCGACTTGCTAATATCGTTCGACACGATAGTGTGCGCCGCAGTGCCGGGCACACAGAAAGTGGTGGATGTGGTTCTGTACAACAACACCAACAGTACTTTCAACAATGTGAGCATACAGATACCAGCAGGCTTTGCAGGCATGCAGCTGCTGCATGAGGACAGCACATATACGATAGCACCACACGACACTCTGTATGTGCCACTGCTGGTGATGTTCCCTGAAGGGACTCCGCTAGCACCCGTGACAGGAAGCATAGCGGTCACGGCAGATGGCACGGCGTCGCAGCTTGTGCCTTTTGTAATCAACGTAGTGTCAACTGCCAAAGGCAGCCTACGAGTGCTAGTATCGAACGAATACACATACGCCTATGGCACCCATGTGAGCGATGCCCATGTGGTAGTTGTGGGCTACTACAGCTTAGACACTGTGGCCGCTGCCACAACAGACAGTACAGGGATGCTCATATTCGATTCGCTGCCCGAAGGCTACTACAACCTCTATGTGGAGGCACCAGACAACAACAGTTATGTTGGAGTGGTGCAAGTAAGAGGCAGCCACCAGACCTTCAAAGAGGTACACTTGGAATATCAGGCAGTCACCTACACGCTAGAGGTTAATCAAACGAGTGTGGATGACGAGTACAACATTGAGCTGGTCACGCACTACAAGACCAATGTGCCCAAACCTGTGGTGATACTGGATGTGCCCCGCTTCTCAGTACCGTTTGACGGCAGTTTTGGCACCTTCAACATCGTGGCCTCCAACCACGGACTGATAGACTGCTACGATGCCGTTCTGACAGTGCCCAGTTCGGGATTCTACGATTTTGTGCCGTTGTACGACCGAATCGACACACTGAAAGCGTTGACGAGCATAATAATACCCTGTGCCGTGCGCAACAAACGCATCTATGACACAATAGTTCGACTGTCGGAAGAAACGTCCTATGTGGTGGACACCATTTACAAAGTGAGGACACACACGGAAACTCGCACACGCTATCGTGACACGACCATATATGTACCAGTTAGTTACATAGTGAACGAAATAACTCAGGAAACCATCTGGGTGAGAGAAACCATTGTTGTACATAATCCCCATTATGTTATAGACACGATATTTGACTCTATCGTGGATAGGATATATTGGTATGATACAATCTTTAACGACACGGTTTTTACCATTTCGGCAAGTTTAGAACCCCTGTGGGGCAACTGTGAGACCCATCCATTCAAGCTTATGGCCCATTGGACATGCAGCGAAGGTGATAAATGGGTGTTTGCTGGTACCACGGTAGAAAAGATGGATTGTAGTCATCCAGGAGATGGCATAGACCCCATCCTGAATGAACTATCTACACAGTTCTCGCCGTCTCATGGCTCATGGGGTGGCGGAACTAGAACGACTTACCCGCCAAGATTTAACACTATTCCTCCCAATTCCTTGCCACACATCAACTGGCCAAAGCTTCCGAAAAATGAAACAGATTGGGAATGCCAGCCCTGTTGGTATAAAGCCACAGTGACGGCTCTCGACTGCAGCAACCATTTATACAACACAAATAATTCTACCGACAGCGAGGGCAGTGCTCAGAACAATGCCGACAACTACCGTGACCAAAGCAACCAGTGGAAGTCGGCAGTAGATGGTGGCGACCCAGCGGCCATAGCACGAACCGCGAATCAATTATCACAAACCCCCATCCGCTTACTGAACCAGGCTGCCTACTATGGACAACAGTCGACAGACAATGGAAATACTTCTAGTACGGGAGACGGCAATGACGGAAGCTCGTCGGTGTTCAACACCGCCTACGGAGAAGCCGCACTGACTGCACTGATGCAATTGTTAGGAGACGGCAACCCCTATGCTGAGCCATTAGCATTCTGCGTTGACGACCTTTTCGGTGCCTTAACCGAATGTCCCAATGATTCTGTAGAAATACCTTGGGGATATAATGTAAATTTCAGCTCCGACACCAATGTCAATGTCTACAACATCAGATTGGCAAAAAAATACTACGACACCCTCAAGGTTATCCGTTACAAGTTAGTAGACGACTCTATGGTGGTATTTAGAGAACATCCAGAGGTGTTGTATTCTATTACTCGCCGGTTGGTAACTACGGTTATCCCGACCGTTCAGCAACTGAAGGAGAGCTATGACACCACAATTATCGAAATTGACACAGTAATCTTGAAGCGTTATATAAATAGATGGTGTTTGACAAAGATGTACTATGAGCGTGGCTGGTTGAATCCTTCGATGGTGCCGACAGGCTACTCACTCGACTTCTTCTATCTCGACACCAACACCACCGGAGCATTGGAACGGATGGAGCTGACCGCCATGGATGAGGGCTACTGGTCGATAGAAGAATTGTATACGGCCACATTAGACTCGATGGTGAGCTACCCCAAGAAAAAATCGGTATGTGCCGGGGTGACGCTACAGTTCAACCAGTCGATAGCCATGACTCGAGAGGCGTTTGAGGGACGTCTGGTCATCAACAATCCTCACGACTCAGTGGCATTGCGTGACCTGTCGCTACTCTTCGGCGTGAGCGACACCTTGGGGCATGACTGCTCAAACATGTTTGATATCCAAATCATCGGAAGACATAATGTGGATTCTCTCGGCACATTGGCTCCCAACAGCACTGGCACTATTACCGTAAGGTATGTGCCGCTGATGTCGGCTGCTCCTATGGCACCAGTACCTTATCTTTTTGGTGGTTCAATAGCCTATACTGACCCCTTCACGGCTGCTCAGATGTCAGATGAACTGAAACCCGTCAAACTTACCGTACATCCGTCACCACACCTACAGATAGATTACTTTGTGACGCACAACATCATTGCAGACGACCCGCTTACCATCCCAGTTATCGAGCCCAGCATCCCTGCCACGATTGGGTTGCGTGTGCTGAACAATGGAGCGGGCAGTGCTGAGAATGTGCGTATCTCCTCTCTTTCTCCCCAAGTTGTGGACAACAGGCAGGGACTGGTGGTCGACCTCGCCATGCTGAATTCCATGATGGACGGCGCATTTTGCTCAAAGCCGTTGAGCGATATTGTACTAGGTACGGTGCTACCTGATGAGACCCACACACTTGAGTATCTGCTCAAGAGTTCGCTACTTGGTACTATCACAGTTGACAATATTAACGTGATTCATAATAGTTCGATAAACGACAGGGACTTGAGCCTGGTTTCGGCACGTGCCCACAGCCTCGTCAAGACGGTGATGGAATACAGACCCGGCTCTGACACGATCCATGACTTCCTTACAAACGACGGTGGCCTTAACAGACCCGACACCATTTACTTCTCTTCGGGACGTAGTGTGAGTGTCGCTGGGACAGACTCCGCTTTGTTTGACCATTATGTTGAGAATATGGACACAGTGACTCTGCCAGACAGCACCGTCGAGTTGGTGCGGGTGGTTGACACTGTGGTGCGTGTCACCCTCTTCCCCGACACCATCGGCTGGCAGTATGCCTCAACCTACGACCCGGGACAAGGCAAGTACGACATCGTGTCTTGCATGCGCGACGACAGCGTCAGCATACCGCTCGACAATATCTGGCTGACCTTTGTTGATCTGGTGGCTGGTCTCGATCCCGAATACAACAACCGCTTGCACATTGTGGATACTCTCACGGTAGTAAGGCCGACATCGTACAATGTCACCTTCCGACTGAAAGAGGATATGCTGAAAGTGGAGGAAATACTCGACATCCCGATACATGCTATTGGCAGTACACTTGACTCGTTCCGAGTGCGTTTCAACCAACCCATCATCGACACCTCGTTTACATATGCCGACATGTCGCTGAAATGCAACAATGGGGTGGAGTTGATGGACAGCACTGTCACCGTCAGTCGTGTGGACGACACAACCTATTCCGTTCATATCGCAAATAAGACCAACGCGTTTGGCCTCTATGTACTAAAGGTGATGGCTGACAACATCCGCAACGCAAACGGACACTTTGGTGCCGGAGGACGTGAGGAGCATTGGGTACACTCCAACTGTAACACGGTTAAGGACAGCATAGCGGTCACAGCGTGCGACAGATATATGTGGCGCGACACACTGTTAACCTTATCCGGCATTTATACTGACACGCTATCACAGATAGCAGACTGTGACAGTATCCTGTTGCTGAATCTCACCATCCATAATAGTGACAACATCATACTCGTTGATACCGCATGCGACAGCTACACTTGGCACGATTCTATCTATACTGCCTCCTCTCTATCTATACTGCCTCCTCTATCGACTCTATAACATCTATCAACTCTCAAGGCTGCGACAGTACTGTCACCCTCCACCTCACCATCAACTACAGCACTACATCTACTGAGACCGTCACTGCCTGCGACAGCTACACTTGGCACGATTCTATCTATACTGCCTCCTCTATTGATTCTATAACATCTATCAACTCTCTAGGCTGCGACAGCACTGTCACCCTCCTCCTCACCATCAACTATAGTACCCACGACACAATTGTCGACTCCGCCGCGGGCAGCTACACATGGCAGGGCAACACCTACAACGAAAGCGGCGAGTACCTCTTTGAGGGGCAGACAGAGGCCGGATGCGACAGCATCATCGTATTGCAGCTAACCATCACCGAGGTAGGCATCTGCACAGCTGACAACCTTGGCCATATCACTCTCTCCCCCAACCCAACCACCGGCAAAATCACCATTTCGCCATCCGAAGTGGATATGGTTGAAGTCTATGACCAAAGCGGACGCATCGTCGCCACCTTCCATGACAGCAATGTTATCAACATTCAACACCTGCCCACAGGTCTCTACACCCTCCACGTAACCTTGCACAACGGCAATGCCATCAAACGTGTTATCAAACAATAACGCTGCATCTTACACATTGAGACAGACCTCCCAAAAAGTTCTGCCTCTTTTTTTTGCCATTTTGCGAATATTTTAGGGTAGATGTTCGTTTATTGGGAAAAAGCTACTCAAAGGGCACGACCCTGTACAATGCTAAAATCGAAAATGAGCGAACAGGAATATACACAAACAGTCCAACAGTGCCGCGAAGCACTCTACCGTTTCGCGGTTCGCTACACTGCCGACGGCGACGGAGCCTGGGACACGGTGCAGGACGCTTTCGTGGCACTATGGACACACCGCAGCGAGGTGGAGGCCGACAAGGCCAAGGGGTGGATGATTCGCGTAATGTACCGCCAGCTGGTCGACCAGCACCGCCGCGAACAACGCTTCCGCAACATCGCTCCCGAGCTGGTGGGTGAAGAATGGTACAGCCAGCACGACAACTTCGAGCTGCACGACGCCATGCAGAAAGCCCTTAACCAACTGCCCGAGCAGCACCGCGCCATCCTGTTGATGAAAGACCTGGAGGGCTACCAGTATCAAGAGATCGCCCAACTCACCGGACTCGATGTGCCCCAAGTCACCGGCATCCTCTACCGCGCCCGCATCAATCTGAAGAAAGCATACCTTAAGTTGAACAACATAAAACAACACGCGTTATGATTAACATGGACAATTACGAGGGCTACCTGTACCTCTATCAAGAAGGCGAACTGGACAGCACCACACGCACCGAAGTGGAGCGGTTCCTGCTGGAACATCCCGACATTCGCGAGGAGATGGAGACCTACTACGACCCCACCCTTGTGGTCACCGCTGAGCCTCCTGCCCGCAAAACCCGCCGCATTGTACCCCTGTGGCGTTGGGCTGCAGCAGCATGTATTGTATTTGCGTTGGGATATGGAATATGGACAACTACGTCAACCACTGTAGGAACAGACAATGAATCATTGGTGGCTGAGAACAAACCTATTCAGATACAGCCGAAGACATCCGACGCTCCTACAACAGACCAAAGTGCCCCCATCTCCTCCCCTGCTTCTGCCAATCGGCGCATCCAAAGGATGAATCCCTCCTTACCACGCGCAAACAAGAGTATACTAAACGTGCAACCACAAGAGACCGACACTGAGACCACCGTCCCCGCAAATGAAGCCATCGAACCAGCATACACAGAACCCACCATCATCTACTGCCAGTTGGCCGAGGAAATCATCCCTGTCGACAATCTGGCTGAGGAAATCATTTTCGTGGACAACTTGGCAGAAGTGAAAACGGCCACCTCTATCAACGAGATGATTATTGATTTCGCAGACAACCGCAGACAACAATTCATTAACAGCATAAAAGATGGAGTTATCACTCTTGTTACCAAGGAAGAAAAAGACAAGACAATTTAATCAATCAGAATAGAAACAATAAAAATAGCAATATCATGAAAAAAACAGCAATCATTGTGGCACTCATCGCCCTGTCGGCCATGGCCACAGCACAGAATGCCATCTACCGTCAAAACCTCAGCAAAGAGATTAATGTACTGAACGTATTCGGAGACTGCACAATCATTCTGAAGTTAGACACCTGCAACTGGATAGCCTACCAAGGCACTGAAGATGACTTGTCACAAAACTTCTTCACCGTTGCCGGCAACATCGTCCAAACCACCGCAGCAGCCAACGGCAAGACCCTGTCTGTGGGCACCACAGCCAGTCAAACCAATAACTCTGCCCCTCTCGTGATCGATATTAAGGACAATGCAAGAGTGATTTTTATGGGGGACACCCTACGCAAAGGACGCCACACGCGCTCGTTCTACTCTGGCACAGTGGAAAACAAGAAAAAAGGGACAAGGACGGAATGGGGCATCACCATTTCCGACCAAAAGGACAATGACAAACACGACAATGCACGCAACTGGACCGGAATGAAAAAGTACACCTTTGCCAAACGTTTCCATAACCAGTTCTATTATGGCTCCAGTCTTTGGTTCACAAAAAAAACCAATGCTCCCGATTTAACCAAAGGTCCTTTCTTTGGCAACGCCACCTGGCAATTCAGCTACTCACTATACATGGACAACCATATTGCTGCCGGCATTGGCATACAATGGTCTCAAAGCCCATACACCTTCATCAAACCCAACGTGACAATCAACCGTTCAAACGGTGAACTCAATTTAGAATACCTCTCCTCCGACCTGCCCGGCACATGGAAAAGCGATATCTACACCTCCTCTATCGACTTCCCCCTCCACTTCACATTCTATCCCTATGCCAAAAAGCACACTTTCAACATGCAATTAGAACTGATACCACAACTCTACTTCGCCAGAACGCTCAACCGGACATACACGCACACCGAGAACGATGAATCCGTCAACACACGCTATTCCAAAGACATTCCCCTCCAACTATTCCAACTCAGAACGCGCTTCAGTGTCAACTTCGGTATGATTGGAGCATACGCAGAAACGGGGCTCACACCCCTCTTAAAGAACCTCAACGTCCCCGACGAGAGTTCCATCACCCCTTACCACTTGGCATTCGGTGTTCGCTTAAACCTCTTTTAAAAGAGAATAAATATCCGGTAAGAATAGAAGAATGTCGGAATCCGACACTCTTCTACTTTTTTAATATCTTGAAGAATTCCCACAACACGATGGCGGCGGCACAACTCACATTCAGCGAATGTTTGGTGCCCTGTTGGGGAATCTCAATGCTTCCGTCGCACAAAGGCAACAGCTCTTCCTGTACCCCTTCCACCTCGTTGCCGAAAATAATGGCCACCTTCTCTCCAAATCGTTCCGGAAGGGCATCCAGTTTCATGCTGTCGTCAACTTGCTCAATGGCATAGACCTTATAGCCCTGCTCTTTCAGTTCCCGCACACAGTCTATGCTCTCCTCGTAGTACTTCCATTCCACGCTCTCCTCGGCGCCAAGTGCAGTCTTGTGTATATCGCGATGAGGCGGAGTGGAACAGATACCACACAAGCAAATGCGCTCTACACGGAAGGCATCTCCCGTGCGGAACACCGAGCCGATATTATTCTGGCTGCGCACATTGTCCAACACCACCGTGAGGGGCAATTTCTCAGCCTCCTTAAACTCCTGCACCGAAATGCGGTGCAACTCTTCCATAGAAAGTTTACGTGCCATTTATGAATGTGGGAACGTGTGAATGTGTGAATGTGTAAATCGATTAAGAAATTAATGTCATCCGACAGACCCTTCCAGCGAGATGCTGAGCAGTTTCTGCGCCTCTACGGCAAACTCCATGGGCAGTTTCTTCAGCACATCCTTGGCATAGCCATTCACTATCAGTCCCACCGCACTTTCGGCACTGATACCGCGCTGCTGACAATAGAAGAGCTGGTCTTCCGAAATCTTCGACGTAGTTGCCTCGTGCTCCAGGATGGCACTGCTGTTATTGGCCTTGATATAGGGCCACGTGTGCGCCCCGCACTTGTCGCCCAGCAGCAGCGAGTCGCACTGCGAGAAATTGCGAGCGTTCTCCGCGCTTCGATTTATCTGCACCAATCCGCGGTAGCTGTTCTGACTGTGTCCCGCACTGATACCCTTCGACATGATGGTGCTATGGGTGTTCTTGCCCACATGTATCATCTTCGTGCCGGTGTCGGCTTGCTGGTAATTATTGGTGACTGCCACGCTGTAGAACTCTGCCGTGCTGTCGTCGCCCTGCAGGATGCAGCTGGGATACTTCCACGTCACCGCGCTACCCGTCTCCACCTGTGTCCAGGAGATCTTGCTGCGCGACCCTTTGCAGATGCCGCGTTTAGTGACAAAGTTATAGATACCGCCCTTGCCCTCCTTGTCGCCGGGATACCAGTTCTGCACGGTGCTGTACTTCACCTCGGCATCCTTCAAGGCAATGATTTCCACAATAGCGGCATGCAGCTGGTTCTCGTCGCGCTGCGGAGCTGTGCAGCCCTCCATGTAACTCACATAGGCCTCTTCGTCGGCAATGATGAGCGTACGCTCAAACTGGCCCGTACCCTTGGCGTTGATGCGGAAATAGCTCGACAACTCGATGGGGCAACGCACCCCATTGGGGATATAGCAGAACGACCCGTCGCTGAACACGGCCGAATTCAAAGCGGCAAAGAAATTGTCGCCGCCCGGCACCACCGACCCAAGGTATTGTTTCACAATGTCGGGATACTTCTGCACCGCCTCGCTGATGGGGCAGAACAAAATACCCTTGTCCTCAAGCATCTTCTGCGAAGTGGTCTTCACTGAAACCGAGTCCATGATGGCGTCGTATGCCACACCTGCCAGCTCCTTTTGCTCCCGCAGAGGGATACCCAGCTTGTCGAAAGTGGCCAGCAGCTCCGGGTCCACCTCGTCGAGGCTCTTCTTCAGCTCTTTCTGCTTGGGCGCCGCATAATAGATAATATCCTGGTAGTCCACCTTGTCATACTTCAGGTGTCCCCAGTTAGGCTCCTCCATGGTCTGCCACTTGCGGAAAGCGTTCAGGCGGAACTCCAGCAGCCATTCCGGCTCGTTCTTTTTCTTCGATATGAGGCGTATCACATCTTCGTTAAGGCCCTTGCCGATGGTGTCTGTCTCGATATCGGTGACAAAACCCCATTTATACTCCTCGTTGGTAACCTCCTGTATGATACTATTATTGTCTTCTGCCATAGCAATGATTATTCTTTCTGTTTAGGTTGCAAAGATACAAAAAAAAATCATGATAACGGGATTTGATTTCATGACCGAAAACAAATCCCGTTAAATACAATCTTTCACACATAGCCACATTCCCACAGCGACATATTCACACACTCATTTAGCATACAATGTTGTGATGTTGTCCGACACCGAATCGCCCACAACCGTGTCGAAATCTTCAGGTCCTGCGCTGTCGGCTATCTTGATATTCACATGCTTGAACCCGAAAGCCATGAAGATGGATGTCAGTTGCCGGATACCGTTCTCTTCGGCTGTGGCCAGCAGGTTGTCCTCCAGCACCAGCTCCAACAGTTTAGCGCGGGCGGCATTTTTGTCGGCAGTGACCCGCTCGTGCTTCCAATTGCCCCTCTCAACGAATGTCTTGGTATCATCTGGATTGGTGATGATGTCCAGCACCTTCGCTGGCGGCAGTGTCACATTGAGGGTGGTGTCGCCCACCAGTTCGGTCTGCATATTCGTCAGGTCAAACCCTGCACGTACCGTCCCCTTCATTATCAGCACGAGGACCTTATTCTTCAGGCCAACTTTCTCCTCGTCCTTAAACATCACCTCGCCCAAATATTGGGCAGTGCAAAACTCCGAAATCTGCTTCATCTCGGTAATCGTCTGACTCAGCGACTCGTAGTAACTCTTCTTCTCGGTAATGTTGTTGTATATACGCAAGCCTATCACTACCAACAACACCAGCAGTGCGATGGCAATCAGCCGTCCCCAACGCATTTTAAGAATCTTACACACGAATTTCCACACCTTCAGCGCACAACTCTTCACACCCTCCCAGAAACGCCCCAAAGCACTGTCCGGCACCGCTGGCTCAGAAGGCTCCGCTTCAGCGTCAGCACACTCCTCAGCCGCTTCCACAACCGTCTCGGTGAGTGTTTTCTCATCCTCTTCGGCACCCTGGTTATCCACGCACTCGTCTGCAGTGGTCACAGGCTCCTTTTCAGGCTCCTCGGCGTTGCCGTTTGCCAGCCCGCAACCCTCGTTCAGTTTGTCGTCATTCAATTCCATGTCAGTCCTCCTCTTTAAATGTTATTTCTACATTGGTGAACCCGTTGCGGCGCAGCAACATCTCTACAAACGACTCAGCATTCAGCCGGGCGTCCCTCAATATCATTGCCGTCAACTCCTTGTCTGTCTTCAGCTCCCACAAGCCTTTCGCCACAATTTCGTCACGCTCTTTGTTGGAATATTCCGTGCGCAGCAATGACACCTCGCTGTAGAGCAGCTTCACGTCTTCGGGACGGATGTTGTAAGTGAAAATCTTGGGTTGAGGCAGTTCCAGCGAAACCTTTTTCGTCCCTTTGCGTTTGTTCTCGGATACCCTTACCGACTTGGGATCGAACTTCTCCATGTCAATGCCCGCTTTTATCACAGCTTTGAAGGAGAATAGAATCTTCCTGTCGCCGAATATCTTCCACGACTCGTCGTTGTTGCTTACCACCTTCTGCACGGTATATTGCACCGTGCCCAGTTCGGCAGCCTGTTTCATCTTCTGCTGCCATGCGCTTTCGTCAACGGTCTTGCAACACGATGCCAGCAGCACCGTCGCAGCAACCATCGTCAGCCATCTCATCATTTTTTTCATCTGTTTTTACTCTTTTAATTATCAATCCGACAGGTATCTTTCAACAAGTTACAAACTTCTCCCCCACACCAGGCAACTCCTGTCCGTGCTGCAAATATACACATTTTTCCTCATTGTCAAGCACTTTTTTGTTACAAAAACACTCACATAAATGTAATTCAACATCTTATACACAATCCTGTCAACGCTCAAACATAGTCGAAACATCTTTCTCAAGCAGTAGTCTGAACGCTTTTTGTCAACAGGAGCCCTGTTCCGATGGGGAAACTTAGGGCACCCAAATGTTAATTTACGCCCTCCACATCACATTTCATCCACACCATTCAAAATAATTTGCGTACCTTTGCCACATCAATTCAAACAACAACTATTATGGGTATTTTCGACAAAATTCTTGGGAACAAGAACATTACCGAGCAAATCAGCAAACTGGCAGGCAATCCTAACATCGCCTCCATCGTATCGCAGCTGACCGCCAACAAGGATTTCATGAGCAAGCTCTCAACCGCCAAGGACGACAACGACATCCAGCACCTCATCGCCTCCGCCACCGATGCCTTCAAGGACATGAAGCTCACCGACGAGGAGAAGAAAGACCTTGCCAACCAGCTCAAGAACCTTGCCTCCGGCTTCGTAGGCAAGAAATAGGCGTTTCCGCCTCCGCTCGTTGTATGGCACGACGCCATACTCTTTTGCCGCAACCCGTTTTGCGGTGAAGGTGATGTAATGTGTGTCCCGTTCCACAGATTTGACACTATGCTGCAATCTGCCTAAAACCACATATTTACAACAAACATGTATCAACACAAACAAACCCGAACCACGGCGTTCCGTTTCCGTCGCTACTGCCGCGCGGCCTATGCCGCCTACAACTCCCTGCACCGGGTAGTGAACATCGGCCACCTGGCCACCTACATTGCCGACCGCCAGCTGCACAAGTCCGCAGCCATCGCCGCCCTCGGCATGCTCTTCCTCCCCCTGCAGGCCGCGGCACAAACCGACGACAACCCCGACGAACGCCTCCTGCCAGCCATCGACATTGTCGCTCAGGCGGACACCCTCTTCTGCTCTCCCGAGCCTGCGGCGGTGCTCACCGCGCAAGATTTCTCCAACACTTCCGTCCACTCCCTTGGCGACCTCGTAGCGATGTTGCCGGGGACCGACCTGCGCACACGTGGCGGCAACGATGTGCAAGGCGACCTTGCCATGCGTGGCGGCACCTTCGACCAAATCGTTCTGCTCATCAACGGCGTCAACCTCACCGACGCCCAGACCGGACACCATCTGCTCGACATGCCCGTCGACATCAGCATGGTGCAGCGCATCGAACTCCTCACCCCTGCCCAACTCATGGCGCGGGGCATCACCGCCTTCTGCGGCGGCATCAACATCGTAGTATGCGAGGAATACCGCGACCACCTGACGGCAGAACTCAGCGGCGGCAGCCACGCCCAGACAAAAGCGGCCCTCCTCGGCACTAAAATGCTGGGGCCTTGGGCTGTGACCCTTGCCGGTGCATACAACCGTTCCGACGGCTACATGCCCAACACCGACTACCGCCACGGCAGCCTCTTCCTCCAAGCCGCACGCCACAGCAGCTCCAACGACTGGCATCTGCAGCTGGGCGGGCAGGCCAAGGCCTTCGGCAGCCAGGCATTCTACAGCACCGCCTACCCCGACCAGTTCGAGGCCACCCGCACCCTCACTGCTTCGGCGTTCAACGTCCACCGCTGGCAGCACACACGGCTGGAGACCACTCTCTACAGCCGCCTACACCGCGACCGCTTCGAACTCTTCCGCGACGGCTACACTACGGCACCCGCCTGGTACAGCGGCCACAATCACCATCTCTCTTCCATCAGCGGCCTCCGCAGCCGGTTGTTGCGACGTGTGGGCGCAGGCGAAGCACTGCTGGGGGCGGAACTGCGACGCGAGGGCATCCGAAGCAATGTGCTGGGCACACCGGACAGCCTGCTCCCCGCGCCCTACACCCACTCCGCCGCCCGGATGTCGGCCACCCTCTACGGCGGCTACAGCATAGCATACGGACGCTTCAACGCCGAGGTCACCGCCCTGGGACTTTACAACACCGCCTTCGGCTTTAACTACGGCCTCGCGGCCATGTCGGGCTACCGACTGGCCAGCCAGCTGCATCTTCGCGCCGCCCTCAGCCGCACCTACCGCCTGCCCACCTTCACCGACCTCTACTATCAGAGTGTCAACCACATCGCCAACCCCGACCTGAACAGCGAACACAGCCTCACCGCCGAGTTGTCGCTGCAGTACACCCCTCGGCCGTTGGCACTGCAGGCCACCCTCTACTACCGCGACGGCCGGGACATTATCGACTGGATTCGACAGCCCGACGAGGAACTGTGGTATGCCATGAACCACACCGACGTGAGCGCCAAGGGCGCCGACCTCTCGTTACTCTACCGCCCGCGCTATCGCCTACAGCCCGTTGTAGGCGGCGGCTACTCGTTCTGCCACATCGACCGCGACCCGGGCAACATGATTTCCGCCTACGC
This sequence comes from uncultured Bacteroidales bacterium, assembly GCA_900317125.1. GTDB lineage: Bacteria > Bacteroidota > Bacteroidia > Bacteroidales > P3 > Colimorpha. Next base: position 51,718 of record ONFR01000002.1, on the reverse strand, counting down.
CCTCGAATACCTGCGACACAAAGCCGACCTCTACGTTGCCTTCTCACCCTGGCCGCGCCTGCGTCTCAAAGCCGACGCCTCCTACCGTTACCGCATAGGGCAATACACCGACAGTCAGGGACAGCTGCACACATACGGCGGGGTGTTGCTGCTCAACGCCGCAGCCGAATACGCCCTGCCCCTTGGCCGTCATGCCGACACGCTGCACGGCACGGTGCTGCACCTCTTTGTCGAAGGCTACAACCTGCTCGACACCCAATACCGCGACCACGGCGGGGTGCCTCAGCCCGGCCGCACATTCGTAGGCGGGGTACGCCTTAACCTCAATTCAAACCAACAATAACAAAGAAAACACAGAAACTTAACAACTACAGGCAGATTGAACCCCCATCGTTCATAAAGACGGATGATACAATCCATTACAATCATTTCCCTGCTGACCGATAAGGGTAAAAACGTCGCCCGCATAAGAGCTATCTTGTGCGGGCGACGCATATTTCATTTCCATCCCCTGCCGACCCACTCGCGGGCAAATGCAGGGCGGCAAATATCATTTTGACATGTCCTAAGTTCGTTCAATACTGCATCCTTCAACCATCGTTTCAGGCTCGTTCCCCTTTATTATATCCTGTAACGATGCTGTAACAAAGCGGTAACGATGCAATATTGAACGAATCTGCTCCATATCAACAGGGGAGCAGGGCAGCCACCTCTTGCAGGAAATGGCGGTCGGCGTAGTCGAATGTGGCGAGGTGCTGGCTGTCGATGTCCAGCACAGCCGTCACGGAACCGTCGTGCATGACGGGGACGACCACCTCGCTGCGTGAAGCCGCGCTACAGGCTATATGGCCGGGGAATTGCTCGACATCGGGCACCAGCAGGGTGCGGCACTGCTGCCAGGCCGTTCCGCAAACGCCCTTGCCGTAGGCGATGTGCATACAGGCAACAGGACCTTGGAAAGGACCGAGCACCAGCTCGTCGCCCACCACGCGGTAGAACCCCGTCCACCAAAAGTGGAAGGTGTCGTGCAGCATGGCAGCGGCATTGGCCATGCAGGCGATGGGGTCCTTTTCGCCCTCGAGGAGGGACTGGAGCTGCTTGAGGAGCAGGCGGTATTTCTCGGCTTTCTGCAGGGTGGCAAGGTCGCGGGCTTCGCGAGCTTCTCGGAACAATGCGACAGGCAAGTGGCAGTAGCCGTCGGGATTGACATCGAGATAGTCCTGGTGGTAGTCCTCAGCGCGGAAGAAGTTGTTGAGGGGCAGCACCTCCACCTGCAGGGGTTTGGAATGACGTGCGGCCTCGTGGGCCATGGCCTGACGGATGAAGGGGAGGTCGTCGGGGTCGGTATAGTAGATGCCTGTGCGGTAGCGCGTACCGCGGTCTTCGCCTTGCTGGTTGAGGCTGGTCGGGTCGATAGCCTTGAAATACATCTGCAGGAGGAAAGTGAGGCTGACACGGAGGGGGTCGTAGCTGAGACGTACCGTCTCGGCAAAGCCGGTGGTGTCGGTATAGACCTGCTCGTAGGTGGGGTTGTCGGTGTTGCCGTTGGCAAAGCCCACCTCGGTGAAGGTGACGCCGTCGATTTGTTTGAAGAAGTGCTCGGCGCCCCAGAAGCAGCCGGCTGCAAGATAGAGTTGCTTTTCCATTGGTTGATATGATGTTTTACCTGTTATTGTCGGGAGGGAGGGGTGTCTGGCCGCTGTCGGTCTTGAAATAGTCGTTGCATTTGGCTTGCGCCTTGGCCTTGATTTCGGGGGTGATACTGTCGTGCAGCACCTTGACCACGTAGAGGAGCGCGAGAAGGTCGTCGGCAAAGCCGGTGCCGGGGATGAAGTCGGGGATGAGGTCGATGGGCAGGATGAAATAGCCCAGCACACCTATGATGAGGCGTTTGTGCCGGAGCGGGATGGTGGCGTCGGTGAGCATGTAGTAGAGCAGCAAAACATTGTAAATCACTTTGCGGCCCGCGTTGGCTGCGGCAGACTTGATTTTACTCCAAAGCGAGTGGTCGTCGTAGTGGCGGCCATACTGCTCTATCTTTTGCGGTACAAGTGCGTTTTCTGACATGGTGCGAGCAATGGGTTTGTGATAACTCTTGTGATATGTCTTTTGCAATAACTGAAAAAAGCGTTTTTTAGTATGTAGCAGCGCAAAGGTTACCGGATGGGCCAGCAATTCTTTGCCCCAATCACAGTGCTGTGGGCATTCATGGCATCAGCTTTATTCTGACAAATACTGCGTCCAGACTAAAGGCAGGTTCTGTTTTCGTGTTGCATCCCTGTCTTGGCCCTTAAGTTTACTTCTGATAATCACCGCATTGTGCCTTAAGCTTGATAGGCAACGGCATCATTTCTTGTAGTGGGGATGGTAGGTGCTGATGGTGTCGCGCAGGTATTGGCGGGAGAGGTGGGTATAGATTTCGGTGGTAGCAAGACTTTCGTGACCGAGCATCTCCTGCACGGCACGGAGGTCGGCGCCGTTCTGCACCAGCTCGGTGGCGAAGCTGTGGCGCAGGCTGTGCGGGGAGACATTCTTGTGGATGCCGGCCTCGATGGCGGCTTGCTGTATGAATTGGAAGACGGCGATACGCGACAGGTGGTGCCCGCGGAGGTTGAGGAAGACATACACTTCCTCGCCGTGCTGGATGGAGAGCTGACTACGCTCGAAGAGGATGTAGTGCTGGAGGAGATTCAGTGCGCGGTCGTTGATGGGCACCCAGCGTTCCTTGTCGCCTTTGCCCACCACTTGCAGCATCCGCTCCTCGGCATAGATGTTGGAGAGCTTGAGGTTGACAAGCTCGGACACCCGAAGTCCGCACCCATACAGCACTTCGACAATGACATAATTGCGCGACGGGCCCGGGCGGCTGCGGTCGAAGGTGGCCTGCATGGCGGTGATGTCGGCATCGGTGAGCACGTCGGGAAGGTGCTTGGGGCGTGTGGGCATCTCGATATGTTCGGCGGGATTGTCGAGGACGACATCCTCGATGACAAGCATGCGGAAAAAGGCGCGCCACCCCGAGAGGATGCGGCACTGGGTGGTGGCAGAGACACTGATGTCGTTCAGCTGGGCGATGAGACTGCGCAGCCCTTCGACAGTGACCTGGTCGGGGAGCAGCCCTTCGCCTTCGGCCCAGCGTCGCAGCAGCGCAACATCGTGGAGGTAGGCCTCGACGGTGTTGGCCGACAGGTTACGCTCCAGACGGAGGTGAACCTCGAAATGCTTGACGCTTAGGCTCCAGTCCATCGGCTAATCTTTGATGCCCATTTTTTGCTTCAGCATCCAGACGGTAAAGTCGAATATATTCTCCTCCTCGACCATTTTCTTGTATTTGGGGTTCTTCCCCTCGGTCATGACGATTTTGCCGTCCTGAAGGGTGGCAGCGGTGCCGTAGAAGCCCATGCGGTGCTGGAGGGTGGAGGCACGGCGGGAGAGGTAGCGCGACGGACGTGCGGGGTTGCTTCGGAGGGGTGAGGGCAGACAGGCGGCAAGGAGTGCGGCCTCGCGGCGGGTGAGCTTGCTGGCGGAATGGTGGAAATAGTGCTGTGAGGCGGCCTCGCATCCATAGATTCCGTTGCCAAACTCGATGATGTTGAGATAGCACTCCATGATACGCTTCTTGCCCCAGATTTTCTCAATGAGGATGGTGTAGTAGGCCTCGATGGCTTTGCGCCACATGCGGTGGGTATGCGGGAGGAAACAGTTTTTGGCGGTCTGCTGGCTGATGGTGCTGCCGCCGGCACGGGTGCGCTTGGTGACGGAGCTGGTATAGGCCTTTTTCATGCGCTGGACGGCAAAGCCGTGGTGGTACATGTAGAGACCACCGTCCTCGGCAATGGCGACAGCGTTGATAAGGTTGGGCGAGATGTCGTCGATGGAGACGTAGTCGCGCTGGAAGACCACGGGACGCTCGCTGTCGGACATCTGTTCGAAGAAGCGTTGAACCATGAGCGGGGTGAGCGGGGGATTGATGACAGCGCACACCAATACCTGGAAAATGGAGAACCCGAAGAGCGAGAGAAGGGTGACCCAGCACACACGCCACACCTTGCCCATAAAGGAGAGTTGTTTCCATCGTTTCAAGCCACGGCGCTTGCGAGCCTTATGTTTTTGTCTAGTTTTTTTTGCCATAATATCGTTATCGTGTGGGGATTGAGCACATTACCCCATTCGAAAAAAGTGCATTTATCCTAAAAAATTGGTGCAAAAGTACTATTTTTTTGCCAAATAGAGAAAAAAATGTATATTTGTAAAACGATTAATACAACAAAAATTCACACAAATACCTAAAAAGCAATACAATATGGCAAAAGTAGCAATCAACGGCTTCGGCCGTATCGGAAGAATGTCCTTCCGCGCCATGCTGGACCATCCCGAATTGGACATCGTGGCCGTTAACGACCTTACCAGTGCCGACACCCTGGCATACCTGTTCAAATACGATTCTGTGCACGACAACTTCGAAGGTGAAGTGCACGCCGAGGGCGACTGCATCGTAGTGAATGGCAAGAAGGTGAAGATCTATGCCGAACGCGACCCGCAGAACCTGCCTTGGAAAGAGCTGGGTGTTGACATCGTGGTTGAGTCGACCGGCCTGTTCAAGAAACGAGAGCAGATGATGAAGCACATCATCGCCGGTGCCAAAAAAGTTATCCTCACCGTCCCCGCCAGCAAGGCCGAGGATGTGGACGCTACCATTGTGATGGGTGTTAACGACAATGTGCTGACCAAAGAGATGCAGCTCGTCTCCAACGCCAGCTGCACCACCAACTGCCTGGCTCCTGTCGCCAAGGTGCTGAACGACACCTTCGGTATCAAACGCGGTTTGATGAACACCATCCACAGCTATACCAACGACCAGAAGATTCTGGACCAGCCGCACAGCGACCTGCGTCGTGCCCGTGCCGCCGCCGTTTCGATCATCCCCACTTCGAGCGGCGCCGCCAAGGCCGTGGGTCTGGTTATCCCCGAGATGAAAGGCAAACTGGACGGTTTCGCCATGCGCGTTCCCACTCCCGACGGTTCTGTTGTGGACCTCACTGCTGAGCTGAACCGCAACGTCACCAAGGAAGAAATCAACGCCGCCATCAAGGCTGCCGCCGAAGGCCCCATGAAGGGTGTTCTGCAGTATACCGAGGACCCCGTGGTCAGCGTCGACATTATCGACAACACCCACAGTTCCATCTTCGACAGCCTGCTGACCCAGGTGATGGATGGCAACTTCGTGAAGGTTGTCAGCTGGTACGACAACGAGAAGGGTTACAGCACCCGTGTCGGCGACCTCGCCGCCAAGCTGGCCACCCTGCTCTAACAATGAGAGAGCGTTACCATAGGTAATGCAAAAAGAGAGTTGAGAGCGACACCATCACTTTCAACTCTCTTCGTATTTTAAACACAAGTGTAGCACACCGCTAACTAAAAACAGGTAACTAATCATGCTTTTAAAAGACAAAGTAGCCATTATCACCGGCGCCACCCGCGGTATAGGTCGCGCCATTGCCCTCCGCTTTGCCGAGGAGGGATGTAACATCTCCTTCTGCGGACGCAGCCGCAACGCACAGATGGAATCGGTTGAAAAAGAGCTTGAAGCCCTCGGGGTGAAAGCCAAAGGGTATGCCGTTGATGTGGCAAACAAACAAAGCACTCAGCAGTTTGTGGCCGACACACTGCAGGATTTCGGCCATATCGACATCCTTATCAACAACGCCGGTATCACCGACGACGCCGCCATCAAACGCATGACCGAGGCGCAGTGGGACAACGTCATCAACAACGACTTGAAGTCGGTATTCCTGATGACCCAGGCCGTACAGCCCTCCATGTGGAAACAGGGATTTGGCAGTATTGTCAACATCAGTTCCGTGGTAGGCATCGGAGGCAACGCCGGACAAGCCAACTATGCAGCTGCCAAAGCCGGCATCATCGGTTTCACCAAGAGTGCAGTGAAGGAACTGGGCGCGCGCAACATCCGTATGAATGTCGTTGCCCCCGGATTCATCGTCACTGAGATGACTGGCGAGATACCCGAGCAAATGAAGACCTACTGGCAGACACGTATCCCGCTACGCCGTCCGGGGACACCCCAAGAGGTGGCCAATGCATGCCTGTACTACGCATCAGAACTGGGCAGCTACAACACCGGCGACGTGATGCACCTTTGCGGAGGAATGGAAGACGCATAACTCATACGCTATGACAAACACCAATCCCCGTACACGACACAGAATGTTCTTCATGCTCTGTGTTTTAAGTCTATTCACGATGGTGACGGTTTCGTGCAATGCCCCGTCCGGCTCACCTTCGAACCAAGCGTACGTCACCTTTGTCGACGACTATCAGCGTACAGTGGAGGTGCCCACCTGCCCGAAACGGGTGGTGAGCACCTCTCCCGCTGTCACCGAGATTATTTTTGCATTGCATGCCGACTCGCTGCTTATCGGGCGGACGGACTTCTGCTCCTACCCTCCCGAGGCAAAGAAGATTCCCTCAATCGGCGGCATAAGCAATCTGAATGTGGAGAAAATAGCCTCCCTCAATCCCGACTTGGTCATCAGTGGCTCGATGATACCGCAAAAGTGCCACCAACAACTGGAGAAGATGGGCATCCCCATCGCCTGCGTGATTGAGAAGCAACAATATGAAGGGCTGTATGAAAATATCGCCAAGATCGGGCAATTAGTAGGATGCACCCGACAGGCAGACAGCCTCATCGCCCACATGCGTTCCATGATGGGTACGCTTGGCGAAAGCCTTCCCACTAACGAAGCCCCTCGTCCTAGCATATATTATGTGGTCGGATTCGGTCCCTCGGGCAACTTCACCGCAGGGGGAAACTCTTTTATCAACGATATTATCGAGATGGCTGGAGGTCACAATGTGGCCGCCGACATCACCGGTTGGAGCTATAGCCTCGAGGCGTTGATGCAGGCCGATCCTGAATACATCATGATTCGCCGCGAGGACTCAGCCACGTTCTGCCGAACCAAGCCCTACAACAAGCTCACCGCCGTGAAAACGGGTAAGGTGATAGCAATAGAGAGCGGGACTATCGACCTGCAGGTGCCGCGCAATCTGCAGGCAATTCTCTATATCAGAGAGAAGTTAAACAGATAGTGAAGTTCATCAATGACCCACACGGATGAATCGGATGGCACGGTCCAACTGATTATCGGTACCTTCGTCTAGCCTATTGAGATTAAACCGAATCTCAATATCTGGTTGGACACCTACACCCTCCACATCGCCGTAAGTGTTGTCGACCATGTGGAATGTACTGGTGTATACATAGTAGGAGAAGTTATCGCGATACGGGTCGGGACCATTTTCAAAGTACTCGTAATCGCCAAAGCAACCAGAGTAGAACAGGTCGTGATAGATGTTGGTGGAGCCACCGGAATAGAGACCACCGATAGCACCGTACGTCCTCTCGCCGATAAATGTTCCGTTGGGGAGTGCTTTGATAAGCATCGTTGCCAACTCGGCACAGCTGACGGACGTGACATCGGCCAGCACCACAATGGGCTTCTGCTTATTAAGATGCAGTGCGGGGCAGTTTACCACACTCTCCGACCAAGCACTGTAGTCCAGTCGGCCATAGCCCTCCTTTACACGGGTGTAGCCTACGAGTGTGGGCGACTGGGAGAGGGAGCCAATAAGCGGTTCCAGATCTTCCACACTGCCACCACCGTTGCCTCGCACATCGATGATGATGCCCACCACCGAATCATTGTTGGCATAGCCTGCCTCGGTAGTGATGCCTTCATTATAGAGCGGGCCATAGAAGGCTCTGGCTGGAGCCTGTGCCTTCTGCGAGTCGGGAGAGTTGGGATACCACTGATACTTCTGATGCATCTGCACCATGAAGAAGTTGGTGAAACGGAAATAGGCAATCAACTCGCCATCGTTGGCACCAGGAATCAGGCAGAAATATGAGCCCGGATTTCCATAATCATTATTTGGGCTGTATTCCACCAGCGTTCCAGGTATTGCCTTTTTGCGCAAAGCCTTGAGCTGCAAACGGAGGGCTTCGGAATTGGACACGCTATGATAGTAATCGTTTGTCCCGGGCGACACAAAAGCCTCACATTGCCCATGAGGTATGCCTTTGGCAGCATAAAAGCGACCGGCGAGGTGGTGGTCCAGCAGTCCTGCGAAGAGGCCGGTATAGGCTTCCATGTATTCAATTTGCGTGACGGGCTTGTTGGCCGGACGTGCATCGAAGGCGGCAAAAATAGGGCGGAACTCCTCGTAGCGGGCATCCCAGTCGACGGTGTCACGGTCCCAGAACACATAGCCCTGGTCCATGCCCGACCAGATAGCCTCAAACTGCGAAAGATAGTTCTTACAGATAAGGTTGTTGGGGTTGCCTCGGTTTTCCAGAGGTTCCTTGCGGCACGACACGTTGCTCAATGTGACCAACAATAGCAGGCCATAAAAAAAAGCGTCTTTTCTCATATAGAATGTTCTATTAATTCTTTTTATTTACCCCCTCGTCAAACGGCGAGGGGGCAAAACGTTTATTCCTAATTGATGATATTCTATTGAACTATAGCCAGTAACTCAAGCCTGCCTGAAAGGCGACAGCAGTATTGTAGCGGGGATTGAGGTTGGTCATATAAGGCTTCTGGATATCGGTGATGCTGTAATACCATCTTATTTCAGCACCCACCTCTAACTTGCCAAGAATCATGCCGCTGAGACCGGCGCCCCAGGTGAACCCCTTCTCAATCCTGTTGTCGCGCTTGTCGTTAAACACATAATCCTCGTCAAAGGAGTAATTCCTTTCGTTAGAGAATGAATAGGTCACCCCTTTCCTATGCCCTTTCAGCCAATAGCCGCCGAAAACGCCACCAAAAGCATGCAGTCTGACCGTCTTACCCACACTCAGTTTCAATTCGAGAGGGACATTGATATAGTCATTGTTCGATGTGGTGTTGAGCGAGTAGCGCAGATAGTAATACTCAAACACATGGTCCATGTGGTAATTCTTCTGTATCAGCACTGCGCCGGTGTTGATGGAGAGCCACTTAAGGGGCGCATACCCCAGTCGGAGCCCAAACACCGTACCCGTTCTGAACTTGTCGAACTTCATATCCGACATATACACCATATCCACACTATGGTAGTTGCGGTCCATACCTGCGGTGATGCCGAAGCTGAAATGGCGGGTACGCGGTTCGGCCTGAACATCCTCCTGCGCGGAGAGCACTACAGGCACAGCAGCCAGCCACACCAACAACAGGCATCGGGCGATAGGAATGGTTAGACGATTGTTCATTCTCATAAAACGATTGTTATGTTACAATATTTGCAGAATTATTTCCCGTTACGAAGATATTCCAGTGCACGTTCCAACTGCTTGTCGGTTCCAGCTTTCAACTCTTGCTCATTGTAAGGAACCAAGATATCGGGATTGACACCCTTGCCTTCGAAGCTCTCATAGTTGCGGTCGACAAACTCGAATGTGCTAGTGTAGACATAATAGGTGAAATTATCATTCGAATAAGTGCCACGATCTTCAAGGAAGCGATTATACAGATTTGTATCACCGAAGCAACCGTTGTAAAATACATCGTGGAGAATCGTGTTAGACCAGAGTGGGCCTGTAGCACCATACGTGCGATCACCCACCACTTTACCTTTGGGAAGATACTTCATAAACACTGCAGTAACTTCAGAACAGCTAATAGAATTGGCGTCAACAAGCAATACGACATCCTTCTCCTTATTTATAGGTCTTTTGTGGGCAGCGATTTTCAATGGAAGCCATGCACTGTAATCCAATCTTCCAATGCCCTCTTTCACACGAGTATAACCTATTTGCAAATCCTTATGCAGCAAAGAGCCAATATACATATCGATATTGCCGAAGCTTCCACCGCCATTGCCTCTCACATCGATGATAATGCCCTTTACATCATCGCGGTTGATGAGGGCACGGTCACCCACGTTGCCTAGAGTATCGGGGTCGAAGAAGGCATATAACGGAGCCAACTCTGCCCTCGACTGATTTTTTATGTCGAATCCAAAACCCGAGAAACGGAAATAGGCTATCTTCTCGCCTGAAACCTTGCCGGGCAACAGGCAGCTCCACGACTGAGGTGCTTTGCTTCCCTGAACGGTGTTCTCTGTCAGGTCGCTGATTCCGGGCATGCGCTTGAGAATGGAAATCTCCTGGGCGATGTCGGTCGTATAGCGAGCTTGGTGACCCGCATTGACGATAACAGCACCCTTCAGATTCGGATTCCACAGAACGCCAACGAAATGATGGTCGACAAGACCTTTGAACACCTTTAACCAAGCAGCCTTATACTCTTCGGCAGTGACAGGATTGGCAGTGCCGCGGGCATCAAAATCGTGGAAAATGGGCAGACAGAGGTCATAGCGTTTATCCCAGTTGACGGTATCCCTTTCCCAGAAGACATACGACTGATCCACGCCTTCCCATACTGCCTGGAACTGTTGGGTATAGGTCTTGCACGGAATATTATTGGGGTCATGAAGGACTGGAGCCTCTTTGCGGCATGACACCATCATCAGCGTCGACATTGCGGCAAGTGCCATGATATTAAAGATATATTTTCTTGTTTTCATAGTTTATCAAAATGGAAGATTAATAATTAGTTTTGTTCTTCATCCTAAAAAGAATAGCTTAAACTCAGCTGTACGGAATAGGTTGTATTATACCGAGGACTGAGATTGCGCATATACTTCTTCTGTATGTCGGTAAGACCGTAGAGGTAACATCCCTCAAGCCCCAGCGACCAAGCCTTTGCCTTGCCAAGGGCAAGCGATATACCTGCCGAGGCGGCTAAACCTCCGTCGAAACGGTTGTCGCGGGTGCTGTTGAATTTGACATCCTCGTCAAATTCCCCTTTCTCGCCGACGAGAGGTATACCGACGCCTGAACGCGAACTCACCATCCAATAACCCATATAACATCCCAAGCCGAGGTGAACTTTAAACCTGTTGCCATAGGAGAATACAGCCATCACCGGCACATCTAAATAGCCGTTGTATGTATTGGTCTGAGCACCACCAACTACTTTACCTCCCAAAACCACAGTATTGGTCATGGTATAGTCTTTCATCACTGTCATGACTCCTGCACGCACACCCAGCCAAGGCATAAAGTTGTATTGTACATGCAAGCCAGTCGTCACGCCTATCAAACCTGTATAGGTCATGCCTTTCATGTAAACCATATTGGCGCTATGGTCGTTATAGTCAAAACCAAGCGACAGGCCTACATTCCAATGATAAAAACTAGGGGCAGCGTTGGTATCTAACGCATCCTGTGCTTTCGCAACGCAAAACAGCGTCATAAAAGCAGTAACAAACAGTACTTTTTTCTTCATAGGTTATAAGAGTTTAAAATTGCACATTCGTGTTAACAAAAGGTGCCACGCCTATGGCGTGGCACCAAGTGTGAGTCTTATTCAGCATCGCTGATGAAGGGATACTTGTAGTCGTAGGCGGGGTCGAAAGTCTCCTTAATGGCCTGAGGGCTGGTCCAGCGAATCAGGTTCAGGTACGAGCCGGCCTTGTCGTTTGTGCCGCTGGCACGGGCACCGCCAAAGGGCTGCTGACCCACCACGGCACCTGTAGGCTTGTCGTTGTAATAGATGTTGCCTGCGGCATACTTCAGGATATTGGCACCCGTCCGCAATGCCTTGCGGTCGGTGGCAAAGATGGCACCCGTCAGTGCGTAGGGCGAAGTCTCGTTGCAGAGACGCAGTGTCTCCTCGTACTTGGCATCCTCGTAGACATACACGGTGATGATGGGTCCGAAAATCTCCTCGCACATCGACTTGTATTTCGGGTCGAGGGCACGGATGACCGTGGGCTGGATAAACCATCCCTTGCTCTTGTCGCCGGTGCCGCCGAACACGATTTCGGCATCTTTGCTCTTCTTGGCATGCTCGATATAACGCATGCAGTTGTCGAACGAAGCCTCGTCGATAACAGCGTTGACGAAAGCGCTGAAGTCGCGCACGTCGCCCACCTTGATTTCAGCAAGCATCTTACCCACAAGTTTTTCGACCTTGGGCCACAGGCTCTTGGGGATATAGGCGCGCGAGGCGGCCGAGCACTTCTGACCCTGGAACTCGAAAGCTCCGCGCACAATGGCCGTGGCCACCTGCTCGGGATTGGCCGACTTGTGGACAAAGATGAAGTCCTTGCCGCCGGTCTCACCCACAATCTTGGGATAAGTGCGGTAGTTGGCGATATTGTCGCCGATTGATTTCCAGAAGCTGTTGAACGTGCCAGTAGAACCGGTGAAGTGGACACCGCACAGGTTGGCGTCGGCAAAAGCCACCTTGCCGATCAGCGAACCGCTGCCGGGCAGGAAGTTCACCACGCCGTCGGGCAGGCCGGCCTCTTTATAGATTTTCATCAACAGGTAGTTGGACAGCATGGCGGTGGTGCTGGGTTTCCAGATGCACACATTGCCCATCAGCACAGGCGACAGGCAGAGGTTGCTGGCGATGGAGGTGAAGTTGAAGGGAGTGATGGCAAACACAAAACCTTCCATCGGGCGGTAGGTCACATAGTTCAGCGTACCCTTGTCGCTGCAGGGCTGGTCGCTGTATATCTGCGAAGCGTAATAGGCATTGTAGCGCAGAAAGTCCACCAACTCGCATGCCGAGTCGATTTCGGCCTGCATGGTGGTCTTGCCCTGACCAAGCATGGTGGCAGCGTTGATAAGCCAACGGTACTTGCCACTGATAAGGGTGGCAATCTTCAGCATCACACTGGCACGCTCAATCCACGGGGTGTTGGCCCACTCCTCGTGAGCCTTCATGGCGGCGGCGATAGCGGCCTGAACCTCCTTTTCTCCCACTTTGTAGTACTTGGCAAGCACATGCTTGTTGTCGGTGGGCATCACAATCTCGCCCATCTCGGCGGTTTTCACCTCCTTGCCTCCAATAATGGGGCAGATGGTGGTGGTCTTCTTGTAGAGCTCGTCGAGAGCCTTACGAATCTCTTTACGCTCGGGACTGCCGGGCTTGTAGCCGAGGACGGGTTCGTTCTCGGGTTTCGGGAATGTGAAAATGGTGTTGTTCATACGAATTTATAATAGAATTTAACTTATGAATACCATATTGAAACAATTTGCAAATATACGATTTTTTTTCAATATGCAAAAAAAAATGTATCTTTGCATCCTGAAAATAACAAAACAAAAACAATACTATACTATCATGAAAAGATTCAGTATCATTATGATGTGCATCGCTGCCATGGCCTTTGCCTCCTGCAGCAGCATGGGTGGCACTTCCGTGGACAGCGCTGCCAAGACCCAAGGCCGCAACACGGCCAACGCCATTATCACACTCTATAACTCGTACAGAAACACTGGCACCGTCAGTCTCAGCAATCCGACGGACCTCACCGCCGCCCTCATGGTTGCCACCGGCTACACCAACATGCGTTCCAACAAGGAAAACCCCGACTACAAGAAAGCATTTGCCGCTGGCATGGTTTCTGCCGGCTCCGGCCTCATCACCGCCGCCAATGTCGACTACGTCATCAACACCATGAACAGCCTCACAGGACTGAATGTGAATGCCAGCACGGTGTCCAACAATGTAGGTACGGCCACAGCCATCATCCAGCTGCTCCAAGCCTTGGGTAGCACACCTGCCAATTAACATCATTCACCCTCCATTCTATTACTGGCGGGACAGGCAGCAGGTCTGTCCCGCCAGTTTTTTGCTCTACCGTACGGGTACCTGTCCGTCACCCTTTCCACCAAATGCCTTCAGTCAGTTGAACCCAAATCGGTCGTTAGGAAACCGAAAAATCCAGAGTAATTGCCGAGCCGTGCAATGCACGGGGATAAGCCCTGCGTCGTGAAGCGGCAACGATTTCCCCTCGCTACGGAGAGGGGCCGTTCAATCCTGCATCGTTAAAGTATCGTTATAGCATCGTTACTCGACATGATAACGGATAACAAGCCGGGAAGCAGGCAACATCGAGCCTAGATTGAACGACTCAAGTGGGTCGTGGCGCACCGACGGCTGAGACTTCCCGGCACTGCGGTGGTACAGGGAAGGCGCAGTGAGGGAGCAAAGGCTGGGCAAGGAAGGAGTGTGGAGGGCGTTGCGGCGGGGTTGGAGTGTCCGTCGGAAAAGTGTAAAAAGTGAATCGAGAGTGCGGTTATCCTGATTGAAAAGTCGGCCGAATGACCGATTTGGTTTAAAGAAGCAATGACGAATGCGGGAGGAGGACGTTACAGCAAACCAGGTTTGCGCACAGAAAGCAACAGCCAGCCGGGTTCGGGCAAGCATCGTGTATCCCCAGGCAGGGTTATCGTGCTAAAGCGGAATAGTATCCGACGGCGTCGGCTACGAGGAAGATGCTGCCCGTTACCAACACAAGGTCGTTGTTGGGGTCGGCGGAGGCCCGTGCGGCACGGATGGCTTCGCCCACGGTGGGGAAGGCCAGTCCAGGCATGCCAATGTTCTTGGCGGCTTCGGCCAAGGTGTCCACAGGCAAGCCCCGAGGCACGGAGGGCTGGGTATAGTAGTAGGTAGTCCGTTCGGAGGGGAGCATGTGGAGTATCTTGACATAATCCTTGTCGTTGACACAGCCATAGACCAGATGCAGCCTACGGTAGGGCAATGAGGCGAGCTTTTGGAGCATGGCTTCAATACCGTCGGCATTGTGAGCGGTTTCGCAGATGGTGAGGGGACGGCTGTCGAGCTGTTCCCAGCGGCCATGAAGGCCAGTGTCGGCCACCACACGGGAGATGCCGCGCTGGATATGCTGCAGCGAAACGGTCAATCCGACGGTGGGCAATAGCTGCAACGCCTGGAAGAGGGTGGCAAGGTTGTGGAGTTGGTAACTACCGCTGAGGGGAGATGAGAATTGAGAACATACCCCAGCTGCCGCACCCGGATAGTTTTCAACTTCCCACTTTCCTGTTTCAACGTTCAATTTTTCCACTGTGAATTGAAGGTCGGAGGAGTGGAGCGAGGGCGGTGCCGGTTGCTCTATAATGCGGTAGTGGTCGTCGGCAAAGTATATGGGGGAGCGCATCTCGGCTGCTTTTTGCTCGAAGACGGGACGCGTTTCGGGGTGGGTCTCCCCTATCACCACGGGAATGCCGGGTTTGATGATGCCTGCCTTTTCGGCAGCAATCTTGGGCAGGGTGTCGCCAAGAAACTGTGTGTGGTCGAAGCCAATATTTGTGATGATGCTGAGGAGGGGGGTAATGACATTGGTGCTGTCGAGCCGCCCGCCCATGCCTACCTCCACGACGGCGATGTCGACCTGCTGTGAAGCAAAGTAGTCGAAGGCCAGGCCCACGGTCATCTCGAAGAAGCTGAGCTGAAGGGTTTCCATGAAAGGTTTGTGGAGCTCGACAAAACGGGTCACTGCGTCGCGGGGAATCATGGCACCGTTGATACGGATACGCTCGCGGAAGTCGACGAGATGGGGCGAGGTGTAGAGCCCCACTTTGTAGCCCGCCTGCATGAGGACAGAGGCAAGAAAATGGGAGACGGAGCCTTTGCCGTTGGTGCCTGCCACATGGATGGAACGGAACCGTTGCTCGGGATGGCCGAGATGCTGCATGAGGCTGACGGTGTTGGTGATGTCGGCCTTATAGGCAGCCTTCCCGATGCGGTGGTACATGGGCAGACTGTTGAAGAGGTACTCTAAAGTTTGATTGTAATTCATGCGCTATTAGTGTAAAGTGTAGGTGAGTCCAACAAGGCAGAGACCGCGGTAACTGGGGTAGTTCTGCCAATAAAAGTAGCGTTGGAACAGGAGGTTGTCGAACTTGAGGAAGAAACTGAGGGCCTTGTTGTGGCGGTATTCCACTTCGAGGTTGAGCCCGAGGCGCATGGGCAGGAACAGTGTACTGTCGGCACCAGCGGCATCCTTCACAATGGTATAGGGCATACGGCCAAGCGTCTGGAACTCGGCGCGGCCGATGACTTTGTCGTTGTAATTGACTGTGGCGGCAAGGGCAGCGTCGAAGTCGGGACGGTAGTACAATGGGTATTCTACAGTTTCGCCGTTGCGGATGTAGGTCTTCTGGTTCTTGTAGAGATAGTAGTTGCCCTTAAGTTCGAGGCGGAGCATCTCGTCGTTGATGAAGACAAAACTGCCGCCCACCTTGACGCGGGTGATGCTGTCGTATACAGGGATAAAGACATTATGCAGTGTATACTGCTCGTTGAGCCTGAACGAGAGGTCGTCGTTGAGATAGCTGTAGAAGCCATACAGGTTGAAGTCGATCTTCTTGCTGAGGTTCAGGCGGATGTTGGCGCCAAAATCGTAGTGGCTGGTGGCACGCACGGTGCTGTTGGGCATGATGTAGGGGTTGACGAGACGGAGACGGTTCCAACTCTGCGCCTCGATATTGCCGCGGGCGGAGAGGGTGACGTTGACAAGGTCGTGGAAGAACGATTTGCTGACAGCGACATCGGGATAGATGCGCGGCTCTATCTCGGGGATGTTGTAGCCGTCGAGCGCCACCACGGCACCGGCGTGAATCTGAAATCCCGAAAAGAGGAAGTCGAAATAGGGGTTGACATTGTAGAGACGGCGGTACTTGCTCTCGCTGAGGGCGCAGCGGCCATTGGCCGTGTCGGCAAGAGAGGCAGCCAAGAGTGAGTCGTGGCCCAAGGGCAGTTCATAAGGATTGAAGCTGTTGGCGTAGCCGTCGTAGGTAAGGTGGAGATAGGCGATGGCTTTATACTGCTGTGCAATGGTGAAGCCGTAATGGATGTTCCCGTCCACATTGATGTTGAACTCGTTCTGGCCATAGGTGGCAAAGAGGTCGGTGACGCCTACATTGGCTTCATATCCAAGGGCGTTGACGTCGGTGTTGAGGGTCTTGACGCCAAGGTTGACCGATGCGGTGTTGTAAGCCATGCGGTAGGAGGAGCGGGTGATGCTGTCGCGAGGGAGGGCAAGAACGGCATGGAGCGTGCTGTCGGAAAAGCCATAGTAGCGGGTGAAGTCGTTTTGATAGCCCACGTCAGCACTTAGCTGCAGATGGTTGCGGGTGATGTATTTGCCAAAGGCGGTGATGTCGGTATAGGAGAACGGAGCCTGGCCGTAATGGTCGGGGGAATAGACGGTGTCGACATGACGGCCTATGGTGCCCCATGAAGAGCGATGGGTGGCGCGGACACCGAAGGTACGGTCGTGGCTGCGCAGCGAGTTATAGTAGAACTCGGCGAGGGGCGACCAATAGTTGCCGAATCCGAGCTTGAGATAGTTGCTATAGAGGCGGGTGGCGGGTTCGCCGATGATGCGGGCAGCCTTGATGCGCGAAGGCTGATAGAGCGAGGTGAGACGCCGGGTGGTGATGTCGTAGGTAAGGTCTTTGGGCATGGTGGCCACGGTGTCGGTGATGGTAGGGGCCACGTTCACCTTCTGGCTCTCCTCCACCACAGGTTTGTAGCGGCTGGTGACAACCACGCGTTCGTTATAGACATTGCTGTCGGCCTGAGCCTGACAGACAGGACCTGCGGCCAGAAGGCCGAGGGCGCACATGACGGTGTGTATGCTGAAGTTCTTCATGACTAATTATTTTCGGGTTCTTTTTCAAGTTCAATTACTATCTCTTCCTCTTCGGGCTGCTGCACGGGCTTCTCCTCCTCGAGGATGGCATTGCGTTTTTGCAAGGCCACCTGCACGAGGTCGTCGCCATCGTAGTTGTCGATGATGCTCTGGAGGGTCTGTTTGGCCTGGAGGTTATTGCCGCGAGCATGGAAGATGTCGGCCCAGAGAATGAAGCTCTTGGCCAGCCAGTAGTCGCTGACGGGTGCAGCGGTGATGGTCTCGATGACACGCTCGGAGGCATCATAGTCGGCTTGCAGGAAACGCATCTCGGCCCTGCGGTAGGAAGCCTCGCCGCTGTAATCGCCGTTGGTGGAGGCGGTAAGCAGCGCGTAGATGCTGTCGGCCTGAGGATAGGTGGCAGGGGTTTCGTAGTAGCTGCGCGCCATGCTGATGCGAGCCTCGTCGCGCAACTCGTCGGTAATCTTGGGCTCGGAGAGGAGCATGCGGGCCGCGGAGACAATGCTGTCGCGCTGTGCCAGATGTACCCAGCTACGCAGGTAGCCCACCCTGCCCGCGAGACGGTTGTTGGCATTTTCGGCCACCTCGACCAGCTGGCCGTAGAGGTCGAGTGCCTTGGTGAAGTTGTTCAGGTTATAGGCGATATTGGCGGCATTGTGGAGAGACCGCTCGGTGTAGCTGTTGCGCGAGGCGGCAGCCACAGCCTCGTAATGCGGCAGTGCCTGCTCGTTCTGCCCGTTGCGGAAGAGGCAATCGGCAGCGTAATAGTGTGCCTGAAGATGGAAGAGGCCTTCGGGGAACTTGCTGAGATAGCTCTCGAAGCTCTTTACCGAGCTCTCGCAGTCGCCGTTCATGTAAAGGTTCTCGGCACTCATGTAGAGGGTGCTGTCCTGTTCGACCGTCGAGACGTTGGTCTTGGTGGTACGCTTTACATAGGTGAAGTATTCGTCCACTCGGTTCTGGCTCACATATATATTCTTCACAGTGCTGAGGGCATCGCGGGCCTCGTCGGTGCCGGCATAGTGAGTCAACAGCTGGTCGAAGACATCGAGTGCCTCGTTGTTGCGGTCGGTATTGTAGTAGATGAGTCCCATGTTGAGCAGTGCCGTCTTCACCAGACTGTTCTGCGGGTAACGGGTGCGGAAGTTGTTGAAGTAGAGCAAAGCCATCTCGTTGTTGTCGCAAACAAGATAGGTGTTGCCTATCTCGAAGAGTGCTTTGGGCGCCAAGGGCGACTGGTTGTAGCGCTCGAAAATCTGGTTCAGATAGGTGAGCTTCTCATGATATTTGCCCATGGCTCCGTAGCAAAGGGCTTTCTGATAGGTGGCATAGTCGGCATCGGCATCCTCAGCCTCTATCACACGGTCGTAGTACTTGATGGCTTCGGCGTATTTGCTGTCGAGATAGCTGCAGTCTCCCAGCCGGTTGTTCACATCGTTGACCTGATGCTTGTCGATGGATTTGTCGGCCAGTCGGAGGAAAATCTTAAAGTCGTCGGCGGCATCGGAAATGTTGTTGCGTTTCATGCACAGGTAGCCGTGCGTATAGAGCGCCTGACGGTAGTAGGGCGAAGTGGTGGCGTTGCTGCTGACCATGAAGCGGTCGAGCGTCTTGCCGGCAGCATCGTAGTCGCCCATACGGTAACGCGACTCGGCATATAGATAGTAGGCATCGGTGGTGTACTTGGGCAGGGCATTGATTTTGGCTGCCTTCTGGAAATAGCTGGCGGCGTTTTTCATGTTGCCCGTGTTGAACACCTCGATACCCCTGTTGATGACGATACGCTGGTAGGCCTGGTTCATGAGCGGGGTGCGGTCGGGAATCTTCTCGATAAGGGTGAGGGCATCCTTGTAGTTGCGCGTGGTGAAGTAGAGCGAGCTGAGGATCTCCTGCACCTCGGCCTTGTGGACACTCTTGGGATACTTGGCCAGGTAATCCTCGAACGAACGGATCGACTCGTTATAAGGATTGGCGTTCAACTCATACGACAGCTTGGCGTAGTTGAACAGCGCATCCTCCTTTATCTTGGGGTCATAGTCCATCTTCGAGGCTTGGAGGAACATGCTGCGGGCATCATTCTTGCGGCCTAGCTTGATGTCCACATCGCCCAGCACATACAGGGCACTCTGAGCCACACTGTCGTCGCAAGCGGTCTTCTTGCCCAGATAGAACTGAGCAGAGTCGTATTGGTGAAGCATATAATGGCAGTAGCCTATCTGGTAGTAGCTGTCCTGGGGGGTACAGGCCACCGGCAACTGAGCCTTTTTGCCCTTGGACGTAGCAGGTGCCACATCCTGCACGGCGGCGGTCTCTTCACGGTCGCGGTTGCGCATGGCGGCAGTATAGTAGTCCAAAGCGTTCTTGTACTCGCCACGGTTGAAATACACTTCCGCCACCATCTGTCGTATCTCGTTCTTCTTGAAAACATCCTCCTCCAGCAGCAGTGTAGGAGCCATCTGCAGCAGCTCGTCGTTCTTGCCGAGATAGTAGTAGATACGTGCCACATACGAAGGCACTATCTTGGCAAACTTGTTGTCCGACTGCAGTTTCTCGAAATTGCGAAGTGCCAGGTCATACTTGCCCTCCATGTATTGCAGATGGGCATAATAATAGAGCGAGGCATTGGTGTACTTCGTGCGACCGTTGATGTCCTGGGCAAAGAATTTCTTTGCCTCGGCATAGTCCTCGTCGACGAAATAGCAGTACCCCACCTTGAAGTTATACTCGCTACGGTGGCCGTACTCCACCTCGCGGGCAGGCACTTTCTTGTAATACTTCAACGCCTTGGCATAGTCGCCTGCGGCATAGTGGTAGTTGCCCAGATAGAAGTTGGCCATATTCGTGTGCTTGTTCTGGGGATAGCGACGCAGAAACTCAGTGAGGCGGAAATCGGCGTCGCTGTTGCCCAGCCGCTCGGCGCACACTGCGCCATAGAAGCAGGCCTCCCTGGCCATCTCGTCGTCCACCCCTGCGGCATCCGCCGTCAACTTGTCGAACAGATGCTGCGCCGATGCATATTTTTCCTTCTGATACAGGTCCACAGCCTGGCGGTAAAGCTGCCGCACACCCTCGTCCGACGACGATTTCTGCCCGAAAACAGGCTGCACGGCCATCATTACAACCGCAATAACTAAAAGAGATTTAATACGTTGCATACTAAAGTGTTTACTTATTTTAAGAAGTAAAGATACTAATAAAATATATCATACCAGCCACCTGTCCCGGACACTTTTCAACACCAGTTTGTGAAAAGGCCGTGAGAACACGTTCTCAAGTCGTTAATGTGTTATTCCGTTGATAGGTTAAACCGTTGATAAGTTGATAAGTTAATATGGTTTGCATCATATCAACATCCAACATATCAACATCCAACAAACTACCTCAGGAAGAACGGCTTTTCCTCGGCTTGCTGCTTGGGCTGCCAAGGGGCATGGAGCAGGAACCCGCTGGCGGGCGACGGCGTCACCGTATACTGCAGCTGTCCCTCGGGATTTATCAGTATGAACCAGGGGTACGACACCACGCCGTAATGCTCTAGCAGCTTGTAGTTGCCGTTGAAGTGCAGCCACGTCCAGTTGTAGTGCTGTCCCTTTTTGGTGTTCTTCAGCAGGTGGTACATCTTCTGGAACTCGCGGTCGCAGCATATCGTCACAAACTCCACATTCTTGTTTTTCGCATAGATGCTGTCCTTGAAATGCGCCAGCGTCTCAATCTCGCCCATGCTGTTGGGGCTGCCCACCCTCACAAACGACAGGTACACCCACTTCCCTTTCATTCCTTCCAGCGACACCATCTTCTTGTCCACATCGGGCAGTGTGAAATCCTCCATTGTCGCCCCCGGCTCCTGTCGCGTCAGGCTGGCCACAATACGGTCGGACAGCACTTTGTGTTCCGGAAACTTGCTCCGCTTGCCAATCATCTCCAGCATCTGCACCACCTTGCCCCCCTCATAGTATCGGGGCAGATAATAGGCCTCCTGCAGCGCCTGCAACGCCACCAGTTCGCGCACCCGCTCGTTGCGCAGCAGCGTGTCCGTGCCCAGCGAGTCGAGAAACACCTTCACCTTTAGCCCGTTCACCCAGTCGCCCAGCTGCCACGCAGGAATCTTGTTCGTCCCCTTCGACACCGAATTGGCAAACAGGGTGGTAAAGAACGACATGTAGTTGTCGTCGTAATATAGTATCGGCTGTCCCTTGATGTAGCGGTCAACCATCTGCCTGCGAGTGGCAAAATGCAGGCCGTAGCGCATGCTTGCCAGCTGGTAACGCTTGTAGCGGTTGAAAAACTCGTTCTTCGTGTCGGGACAGCGCCGCGCCACCTCAGCCTCCAGACTGTCGAAGTAACGCTTCTGCGGACGGAAACGGCAGTCGAAGAACATCCGCAGACTGTCGATATAATGCGCCACCACCGCCTCGAAATCGGTAATCAACCCGTTCAGTTCACCTTTGGGCATATTCACGAACTCCAAGGGCAACGCCTCGGGAGCCAGATACACATTCCTCTGCTCATCCATATTCCAGTCAAACCGCGGCACATACACCTCATAGTCGCGCCCGGGCTCGACAAAGAACGACTGGCTGTAGTTCTCAATCTGCAGCGTCATCATCACCGGGTAATTGGCATAGCCCTTCAACTCGAAAGTGCGGTTCTCCCCTATCACAGCGTGGTCCACCTCCACCTCCGTCATCGTCAGCATGTCCGTGTAGCGGTACAGATACACATCCTTCCCTGCCCCGTTCACCACCTCGCCGTGGATGGTGATATTGGTCTGGGCGACGGCTGTGGCAGTCATTGCCGTCAGCAAAGCCACAATCATATATTTCAACAGACGATTCATAGCGCAAAAGATTTATATCAATAACGCCTCTGAAGGGAAAATATTGCCCGTTCACGACAAAACTATCCAAAATACCCCGATACGCAATAAAACCCTCACCCCTCCGTTACATTTTTAACGTTTATAAATCCCGACACCGAAACCCGTCATGTATCTGCATATCGACTGCAACGCCTACTTTGCCTCGTGCGAAGTCGCCACCCGCCCAGGACTAGCGGGAAGGCCCCTTGTCGTGGCCAATGGCAACGAAAACGGGGGCGGTGTCATCCTCGCACTCACTCCCGAGGCCAAAGCCCTCGGCCTCAAACGCGGCATCCCCCTCTTCAAAGTACGCAGCCTCCTCCGCCTCAACGATGTGGTGGTATGCCCCGCCGACCACAAGAAATACCGCCGCATCTCCAGGCAAATCATGGACACTGTGCAGCAGCAGGGCATCGTGCTCGACTTCGTGCAGTACTCCGTCGACGAGTTCTTCGGACGCCTGCCCGTTGAAGAACCTGCCACGGTGACACACTACGTCCGTCTCGTCATGGACCTCATCACCTCCACCACAGGCATCCCCGTCAGCTGCGGCTGCTCTCAGACCTACACGCTGGCAAAGGTGGCCACGCACTATGCCAAACACTACAGCGGCTACCACGGCGTCTGCGTGCTGACTCCCGACAAACGCAACAAAGCCCTCGCCATGCTTCCCGTTGCCGACGTGTGGGGTATCGGGCGCAAACACCTCCAGAAACTTGTCGGCATGGGCATAGCCAATGCCAAACAGTTTGCCGACTGCGACGAGCACACCGTCGACTCACTCTTTTCCTTGACGGGACTCCGCACCTGGCGCGAGCTGAACGGAACCCCCTGCATCAACCTCAACCGCCCAGCCACCCAACGCTCTATTATGCAGAGCCGCACCTTTGCCCGTATGACCGACAAGCGTGAAGACCTGGAGCAAGCCATCCGCACCTTCGCCGACGCCTGCGCCTCCAACCTGCGCAGCCAGCAGAGCGTCTGCCGCTCGGTGACAGTATTCCTCTCCACCAACC
The DNA here is from genome assembly GCA_900317125.1 of uncultured Bacteroidales bacterium. GTDB lineage: Bacteria > Bacteroidota > Bacteroidia > Bacteroidales > P3 > Colimorpha. The sequence goes on along the minus strand of ONFR01000002.1, from coordinate 28,300 downwards.
GCCACCGCGACGACCTCGGCCAATACCGCAACAGCACCTCCGTCAAACTCCCCTCCCCCACTGCCTTCACCCCCTCCATCATCAAAGCCGCCCTCGCCGCCCTGAACACCATCTACCGCGAAGGATTCCTCTACAAACAGGCCGGCGTGGTACTCACCGACATCACCGACGAGAAAGGTGTGCAACTAGACCTCTTCAACGAGCGCGACGACGAACGCCACCGCAAGCTCATGCAGGTGACCGATGAACTGAACAGGAAGTTCGGAGGCAACAATATCAACTTCGGCCACACCGACCTGAATTGAATTCGTTAATATAGTTGATATGTTTATACGACTCACAACGTATCAACATCCATTCACACATTTACATATTCTCTTTTTTTTGTATCTTTGCATTCTTAATAATAACTAATTTATACATTCAATCATCTATGAAACAAAACTTTATTACCTTTGCCCTGCTGGGTTTGGCAACAATGTTCACTTCCATGCTGCAGGCTCAAAACACATTCCAGTTGCCCAATGCGGGCTTTGAAGAATGGGACGGCACAGGTCTCAGCGACGAACCCACCCATTGGAACTCCTTTGCCTCCAGCGACGGTTCCTGGGCCGCCTTGGCCTCATCGCCCCACCACTACCACCGCTACGGCAGCCGTCCGGGCGGCACCGGTTCGTCGTACCTCACCATCTACACCCAGTCGATTATTGGCATCAAGGCCAACGGCAACATGACCACGGGTCGCATCCATGCCGGAAGCATGTCGGCATCCAGCAGCGACAACTACAACTACACCGAACGCAGCAATGCCGACCATAGCCTGCCCTTCACCGCCACTCCCGACTCGATGTACGTATGGGTCAGCTTCTTCGCCTATCACACTGTCTCCGAAGCACAGGTCGAGGCCATCCTGCATGGCGACAACGACTTCCGTGCTCCTAACGATGTCAGCGACCCTTCCAAATACAAAGGGCGCGCCGTGATACACACCACCCGCACCACCGAGTACCCCGACCAGATGGGTTGGACCCTGCTGAAGGCCGCATTCAATTACAACGGCACCTCGACAGGCAACTACATGCTGGTGAACATGACCACAAACAACACGCCCGGAGCTGGCGAGGGTGACGACTCACTGTCTATCGACGACATCGTCTTCATCTACAGTGCCTGGCTCAACGGCATCAACGTGGACGGCACTCCAGTGGCCGACTTCGATAAAGGCCACTTCGACTACACCGTACGGCTGGCTGACACCTCTCGACTTGGCACCGCCGCTGTCGAAGCCATCACCGAGGTAAGCGACGCCACCGTCAACATGACTCGCGAGCGGCTGAGCGACACCACCGCCAAAGTGACCATCACCGTCACCGCTGAGGACAGCGTGACCGTACGTGTGTACAGCGTTATGCTCACTGCTCCCACCGAGCCTGCACCCGTGGGCATTGCCGAAACCGAGGATGTTACTACAGTAAAGGTCTATCCCAATCCCGCCCAATCCATCCTCAACATCGTAGCCGAAGGCGAAGTGACCATCACCGACATGCGCGGCAGCGTCATGACAACCCATCAGTGCCACGGCACCACGCAGATAGACATCAGCTACCTGCCTCAGGGAGCCTACATCATCCGCACCACAAGCGGCTCACAAAGATTCATCAAAAAGAATTGAGAGTTGAGAATTGAGAATTGAGATGTAACACTCGACAGGTCTCAATTCTCAATTCTCAATTTAGAACATGTACCCCATCTTGATGTAGAGGTTGCTGAACTTGTTGTTGTCCTGCTTGTCGAGGGCGGTGGCCCAGTCGACGCTGAGGACAAAGTTGTCGTTCATGGCCACTTTGAGGCCGCAACCGGCTGAGAGGTGGGGCGTGTAGAGGCGGCTCTCGTCGTAGAGTTTGTCGGGATTGACCGAACTCAGGGCAGCCTGAACTGGGTCGGACATGACACGGTTGTAGGGTTGCACCACCATGCCGGCATCCATGAAGGGGTTAAGGCCTATATAGAAGTTCTCCTTGCCAATCTTGAAGTGCGCCACCTGCACACGGAACTCTACATTAGCGAAGGCCACGCCACGGGCGAGGATACGGTTGCGCATAATGCCGCGGATAGAGTTGGCGCCGCCCAATCCCTCATAGATGACGCGCTGCATGTAAAGCTGGTTGAGGTAGGTATTCAGGTAGAAGGGGCTATTGCCAGCCACATTCAGCTGGGTACCCAAACGGTAGGCAAAGGTGAGACGGTTGGTGATGATGGGCAGATAGTGTCTCCAGCATGCATTGAACTTGAGATCGTTGTAGGCTTTCATCTCGCCCATTCCGGCATAATAGGTAAGGAATGCGTCGGCATGAATGCCTCGACGGGGATTCTGCTGGCGGTCGCGGGTGTCGAAGGTGAGCCCTCCATGCAGATAGGGGTGGTAGCCTCCCTTGGCCTCGGCAGGGCTGATATAGCCCAGCGTCACATACTGGTCGTAGAGGGTACCAACGCCTTCGGGCAGCATTTTGGCTTCGTCTTTGGTGTACTTGTTCAGCCGTGCCACATCGACGGTGCCCACGTTGTAGTAGAGCAGCCCAATGCCCACATTCCAGTACCAAGGCTTGTCAATGGTTCCCTGCAAGTCGGCACTGAGGCGGAACATGTCGCGTTTGAACTTATAATAAGCACGGGTGCGGTAAAGTGCGCTTGACTGGTCGGAGTATTCGGGACGATACAACGCCTCATAGCCGTTGAAGCCATAGAAGTCGCACATCTGGTCAGGCAGATAGGTGAGGTCGATACTCAGGCGATGACCGGGGATGAGGTACTTGGAGTCGTAGGCAAACCGGTAAAGGCCGTAATGCTTGGAGGTGGTGGCAGCCTCGACATAGAAAGAGTGGTAATAGTCGGGATAGACGGCACCGTCGCCAAAATAATAGACGTTGGACAGCAGTCCGAGCTGCAGCCCCAGGTCGGCATCGTAGGCAAAGCTGGGCAAGACACCGAATGTCCAGCCCTTGCGGATATTGGTCGAATCCTGCGCCGACAGGGAAACGGAAACTAAAAGACAAAAGCTAAAAGCAAAAAGGGGTACAAGATGTTTTTTCATTGAGCTAATTGGACTAATTGGACTTTTGAGACTTACTATTAAACAATTTCTTCCTGAAGATGAACAGGGCAAAGACGAGGAACGCCACGACAAGTATGCCTAGGGTGATGAGGCAGCTCTTCATGCTCTGCGGGCCGAAACCCATAAGCAGCAGCACGGGGAATCCGAAGACGATGGCCGGGATGGTCTGCAACACCAGGTTGTTGGCGGCGGGGGTCTCGAACTTGGGGTCTATCTCGCGCAGCAGTATCATGCCGTTGCTTGCTGTGCCGGTGAGCATGCCGAACATGGAGAAGAAACCCTCGTACCGGTAATCGGGATAAAGATGCTTGGCACAAGCCCGCACATAGAAGAACGTTGCCACGGCACCAAGAAGGCACACCAACACGAGCGGTAGCCAGAGACCGCGCAGATTGTTGAAGTCGATGGCGGCGGTGCCTGCCACAATCATGAAGTCGAAGCAGGTTCCGGCAAGGCGGTCGAGCGTAAAGTTGTTGATATATTCCCGATTCATCAGGTGGGTCTTGCGCAGACGGTTGATAATCACCTTCACCAGCACGCCCAGCAGGGTACCCCACAGGAAGTTGAAGCCCCATACCATGGGTTTGAGTGTCTTGGTGCCGAAATTGCCAAGGTCGAGTTGCTCCACCCCGTACATGAGGAGGAACACCATGGCGTAGACCAGCAGCACAAGGCTGATCTGCACCGTCAGCTTGTCGATAGACTCGGCGTGGGGAATCTCGTTATCCGACTGGTAATCAGCCAGCGTATACTCCTCCTTATAATCGCCCTCCTGCCTTTTCAGCCTGCCCTTGCGGCGCAGTATGTTCATATATATCACTCCCACCAGACTGCCCACGATGAAGCCTGTTGCGGCGATGCTTAGACCAAAATCGGCACCATGGAAGGCGATGCCCTGTCCTTCAGCCCAGCCCGAATAGGTCACCCCGAAGTTCAAAGCCTGTCCAGGTCCCTGCCCGTAGCCCATGGGCAACAGCAGTCCCGACGCGTAGAAGAAATCGGTGTTGTTCCACAACAGGAACAGGGGGATGGTGATGAGCAACCCTGTCAGTCCCTGCAGGATATAGGTGCTGGCGGTGACGGCTCCCGTCTCGACAACTTTCATGGTGGTAGTGGCGCTCCTGATTTTCTTGTTCTTCAAGGCCATGGCCACGAACCCCAGCCCCAGGGCATGGTAGGTGATAATCTCCATCGAGGGCTTGTCAACCAAGGCGGCAAAGAAGCCGAAAGGTTTCAAGCACAAGATAAGCAATCCCGCCAGCAGAGCGGAGGGCAACAGGCTGCGTTTAAACAGAGGAACGTTGCAACGTACAAGGTTAGCCACCAACAGGGCGACAACAATGATGAAGAACTGTATCAGCCATCCCCAGGCTGAAAGAGAAGCAAACGAAGTCATATTATTTATTGTTTTATTTGTTAAACGTAAACGAGTGGTTAATATTGTGTAGCACGCCCATTTTTCTCTCCGATGCACAATAAAGCAAGAGAAAATCCGTTTTTAATACAATAACAAAATAATACTCAAAATGAAACGTACATTAATCATTGCCACTGCGTTGCTGCTGATGAGCAACGCCATGGGACAAAACAGCACCCAACGCCAACGCCTGGAACAACATGTCTACACCCTTGCCGCCGACAGCCTGCAAGGACGCAGGGCCGGCAGTCTCGACGCCCACCGTGCCGCCAACTACATCACTCGCCAGTGGCGCGCGATGGGGCTTAAACCCCTTTGGAACAATGACTACCGTATGCCTTTTGAATTATCCGGCAAAAGTGAATACAACAATCTCATCGCCATCATCGAGGGCAACGACCCCGTTCTAAAGAACGAATTCATCGTCATTGGTGGGCATTATGACCATCTGGGCGTAAGGAAAGGCAAGATATACAACGGTGCCGACGACAACGCCTCGGGCACCGCCTGCGTCACCGAGGTGGCACGCCAACTGCTGGCACGCCAAGGCGAATTGAAACGCAGTGTGATTATCTGCGCCTTCGATGCCGAGGAGATTGGCCTACACGGTTCCACTGCGCTGGCCCAAAAGATGGAAGAGCTCAACCTCCTCGGCCGTGTGAAACTGATGATGAGTGTGGACATGGTGGGCTGGCTGAAACAAAGCGGCAGCCTAACCCTGGAAGGGACTGGCACCCTGCTGAACAGCGACCAGCTTACCGATACCAAGAGCCTTGGCATCCCCATCAAGATTACCTCCAAACGTTTCGAGACCTCCCCATTCGGTGCCACCGACACCGAGCCTTTCGCCAAAAAGGGTGTGCCCACACTGGCAGTCACCACCGGTCTGAAATCGCCCTACCACAAACCCGAAGACGATGCCGACCTGATAGACTATAAAGGTCTCGACCTTGTCACCGACTACATGGCCGCTCTCACCCTCCGCGTTGCCAACCATCAAGGCACACTGGCCTCCGGCAAGCTCTCACCCAAGCATAGCAGCAATCCTTTGCCCTTCAACTTGGGTCTCTCCCTTGGCTTCAACAGTGCCTGGCTCCGTTTCCCCGAGGCTGCCTTCAGCGGCAAGTCGCTCATTGGAGGTGAGGCCGGTCTGGCCTTGCAGTGCAACTTCAGCAAGCATTTCTCACTCCATGCCGATGTACTCTACGCCTACACACGCTCCCCTTACCCCGACCCCAGCGACATCTACCACTCTAGTCTTAGATTGCATCAGCAATCCGTCACCGTGCCGTTGATGTTGCGATATTATGCCGGCGACTACTACGCCTCATTCTATCTGGCTTTCGGTGGTTATTACAGCTACGGGTTCGACAACGCCTTCCGCACCACCTCCACCACCCATCCTGCCACTGCCGCAGCCATTGCCTCAGGCAACGGCCAGCACTGCACCGCCCACCAATATGGCATCACCTGGGGTTTCGGCTTCGATATAGGCAAGCAATGGGAGTTCGGCTTCACTGCAGGCTATCAGCTTAATCCGCTCTTCGTGTCCACAAATATGCCTCGCACATTCAACACCTTCTCCTCTTGCAAGTTGACATATTACCTCTTCTAAATAATATCCAACAATTATGAAAAACACATTAAAACACCTCATCCTGCTGCTCCTGCTCTTTGGCGGGGCAGCCAATGCACAAGTCCGTACAAACGTGTATGACTTGGAAGGCAACGAAATCGTATCCGACTACATGGATTGGGGCTATGGCCTCTATTTCTTCCAAGACGACTCCATGTACTGCCAAATTGGCTTTCGCAACTGGGGCACTTATGCCCTTGACGACATCCGTGTCATCACCTTCTCTCACCCCATCATCGGCATCAACGAGATTGACGCCTCCGACCTTCAGCTAACCCCCAATCCTGCACGCGACAAGGTCACCCTCAGCGGTATCGGCGATACTCCCCAGCAGGCTGTGCTCTACAACGTAACCGGTGTGAAGCTCAGGGAGCTGACGGTCACCGACGGCACCACAATGGACATCAGCCAGCTGCCAGAAGGACTCTATATCCTGCGTTGCGGCAGCCATTCAGCAAAGATTGTGAAACAAAAATAAGGGAGGACCACACATGAAAAAGACACTGCAACTCAGCATAATGGCAATCCTCCTCACCGCAGGGGTTACCGCCATGGGACAAACCCGTGTCCTCAACGCCCATTATGACGGAAACATCGTTTTCCAAACACCTGTTTCGGCTTTGGACAGCATCAATGCCGACAGCAAAAACTACGTCAATATTTTCTACAGCGACGCCAGATGGAGCCCCCATGTAAACCAAATCGACAGTATAACCTTTTCAATGGTCACATACGGCGACACCACCTTGCCCATCGACCCCGTCAGCATCGACACCACGGGGATGATACGCATCGTGTGGAACGGTGCCTCGGTTTCTATCACCAATCCCTACCCCGACGACAGCATCAAGATTACCGCTGCCGGCGGCCATGTGACGGTGAAATCTCAAGCCACCACACTCAACAATGTGGTGTACAACCTCAGCGGCACCTCCACCGACGGAAACCTACTCTTCAGCAAACTCAGCACCCCTGTCATCCTGCGCCTTGACGGTGTGCAACTCACCTCGATGGGCAGTGCCGCCATCTACATCGACAAGAATCAGAACGCCCTCATCCACATTGTTGCCGAAACCGAGAACAGCCTTGCCGATGCCGACAGCAATGCCGACAAGGCAGTGGTCTACACCAAAGGGGCTTTCACCCTGCAAGGCTCCGGCATACTCAGCGTCGCCTCTTCCTTTGCCAATGGACTGCAAGGCAAACGCGGTGTGACCGTGAACAACGGCGACATCAACATCCAAGTCACTGCCGACACCAAGAAAGGCATCAAGTCCGACCAAAGCTTCACCATGAACGGTGGCAAGCTTAACATCACAGCCTCGGGCAGCGTGGTAATCGACACCTCGGCCGACTACGAGACCGGCTATGACTTCTCCTACTGCACCGGCATCAAAACCGGCGACATAGACGAAGGCACACGAGGCGACATCGTCATCAACGGAGGCAGTCTTACCGTCGACTGTCCCGCCACCAACGCCGGAGGCCGCTGCCTCTCCAGCGACTACGACATCATTGTCAACGGCGGAACCACCACGCTCACCACCCACGGCGACGGCCTTGCCGTGGGCGGTACCGGCAGGCAGGCCATAGACGGTTATGCCTGTGCCTGCATGAGCGCCGACAGCAATATCTACATCTACGGCGGCCGCCTCGACGCCCGCAGCACCGGTCTCGGCGGTCGCGGCATTAAAGCCGACGGCAATATGACCGTGGGCCGCATCGGCGACGACGATGCGCTGGTGCATGTATATGTCCAAACCAGCGGCAACCCCGTTAACGCCATAGGCGGCGGTGGCCACGGGCCTTGGGGTGGCAACGAGTCCGACTACTTCAAAGGCCTGCCCAAAGGCATCAAGATTGAAGGCAACCTCTATTTCAACAGCGGTCATGTGGGTGTCTTCTGCGCCCAGAGCAGTGGCGACCCCAACGGCGAGGCCATCGAGAGCAAGGACAGCCTCTTTATCAATGGCGGAATCATTGAAGCCAACGCCTACGACGACGCCCTCAACGCGGCAAACTACCTCGAAATCAACGGCGGCAAAATATGGTGCTACTCTCGCGGCAACGATGCCATTGACTGTAACGGCAACACCAATGTCAACGGGGGATTCATCATCGCCAACGGACGTGAAGTAGGCTTTGACGCCGCCACCGATGCCGGAGGACATTTCGCCCTCAACGGAGGCACACTCATCTGCCAAGGCGACAGAATGGGAGCTTGGGACCGTCCCAACGTCAGTGGTTATCAACCCTACCTGCAAATCACTTCAACCGACTACTACTGGCGAATTACCATCAAGAATTCCGCTGGAGAGATAGTGCTTATGTATGATTCTAGAGCCTACCGCTGGATTAAAGGCAACGGTTTTATCGAGAACTATGCCGACCCCGGAACCGAAACCACACGTCCCAGAGCCGTCAACAGCTACCCCATTGTCATTTCCAGCCCCGACATCACCAGCGGCACCTATCAATACTGGGATTCATTCTTCTACGGTGGCACAGGCTGGCACGGTTTTTTCACCGGCTCAGAACCTTATTTGTGGGGAAACCCCCAAACCGTCACAGCACAATAACAAATAAAATCAACAAGGGCTGGAAAGCGTTCTTCGTTTTCCAGTCCTTTGCTTTTCACCACCTCGCGAGGTCTCCACGTATCTCACAGAATCTCCACGTATCTCGCGTATTACACGTATAAAATTCACTACCTTGCAAGGTCTCCACATATCTCACAAGAACTCCACGTATCTCGCGTATTACACGTATAAAAATCACTTGTAGTGATAATACTTGTGATACGTGAGATACGTGGAGATAATAAAACGTTGTTTCCTTTATTTCACATTGGCCTCGAGGTATTTCCTCACCTGGTTCTTCACCCTGAGGGTGTAGTCACTCAGGTAGTCTTTCTCCTCGGGTTTGTACATCTCGGCATACAATAACTTGCCAAGCTCAATCTTGGGTTTGGAGATATTGCCCGTCACGTCGATGGCCAGTCGGGCAGGCAGGGGACATTTGAGCAACTCGAGGTGGTAGTTGCACTTATTGTCGAGCGAATGATGTCCACTGATGCAGAGCTGATAGTTGTGCAGATTGAGCAGGAAAGGATATACGGTGATGTTCTTGCGGACCACCTGCGCCTCGACACTGATGCTGTCCACACCGATATTGTTGTCTTTCTCCCTCCAATTCTTGAACTGCAGCAAGCGAGCCATGGAGGCAAGGCTTTCATTGTCCAGCACCACAAGGTCTTTGCCGTTGATGGCCATGGCACCGAGGAGGGTGCTCATCTTGGGCTTATAGAAAGCGTCGAGGGCGCACTCCGCCGCCAAGTGGAAGTTGGCCTTGCCCTTGAAGGCTTTAAGCATCGGCACAAGGGTGTCGATGGATGGAATCATCTCCAGCAGTTCTTCAATCTGGATGTCGAGCAGATGGAAGTCAAGTCCTGTGAAGAGGTTGTTCACCCTGGGCGACTTATACACGCCTGTAAGCTGCATGCGGGCAGCCTTGCAGGTGAAACCCATCTGGTCGAGCACCGCCACGCCGTCGTTGACAGTGAGCGAGCCACCCAGTGTGTTGAGGTCGTTGCCGAAAGCCACACAACGGGCGATGTGGGTGTTCAGGCGCACGTTCACATCCTTGGGTACGATGAAGGGGTTGGCCTCTTTAGGCACATTGTCCTCGACACGTTGCTGTGCCAAGGTGTCCTCGTCGGTGCCCATACCGCTGAGGATGCCCATCAGCTGGTCGATGTCGGCATATTGCGAGTTGAAATCCAGTGTCCCGCGCAGCATACCCTTGTGGCTGAGCCAATCCTCAACACCATACACCTTGCCCGCCAGATGGTAGTCCGACACTCCCCATAGCACATCGGCCTGCTCGATGTTGCACACCTCGGGTTTGTAGTTGAACTTAAAGGAGGTCATACGCACTGCCTCGGTCATGTTGTTCATGGCCAACACAGCGCGGTGGATGTCAATATCAACATCTGGATTCCACTGCTTCAGGACATTGTCCTGCGTCGAGTCGTTCTTCACGCTACCTTTCAGCTTCAGGGTGTCCGAGTAGACAATCATCGAATCCATGTTGACATTCAACTTGCTGGCTCCGATGCGGAACGACGCCGCCAAGGGCTGCTTTTTGTCCAGGATATTCGGAATGCCCACATTGATGTCCGGACTGGTCACCTGGGCATCGAGGTTCATATTATCCATTTTCACATCCAGCTGGCCGCCAATAATATGTGCGCCAATCAGTTCTGCCACCTTGGCACTTTGACGCTTGGTGGGCAGGGCCAAGGCGACATTCAGCTGGGGCGAAGAGGCATGTATGCTGTCCCAACGCACCTTCATGTTTTTCATATAGAGGTTTCCGCCCAGCTGGATACGTTTCAAATCCATATCTGTCAACGCGCTCAGGCGGCTCTTGGCCTTCAGGTCCACACGCGTGGTGCCTTGCAGGTCGAGCGGCATGGTGTCGGGCAGGAAAGGACGCAAGTCGGGCAGATTGAGGTCGCCCTTCAGGCGGGCGTCGACCAGCATATCGCCCATCAAGTCGTCGACGGTGCCTGTAATGCCCACGGTGGAGTGGCTCATCTTGGCATCCAGTTGGTGGATCTCCACCTTGGAGACCCCTTTATAGGCACTGTCCGACGAGAGGTTCACATTGGCGCTGACCCTTGCCGTGATGTTGCGCAGCGGGGCGGGCAGCATCTTGGGAGCGGCGAACGACCCTTTGTCCAGTTCGACATCGGCGTCGACCAAGGGCATACGGCCCTCGTCCATCACACCATACACATGTGCCGACAGCTGCGCCTTCCCGTCCACCTTCATCCCTTTCAGGCTCTCGGTGATAAACGGGGGCAACATGGCCAGCAGGTCTGCCACCTGCCATTTGTCCGACTGCAGTCTGAGGTCGACCTCCATCGGGCGTTCCTCCTGAGCCAAAGCCACATCGCCGTCCACATCCAGCTTGTAATCCGCCAGACGGAGCGAAGCTTCATCCAGCGCAAAACGCATCTTGTCGACATTGGCGCGGAACGGCACATCAAGGTCCAGCAGGCCGTGGCGCGAAGCCGACATAGCCTCGGTGGTGAACGCCTGTCCCCCGGCGGCAAGATAGCCTTCGGGCAGCGACAGCCTCATGCGTCCGCGCAGCGAATCGGTGGTTCCCGCCGCCTCGGCACGCAGCACTACGTCGGTAGCGTTGGCGCAGAGCGCGGGATGCCCGGCGCTGTCGACCATATCCAGCAGCAGTTTGTCCACCGTCATCTTCATGTCGGCATCGATAACGGAATGCAGCAGCGACCCCTTAATGTCCATATCCACACCCCCCACTTCAGCCAGCATGCGCTGAGGGAGGTTGCAGTATTGAGCCTGCAGATTGTTGACGCTCAGTTTCTCCAACTGTATTATCTCGGGTAACGACGACTCGTCGGTGGGTTCCTCCTCCTCTTTGTCGTTGGTGACAAAGACATCCAAGTTGCTCCACCCGTCGGGCGCGGTATAGAGATTGGCCTTGGTGTCGTCGAGACGGATTTGGTGCACCACCACAGCACCCTCTTTCAGAAACGCCTTCAAGTCCAGCCCCACGGTCAAGGATGACACCCGCGCAAGGGTGTCGTCATGCACCATACTGGCCGCCAAGGCATTGTCGGCGGGAATCTGATAGGGGTTCACCAGCACCACGTCCTTCACCTCCACCCCCACATCGGGCCATGTCTTGAAGAGCGACAGCCCCACCTTGCCGAGATGGTATTCGCAAGTGATATAGTTCGAAGCCAAACCATTGACTATTGATGTAAGCCTGGCCGGGGTGAAAAGCAGCCAGCAGAGCACAGCCACTGCCACCACAATAATCCCCAGCAGCGACCCCACGGATATGAGGGCTATTTTCCAACCTTTTTTCATGATTGTTACCGTACTTTGACAAATGTTCTGTTATCGCCAAACATGTCCTTCCACACCAGGGTGTCCTGCGTCTGGCGGGTGACCGTGTAGTTCTCGTAGGCATGCTCCCCCATCTGGCCCGCGTAGTCGATTTCAAGATGAGACCCCACGGTCGTCCAAGTGAAATGCAGCACCCCCCCTGTGTCATACTCATGCACATCGTCCGCCTCGTCCCAGGTCAACCCCGAGCCGTCAGACTTGAAACGCCAGAATTCCGTTGTTTTGTCGGTGGCATGCCATTTGCCCACAAGGTCATCCTTGTTGATCACTAGGTCCAGGTCGTCGATACAGCTGACCATCGAGGCCATTCCGGCCAACAGCAGAAAGCAATATAAAACACGTTTTTTCATAAACCTTCGTATACATAAATATCGCGATAAGTACGTCCCACGCCCTCATAGTCGAGCCCGTAGCCCACTATAAAGTCGTCAGGGATTTCCTTGCCTATATAATCTATCTTGTAATTCCTCTTGAACTTACCAGGCTTGAAGAGGAAGGTGCAGATGGCGATGCTCGAAGGCTCCAACTGCCTCAGTTGGCCGAGGACATACTCCATCGAGATGCCGCTGTCGATAATATCCTCCACAATCACCACATCGCGGTGTCGGCACGATTGCGGGAAACCCATCACCTCCTTCACCTTGCCGGTTGTAGACATGCCCGAATAGGACGAATAGCGGACAAACGACACCTCGGCGTCGAAATCAAGCTGTCGTACCAAATCGGCGGCAAAGACAAAACTGCCCGTCAGCACAGGACAGAGGATAGGGTTGCGCCCCTTGTAGTCGCGCGACAGCTCAGCAGCCACGCGCCGCACCACCTCCTGAATCTCCGACTCGGGCAGATACAATCTGAATTGTTTGTCCAACACCTGAATCTTTTCCATTATTCAAGCTATTTGAATGTGTCGACTGTTGCAAGTAGCGAAACACATTCGTCCTTTCACCTTCAATCCTCTTCGTGCTCGATGCTGTCGAGCACCAGGCGGCAGCCGAAATAGCTGTAGCCATACTCGGGCAGATACCAGCTGCGCTCAAATACGCTGCAACCCCACGTAGGGCTGTTGAAGCAGCCGCCGCGCAGAATGCGGTTCTCGCCCGTGCGGGGACCTTGCGGGCAGTTCTGGGGCGAGGCGCTGTAGGCCTCCATCCAGTCGCTGCACCACTCCATCACGTTGCCCCCCATATCATACAGTCCCAACTCGTTGGGCAGCAACCGCCCCACGGGGTGACTGTGGCCGTTGCTGTTGCCGCCATACCAGCAGGTCTCCCACACCTGGCTGCGCACACCGGGATAAGGGGTGTTGTGGCTCCGTACCCCGCCGCGCGCGGCATACTCCCACTCGGCCTCGGTGGGCAGGCGGAAACGGTAACCGGTCATCTGGCTGAGACGGGCCACGAAAATCTGTGCCGCGTTCCACGACACCTGTTCCACAGGCAAGCTGTCGCCCTCTGCCCATTTCGACGGGTTCTCGCCCATCACGGCCTTCCACAGCCCCTGCGTCACCTCATGCTGCCCCATGTAGAACGTGTTCACCGTCACCTTGTGGGTGGGCAGCTCATCGGCATAGGTGTGGCGCTCGCCGTGGGGATGGGTGCAGCCCATCACAAAACTGCCACCCTCGACAGGCAGCATGCGGAACGCCAGTGTGTCGACATACACCAGCAGGGCACCGTCGTCCACCTCAACAAGAAAGGAAAGGTCGGCCGAATCCACCCCGCGTATCTCCGACAGGCGAATGGCCTCAATGGTCAGCCCTGTGCCGGGCTCCACGCCCTTGCCCACAGCGCCCCTCAGGCCCTTCAAAGGCTCGGTATAGCGTCCGCCGCCCACCGACACCCGCACGCAGATGTCGGCACGTCGGTCGAGCGTATACCGTATGGCCAGCGAGTCGTTGCGGAGTGTGAACGACACATCGCTCACCACCTGTGCCCTCAGCACCGGCAACGAGAGAACGAACAGCAATATGGCAAAGCAGCGTTTCAAATTCGTTATTCCGTTAATACGTTAATATCGTTGCAACGTTGATAAGTTTATACGACTCGCAACATATCAACATCCAGCATATCAACATCCATTAACACATAGTCACGTTTACGCATTCATGTGGGCGTCGCTCCACGCCTCGGGATTCTTGCGCCAGGCGGCAAGGCTCTCCATCTCCACAGGACGGATGTACTCCTCCTTGCAGGCCACCTCGATCAAGGTGTCGTAGTTGGTAAGCGTGTGCAGCTCGACGTTGGCGTCGGCAAAATTGCGCTCGGCCACGGCAAGGCCGTAGGTGAAGATAGCGGCCATACCCTTCACGTTGCAGCCGCGTTCGCGCAAAGCGTTCACGGCGATAAGGCTGCTCTTGCCTGTCGACACGAGGTCTTCGATGACCACTACCGACTGGCCTTCGTGAATCTCGCCCTCAATCTGGTTGGTCAAGCCGTGCGACTTGGCCTCGGAGCGTACATACACGAAAGGCTTGCCCAATTCCTGGGCCACCAGGGCGCCCTGGGCGATGCCGCCCGTGGCCACACCGGCCACAACATCCACGTCGCCCCAATACTCGTTCACCACATCGACGAAACGCTGACGGATGAATGTGCGTATCTCGGGATACGAAAGAGTGACACGGTTGTCGCAATAAATGGGCGATTTGCGACCCGACGCCCATGTAAACGGGTGTTCGTTGTTAAGTTTTATTGCTTTGACTTGCAGTAAGAAAGTGGCCGTCTGAAGGGCCATGTCGTTGTTTGTTTTCATAACGCAAAGATACGCTTTTTTTTTGATTCGGAGAAAAAAATAATTCACCTTATCCCCAAACCTCAATCCGACGGCAACAACACCGATGCATACACCCGTAATCCACAGAGCAATACCAAGCTCGGAAAGAGGTAACAACAGCCAAACGAAAGCCAAACCGCCAGCTCGCTCACCTGTTCCTCCCTTCAATCCAGTATCGTTACAGCATCGTCACAGCATCGTTACTCGATATGGCAAAGGAAAACGAATGAATAACGAGACTACAAGTTTCCTGTATTGAACGACGCTTCTATTGTGTAGGGCAACGCGAACGGGTGGGAATGGAGTTTCGGTGGAGTTAGGATGGAGCCAGGGTGGAGAAACGGGCAGGGAGCAGGGAGCATGGGCGAATGGCAGAACCTTACTTCGACAGAATCACGATGGAAATACCTGATATAAGGAACAGAACTAACAACAACCGCCTTATTACTCCCTCTTCACATGACGCTTTCAATAAAATGTAAACATTTCAACCGCCTCCGAAACAAGATTCCAGCCTTTCGCAAATGTTAAATAATTTGCAAACACTAAACTCATTTACAACATTTTACATAATTCAAACATGAGCAGGAACAAAAAAAATCGCTTTTGGAAGAAAAAATTGACTATATTTGCAACAATTTATACGAGCATGCAGACCCGGCTCCTATAGATGCACAATGAATGGCGGGTCTATAACAAAAAACACTCAAACAATGAAAAGGACAATTACACTGTTTCTCTTTATGGCAGCGGCATTGATACCGCTGGCATCAAGAAGCCAGACGGCTGTAGACACTGTGCCTTACAGTTGCGACTTTGAGAACGCTACCCAAAACGGGCGTTGGACAATGGTGAACGGGTCGTGCTACAACTACCTGATTATCGACACCCTGGCCAACACTACGCCGGGCGGTCATTCCTCGATGTACGTTACACAGCAGTATGTGACACCGCACTCGAATTTATACAAGGTGGGGTCATCGACTGCAGGCGACTCGACGTATGTTCAGTCGCGTGTGTTTGCCTACACCTTTTTGTATTTCCCCGCAGCGGGTGACTACGATGTGGGGTTCTGGTGGCACTGCAAAGGCGAGACGATTTACGACTTTGGCCGTTTGCTGCTGACACCGTCGTCTTATGTATTCACCGCCAGCACCATTGGCTGGGACACAGCGAGCAGTATTCCCGGCGAGATACTGAGTGCCGTGACCACCCCGAGCACCTGCATCTCGCTGAACGGCACACAACCCCTGAGCGGCAGCGCAGAGCTGCGTTACCACAGCCAGACGTTCACCGTCAATGCGGCAGGCACCTACTGCCTGGCCGTGATGTGGATGAACGACGGCAACACGGGCGAGAATCCCCCGCTGATGATTGACGATATCCAGATTGTGCCGCATGTTTGCGATTTGCCGGCGGATGTACGCGTCGACCGCCTGACCGACTCGTCGGCGACATTGATGTGGGACGGCAACGCACCGCTGTATGAAGTGATGTGGGACACCTGCGGTTCGACCTGGTCGTTCGGCCATATCGACACCGTGTCGACGAACAGCTACACGATGAACGGATTGTATCCGAATGCTGAATACGAGTTTGTTGTAAGAGGTCTCTGCACTACCTCTACCAGTCTGATGTCCACCTATCATGTGAAGGTGCCGGACACCACCTGCGGCATGATATACACATTCCCCTATACTTTCAATTTCGACAGTGCGACATCATACGGTGCAGCCGATGTGCCGCCCGTGATTCCCTGCTGGGGCCACTTCAACGATGCCCACAGCGCATCCTATATTGGATACCCCTATCTGAACAACAGCGCTGCCCATGCCCACACGGGTTCCTACAGCCTGTATTTCTACTATACCTCCACCATGAACTATCCGCGTCGTTGCGGCGTCTTCCTGCCCAGGCTGGGCGACACGGTGGATGTGCGCAATCTTGTGGTGGATTTCTGGCTGAGTTCGTCAAGCACGACGTACTACCCTCGCATTATGGTGGGTGTGATGACCGACCCGTTCAATGTCAACTCCTTTGTGGCCTGCGACACGGTGACCACCAATCTCGTCGCACCGCAGCACTTCACGGTGACACTGAGCAACTACAATGGCAACGGAAGGTATGTTGCCTTAATGATGACAAAGCCGACGACGAACACGCTCTTCTATGCCTATATCGACGACATCACGCTGAACTTCGAGTCCTGCATCCGTCCCGGCATCATCGAGAGCAATATCGGCGACACAGCGGCCTCGTTTACCTGGGCCAACACGGGTGCCTACTACTATGAATGGCGTGCCGAGATGCCGCTGAGCAACGACACTTCGACCCATTCGACCAGCGACACCACCCTGTCGTTCACCGGTCTGCAGCCCAATACAAGCTACACATTCTATGTGCGTTCGCACTGCGCCACCGCCGGACAGTGGAATACGGTGAACTTCACCACCGCCTGCGGCCCGCTGAGAGTGTTTCCTTGGGAGGAAGGCTTTGAGACTTGTGCCACAGGTACGCGCACCTCGCATCCCTGCTGGCGTTTCCTGAGCGACGGCAGCGGCACTTACGACAGCTACTATCCCTATATCAACTCGGGAAGCAGCTACGCTATCGGCCAGTACATATATATGTATCTGCCCCCGATGAATACCACCACCTCCGGTATGCCCACTTGGGAATGCGTGGTGCTGCCCGAAGTGGACACCAATGTTGCTGTGCTGAACCAGTTGCGGCTTAGTTTCTACGCCACAACCTCCAGCTCTTCGTATTACGACTATCTGTATATCGGTACGGTGACCGACCCGAACGACGCCAGCACCTTTGTGGCTTTCGACTCGGTGTATGTAAACGCCACTCGCCCGCTGTATCACGAGGTGAATCTGTACAACGCCACTCCACACCGTTCCTATCTCGCCTTTATGGGTTACAGCAATGCCACCGCATACCGCTATTTCTATCTTGATGAGGTGAACCTCCAGTTCATCCCCGACTGCCCGAAGGTGGAGGATGTATATGTGGACAACATCACCACCACCTCTGCCGACGTGCATTGGATGGACACCCTGACCTCCGGAGGATGGGACGTGTATCTTGGACACACGGGGTTCAATTTCCACGACAGCACCGCCATCCATGTTACCGACACGATGATTTCGTACCTCAATCTGCAACCCAACACGGAGTATGATGTGTGGATTCTGCCCTACTGCCCGGACAACGGCATTGCAGAGCCCTGCCGCATCACCTTCCGCACCTACTGCAACGCCCTCGACTCGCTGCCCATCGTCCTCGACTGGGAGGATGTGGCGGTGTCGACCAGCACCACGCGTCCCGAGATTCCCTGCTGGACCTACAACTCCGACGCACAGATGTATTACTACCCATACGTCTCCAACTCAACCACGTACCAGCATCTGGGCTCGAAAGCCTTGTATTGGTACCATCCCGCCTCACCCGGCGTCAACTATCCCGACAGCTTCATGCTGGTATCCCCGCAAATCAACACCGACATCTTTAACATACAGAATGTGGTTGTGAAGTTCTGGACCAAGGCCACCAGCGCCACCTACCATCCCACCTTCCAGATTGGCGTGATGACCGACCCGAACGACGCCAGCACCTTTGTTCCCTGCCAGACTGTCAGCACGGACGGCTCCACCAACTGGCAAGAGCTGGTTGGCGGCCTGACCAACTATACCGGCGAAGGGACCTTTGTGGCCATCCACGACGTGCACCCCACCACAGGCAGTGCAGCATGGTATGCCTATGTCGACGAGATTACCATCGGATACACCACCTGCCCGCCGCCCGCCATTGAATCGGTTGAGGCCACTTCGGACAGCGCCTTCGTCACCTGGACGGGCACCTCGCCCAGCTACCTTGTGTCGGTTTCCGGCGGCTCGTCATACGGCAATGAAACACTTGTCAACGACACGACATACATCTTCAGCGGACTTACGCCTAACACACCCTACACGGTATATGTCAGGGGACTGTGCGGAAGCGACACCAGCGATATGGTGAGCTCCAGTTTCCGCACCGAGTGTGTACCTGTCGACGTGCTGCCCTTCTCCTATGGTTTTGAGGGCATCGCCACGGGTTCTGCCGCCGAGTTCCCATACTGTTGGAAGCGCGTTGTGGCTCCCGGAGCTTCGACCAACTACTACCCGTATGTCAGCAGCGGCACCTCTTCGCGTACCGGCAACCAATACCTCTATTGGTACGGTTCCACCTCCTCCTCATATCCTGCATACACATTCTGCGTATTGCCTGAACTGGGCAGCAACTACAACATTGCCAATACCTCCATCACCTTCTGGGCAAGACCCACCTCGACGAGCTACCACCCCGTGTTTGTTGTGGGCGTGATGAACGACCCCGACTCGGCAGAGTCCTTTGTGCCGGTCGACACCGTCTATGTCGAGAATGTCCTCGAATGGCAGGGCTTTGAATCCTCGTTTGCCTCGTATACGGGCAACGGCACCTTCCCTGCATTCAAGATTAACCGTCCCACTTCGTCTTGGTACTGCTATATGGACGACGTAGAGCTGTACCTTACCCCCAACTGCGCACGTCCCTCCAACGTACACGAGAGCAACGCTACCACCCACGGTTTCGACCTGGCATGGGACAGCATCAGCGGCGCATTGGGATACCAGGTACGCCTGTCCAGTCCTAACGGCGATACAACCTTCTTCTGCTCAACCAACAGTACCTCCGTCACCGGTCTCGCCAGCAGCTCCGCATACCAAGTAGAGGTGCGCTGCATCTGTTCCGCCACCGACACCAGTTTGTGGAGCTTCGCCCACATGGCACGTACCGAATGCGGTCTCATCTCCACCTTCCCCTATTTCCAGAGCTTCGAAGACGAGAACACCGGAGCCAGCAACACCAACACATTCGCTTATTGCTGGCATCACCTGAACAACGCATCAAGCTATTATGGCTATCCCTACATCTCGGCGTCGACCAGCTATGCCCACACCGGCGCGAAAGGTATGTACTGGTATGGCAGCACCACCGCCAACACCTATGGCGACTACTATTGCATCGTACTGCCCGAGGTTGACACCACGGTGGCACCGGCCAACAGCCTGATCCTCTCGTTCTGGGCCAAGTCCTCCTCCACCTCGTATACTCCGGTATTCAAGGTTGGCGTCATGACCGACCCGGACGACATCACCACCTTTGAGGGAGTCGACACTCTCACCATCAACGGCAACACCACGTGGACAGAGTACACCTTCACCTTTGAGGGCTACACCGGGAACGGTTCGTATGTGGCCATCAAGGCTGACCGTCCCACTTCGACATGGTATGCCTATATGGACGACATCACGCTGAACCACGTGACCCACTGCCTGCCTCCTGCCAATGTCCAATACACCTCGACGACGACGGATGCCACCATCCGCTGGACCTCGGAGGCCAATAATCTCATGTTCAGCTACCGCGAGCTGGGCAGCGGCGACGCTTTCACCACCCTGCAGCTCACGGACGACAGCGTAGTCCTCAACGGGTTGACACAGAACACCCGCTATGAGTACGAGCTGACAGCCATCTGCGACTCGGCAGACACCAGCTCGGTGGTTGCGGGCTTCTTCCAGACGGAAATCTGCGACAACCCCGCCTTCGACACTGTGGGGCATGAGCTCTATTCCAGCAACTATGCCTATCTGCCTTTCTATGAGTATAACCAGTATACCTACACCCAGCAGATAATCGATTCGGCCGAGATGGCTGACCTGGTGATGGTGGATGCACTGGAATTCCTCACCTACAGTCCCGTCCACAACGCCGAGAACTGCACCATCTATCTCGGTCAGACCGACCGCACAAACTTCCGTTCGGGTGCCGACTGGCTCCCGGCTGACAGCCTGGCTCCCTACTTCTCCGGAAACATGGATATGACTGCCGGCTGGAACCGTTTCACCTTTGACTCGGTGTTCACCTGGGACGGCCACAGCAATGTGGTAGTGGCTGTGCTGCGCTCCGGCGCCGAAGATTATTACGGCAGCTATACCTCGGAAAAACGAGTGAACCTGATGGACAGCAATGTGGCCATCTATACCAGCAGTTCGGGAGTACCCATCCGGATTAACTCCACCATCCCCGCCGGTACGCTGGTGCAGTATCGCAACATGATGCGCTTGGTCACCTGCGGCGACCGTACCTGCCATGTTCCCGAAATTGACAACATCAGCACCACATACACTACGGCCACTATCGAGTGGACTGGCGGCTTGGGCAGCTACGAGGTTGCCGTGAAGCTGGCCAGCGAGATTGAATGGCCTGAAGCCACAGTGGTGAACACGATGTCGTACAGCATCGGCGGCCTGATGCCTGCTACGGCTTACTCCTACTCCATCCGCCAGATATGCGACACCAACTACTATTCGGATTGGAATACCGGTACGTTTGTGACGGATACGATGCCGTGCGATATTCCTGCCAACGTGAGAGCGGTCAGCACCAGCGGACGCGAGATTGTGCTTGACTGGACAGCCGAAGTGGACACCAACACTTGGCAGGTGCACATGTTCAACACCATGGTGGACGAGGTGATAGATGTCACAGTTCATCCCTTTACTATCGATGGTCTGGAGCCCGCCACCACTTACTACTTCACAGTGACAAGCCTGTGCGGCGGCGGCATTGTGATGAGCGACCCGAGCGACACGCTGGCGGTGACTACCGACGAATGCGCCCCCGTGGAGAATATCGCAGTGTCGGACATCACTGCTACAACAGCTCAGGTACGCTGGACCGCCGGTGGCAACAACTCCGGCACCTGGCTGGTGAACTATGGCTACAGAGGTATGGCTCCCGGCACCAACCGGATTGACACCGTCACCACCACCAGCCATACGCTGACAGGCCTCGAACCAGAGACGGAGTACGAAGTGTTCATCCGCTCTATCTGCGGCGAGGACTGGATGAGCATCTGGGCTTCGACCAACTACTTCACGACCACTCCCAATATCGGCATCGACAACGTGGGTGCCAACCCGCACTATGCTATCCGCCCCAACCCCGCATCGCAGAGCACTACCATTGTGCTGAACGATGTTGAGGGACGTGCAGCAATCACCCTCATCGACATGCAGGGCCGCACACTCACCAGTGCGGAAGTTGAATGCACGGGTACGGCAAGCCATACTCTCGACCTTACGGGAATGGCCCAAGGCACTTACTTCGTACGTATCTGCACGGGCAGGGATACCTACATCACCAAGCTGGTGATCAAGTAATCCGGCTCATCAGTTATACCCTTCGGGACGGATACCTTGGCAACAGGGTATCCGTCCTTTTTTTATCCCAAATCGGTCATTAGGAAACCGAAAACTCCTACGGAGTATACGTAGGGGCTTTCGCTTAGTAGCATACCAAGTTGATAGATAGGATATTTCTCCATCGGAGATTTCGAATAGGTATATTCCATCGACCGATTTGGGTTTATCCCATTTATGCAAGACACATCGTCGTTTTCTGGAAACACAATATTCAACAAGTCACAATAAACAGAGCGGGTCGCCGTTATAAAGAGCAATGATTATAGCTTACAACGAATCACTGATGCAGCTTTGTCCCGCCTCGCAACGGAGCAGAGAGGCTGTGCCCGACGGTTACAGTGTAGCGGACGACTTCCGTCTGGACGACTGTTTCGATTATCTGACCTCAGGACAGGGCAATATTTGGGTGTGGACCAGCCGTCCACCACAAAACGTGGCTGAATACCTACACTGCCGTTTCCGCTATGTGAAGGCTGCCGGGGGGCTGGTGTGCACGGACGACGGCGACTGCCTGATGATACATCGCGGAGGGCGGTGGGACCTACCCAAGGGCATGGTGGAACGGGGCGAGACCCTTGCCACCGCAGCACTGCGCGAGGTGGCCGAGGAGACAGGCGTAACGGCCTGTCCATCAGTCAGGCTTGTCGCCAAGACGTACCATATCTACGATAAATACGGGGGATGGCATCTGAAGCAGACCTCGTGGTTTGCCATGCACGCACTCCGCATCCAGCCCCGCCCGCAAACCGAGGAGGAGATAACGGAGGCCGTATGGGTGCCTGGCGAGGTATGCCTCGACCGCCTGTCGACATCTTACGCCTCGCTGCAAATCCTTGCCAATACGACCAAGGACCTCGGATTCTTTGCCTCCCATCCCACTATTCATCAATAACAAAAACAAACACTTCCTTGCCTTGAACCCTTATCATATAGCACTGACACTGATTTACGGCCTGGGATGCAAGAGCATCCGGCAACTGCTCGGCATCTGCCGGAAGCCTGAGGACCTCTTCGCCATGTCGCATGCCCAGCTGCAAGAAATCTTCCAAAACCACCATGCCATCATTGCCGACATCGAAAGCCGCAGACCTTTGATGCTGGCAGAGCAACAAATTCCCCTGATGCAGGGTTATGGCGTGAACACCCTCTTCTGCACCGAGGAGGAATACCCACAACGTCTGAACGAGGCAGGATGCGAGGACACACCGGTGCTGCTCTACCGCATAGGGCGGAGCGACCTGAACGCGAAGCACACTGTGGCGATGGTGGGTTCGCGCAAATGCACCGACTACGGCCGCACCACCACCCGTCGTCTGGTTCAGGAGATGAAAACCGACAACACTACAATCGTAAGCGGACTGGCTTACGGCATCGATACCGCAGCCCACACAGCGGCGTTGGACAACGGCCTGCCCACGGTGGCGGTGATGGGCCATGGACTCGACATCGTGTACCCTTACCAGAACCGCCTGCTGGCAAGAAAGATTGTGGAGCAGGGCGGTACGCTGCTGAGCGAATACCCCGTTGGGACAGGCATCAATGCCGCCTATTTCCCTGCCCGCAACCGCATCGTGGCGGCGCTGAGCGATGCCACTATCGTGGTGGAGGCTGCCGAACGCGGCGGCGCACTGATAACGGCCAACATGGCCAACAGCTACCACCGCGAGGTATTTGCTGTACCGGGACGGCTTGGCGACCCCCTGTCGGAAGGGTGCAACAACCTGGTGATACATAACAAGGCGGTGATGATACGCAATGCCGGCGACCTCTTCTACCAGATGGGGTGGAAGAATACCTTCGACCGCCAGCGACAGAAAGAGGAGCAACTGGCCATCTTTTCTTCGCTGAGCAGCAGCGAACAGGCGGTGGTGCAACTGCTGACAGACAACAACGAAATGACCATGGACGAAATCGTCGCGAAAAGTGGTATGCCACTCCCAAAAATAGCCTCCATCATGATGGATTTGGAGCTGAAAAACGTCGTGAGATGCCTTCCCGGCAGATTATACAAAGCAAACTGATACAGAACATTAACACTTGTTGATATTTTTTTTTGTGTTAAAAATTTTGTCAGTTGGGAATAAAATTGTAATTTCGCACTTTCAAATGTCCCGAATCTTCGACACGAAAAATAACATATAATTATACATGGAACATACTGTTAAAGGAAAGATTTCCCAAATCATCGGCGCAGTTGTCGATGTCACTTTTGAAGACGGGGTAGCTTTACCCGACATCTATGATGCACTGAAGGTCGTACGCCCCGACGGCACGGAAGTGATACTGGAATGCCAGCAGGACATTGGCGAGAACACCATGCGCACCATTGCCATGGACAGCACCGACGGTCTGCAGCGCGGCACCGAGGTTATCTCGCTCAACGGCCCCATCTCCATGCCCGTAAGTGAGAACATCAACGGCCGTCTGTTCAACGTCATCGGCAAGGCCATCGACGGTATGCCCGACCCTGAGCACGAGAAACGCTACGGCATCCACCGCGACCCACCCAAGTTCGAGAATCTGGCCACGAGCCAAGAGGTTCTCTTCACCGGTATCAAGGTTATCGACCTTATCCAGCCCTTCCTGAAAGGTGGTAAGATTGGTCTCTTCGGCGGTGCCGGTGTGGGCAAGACCGTGCTTATCCAGGAGCTCATCAACAATATCGCAAAGAAATACTCCGGCATGTCGGTATTCACCGGCGTAGGCGAGCGTACCCGTGAGGGCAACGACCTGCTGCGCGAAATGATTGAGGCAGGCGTTATCAACTATGGCCCCGAGTTTGCCAAGAGCATGGAAGAAGGCAGCTGGGACCTCTCGAAGGTGGACATGCAGGCCGTGAAGGACTCCAAGTGCACCATGGTGTTCGGCCAGATGAACGAGACTCCCGGTGCCCGTGCCCGTGTGGCCCTCTCCGGTCTGACCCTGGCTGAATATTTCCGCGACGGTGACGAGAAGACCGGCGGACGCGACATCCTCCTCTTCATCGACAATATCTTCCGTTTCACCCAGGCCGGTTCAGAAGTGTCCGCACTGCTAGGCCGTATGCCCTCGGCTGTGGGTTACCAGCCCACCCTGGCCACCGAGATGGGTATGATGCAGGAGCGCATCACCTCCACCAAGCGCGGTTCCATCACATCGGTACAGGCTGTGTATGTGCCTGCCGACGACCTGACCGACCCCGCTCCTGCCACCACTTTCGCCCACTTGGATGCACAGACAGTGTTGAGCCGTAAGATTTCGGAGCTTGGTATCTATCCCGCTGTCGACCCGCTGGATTCCACCTCCCGAATCCTCAGCCCCGATGTGGTAGGAGAAGAACACTACAACACCGCCCAGAAAGTGAAGCAGATTCTGCAACGCTACAACGAGCTGCAGGACATTATCGCCATCCTCGGTATGGAGGAATTGGGCGAACAGGACAAGCTGGTCGTCTCCCGTGCACGCCGTGTGCAGCGTTTCCTCTCCCAGCCTTTCCACGTGGCAGAAGCCTTCACCGGACTGCCCGGCAAATTCGTCAATATCGAAGACACCATCAAGGGCTTCAACATGATTCTTAACGGCGATGTCGACTACCTGCCCGAACAGGCATTCCTGCTTGTTGGTACCATCGAAGAGGCCATTGAGAAGGGTGAAAAGATTCTGGCCGAAACAAAATAATGCACCCACGCCATGAAAGTGAAAATCACGAAACCCGATTCGACAGTATTCGAAGGCGAAGCCAAGTTGCTTCAACTGCCCGGCACAGGCGGTCTGTTCGAAATACTGCAGAACCACGCCCCCATCATCTCCTCGCTGAGTAAGGGTACTATACGCCTTGTCACCAACGATGACGAAACAAAGACCTTCGACATCAGAGGCGGAGTGGTGAAAGGGCAGCAGAATGACATCCTGATTTTAGTACAATAGCGCAACACTCGACAATGGAACCCATCCTTATCGAAGATGTGCTGTTGAACGAGAAGAGTACAAATATACTGATAGAAAACAGTATGATAACCGGCATTGGAACACAGATTCCGATGCCGGTTAATGCTATCAGAATAGACGGCAGGGGCAAAGCAGCCTTTCCCTCCTTTGCCAACATGCACACCCACGCCGCCATGACCCTGCTGAAAGGACTGGGCAGCGACCTGCCCTTGCAGCAATGGCTGACCGAAAGTATCTGGCCTGCCGAGAAGCACCTCGACGGCGAGGCTGTGTACTGGGGCGCGAAACTGGCCTGCCTCGAAATGATTAAGAGCGGCACCACCCTCTTCAACGACATGTATTTCCTCCTCCCCAATGCTGCGAAGGCCGTGGCGGAAATGGGCATCCGCGGCATCCTTGGCATCAATGTGTTCGGGGACGGCGACGAGCTTACTGATGACTCTTTCCGTCAACTGCGCGACCAAGTGGAAGGAGCCAGCGACCTGCTGAAAATCAGCATCGCACCCCATTCCGTCTACACCGTCAGCGAGAAAGGACTGATGCACTGCGCCGAGATGAGCCACCGGTACGGGACAATCTACCAAATCCACATGTCGGAGACGGAGCGAGAGGTGCAGGAGTGCCTTGCCGCCCATAATTGCCGTCCCTACGAGCTGCTGGAGCGGACAGGGGTGCTGGAGCTAACCAAGAACCGACTGGTGGGCGCACACAGCCTGTATTTGAGCCGTGAAGAGATAGACCTGATGGCTCGCCACCACGTAACAGCGACACACAATCCCGCCTCCAACCTGAAACTGGGCTCAGGCTACCGTTTCTTATATAGCGAATTGCGGGAGGCAGGGGTGAACGTCACCCTCGGCACCGACGGCAGTGCTAGCAGCAATAACTTAGACATGATTGAGGCCGCACGCCTCATGTCGTACCTTCAGAAAGGGGTGCGGCAAGATCCCACCGTGCTGCCCACCACCGAGCTGATGCAGGTGGTCTCGGAGAACGGCTTCAAGGTTGCCGGAATCAATGCCGGGAGAATTGAGACAGGGAAAGTGGCCGACCTGATTCTTGTTGACTTGGAGAACCTGGCCTTTGTTCCCATGCACGACACTCTCTCAGGCCTGTTCTACTCCGCACACGGCGATGCTGTGGACACCGTCATCTGCAATGGCCGCATCGTGATGCACAACCGCCATGTGGAAGGCGAAGATGAAATACGCACCCAAGCCTTCCGTCACGCACGGAAACTACGCCCTTGAGAATCCATCTTTCATTGTTGCCCCCAAAACTTGTCCCCCCCCTTTTTTCAAGAAAAAGAGTTAAATAAAGTTAAATATAAAGACAGAGGGGGTATCCAAAACGCACCTTTTGACTCTATATAAAAAGACATCTTCGCAACTGCGGAAAAAGTGCTGTCTATTATTAACGTCAAAAAAACTGTATCATGAAATACAAAGACCCCCACAAATTGAAAAGCACCGCCCTGCTGGTGTTCTGCATGTTATTCTCCCTTCCCGCCTTCTCCCAACACTTCGAGTGGGTGAAGTCCTATTCGGGCTATAGTCGCTCAGATTATCCCTATAACCACATCGTCGGTTCTGTGACCGACTCGCATGGCAATCTCTATGTCGCAGGGCAGTTCGGCAATGGTGCAACTATTGACGGACAGGACCTGTTGCCATTTACGCCTTACGGAAGCCAATGTAACACTACTCTTAATGCTGCCATTGTCAAGTTCTCTCCCGATGGTCAGATTATGTGGAAGAAGGTTCTTCATGCAAATCAAGGTTTTCCTTGCACTATTGATGAAATACATCTTGTTGGTGATACGGCATTATATGTAGAGTCTCTTGTCGATATTATTCCGACGGGCAATGATGCGTACCTTTATTTCTATGATACGCTAATAACTAGTGACGATACGTCATTTATGATAGCAGCAGATAGTTTGGGTAGTGGTGTGGCAACGGCATTCTCTATCATGGATTTGGATGGCAACTTCTTGGAACATCATTTTTTGCAAATCGCATGGATTGACAGTAATGGAGCCGTGATAACAATGGATAGGTCGGGAGGAATAAATCCAGAATCGACCAGCCGTATTGATAACCAAGCTTTTCCAGGAGGGCCTTTTGGTGTGGACAGTGATGGGAATATTTACATTGGGCAGGTTCCAACGGATATTATCGCACTCCTTGACGG
>ONFR01000035.1 GCA_900317125.1 uncultured Bacteroidales bacterium | reverse complement strand
CACGGGCGCCCAAGGCTGCGACAGCACCGTGACGCTCTACCTCACCGTAAACCTCGCTTCTTCCTCCACCTATTACGACACCTGCACCGAGAACCAGCTACCGCGCTCGTTCCACTCCATCACGGCACATGGCGATACCGCCAACGCCCTAACCATTGTGATCAATGCGGCGGGCTGCGACAGCGTGATCACCTACCATCTGCATGTCCTCTGGAACAACCGCACCACCGTACACGACACCGTGTGCGACAGTGAGCTGCCCTACACCTGGAACCACCGCACCTTTGCCGAGGCGGGCACACAGTACGACACGCTGTCCAATGCCGCCGGGGCCGACAGCCTCTTGACCATGGTGCTGCATGTGCTGCCCTCATGGCATCTCGATTTCTTCGACACTATCTGCAGCAACCAGACAACTTCGTTTGGCGACAGCACCTACAGCACCGCTGGCGACTATACCCATGCCCTGCTCACCACCGCAGGGTGCGACAGCCTCCGCACGCTGCACCTTGCCGTCCTCAACACCTCAACAGGCGACACGTCGGCCACGGCCTGCGACCAATTCACGTGGCATGACTCGCTCTACACAGCCTCCACCACCGCCACCCACATCACCACGGGCGCACAAGACTGCGACAGCACCGTGATGCTCCACCTTGCGGTGTATCCTTCGGTGTCCTTCTACGATGCCGACACAATCTGCCAGAACCAGCTGACCAACGGCTACACCTGGCGCGACACGGTACTCTACACCGCCCCCGACTCAGGCTTATACACACGCACACGCACCACTGTCCACGGCTGCGACAGCACCCTCACCCTCGCGCTGTCGGTGATGCCCAACACCGCCAGTACAGTGTTCGACACCATCGTGGAGAACCAAGCCGCCACATGGCAGTTTAACGGTATTGCCGTGCCGACGGACACCACCGAGATGCTCGTCACTATCACCAACCACTGGGGCTGCGACAGCGTAATCAACTACAACCTGCATGTATGGCGCAACAGCCATGTAACCATCGACAGCAGCATTTGCGACAACCTGACATCCACCTTCAGCTGGTACGGCCACCCCTACGCCGACACCCTAAGCCACACGCTTACCGACAGCCACGGTGCCGACAGTGTGGTCACCTTGCTGATGCACACACTTCATTCTGCCCAGACCACCCTCTACGACACCATCTGCCAAGGCACCGTCTACCCCTTTGCCGACACGCTGGTAGACCAGACGGGAGACTATACTGCCTCGCTGCTCACCACATACGGATGCGACAGCGTAGTGACGCTCCACCTGGTGGTGCTTCCCTCCCTCCAAATAGATGTGTACGATACTATCCGTCCGGGCGATGTGATATATTATGACAGTAATGTCTACACCCAAGCAGGCGATTACCCGCTCCGCCACATCGCCGCTAACGGCTGCGACTCCATTGTGGTGCTCCACCTCAGTGAGATACGCTACACCGAAATTCACCACAGCGACACCATCTGCCAGGGCGACACCCTCTACTTCCACACCCGACCCCTCACCGCCACGGGCATCTATACCGACACCACTTTCTCACCCGACCGTCTCAGCGACACCGTATGGGTAGAGGACCTCAGCGTGGTGCCGTACCACGCGGTAAGCATCGAGTCCAACTACACCTGTCTCGACCCGCCGCACTACACCCTTGTCGCACGCACCGATGCGCCATACATCAGATGGACTTCGAGACCTGACGACGGCATCCTCCCGTCGGAGAGAGACACCATCGCCGTCAACCCCGACGACCCCACCACCTACTACCTCACAGCCGACTACCGTCCCGAGCCGCTCTGCCCCTCGACCGACAGCATCACCCTCGTACACATCGAACCCGTCGTGGCCCGCATCTCCTCCCATCCCGACCACCTGACCGACGACCTCCGTCTGCTGACGGCGCAGAACGTCAGCATCGGCACCCTCGACGAACACCGCTGGATGGTATGGTACAACGAGAACCCCTTCACCTGGGACACCGCCAACACCATCCTGCTGGATGTGCCCTATACTGTCGACAGCGTAGTGCTACAGTTGACCGTGTCCAACGGACTCTGTGCCGACACCGCCTCAGTCACCGTCCTCAATCTCAGCGACGCCATCTATCTGCCCAATGTCTTCACTCCCGACAAACCCACCAACAACACCTTCTATGCCGTTGGCAAGGGGATACTGGAATTCGAGATATGGATCTACGACCGCCGTGGAGACCTCGTGTACCACAGCACCGACATCAACGAGCATTGGAACGGCACCCACAACGGACTCATCTGTCACCAAGGCACCTACGTCTACCGCTGCCGCTACACCACCACGCTGGTCCCCAACGGCTGGCAGACGCTCACAGGCACTGTCACCATACTGAAATAAACACTAAACAGGAAGATTACTAATATTAACAACGCAAACCAACAACTTGCCATGAACATCAAAAAAATGGGGCTTCTGCCCAAAATCCTTATCGCCATTGCGCTGGGCATCGTCTGCTCGTTCTTCTTGCCGGGATGGGCCGTTCGCGTGTTCCTCACATTCAATTCCATCTTCAGCAATTTCCTCGGCATGTTCATCCCGCTGCTCATCATCGGATTGGTGGCTCCGGGCATAGCCGAACTCGGAAAGGGTGCTGGCAAACTGCTGCTCATCACTGTGGTGCTGGCCTACGGTTCCACCGTCCTATCCGGCGCCTTTGCCTACGGCTCCTGCGCTGCGGCCTACCCCTACATCCTCGGCAACGGCCTCACAGCCCTCGGCAACATGGACATGTCCAACGCCCTCTCCCCCTACTTCACCATCGAGATGCCCGCCTTCATCTCCGTCACCACCGCTCTGGTGCTGGCGTTCATGCTGGGTCTCACCACCGCAGCCATCGAGGGTACCACCATGAGGGGCTTTCTGGTCGACTTCCGCGACATCATCACCCGCGTCATCAAGTCTGTCATCATCCCCTGCCTGCCTCTTTACATCTTCGGCATTTTCCTGCAGATGGGAGCCGAGGGGCATGTGGGCGCTGTGTTGGGGGCATTCCTGAAGATAGTGGGATTCATCTTCCTGCTCCATGTCACGGAGCTGGTGTTCCTCTTCCTCGTGGCCGGAGGAGTGACCCGCCGCAACCCCTTCAAGGCGCTGGTCACCATGCTGCCCGCATACGTCACGGCACTGGGTACGGCATCGAGCGCCGCCACCATTCCCGTCACCCTGCAGCAAGCCATCAAGAACGGGGTCCGGCCCGAGACGGCAGGGTTCACCGTTCCGCTCTGCGCCACCATCCACATGCCTTGCAGCATACTGAAGATTACTGCCGTAGCCTACGCCATCTCGCTCAGCATGGGGCTTCCGTGCGACTTCGGCACCTATATCGGCTTCATCATGATGCTCGGCATCACGATGGTTGCCGCCCCGGGTGTGCCAGGAGGAGCCATCATGGCAGCTCTCGGCCTGCTGGGGAGCATGCTGGGCTTCGACGCCAATCTCCAAGGGCTGATGATAGCCATCTACATCGCCATGGACAGCTTCGGCACCGCCGGCAACGTGACAGGCGACGGAGCCATCGCGCTGATAGTGGACCATATCCGTGGCGACAAAGCATAAGCCACCAAACGAAACAGCCTGCAACACTCCACGGAGCGTTGCAGGCTGCTGTTTTTACAGGTTAAATGATTAAACCCAAATCGGAGCATTTCTTTCGGCATCTTGTCCACATCCCTGTCTCGCCGTAGCCCGCTACGCCTTCGACAGCGATGCGGCCAATCTGCTCGAAACAAATACTAATCTACCATAAACCCTAATAACCGATTTGGGTTAAACCAAAATCGGCCAATAGGGTTTATGGCCTGATGGCCGCTGTGGGTTAGTACTCCACGCGGGGTTCCATCTCCTTGGCCTGTGCCACCATCTTCTCAATCTCCTTGACCGAGGGGACGCGGTTCACCAGGTTCTTCTGGGCGTTGACCTCCTCCATCTTGGCAGCGAGGTTGGCTGGCACACGGTGGCGGAACTCCTTGATGGTGTCCACACCGGCGGCCTCGAGCAGTTCGGCAAACTGACCGGCCACACCTTTGATGCGGAACAGGTCGGCATGGTTGGTCCACTTGAGGATAAGCTTCTCGCTGATGCCTGTGGCCTCGGCCACTTTGCGGCGGCCTGCACGGGTGGCGCAGTTGTTCAACAAATCGTCGGTGGTCTTGACACCGGCCTCATTCAACTTGGCGGCATAGACGTCGCCGATACCTTCAATGTCGATAATTTTGTATGCCATAACAGTATTTTGTTTTAAGATTTTTCGCATAACGGCACATTTGTGTTTTTATTGTGCCACGCACTGACAATAATCGCGAATATCCCGAACGGGCAGATATGATATGTGGCAGAAAAGGCGAGATTGAGTTTGGAATACCAGCCAAGTACTAGTAACACCGTTCAATCTTGGATTAATACAGTATCGTTGTCCGATTGTTTCAGCATTACATTATTAGTAACGATACAGTAAGTACCCTATAACGATACAGGATTGAACGAAGTTAGTGTATTGCGGCAGCAGCACACTGATGCGTGATGAGGACAGGGCGTCAGATGAAGAAGAGGCTGACACCCACCACACTGATGACGGCGCCGATGATTTCGCGGGGAGTGACACGCTGGTGAAAGAGGATTGCGGCAGGCGCGATGATGAGGATGGGCGTGAGGGCGAAGAGGGTCTGGGCGATGCCGGTGGAGGTGTACATGGTGGCGAGCAGCGACATGCTGACCCCCACGAAGGGTCCGAAGATGGTGGCACCGAAAACACACCACATGGCACGGCGGTCGGTGACGGCATGGTGCAGCTTCTGGACAGCGTCCTTGTTGAAGAGGAAGAGCAGCAGCGTGAAGCCCAGCAGACCCATGGCGGCACGTATCATGGTGGCGGCAAAGGGGACGCTGATGTAGAGGGGCATCGGCACGAGGGCGTCGGCAAGGGGTGCATGGGTGTCGAGCCCGGCGGCGGCGAGGGCGGCATCGTAGTGTTCGAGTCCTATTTTGCTAAGCACCAACCCGAAACCCTGACAGATTCCGGCCATACTGGCGTAGGCTATCCCCTTTTTGGGGAGGCTGAGCTTGAGGTAGGGAGCATGGACAGGCGAACCTGCGGCAGGGTCACGCTTGGAGAGGATGGACATGCCGATACCCGTCAGCGTGACACACATGCCCACAATGGCCAACGGGCTCATCTCCTCGCCGATAAGCAGGCGCCCCATGATGGCGGCGGTAGGGGCAGAGAGGGTCATGAAGAGCTGGCCGAAGCGCGAGCCGATATAGATATAGCCCTGCATGAGGCAGTAGTCGCCAATCACATAGCCCACCACCCCCGAAAGGAGCAGCCAGAGCCATGTAGGCCCGTCGGCGAAACGGGGCAAAGGGATACCCATCACCAACCAGAGGGTGACAGCCAGCAGCGAGAGGGACATAACCATGCGCACCACATTGAGTGGCAGGGAGCCCATGCGCTTGGACGCCACTTCGGCAAAAAGTGCAGTGACCGTCCACGAGAGGGCCACAAAGAGTGAGATGATTTCTCCTATAAACATAGCGTCATAACGGACAAGGCCAACTTTTATTGCACAACCATCGGAATAGCATCTTGCCAAAATCCCCTTTTTCCATAACCGCCATACATATATCCTGTTTTTTTTGTATTTTTGCAACGGAATAAGTATTCACGCATTAAATATATATCGATTATTTTCAAAGCATTACATAGAGCACTATCCCACCCTCCGCAGTTGTTTTGCCGCGGAGTGGTTTTTGTTTTGCTTGTCGTGGTGATGGGGAGTGGGGCCTGGGGGCAGATGAAGTCGCCCATCTCGGGCACGGTGACAGACAAACGCACCGGCGAGCCGCTGGCCTTTGTCCAGATTGCCATCCCCGGCACCAAATACGGGACCGTGTCGGACATCAACGGACAGTTTGACCTCAGTGTCACAGCCGTGGACACCCTGCTGCATTTCAGGATGGTGGGATACCGCCCACAGACCGTTACGCTGAAAAAGAACTCCTCGCGCCGACTGAAGATAAGCATGGAACCCGAGGTCACCACATTAAATACGGTGAACGTCACCGCCAAAAAGGGCAAACGCGACCGATACAGCCGACGGAACAACCCAGCAGTGGAGCTGGTGAAGCACGTCATCGACCGCAAGGTCGAGAACCATGTCATGGCGAACGAGATGTTCAGCCGCCGGGTGTTTGAGAAGTTGAACATGTGTCTGGACCAGTTCCATCCCGACTTCGAGAATAATTCGTTCTGGAAGCATTTCAATTTTGTAGAAAAATATATCGACCATGCTGCGTTCGACAATGCCGAAATCCTCCATTTCTCCATCCACGAGCGCATGCAGACACAGAACTACTATCACGGCAGCCTTCGAACCCTCACCACAGCCAATCGCGCCGACGGTGTGGATGCCAACCTGACGCAGGAGGGCTTCGACGACGACCTCGACGCACTCTTCCCCACCATCGACATCTTCGCGAACGAAATTCCCCTGATGTCGGTGCGTTTTGTCAGCCCCCTCTCTTCCATCCTCGCCACCACCTTCTACCATTATTACATCACCGACACCGTCATGATTGACAGCCTGCGGTGTATCGAACTATCGTTTGTGCCGTCGAGCAAAGGCAACTTCGGCTTTGTGGGGTCGATGTATGTGGTTGCCGACAGCAGCTATGCGGTGAAGCGGTACACGCTGCGCGTGCCGGAGGCTGTGGACTTGAATTATGTGCGCGACCTGAATGTGATGCAGACGTTCGACCGCGACAGTCTGGGGCACTACCTGCCTATCCGCACCGACACCTATGGTCGTTTCTATATTGGCAAACGCCTGCGCCAGATTTACGCCCACAAGATGCAGCTCTACTATGACTATTCCCTCGACACCCTTATCCCCCAGCCCGACAGCCTGTTCACCCCGCTGGCCTCGTACGCTGTCCTGCCCAACGCCCACAGGGTGATGCGCAAAGAGTGGAACGCTCGCCGTCCGGTAGAGCTGACCCTTGCCGAGACATTCCTTGACAGCATGCGGTTCGAGTTGATGCGCATCCCCTCGGTACGCTTCACCATCAAGGCTGTCGAGACGTTGTTTACAGGCTATATCCCCACCCACTCGAAACGCGACTCCAGCCAGTTTGACATCGGACCGATATACAATTTCGTCAGCCACAACGGCACCGAAGGCCTCCGCCTGAGGGTGGGCGGCATGTCGACGGCACGCCTCAACCCGCGCAATTTCTTCGACGGCTACGTGGCCTATGGCTTCAGGGACAAACAGGTCAAATTCAACCTCAACCTGATCCACACGTTTGCCGACAAGCGGCGTTTCCCCAAGGAGAACCCATTGGGGTACATCTGCCTGCATGCCGGCTACGACATCGAGTCGCCCGGCCTGTCGTTCGACAGGTACGACCGCGACAATATTTTGCAATGGACAAACAAAGAAGTGCCGGCACAATATGTCTCGAACATCCAGTTGCTACTGCGCAAACAATGGCCGAACTTTCTCGGCATCGAGACATGGGTGGGGGCGCAGCACATCCGTCCCACCAGCCTGCTCAGCTACTACCGCATCACACCCGACGGCACCGAGCGGGTGGACGACATCGTCTTCGCCCAGTGGGTCGGCAGCGTGAACTTCTCGCCCAACTCGTTGGTAAGTAGTGGCCGCACAGGTGTGAGCTCGCTGCTTAACCTGTCCAGCAACGCCACATACGTCACACTGAACCATGAGATGGGACTGCTTGACGGCTTCTTTTACAACAGGTCCTCATTCAGTTTGTTCAACCGCTTGTGGCTCGCCGCCTTCGGCTATTTCGACCTGCGGGTACAGGGAGGCATTGTGTGGAACCAAGTGCCCATGCCCAAGCTGTTTGTCCCCAACGGCAACATCAGTCTTTTGATGTCGGAGAATGCGTTCAACACCATGCAACCCATGGAGTATATGATGGACCGGTATGTGTCGCTGTTTGCCACCTACCACATGAAAGGACTTATCCTCAACCACATCCCCCTCATCAACCGCCTGAAACTGCGCGAGGTGGTGGGGTTCAACCTGCTCTATGGCGGGATGTCGGACATGAACAATCCCACCAACGGCCACACCGGCCTTTACCTACTGCCCGCCCACACCCAATTCCTCGGCGACACACCCTATATGGAGTACAGCGTCGGCATCGAGAACATACTGAAGCTGGTACGCATAGACTACGTGCGGAGGCTTTCCTACCTGAAAGAAGGCCTCTCCCCCTGGGCCATCAAGATCTGCCTGCAGTTTACCATGTGAAGAAGGATGTCCAGTGGACATCCTTCGATAGCGAAGCGGAGAAAGCAACCCTACGCGGTTGCTGGCCGCAAGGCCACTCCAAAAGTCCCTCACTTTTGGAGTGTGAGACCAACGATGCAACAATGCCACTTCTCTTGTAGCGGTTGTCATATCCTGATTTTAGTTGACTGTTTTTTCTTGAAAACAGGGTTGCTCCCATTCGGTCGCGACCTCACTTTTTCCTGATGAGGCTGTCACGCGTCATACTGGAGAGGTTGACAATTTCCTGACATTGTCGCGACCGAGTGGGAGCAAAGTTATTTTCTAGAGCAGAGAGAAAGCATGCTTGCTATGCAGAGCCCAAATACCGTCATGGAATATAAAGAAATGTTGATATGGCATAAAGAGACCTGAAAAAACGAGAAAGGAGATAAAGGTCGGTCTAATGAACGATTTGGGGTTCACCAAAGGTACTCACCAGCATTGCTTTGCCTGGACTTCCCCTCTCACAAGGTATTGATTTCTTTATGCATGATAAGAACTTTATCCTAAAAAGGCTCGGTATCAAAAAAAATGTGTATATTTGCAGCCAAAATCGACACGAGAAAAGTCGAGCAATGCGGAAAGCATTTGTACTGTCCGAAGTTGAAATTTCGCCAAAAATATCCAGAGGACAAGATACCGATGCCTTTTGCTTTTTCGAGTATGTATTGGCTTACTGCCTCTGCATATCGTAAAGCATAGGATGAAGTTCTTCCCTGTTTTATTCTGGAATGACGTTTGGCGATGCCTCAACTTCGTAAAACAGGCAACATGAGTTCTATGCTATCCTTATATTTTAATAATTGCCCCACTGAGAACTCAAGGCGGAAAGGAGAAAAAATGAGTTCAGAAAGATGTCCTAAATGTCACAGTGGCGACACTCGCCCTGCATACGGTAATTATGCTAAACAGATACTAGATGTTGGAGCAAAGGTCGGTGCTCTGTTCTTATTACATGGGACTCCGCTCGCGAATAATGTCCATGGTGCTCTTCATGAAACCACAGACAAAAAAATAAAGAAGCATCATTGCAATACGTGTGGATATGAATGGTAAGTATAGTTATGAGAGTATTTCAAGTGTGGCCGCGCCGTGCCAGAAGTTCAAACGGTCAAATCATTACGCCTGAAATGATAGTCACAGTCACATTAAAGTACCATGCACCGACCCCTTTTGCTCATGGAATTGGCGATGTGGCAGAAGCTTATTGGCGTATTTATCGCTGCGATATAAAAAAACTATGTTGTTGTTCCGGGGATTTTTACTATAAAGGTTTAGCATAATGAATATTCAAGACTTTATCCATCCAGACGATGCTTCTGCTTTAAATAATCTGAAAAGCATACCCGCATTGCCGACAATCATTGACAAAGTGATGCAATATGGGTATGAAGAGATTATGTGGAGCAGCAATGTTGCATCCAATGTTCGTCTTACAGAGAGACAAATGCCCGAGGTGTACAATAGACTGCCTCCGATATGTCATCAACTGGGTATCCCCGTACCAGAGTTGTATTTGCAGATGAGTCCAATTCCGAATGCATGGACATCAGGCACAAGTCGAGTGTTTATTGTTGTTACGCTCGGTTTGGTAAGACGATTTACAGACGAAGAATTAGATGCGGTCCTCGCGCATGAGTGTGGGCACATCCTTTGTCGTCATGTTCTTTATTCAATGTTAGCCAATGCCATATATGACTTAGGTGACTCAATGATGGAAGGAGTGTTAGGTTCAATCGGTAATTTGGCAATGAAACCGATAAAGCAAGCTTTGTTTGGATGGAGCAGAGCATCGGAACTATCAGCAGACAGGGTGGCTTGTATGATTACTTCTGTGGAGACTATTACACGCGTACTCGCAAAACTTGATGGGATACCACCCATCATTTTAAAAGGGTTGGACTTGGACGAGTGGAGCAGTCAAGGCGAGGATTATGAACGGCTTAAAACAGGTAATGCATGGTCAAAGATAGTGCGTTATATGTCTAATTCTGACATGAGCCATCCCTATGGACCAGTGAGGGCTTACGAGGTGAAACGTTGGGCTGGAGGTAATCATTACAAAAAACTCAAAGCGAATATGCAGCTACAGATAGGTGGCCACACATGTCCTAACTGCGGCTGTGCAATCAGTAGTGGATGGGTTTACTGTAAAGGTTGTGGGACAAAATTAAGACAATAATAATACTATTAATACTATGGCAACATTCAACACAACAAAGTTATTGAATGGGAATCCCTCATTGATTCCCACTATCGCAGACCGTATCGTCCAAGAATTCCAATTGGAAGGTTTTACTGCAAAAAGCGACAGCTATGCAGGTGGAATGTATGACATTTCGCTTGCAAAAGGAGGCGTGTTCAAAGCAGTGATGGGAATGAAGTCTGCTTTGAAGGTTACGATGTCGCCCGAAGGTGACCAAATCTGTTTTAAGGCAGGTGTCGGAATCTTTGGGCAACAAGCAATTCCATCGGCAATTACACTATTAGTATTTTGGCCACTGATAATTACCCAGATATGGGGATTGGTAAAGCAATCTAAGTTGGACGATAAAGCACTTGCCATTGCTGAACAGGTAATTGCAGAGAATCGTTTCACATCTTTCTGCCAACCACAAAATACTAATGCAGGTTCGTTCTGTCCTAATTGTGGCAGCAAGGTGATTGGGAATGCTAAATTCTGTCCTAATTGTGGAGAACGTCTTTAATAATGAGTAATTAAATTGTAAGATGTTATGATTACATTATTAGTTATTGTGATAGTTTTCGTGATTATCGTGTCAACAGTACGACGTTCCCGCCAAGAACATGTAGTAAAGGAATCATTATATGTCACTCAACAACGTAGTGAGAACAGCCGCACATCCAATATTGCATTCTTTATCGTCTCTGTAATTGTGTTGTTTGTAGGAATATCTATGTGTGGATCCGATTCCATAATAACTTCTCTCTTGGGAATTATTGTTCTTCTTTTTGGCATTGTTCTTTCCATCATTTCATTGGTGTCAAT
The DNA here is from genome assembly GCA_900317125.1 of uncultured Bacteroidales bacterium. GTDB lineage: Bacteria > Bacteroidota > Bacteroidia > Bacteroidales > P3 > Colimorpha. Next base: position 26,504 of record ONFR01000035.1, on the reverse strand, counting down.
GTTGAAGAGTATAGGTAGAGCTGCATCGTATAAAAACATGAGTGAAGATGAATTTAAACAGCATCAGGAAGAAACTCAATTGCAGATTGAGCAAGAGGACGAAGCCGCAACTCAAGCCATGAAAAAATACAGAAGAATGAGAACTATCAACAATATAACGAGATTTTTGTTTGGAGGTTAATTTTATGCTACAAGGATATATTGCAAGAAAATGGGGTGATAAAATGTTCGAAAAGGATATCGCCAAGATTGTCAAAAGAAGGTCTTTCTGGGGTGCTCTTATTATGGCTTTGCCGTTATTTGGCATTGAATGGATTGTTTTCACCATCATTTTATGGAATATGTATTCTGCACTGAGTGAGAAGGTCGGAACAAAACTTAAATTTAGTACAATTGCTGTCGGTTTTATTATTAATATTGTTGTTGCAATAGTCATTGATGCGTTATTTACACTATTGCCAGTACTTGGTTGGTTGGGTACGGGTTTCTTAGTGTATCTTCAATTCTACCTCTCTGGTAAAATGTATATTGAAACTTTAAGAAAGGCATATCCAAATCATCCAACACAAACAACACAACAGCAAATTAGGTATTCGAATTATAATGTAAAATTAGAAAACAATAATCATATTGGAACTAGTAGTTACAAAGACCAAGTTGCAAAATTGACAGAACTCCATAATGCCGGCATTATTACTCATGACGAATTTGTGAATCACTTGTCTAAAACATAATACAAATGTTATTTGATCAACTGACATCTATACACTAAACGTCTGTTCTGGTTCAATGTCCTGTATTAAAAACTACTCAGACCATGCCAATTGGTGGAACAATCTATGATATTGATGGGTACGGATACAAAAATTCTTTCTCATTCTTCAACGAGTCAATAAGGATTGTTAGTTCCGTATACTTATGTATGTACAAAACAAATAATTTTCGAAAATATGACAGAGGAAGAAATTAATTTATTGTATGAATTGAAACGCAAACTTGATGTTGGAGAATTGACTCAAAAAGAGTTTGACGATGCCGTTGCCGTAATTCGAGGAACAAAGAAAAAAGCTGAGGATACAAATACTTCGGAGTCAAATCAAGAAACTGCACCAGTTAAGAAAGAGAATCAAGACAAAAAGAAAGGTGTTATAATAGCAGCCATTGTCGCAGCAGTGGTGCTGTTGGCTCTTGGATTGTTCCTTATACTTCACAATAGCAGTACAAAGAGTGAGGAACAGCACTCTGCCGAATCATCATTCCCAAACGAGGCCACAGTCCAAAATCTCATTGAAAACTACTGTAATGCCATTTGTGAAAACGACTATGTAACGCTGTCCACACTTTATGCCCCAATGGTTGAACGGTTTCAAGATGCCTACAATAAGGACAGAGATTATGTTATAGGGTGTCATCAGAGATATGACAAAACATTTAAAGTGTACAGTAAACATAGTTCGATACGCTGGGATTCGTTTGAAATGAGAATGCTGAATAACGGACAGCTGAGCGTTACGGTTGTGGAAGATTATTCAATAGATAGAGAGGACAAGAACAAGTATTCGGTCTTCGTACTGGAGAAACATTTTATTATCGACCCATCTTATCACATCGTTAGTGTGTACGACAACCAGTTAAGCAAAGGGAAGGGAGTAAACTTGTCTGTTGACCAATTGGCGATGATTGCATATTATTATGTACTTATAGACTATGCAAAAGGTTCAAACCCAATCGAGGTTGGAATGGTGTATGACCGGGTTGATTTTCGAAATAACGTTTACTTCCGAAACCTTGTACGACAAGTTGTAAAATCAGACAGCGACTTCCAAACCATGATGAATAGTAAGGTGAGCTCCACTGAGTATATGGATATGGCGATGGGCAAGATTGGATACTTTGACATTCAGGGCTCTAATTACTCAATTATCTTTAGCCGATATATGGGAGAGGATCTGAGTATTAAGGTGAGTCTCCAGATTACATGAATTGTCCTCTCTATCCAACTGAGGGTGAAAACAACAATAATTATTCAAAAAGTGGGTTGACAGAAGATGAAGTATTAGAGCTACTTATTAGAAGTGAATTCGGTGATGAACAAGCCACCATTATGCTAATCAATGCCATCATACAGGAACTTTCTTAATACTCAAACAACAACATAAAATAAAGGCAGCACCATATTATGTTGATACTGCCCGCTTATCTGAATCTAGTCGTTAGATTATTTGTGGAAGAAGATTTGTATTGAGAGATTTTCTTTCGGTGACATTACTCTGACTCGACATATTGAGCAGTTATTCTCCACATTGCTACCAAAAGCATCCTGTGGATGCTTTCTTCAGGTCCGTCGCAGCGGATGTTCCAATCGTGGTTCGTTGTGTCGGATTTGCAATCCGACACTTATTATTATCCTGATTTGTAATTCGTTTTGACATTATCATCCTGCCGCAAATGAGAACACTTCGGCTACAGCTCAGTTAGCGAAATATCCCTCAATACCCTCAACATAGGCAGCAACAAACGCAATGTCTCCAATCTCTCTGACTGGATTTCTAACCAAGTCTACCGACTGTGTAGCGACGCGGAACTGAATCGGCGGTGCGATACTTAAGACATCGCTTCGACCGCGGAGGGTCTATTTCTCCGCTTCACTATCGGAAGCATTCACTGGATGCTTCCTTCACGATTTTTTAAACTTTATTCTCTCATGTGAGAATAAACATGTGAGAAAAAAGTTGTACTTTTGTATCGTAATTTAACGGCGGTAAAATTTACGGCTATAAAATCTTGACCAAAACTATCAACCTTAGACATAAGCAAGAAACTGAAAATATTTGCACGGCAGGGATTTGTCGATGTTGACAAGCATAGGCTGTTTGATTCTTGTTACGAACAGGCTGGTATGTTTGTCAATGGGTTGGCAAACATAAAAGATGACAGAAACGGCAAATGGGGCGATATCAACACAAAGGGGAAATATATGTTTCAGCCACGATATGACAACACATACTGTTTCACCAATGGCCACCACATACCACCTGTTAAGGCTGCAGGCAAAAGGGGGCTGATTCTTTTAGGGCGGGATGATTTGCGCCGTTAATTATCACACAACAATCAAATCTTGGTGCATGTTGGCGCTGCAGGTCGTCTCGCCTGTAACGCTTTGTGGTTTAACAACAAGCGTTCTGATTGACGCATTGCGCTGCATGGCTTGCGTTTATCGGACTGTGTGTAATCGGGAATTTTTGTGTAATTTTGCAGCGTCGGCTTATCGCTGGTGGTGACCGCCTGGCGATACGCTGAACGCGATAATATGTCGGTAACCGGCCCCGGCCCGCTGTGCCGACGTGTATATCGGTAACGTGATGATAAAATGAACTTTTGTCCTGCAACGGCTTTAATACAACCCAACACTCAACACCCACTGGAATGATGAAACAACGGCTATTGATTGTCTTTCTTGTTCTGTTACCCTTGCTGCTTCGTGCGGAGCCCGTCACTCCCGGGCAGGCGCGGCAGGCTGCCGCCCATTTTGCCCGACAGTCGGGGCTGTACGACACGGACGCCAGAATGCTGGAGGATGCCTCAGGGCTCCTCGGTATCGAACACGTCTACGTTTTCAATCTCGCTGGCAAAAGGGGCTTCGTTCTCGTTGCGGGCGATGATCGGGTACAGCCCATCCTGGGCTATTCGTTCTCCGATTATTTCGATGCGAGGGTTGAGGGTGTCCGCTCATTGCTTGAGGGCTACTCCCGTGCCATCGGCAAGGCTATCAGCAACAATTACGAGACTACGGAAAGCGTCCGCAGGCAATGGGACGTGCTGCTGGACGATTCGTTCGAAGGGCCGTTGTTCTCGAACGGCGGCGCTGTAGGGCCATTGCTCACCACGACTTGGGGGCAGACGGGCTACTACAGCGAGGCCTGCCCTTACGACAGCCCTACCGGCACCCATGCCCGTGCGGGTGACGCGGCCGTGGCGCTTGCCCAGGTGCTGCGCTATTGGCAGCACGCTGCCACAGGCATGGGCGCACATAGCTATACCGACACCACTTACGGCGTGCTGCACGCCGACTTTGGTGTCACCACCTACCAGTGGAGCCTGATGCCCGATGCCTTGGACTGGTATGCCGATTGGAACAGACGAAACGCCGTGGCCCAACTGCTCTTCCATTGCGGGGTGGCCACTGAGACACAATATGGCCCCAACAGCAGCACCGCCGCCTTCGCCTGCAACGATTCGAATGCCACCAACTGTCTGCAGAACGCCTTCTGGCGTTACTTCGGATTCCGCAACGATATACAGGTGCTTTACCGCGACAGCATGACGGCCGACCAATGGGTCGACACGCTGAAATATGAGCTCAGCCATGCCCGAGTGGTGCCATGCTGCGGACAGAACGGCGGCGAAGGTTCGCGGCATACGTTCCTGATTGACGGCTACGATGCTGTCGACAGGTTCCATATCAACTGGGGATGGGAGGGGTTCTGCAACGGATTCTACGTCGTTGACATCCTGCCATATTACAGCACCCACCATGTCGTGCTGGCCGGTGTGGAGCCCGACCAAATGCTCCACTGCGACAGCTACGCCTATAGCCTGCCATCGATGGGTGGCACGGTGCGACCTGTCGTTTTCCCCGACACCTCCTCCACCCTACCCTGGACGGCCAGTTGCGCCCAAAGCTGGGTCCATCTCTCGCCTGACACGGGCAACGGTCCTGCCGACACCCTGACGGTTGCTGTCGACACCAACCTCTCCCCCGTCGACCGCACTGCCGTCGTCACCGTGACGCAGGGCAGCGATGCCGTGCGCATCAATATCATTCAATCTGCCTTCTCCGGTTCCGCCGACTCGAATATCTATCACGACACACTGACCATGGCCTGTTACACCACCCGCGAGGGATGTCCCGTCGACACGCTCCTTCCTGGCCACGAGTATCTGATTCATAACCCCGGCAACGACGACAGCTATCCATCGCCTTGCAACAGTTGGCTGAAACTGGTTTCGGCAAGCGGCGACATCATTATCGATTCCGTCGTTTACGACATCAAGCAGGACAGCGACTATCTGCATATCTACGACAGCAATGTGAATTGGTGGTCGTACTCCTACTCCCTCAGCGGCCAAGGCGTCCAATACAGCCTGCCCCTCCTCAGGCGTCAAGCTACAATCCATTTCCATGCCGACTCGTACCTCCCCGCCATAGGCTATCGCATCTATCTCCATGTCTGCGACCTGTCGAATCTGGAGTGTCGCGACCTGAGCATTTCGTTCGACGGGCTGACGACAGCCTTGCTGATGTGGAACGACACAACCGATGCCAACTCGTGGACCGTGTATTACGGCACCAGCCCATACAACCTCTTTAATCAAGTCACAGTGACAGAGCAGCACTGCAGAATACCCAACTTGAACCTGCAGCATAACCAGTACTATTTCCGCGTGTTCAACAATCACGACAATGGCCTCTGCAGCGGAGCCCCAGCCCAGGGAGGCCAGACCTGCAGCAGACTCTATCCCATCTACAACATTTATGCTTCCAACATCCACCCCCACTCCGCCGAAATCAGTTGGGCCGACCGGACCAATGCAACCGTTTGGTATGTCCACTATTGGAGAAGCGGGGACAGCGTTGTCAACATCGACACGTGTACCACTACCCATGCCTACCTCGCCCCCCTGGACAACAACCAATGGTACGACTACTATATCAGCAACGACAATGTCGACAGCACCATAGCCCAGAGCTGTGGGCAACACAGTTTTCACACTCCTGTTTGCGAGCAGGACAGCGTTGACTGCCGCGATGTCCGCATCGACAGCATCACCACCACAAGCGCCTATGTCTCATGGACTGAGTACGGCAACGGTACCCATTGGCTGTTGGTGGTGAACCACAACCGGCAATACGAATACGACACTATTCAATGCGACAGCACCCACTGCCTCCTCACAGGTTTAATTCCTGGCGACTACTATCAGGTGGCGGTCTACAACAACGCCGACATGGATATTGAGTCCGGTTGTGAATATTTCTATGGCTTCAATGCGTTTTGCGACTCTCCATCCCCTTGCATCGAGTATACGAATCTAAATTCTTGCATGGTTTCAACCACCTATGGTTCCTTCTCCTATCCTTTCTGGAGTAGCAGTCCCATCGACTACGGTTCTGCCGACGCACGCTCTCGCCATACCGTGTATAGAGGTTCTGATTCACTCCTCACCGACCCTCGCACTGGAGGACAACTGCGTGTCATCCCCGAGGGCGACACGGCCACAGTACGTCTGGGCAACTGGCTCAGCGGGAGTGAGGGCGAAAGCATCACCTACGCCTACGATGTCGATACATCGTACTACGACCTCCTTACGATGAAATATGCCGCCGTGCTGGAAGACCCACTCCACGACGCCTCCACCCAGCCCCGATTCACCTTCAGACTCAAGGATGAGCAAGGTGTCGACATCGACGCCAACTGCTATTCCGCCGACTTTATTGCCGATTCCACTTTGGGCTGGAATGTCAATGGCCACGTGCTGTGGAAAGACTGGACTTTTGTGGGCATCGACCTGACACCACTTCACGGCCGTCGCGTTTACCTTCAGCTCTCCACTTACGACTGCGGCGAGGGCTCCCACTACGGCTATGCTTACTTTAATTTCTCCTGCGGACGCAAACAGCTCATCGCCGATCACTGCGGCGACAATGTCAACAGCCTTACCGCCCCTCTTGGCTTCAACTATGCCTGGCATGATGCGGCGACCGACAGCCTTATCTCTACCGAACGTACTCTTACCATCGACAGCGCCATCGACTGCTATTGCCATCTCAGTTTCGTGGGTGCCAACTCGGCATACTGTGGTTTCGACATGCACAGCAGTTCGGCGTACCGTTTCCCCAATGCCCTCTTTGGCTACCGCCTTGGCGACACCGTTGACTGCCTGCAGCAGATAGCTTTTATCGACAGCAGTTTCGTCAGTTCCACTAATGAGAATCCGACCTACACCCATCGCAAGTGCGATGACATCATCTGGTATTTTGGCGACAGCACGATGTCGAGAGATGCAAACCCCTTGCATAACTATCATTGGGGTGAGTATGATGTAATGCTGGTGGCCAGCATTGATAGCGGCGAATGTGCCGACACGATGGTTCAACACCTTGTGGTCATGCCTCCGTGTCCCGTCTTCGACACAGTATATGTCCATTTGTGTCCTGGCGACACTTTCCAGTTTTACGATTTGCAGATTACGCAGCCTGACACTTTCACTTTTGTAGATGGGATGTTCCACCACATTGCTGTCGTGTTCGATGGCACCACGTATTCCGTTATCAACGACACCATTGTCGAGAACCAGCTGCCATATACCTTTAATGGACAAACCTTCTATGACGACTCCGACACCATCGCTATCGTCCTGCCACGAGCCAACAGTCATGGCTGCGACAGCGTGATCCTTTACACGCTTTCCGTCTACCGTAATCAGCTTACTCTTCTCGACACCGTGGTCTGTCCTTACGATGTGCCCCTTGTTTGGAATGGAGTTCTCTTCACCGACGACCACCGCGACACGGTCCTTGTCAACACCACTCGCGGGGCCGACAGTGTGATTGTCATGAACCTTCATGTCTCGAGAGATCTCAAGGCCCGCCTCCATGCCAGCCGCCAATACGTCAACTACGATACCCGTTGCGACATTTGGCTTTCCGACCGCAGCTCCGGCAGTACCACCCGCGTATGGTACCTGCCCGACGCTACCGACACGCGCAACCTGTTTCAATACTGCTACCCGCTTGACAACGATTCCATCATTGTCCAACTGGTGGCTGAGAGTGAGATAGGTTGTTACGACACCACCGAAGCCGTTCTCTTTTTTGAGGAGCCTAGTCTCTTTGCGCCTAATGTCTTCACCCCCTCTCAAACTACTAATAACACGTTCCAGATACACTGCCAACGCGTGGCCACCCTCTCGGTCGACATCTTCGACCGCCGTGGCGCCCTAGTTTATCATTGGGACGGTCCCGAAGGCTATTGGGACGGAAAGGTCGACGGACGGCCAATGCCCCAAGCCACCTATGTCTGGCACGCTGTCTACACCACATACGTCAATCCCAATGAGCGCAACAGGCTCACGGGCACCGTCACCCTCATCAGATAGCACCCACCACTCTGTATTCCATGATTGGAAAACAAAATACTCATAAGTCTATCTGCATAAACTTATGAGTATTTTGTTCAGCGGAAAGAGAGGGATTCGAACCCCCGGACCCTCGCAGGTCAACGGTTTTCAAGACCGCCGCATTCGACCGCTCTGCCATCTTTCCTTCTGTCGGACAATATGTTGCACAACAACATGCTTGTCCATTTGGATTTGCAAATATACAAAGATTGTCTGACATGGCAAAAAAAAGTTTCACATTGGTAAGACATCGTTGAGTCTTTGGGCAGAGTGCCACTTTTTTGAAGTGGATATGCCGGATGTCGACATGTGTTAGGGTTCGGGATTTCTTACCACTATCAAGTTAACCTCTTAAAATTGCCTCTAAAAGGAGGATTCATAATAATTATTAATCGGAGGTTGCGTTAAAAAAGAGCATTAAGCATTGCCATGTTGTTTTTTTTTTGTATATTTGCACGTTTGAATAGAACATGCCGAAAAGGGCTTATTATTTTATAATAGTATAACAATGAGAAAGATTTGGATACTACTGGTGAAGCTGAGCGGGTGGCACTTTGAGATTCCCGACCTGAAAGACAGGCCGGAATTGCGCCATTGCGTTGTGGCTGTGGCACCCCACACGGCTTTTGCCGATTACATTGTAGGGGCCGCCGTACTGTTCGCCGCAGGTGTCCGTCCAAAGATACTGGTGAAGAAGGAGTTCTTCAACTTCTTCACGCGAAGACTGCTGCTACATCTGGGGCTGGTGCCCGTGGATCGCGGCAACCGTCACAACGACCTGGTGGAGAAGGCTGTGGAGATGCTGAAGAACGACGATAACGTGTGCATTGTCATCACTCCCGAAGCCACTCGAAAGCCCGTAAAGCGTTTCAAACGGGGTTTCTACGAGATTGCCACGAAGGCGGGAGTGCCCATTGTATTGGGATTTATGGACTTCAAGCGGAAGCATGCCGGCTACGGCCCGACCATTCAGCCTACAGGGGACTACGACGCCGATGTGGAGAAGATGATTGAGTTCTTCAACCAGTTCCCACCGAAACATCCCGAAGGCTGGGCCATCCGACCCCGCAAGCAGGACCAAAACAATGATTGAGAAACAACTATTCAGATAACAATAAGCACTATGATAAGAAGAATTTTTGTAGAAAAGAAGGGTGACTTTGCCGCCCAAGCCAAAAGCCTGAGAGAGGAGATGGAGAAGTATCTGGGTGTGGAGCCCAAGGGGGTCCGCATGCTGATGCGCTATGATATCGAGAACCTTTCGGACGAGACGTACAAGAAAGCCTGCGGCACGGTGTTTGCCGAACCGCCGGTGGATGTGTTGTATGAGGAGGAGTTCCCTCATGAGGCGGAGGATTTCGTCTTCTCGGTGGAATATCTGCCCGGCCAGTTCGACCAACGTGCAGACAGTGCCATGCAATGTGTGCGTCTGCTGAATCCCGCCGAACAGCCTATCATCCGCTCGGCCACGACATACGTGATAAGCGGCGCCCTGACCCCTGAACAGCGCGACGAGGTGGTGAAGCACTGCGTCAACCCTGTAGACAGCCGCGTGAGCGACACCGCCAAACCCGAGACTCTGGAAGAGCACTACGACGAGCCTGCCGACGTGGCAATACTCGACGGCTTCGCCACGATGGCCGAGCCAGAGCTGGAGCAACTGTACAACTCGCTGGGGCTGGCCATGACCTTTGCCGACTTCAAGCATATACAGCGCTATTTCAACGACGAGGAGCACCGCGACCCAAGTATGACCGAGATACGTGTGCTGGACACCTATTGGAGCGACCACTGCCGCCACACCACCTTTGCCACCGAGCTGAAGGGGGTTGAGTTTGACGAAGGAACATACCGCCCACTGCTAGAAGAGGCATTCCAACAGTATCTGTCCGACCATAAAGAGCAATACGAAGGACGTACCGACAAATATGTGTGTCTGATGGACCTCGGCACCCTTGCCGCCAAACGTCTGCGCAAAGCAGGTCTGCTGAAAGACCAAGAGGTGAGCGACGAGATCAATGCCTGCAGCATTGTGGTGCCCGTAAAGATGGACGGCAAGACCGAGGAGTGGCTGGTGAACTTCAAGAACGAGACCCACAACCACCCGACGGAGATTGAGCCCTTCGGTGGCGCGGCCACCTGCCTTGGCGGCTGCATCCGCGACCCGTTGAGCGGCCGCACCTACGTCTACCAAGCCATGAGGGTGACTGGCGCCGCCGACCCGCGCAAGCCTTTGAGCGAGACTCTCCCCGGCAAGTTGCCGCAGAGCAAAATCGTCACCACTGCCGCCCATGGCTATAGCAGCTACGGCAACCAGATAGGTCTGGCTACCGGACTGGTGAACGAGATATACCACCCCAACTACGTGGCCAAGCGCATGGAGATCGGCGCTGTGATAGCTGCGGCGCCGCGGCGCCAGGTGAAACGCCTGACCAGCGACCCGGGCGATGTAATCATCTTGTTAGGAGGCCGTACCGGCCGCGATGGCTGCGGCGGCGCCACGGGAGCATCGAAAGCCCACAACTCGTCGTCTCTGACCACCTGCGGTGCCGAGGTGCAGAAAGGTAACGCCCCCACCGAGCGCAAGATCCAACGCCTGTTCCGCCGCGAAGAGGTGTCCGGCCTGATAAAGAAGTGCAACGATTTCGGTGCCGGCGGCGTGAGCGTGGCCATCGGCGAGCTGGCCGACGGCCTGCAAATCAACCTCGACAAGGTACCGAAGAAATATGCCGGCCTGGACGGCACAGAGCTCGCCATCAGCGAGAGCCAGGAGCGCATGGCCGTGGTGGTAGACCCCGCCGACGCTGAGAAGATGTTGAAATATGCCGACGAGGAGAACCTCGAGGCCGTGGTGGTGGCCACAGTCACAGCTGAACCCCGCATGGTGATCAGTTGGCGCGGTAAGGAAATTGTGAACCTGAGCCGTCGCTTTATCGACACCAACGGCGCCCACCAAGAGACCGAGGTCCGCGTGGCCATGCCCGCCGACAAAGAGACTGCTGAGACCGGTGCCACAACCAAACAAGAGACCGTCAAGAGCCGTTGGCTGGACAACCTCTCGAACCTGAACGTCTGTTCGCAGAAAGGTCTGGTGGAGATGTTCGACAGCACCGTGGGTGCAGGCAGCGTAGTGATGCCCTACGGCGGAAAGACACAGATGTCCCCGACCCAATGCATGATGGGCATGCTGCCCACTCTCACCGCCGAATGCGACACGGTGACACTGATGAGCTATGGCTACGACCCCTACCTGAGCAGTTGGAGCCCCTTCCACGGCGCCGCCTACGCTGTGGTGGACTCGGTGGCCAAGATTGCCGCAGCAGGCGGCAATGTCAGCCGTGTAAGGCTCACCTTCCAAGAATACTTCAAGAAACTGGGCAACAACCCCTACCGCTGGGGCGAGCCCTTTGCAGCACTGCTGGGTGCCTACAGCGCACAAATGGGTCTGAAACTGCCCGCCATCGGAGGCAAGGACTCTATGAGCGGCACCTTCAACGACATCGACGTCCCCCCGACGATGTGCAGTTTTGCCGTGGGCATCAGCAATCTGAAGCATGTTGTCACTCCCGAACTGAAGCAGGCTGGCAACTATCTATACCTGCTGGAGGTGAAGCCCGACAAGAACGGCATGCCAAACTACAAAATGCTGCTGGCCATGTACAACGCGCTGTATCAGGCCGTGGGCAAAGGCTCCATCAAATCGGCCTATGCCGTAGGTTTTGGCGGCATCGCCGAGGCCGTGAGCAAAATGGCCTTCGGCAACCGCATGGGTGTGACGTTCGACGGCGACTTCAGTGAAGAAGAACTGTTTGAGAAGAAATACGGTGCCATCGTAGTGGAGGTGGTGAACTGCGGCTCGCTGCCTGCCGTGGCACGCAAGATTGGCCGTGTCACCGACACCGCCACCTTTGAGATTGGCGGCGAGACCATCGGCATGGACGAGATGCAGAAAGCCTGGACCGGGACGCTGGAGAGCATCTTCCCCACCCATAGCGGTGCCAAGAACGACACCCCCGTCAGTCAGACCCAGCCCTACAAGGCCAAGCAGGTATATGTGTGCAAACACAAGGTGGCAAAGCCCCGAGTGTTCATCCCCGCTTTCCCCGGCACCAACTGCGAATACGACTCGGCCCGTGCATTCATCCGTGCTGGCGCCGATGCCGACATCATGGTGTTCCGCAACCTCAACAGCCAACAGATTGAGGAGAGTGTTGACGCCTTTGCCAAAGCAATAAACAACAGCCAGATAGTGATGATACCCGGCGGTTTCTCGGCCGGCGACGAGCCCGACGGCAGTGCTAAGTTCATCACCAGCGTGTTCCGCAACCCCGCTATCAGCGATGCAGTGATGCGTTTGCTGAATGAACGCGACGGACTGATGCTTGGCATCTGCAATGGATTCCAGGCACTGGTGAAACTGGGACTTGTCCCCTACGGCGAGATACGTCCGCAAAGCGAGGATGCCCCCACCCTCACCTTCAACACCATCGGCCGCCACCTGAGCATGATAGCCCACACCAAGGTCGTCAGCAATCTGTCGCCCTGGCTGCAGCAGGCCGAACTAGGCAAGACCTATGTGGTGCCCATCTCACACGGTGAGGGCCGCTTCGTAGCCCCGAAGGAATGGATTGACCGCCTGTTTGCCAACGGACAGGTGGCCACCCAATATGTGGACCTTGACGGAAACGCCACCATGCAGGAGCCTTACAACATGAACGGCTCGTACATGGCCATCGAAGGCATTACCAGCCCCGACGGACGTGTGCTGGGCAAAATGGCCCACAGCGAACGCTGGCGTCCCGGCACTTATCGCAACATCATCGGCGACCAAGACCAACGCATCTTCGAGAGCGGCGTGGCCTATTTCGCATAACAACAGAAACCCATTAAATCACGTTATATGAAAAAAACAATCGCATTATTCACCATGCTCCTTGCCACCATGGCCCTCTTTGCCAACCCTGTCGACAAAGAACGCGCCGACCGTGTGGCTAAGAACGCTGTGATACGCTTCTGTGCCGAGCTGCATGGCATCGACACCGACCTGCCGGTAGAGCTGACCTATATGTCGCCAGTCATGGACGCCAAGCTCCTCCACATCTATCAGTACCGCCATGGCGAAGTGGAGGGATTTATTATCATCAGCGGCGACGACATGAGCGACCCCGTGCTGGCCTTCTCCGACGAGGGCGCACCGAATCTCTCCAACTCTTTCGAAACGAACCCCGCTTTCTGCCAACAGCTGAAACACTATTCCAATGAGTTAACCATCGCACGCAAAGCCAAAGCCTCTGCACCCGCGCACGTCACCCGCAAATGGAAGATGCTCGAAGAAGAGTATGTCCCCGCAAAAGGCGACATGTATAACGACCGCATCAACAAACTGCTGGGCGGTATGAAATGGGGGCAGGGCACACCTTACAACTCCCTCTGCCCGCGGAAAGCCATAACAGGCTGTGTGGCCACCGCTTTTGGCATGATTATGAACTACTGGGACTACCCCGAACACGGTTTTGGCCAACACTCTTACAACGGTGAAGACAACCCTGCCGCCTATCCCGGTTGGAATTACGGCGAGCTCACTGCCGACTTTGAACACACCTACTACGACTGGGCAAACATGGAAGACTATGCCTATATCAACAGCCCCGAGGAGGTGAAGACCGCCATCGGCACACTGATGTTTCATATTGGTGTGGCCCTTGACATGCGCTATGGCGAGAACGCCAGCGGATGCTGGTCGCTCCCCGAATACGCCATCTACGACACCAGCCTTCACCTCGACCCCAAAATCAGTGCCCCCTACCGTATCCCCAAGCACTTCGGCTACAAATTCTCCTATGCCGGCATGCGCGATTCCATCGGTAGCGACACCCTCTGGATGCAGATGCTTTACCAAAGTTTGGCCGACAGCATGCCCATCTACTACGCCGGTTGGGAGAGAGACAGCAGCGACGATGGCCACAGCGGCACCTCCGGCCACGGCTACATCCTCGACGGCTATTTCTCCGACGAGGTCGACTCCAACCTGTTCCACATCAACTGGGGGTGGGACGGCAACAACAACGGCCTCTTCAAACTCGACGCCATGACACCTTCCGGCTACGACTTCACTCAATGGCATGGTGCCGTCATCGGACTTGAGCCCGACACCTCTTACCATGGCTACGACCCCGCCGCCATCCCCATGCCCAGCATGGCAATGCCAAAGGTATATTCCCGCAACGGTCACATTGTGGCCGACGGCATCGACGGACAGGCTGCAGCGGTCTTCGACATGATGGGACGTTGCATCGCCACACGACCCGCCCATCAAGGCAACACCTGGAGCCTCCATGTCCGTCCCGGCATCTATGTGGTACGTATCGGCCAGTTGCCGGCTCAAAAAGTAATCGTCATCAACAACTAAGACCCTTTTCACAGAAAACATAGTATCATGAGCAACGCAATCAACAACCTCCAGCCCGCCGCCATCTGGCACTACTTCGGCGAGCTGATGAATATCCCCCGTCCATCGAAACACGAAGCCAAAGTGTCGGCATTCCTGCAAGATTTCGGCCACGGTCTCGGTCTTGAAACCCTCGCCGACGAAGTGGGCAACGTACTCATCCGCAAACCTGCCTCACCAGGATACGAGAACGCCCCCGGTGTTTGTCTCCAAGCCCACATGGACATGGTGTGCGAGAAAAACGGCGACAAAGACTTCGACTTCCTCACCCAACCCATTCAGGCCTACGTCGAGGACGGCTGGCTGATAGGCGACGGCACCACCCTCGGCGCCGACGACGGCATCGGCGTGGCTGCCGCCATGGCCATCCTGGCCGACAACAGCATCCTGCACGGTCCCCTCGAATGCCTTTTCACCGTCGACGAAGAAACCGGCCTCACCGGTGCCGCCAACCTCCGCACCGACTTGCTCAAGAGTGACATCCTCCTCAACTTCGACGACGAGGACGAAGGCGAGTACTGCATCGGCTGTGCCGGAGGCATCGACACCACCGTAGCCATCGACTACACCACCCGCCCCGTTCCCGCAGGCGAAAGCTCCTACCGCATCAAGGTATCCGGCCTGACAGGCGGCCACAGCGGCGACGACATCAACCGTGGCCGCGGCTGCGCCATCAAGCTCCTCAACCGCATCCTCTGGAACGCCACCGAGAAGCACCTGATAGGCCTTGCCCGCATCGACGGCGGCAACCTGCGCAATGCCATCGCCCGCGAGGCTTGGGCCGACATCGTCGTGGCTCACGACCACGAAGAGGCATTCAAACAGATGGTTGCCGACTTTGCCGAGCACATCCGCTTCGAATTCCGCAGCACCGAGCCCAACCTCCAGGTCGCCCTCGAGCCCATTGCCGAACCCGCCTGCCTTATCGACCGCCAGACCCAGTACAACCTCCTCAACGCGCTTTACGCCTGTGCCCACGGCGTGCTGGCCATGAGCCGCGAGATAGAGAACTTCGTCGAGACCTCCACCAACCTCGCCTCCGTCAAGATGGACGACCGCCAAATCCATATCGCCACCAGCCAGCGCAGCTCCGTCGAGAGCGCCAAGCATGCCGCAGCGCAGAAAATCGAAGCCACCTTCCGCATGATTGGAGCCCACGTCACCCATGGCGACGGCTACCCCGGCTGGACCCCCAACCCCGACAGCAAAGTGCTCAAAGTGGGCGTAGAGACCTACAAACGCATGTTCGGCCACGACCCCATCGTCCGTGCCATCCATGCCGGTCTCGAATGCGGCCTCATTGGCGAGAAATACCCCAACATGGACATGATCAGCTATGGTCCCACCCTGCGCGGTGTCCATGCCCCTGGCGAGAAAATTGAGATTCGGACCGTCGAGATGTTTTGGAATCTCACATGTGAAATCTTACGCAATCTGAAATGATTGGAGTACTCGGAAGCGGTTCCTGGGCCACCGCCATTGTCAAGCTGTTATTAGAGCAACCCTCCGCAAGGGTGTGCTGGTATGTCCGTGAACCTGAAATACGCAAAAGCCTTGCCCAACACGGACACAACAACCGTTACCTTGGAGAAGTGTCCTTCGACCCTTCCCGCATCGAAATATGCAGCCATCCGCAGCAAGTCGTCGACCTATGCGAGACCGTCTATCTGGTCATCCCCACGGCATTCCTTCACTCTGCCCTGCAGCAGGTCAATCCCGACACGCTCCGGCAGCGGAACCTCGTTTCCGCCATCAAGGGCTTTGTGCCCGAAGCCGACATGGTCGTCACCGACTACTTGCAGCACTACTACAATATCCAACCCGACCACTTGGCCATCATCAGCGGCCCCACCCATGCCGAAGAGGTGGCCCGCGAGCGGCTCACCTTCATCACCGTGGCCTCTCCCAACCACCAACTGGTCGAGACCGTCATGCAGCAACTCCGCTGCCGCTACATCAACATCAACTCGTCCACCGACATGCTCGGCATACAATACGCCACGGCGCTCAAGAACATCTACGCCGTGGCGGCAGGCATTTGTAAAGGCATGGGCAGCGGCGACAACCTCATGGCCGTACTTGTCAGCTACG
This sequence comes from uncultured Bacteroidales bacterium, assembly GCA_900317125.1. GTDB lineage: Bacteria > Bacteroidota > Bacteroidia > Bacteroidales > P3 > Colimorpha. Next base: position 9,784 of record ONFR01000035.1, on the reverse strand, counting down.
CCATCGCCGAGATGCGCACATTCCTCCGTGTCATGCAGCCGAATACCTCCATCACCATCTCGCCCGAGAACCTGCCGCCCTACGTCGGCGACCTCCTCGTCACCTGCTACTCCCAGCTCAGCCGCAACCGCACTTTCGGAGCCATGATAGGCCGTGGCTACACTGTCAAGAGTGCGCAGCTCGAGATGCACATGATAGCCGAAGGCTACTATGCCGCCAAGAGTCTGGAAAAAGTGCGGCAGGAGCGCCATATCGATATGCCCATAGCGCAAGCCGTCTACATGGTGCTATACGAAAACGCACGACCCGATGTCATCCTCCGCGCCTGGCAGATACGCACCTCCAACAACAACTAACCCACCCAACCCATCAACAGATCAACACAGCATCAATCTTTATATGAAACCACAAGTCAGCATCATCATGGGCTCCACCTCCGACCTCCCCGTCATGGAAAAAGCCTGCAAATTCTTTGAGGAGATGGAAATCCCCTTCGAAGTCAACGCCCTTTCGGCCCACCGCACCCCCGCCGAGGTCTCCGACTTCGCCCGCAATGCCGCCGCACGCGGCATACGTGTCATCATCGCCGGTGCCGGCATGGCCGCTGCCCTGCCGGGAGTCATCGCCGCCGAGACACCCCTGCCCGTCATCGGCGTACCCATCAAGGGCAGCACCCTCGAAGGCCTCGACGCCACCCTCGCCATCCTCCAGATGCCTCCGGGAATCCCCGTGGCCACCGTGGCCATCAACGGCGCTCAGAACGCCGCCATCCTCGCCATGCAAATCCTCGCCCTGGCCGACAGCACACTCATGCAGAAACTCATCGACTACAAATCAGGACTCAAAACCAAGATAGTCAAAGCCAACGAAGAGCTGGCACAACTGCAATACAAATACAAATGCTGAACGCACTAACAAATTAGCGAAATAACGAATTCAAGCATTAACGAATTAACGAATTAACGAATTCACAAATTAACACATTAACGAATTCACGAAATAACGAATTAACGAATTCTCAAATGATTACCATCGGCATCACCGGCACCCTCGGGGCAGGCAAAGGCACCATCGTCGACTACCTGCAGAAAGAGAAAGGCTTCTCACACTACTCCGTCCGGGCCTTCCTCATCGACGAAATCAAGGCACGTGGCATGGAAGTGAACCGCGACAGCATGACCCTTGTGGGTAACGACCTCCGCGCACAGCACTCCCCCTCGTGGATTATCGAACAGCTCTACCAGCAGGCTCAAGCCTCCGGCAAGAACTGCATCATCGAGAGCATACGCACCCCGGGCGAAGTCGACGCCCTCCGCAGCAAGCCCAACTTCTACCTCTTTGCCGTCGATGCCGACCCGCGTGTCCGTTACGACCGTGCCGTGCTGCGTGGCAGCGAGACCGACCACATCGACTACGACACCTTCCTCGCCAACGAGCAGCGCGAGATGGACAACGCCGACCCGAACAAACAGAACCTCAAATACTGTATCCAGCAGGCCGACTACTGCTTCGACAACAACGGCACCATCGACGACCTCAATCAACAGGTAGAGCAAGTCCTCGGCAAAATCATGTACCGCCGTCCCTCCTGGGACGAATACTTCATGGAATTGGCCAACACCGCCTCCAAACGCGCCACCTGCGACCGTGGCCGCTCCGGCTGCGTCATCGTCAAAGACCGCCAGCTCCTAGTCACCGGCTATGTCGGCTCCCCCTCCGGCCTTCCCCACTGCGACGAAGTGGGACACCTCTTCCGCAAGACCATCGAAGCCGACGGCCGCATCACCACCCACTGCGTCCGCACCGTTCATGCCGAGCAGAACGCCATCTGCCAGGCCGCCCGCCGCGGCATCGCCCTCGACGGCGCCACCCTCTACTGCCGTATGACCCCCTGCCGCACCTGCGCCATGCTCATCATCAACTGCGGCATCAAGCGCGTCGTGTGCGAACGCAAATACCACACCGGCGCCGAGAGCGAAGAGCTCTTCCGCCAAGCCGGCGTCCAGCTGGAATTCTTCCACGACGAAGTCCAGCAATACGACAACCAATAAAAACGCTCTGTCCTTTATCCAAAACCATCCCTAAGAAAGGTGGGAATACTGGTTAATGCTCTAATTAGAAGATTGTGACAAATGAGTAAGACCCCTCAAATAAAAAAAACAGACAATACAACCCAAGGCTATGTCTACATTCTTACTAACCCCAGTTTCCGTGAAGATTGGGTAAAGATTGGTAAGAGTTCTCGCCCTGTCGATGTACGCAGCAAAGAACTTGACAACACAGCAGTGCCTCTACCCTTTGAAATTTATGCCACAATGCAAACTGCCAAGTATGCCGAGATTGAAAAGATTATCCACAAGCAAATCGACCGCCTTACAGACCTCCGCATCCGCCAAAACCGCGAGTTCTTCAACGTCGAACCAGCTCAAGCACTTGACATCCTTCTTGATTTAGCCGTAGCCATTGACGATGCCGTTATTATGAAATACGAAGACGGCAAGCCTTGCCAACTCTATCCCGCCGTTGAGGGCATGAAGCAATACGACAAGAAAGAACGCAAACAGCAACGTCCGCCTTTTGATTTCAGCATGATTGGACTTACTGTAGGCGATACAGTTGAATTCGACCCCTTACAGCTCAATGTGCGTGTAGCCGGGAAAAACAAGGTGGAATTCGAAGGCCGTCTTTGGAGTCTGACCGCGTTCTGTGGCACATACCTCCCCGACAATATGCACAATTCCAGCGAGAGCTACCAAGGGCCAAAATACTTCAGCCACAACGGCAAAACCCTTTGGGAGCTACGCCTCGAAAAAGAAAAGAAAGGATTAATTCTAACCGAATCTTCCCCCCACACACAAGACTGAATATCAACCTCACAAAACACATTCTCAGCCATCAAATGTAAATGACTGATATAGGTCACGCAGGAACAGACGGCATATACCAGAATCGTGTAATATGGGCTTGGACTATCATTTTTCCGAGCAGGAAATAGTCCGAACGGAGTTCAACAAGGATGACGACCCCGTTAAGTCACCTGTCATACAGGAGATTATTATGAGCAACCGCATCGGTGCCATCTCGGTGGAGTTGGCCAAACGTCTTGATATAGCACCCGAGAAAGCCTTGCAGCTGTTCTACGAAAGCCAGACCTGCGCCGACCTGCACAACAAGTCCACTGGCCTCTATCTCTATGGCGACCTGTATGTTGCCGATGAGTTTATGAGAGAAAAAGAGTTTGCGATATAGTACTGTGCATTGCCGTCGTTCTCACCGAGAGATGTTTTCGAATGTGAAAGGGTAGATGGTGCATTTGTAAAATATATTTGGCTGTATCGGAAAAATGTTGTATTTTTGCAAATTGAAATTGTATAACAGAAAAAGTCATGATACAGGGTAGAACATATTACAATGGGTCAGGGGATGCGGCCTTGCAGGGCGTGTTTCTAAATGTGTCTGCCGATGACTGATGGCTACAACGAAATAGAATAGAGACCATGGATAGGAAAACGCTGGAATTTGTCACATACTGCATTGCCAAGTTGTCCGTAGCACTCAAGCTGCCGCAACAAGAGGTCTATCGACGATTGAAAAGTTCGGGTATTCTATATGAGTATATCGTACCTTCCTATGATGTGCTACATACCTTTAGCTCCCGCTATCTCATGGAGGACTTGACTGAGTATATGAAAGAGAAAGGAGTGTTGGATAGTTCTTATTCTGTCAACATGATAAAGTGATTTACACTGTCGCAGTGACAAGTACCTAGCAGAAGAAATATGGAGAGAGTATAACGAAACAGAACAACTATGAGCAAGTATGAGATACCATTCCTTACAGCTGCGGTGCATGCTTTTGGCGAGCGCTTCGCGATGACGCGACAGGCGGCGTTCAATTATTTGCACGAGCATAAGGGGTTGGCGTTCCTGATAGAGTTCTACGATGTAGAACACTTGCAGTCGATGGACGAGACCATCGACGACCTGATTGTTTATTGTCAAAAGAATGGAGGTACGCTCGCATGAAACTATATCATGGCACAAATACCGATATTGAAACGATTAATCTTAGCCAAGGATTACGATACAAAGACTTTGGCAAAGGTTTCTATGCAACCCCAGACAGAGCTACTGCTGTTCGTATGGCACAAAAACGTGCAAGGCTTTTCGGTGGAACAGCTACACTTATCACCTACGAATTAGATGAGTTAGTATTTCGTTCTGATTTGGAGATTAAACGGTTTCCAGAGAAAGCTTCGGTAGAATGGTTCTTATTTGTTGATGCAAACCGAGACCGAAAAAACTCCGCACCTGTACACAAATACGATATTGTGATTGGACCTATAGCCAACGACGGTGTTGTGCTACAGTTGACCAATTATCATGAAGGCATATATTCCCCAGAACAAGCTGCCCAGTTGTTGCAAGACAAATATCTTGACCAGCAGTATTATTTTGGGACGGAGAAAGCCCTCGTTTACCTTCATAAGATTAATGCCGAAACAGTATGAACCAGCCTAACCACCATCAGATAGCGACGTATTTGACCAACTATGTCTTGAGCGAGCTGGTGAAATATGTAATGGAGGACACCGGTTGCGGTATCGAGCAGGCAATGGAGAAAGTCTATAAATCCCCGCTGATGGAAGCCCTGCAAGATGAAGAAAACGAATTATACGTGCAGAGCCCAGCATATTTGTACGAAATGATGAATGGGCAATTGCAAGGTGTTTAAAACTAATTGGTTTCAAACAAAATGAAATTATATAGTTTATAGTTCTAAATATAATTTGTATCTTTGCAGCGTGAAATTACGAAAAAGTTCGTTACGAAAAAATGCGTAGTATGGAAAACCCTTTCAAATTCGGCACCATCGTGGAGGAGGAGTTCTTCACCGACAGAGTGAATGAGGTGGCTTACATCACCCAGTTTGTGCGAAGTGCAAACCATCTAATCCTCATCAGTCCTCGTCATTTCGGGAAAAGTAGTGTAGTGGCGAAAGCTTTGAAGCAAAGCAAACGGAAGCACATTACCGTAAACCTCCAGCAGGTCACGTCTGTCTCCGACCTATCGGCCAAGCTGTTGAGGGAGTTTATTAAAGTCCATCCGTTGGAACGCATACGGCACCTGATAACCCACTTCCGTGTTATTCCTACTATATCCACCAATCCTATTACAGGCTCAATGGATGTATCGTTTCAACCGGGTGTAGAAGGCTCTGTGCTGCTGGAGGATGTACTCAAATAGTATGTTATATTACAAAGTATTTCAGGTCAATTAAATTGATTGCTCTCATCTATTTCTGATTCTGACGATTACATTGAACAAATGAACAGCATCCAAGATTACATTCAAGACATTATCAAATATTATGGAAAAGAAGCATTATACATGCTTCTTATAAGAGGGAAATTACAACATGAAGAAACGAATTTGCCCTATTGTTTGCCACAGCCAGGCTTTTCTAGCCATTCCCTCTTTAATAATTCCCTCGTTAATAATTATATTGACATTGGATTCCATACTATTGATTTTCGGGATAAAGAAAAAGATAAATCATCTATAGAATTTCATTCAAAATATTACCCAATTGAATTATTGGTTACAGATCCTTTCTCTCATAAAAATAGTATTAAATGGAATTGGGGTGGTAATTTTTGGAGAAAGAGCGAAAGCTTAAAAGAAGATGAGTTATTCCATATTGGTGGCAATTTGTATTTTAACTTTGGTTTCAAAGAAGATACTTCCATTATTTCTTTTTTTGCATATGACACTTTCAATGGAAATTTCAAACTTAGCAAAGGAGACACTATCTCATTGTTATTCGATAATGGTACAATATTAGATTTTCAATCAAAAACAAAACCAGTCTCTACAAAATTCGTAGAAGAATATGATAGAAAAAAACATAATTATATTGAAACCTACTATTCTATACCCCTGTATTGGGAAGACATGGAAATATTTTGTAAATATAATCTAAAATCGTTTAGAGTATATTTCGCAAAAGAAGAGAAAATGCCCATAGATGGAAAGTTCGACGAAAGACGACTTGGAGAGTTTTACGAAGAACAACTTGGTGAATATATTCAAGATGTTTTACACTACTATGTGGAAGAATATTTAAAAGCCATTAGGCGTGTTTTACCCCAGTATGTGTTTCCTACTAAAAACATACAATATGCTCAGCAAGAATACAAATTTCCGGGATGCTATGTTTACCTTATGCGTGACACCACTAATGGCTATCACAAGATAGGAATTTCAAACAAACCAGAATTCCGAGAAAGAACATTACAAAGCGAGAAGCCTTCAATTGAACTATTAGCATCAAAAAAATATCCCACTCGTAAAATTGCCGAAGCGATAGAATCTGCCTTACATACTGCCTATAGCCAGCAACGTCTTCGCGGTGAATGGTTCAATTTAGAAGATGCAGATGTCGCTGCAATAATCGAAACACTAAAATAAGAATTAGATGGAACAAATATCACCAAAATATATGTTAACTCTGATAAAAAAAATTATTACAGAGTTGAATAAACAATATACTTCTACGGACATTCGCACATATTTAGAAAGGTGGATTGTTGAGTACGACTCTTTTAATCAAAATTTTGGAATCCATCTAAATAATGATGGTGAATTAGACTTAGATAGTACTATTAAAAACATTGATGACGAGACCCTTCTTAAAATCGCAATAGATTTAGAAATAGATACCCCCGACTTTATTCCAAGCATCCCTTTCTTTAAGAATGAGTTAAAGTCATCATTTAAAACAGCAGGTAAAACATTTGATCTTGCTTGCAAGAAAGTAGCAAGTGAACCAGATACTGCCATCTCTCTTTCAAATGCTGCACTTGAAAGCATAATCAAAGAGATTCTTAAAGATGAAAGACTAAAAGACAATTCTTATAATGACAAGGATACCCTCTATGACCTCACAAAGAAGTGCTTAAAGAAATTTCAAGCATACCCTTCAAATAATATCCCTAATGAGATAGGAAAGGTGGGAAGTGGCTTACTTAGTTGCTGTCAAGCAATTGAAAGAATTCGTAGTGACAAAACCTTAGTAGCACATGGTAAAACAGATGGTGATTTTGTCATTGATGACTCTACATCTGCTTTTTTTATTGTAAATGCAGTTACTACAATTGGCTTGTTCTTATTAAAACAATACCAAAAATACTATCCAATCAAAGAAAAAGACTCCGAAATGGACTTGCCATTTTAATTGACACGTATCCGGTAAAGGACTGATAACTAAATTCTAATACGAAAGCCTCCTGCAATTCCTATATAACAAAAATATACGAAAACCAAAATAATTACGTTATCCTATAGTAAATAAACAAAATATGGTATACCTACGAATTAAAAACATCGGACCGCTAACAGACACGGGTGTCATCCCAATAACCAATATCATGTTGATTATTGGTGAGCAGAGTACGGGCAAGAGTACGTTTATGAAGATATTGAGCTTCTGTAGATGGATAGAGAAGAACGTCATGCTCGGCAAATATGAAGAAATCGTCAAGAAAGGTGAGTTTATTAGACAACTTAAGGAGTTTCATAAGCTAAGCGAAGAGTATTTCAAAGTCGGAGAGCCCTATGTGGAATATCATAGCGATATTGTAAGTATTATACATAAAGGGATTGGCACTAAGACACAGGTGTCCAAAACAGAGAAGGACAAACGTCATAATACTAAAATAAGCTACATTCCTGCTGAAAGGAATTTGTTGTCTGTTATACCGAATTTGGACAATAAATATAAGGCTTCTTCTTACGACTCTATGTTCAATTGTGCTATGGAATTTTCAGAAGCCAATTCTGTATTTACCAAAAAGAATCCTTTGAAGCTTGCCTTTGCCGATGACATGGAGTATTATCATGATGGATTTAACGATTATGTCAAATTGCAGAAATCTAACACGGCATTACTATTAGAACATACTTCAAGTGGAATACAATCCACCGTTCCAGTTTCAGTGCTTGTGCATTATCTATGCTATATTACTGGGGAACCATCTCGTCGTACACCAAGTATGGTAAAAGAAGATAGCAAACAGGGGTTCAATCAAGAGAATGCATCAAACCGATTAAACTATTATAATTACCCACAACTTTATATTGAGGAACCCGAGCAGCACCTTTACCCCACATCTCAGGCGAGGTTATTACGCGACATCATTTCGCAGTTCACATTTGCCATGAATAAAACTGGGTATCCTGGCTATGTGGTTATGACTTCTCATAGCCCATATATCCTGACGCAACTGAACGTCCTACTGAAAGCTAGAAAAGCTTTTCTTAAAGACAAAGAAGAAACTCTGAAGTATATCCCTCAAGAATGCATTCTTCCGTTGAAATACTACTCTTCCTATTTTGTCACACAGGATGGAAGAATGGAAAACATGATGGATAATGAGACTAGATTAATAAAGGGCGAATATCTTGATGCAGTTTCTGAAATCACCGAAAACGAACTAAACCAACTAAACAATATCATCTATGACTAAGAAAGCTACATCAGATAATGTAATCAGCGCAAAGTTGAAAGATTACGAAGCCGAAACGCCGCTTGGTGAACGTATGAGAGTCTCAACTTCGGAAAAAGGGAAGACATACAGAGTGAAATTTGTCAAAGTCAAGCCAAGTGCAGTTTATACAATTGATGGCAACATCATAACAGAAGGTAATAAATGCGACAAATTGGTTCTGATTCAATCGGATGTACCTCAAAACAAGTGGATAGAGATATTTGTTGAACTCAAAGGGAAAGATGTTGTCCATGCGGTAGAACAACTGAAAGCCACTATTGAAAATCCCATCTTCCAACATAGAACTGTTGATCAACGATGGGCACGGATTGTTGCACATAGTTTTCCTCGCAATACAGGAGATTCCCGTATTGAGCGGGCAAGGGACGATTTCAAGAAAAGAAATATTGATTTCAAACGTGGTACAATGATTTTGGAAGATGCCGTCTAACAACTACATCGACAATAAGGCATAGAAAAGTGAGAATTGGTTGGTCGTGACGACATTGAAACCAGAAAGAGCTCGAGGCTTGTTGTCATAGAAACAATAGGCTCCAAGTGCGGGCACAAGGTTCCTGATGAAGTTGGAGATGGAGCGGTGACGCGAGTGAACAAGCGACTCGGTGTTCTTCAGCGTGTCGTTGATGCACTCGATGACATAGCGTTTACGCAGCATTATCTCGTCCCACAGAAATACAAACCGAATTGCAAAGTGGCACAGGCCTCGTAAACTGTCGTATCACATGGAACACGCACTAAACTGAAAACGACTAATTCTCAAAGTGCCACTTCGGATAATCGCTGAAAAACCGAAGTGGCACTTCCTTTTTTCTGGATATTTATTGGGTCATATCCGGCATAATCCGCCCGACGGGATAGCCGACCTCGCCGAGAGACCGAAGAAGGATCGAAGAGCCATCACACACTCTTTAGGTGGGTTTATTCGTTTTTTGTCACATCCCTAAGAATCGGGACGCGTACCGATGCTCCAGACAATCACCACAGCACTACTGTTTGTACGGTGTTATTCATATCTCACCCCTCTTGGGTGATTCCGGGTTAATGGACAAAAAGTAGGCTGAAATTGCTGTAGTACATATAACAATCAGAGCGTTGCGGCGTTCAAAGGTTATGAACAAAAAAAATGCGTTTTCTGTGGGAGCACAATTGTAAAGAAAAACGGAACCAAGAACGGTGTCCAGATGTACAAATGCCATGTCTGTGGGAAACAATTCC
>ONFR01000010.1 GCA_900317125.1 uncultured Bacteroidales bacterium | reverse complement strand
TTCATTTGACAACACAAAAGTAGTCATTTTACCTGAGAGTACCAAATTTTGGTACTCTTTTTTTCTACTTAGTGTTGCACTTGTAACTGGAATTTAGGATATCCCCGCCGACTCTCCTGCCACGGGTCCGCCACCCCTATCGCGCCACCCATACTCCCCTTTCGCGAAAATAAATGTCCTCAGTCGGATTTTATTAGTATTTTTGCATCGTCGACAACACTAGTCATCAATACGCAAAACACAAACAAACAAATACTTAGCATTATGAAGACCATTCAACATTTGGGAATCCTCCTCACTTTCGCCGCCGTCGTTTCGCTGATTGGCTGCCACAAGGAGAACACCCCCACAACCGAACAACCCGCCAACGACACCACGCCCACCGACACCATCGTACCCGAGGAGCCCGCCGACGACATCTACCAGTTCAAAGTCCTCGACGGCAACGGCGACAGCGTGGCCCTCTCGCAATACCGCGGCAAAGTGCTGCTGGTGGTCAACACCGCCACCCAGTGCGGCTACACCCCACAGTACACCGACCTCCAGCGCATCTACGAGACCTACAAAGACAGCGGATTCGTCATCCTCGACTTCCCCTGCAACCAGTTCGGTTCGCAGGCTCCCGGCTCCTACGACGACATCCACGACTTCTGCACCGGCCGCTACGGCATCACCTTCCCGCAGTTTGCCAAAATCGATGTTAACGGCGCCAACGCCTCGCCCCTTTATGTATGGCTGAAAACGAAGAAACCCGGCGACATCAAGTGGAATTTCACCAAATTCCTCCTCGACCGCAAAGGCGAAGTCATCAGGCGTTTCGAACCCGCCAACTCCATGTCGTCGGTGGAGAGCGCTATCGTCAAAGCGTTATAAACACCCCGCGCTATTCGCCGTTTACTATCTGGTCGTAAATGCCCAGATAGTTGTTATACCGTTCCATGCTGATGGTTCCGGCCTCCACGGCCTGTTTCACGGCGCACTGCGGCTCATGCCGGTGTGTGCAGTTGGCAAAATGGCAGTCGGGCAGCACCGCCCTCATCTCGGGAAAGAAATGCGACAACTCGGCAGGGCTGAAATCCACCATGCCGAACTCTTTGATGCCCGGGGTATCAATCAACAGCGTGGAAGCCTTGCCGCCGGAAGCCTGCTCATACACACCGCCACCGGCGTCCACCACTATCATCTCGGCAAACGTAGTGGTGTGCTTGCCCTTCAGGCTCCAGTCGCTCACCTCGCCCACCTTCAGCTCCAGCCCCGGCACAAGGGCGTTGAGCAAAGCCGACTTGCCCACACCCGAATGGCCGCTGAACAGCGTGGTGCGACCGCTCATCAACTCACGCAGTTCCTCCACCCCGTCGCCCCGCAGCGCACTGGTTCCATACACCTTGTATCCTGCACTGGCATATATGCGCTCCAACTCATTGTGCAGCTCGGCCAGGCCTTGGTCGTACAGGTCGGTCTTGTTGAAGATGATGCTTGCGGGGATATGATAAGCCTCGGCGGTGACCAGCAGGCGGTCGATAAAACCGGTCGACGTGCGGGGAAAGGCCAGAGAAGCCACAATGCACAGCCGGTCCACATTCGCTGCAATCACATGCGTCTGCTTGCTCAGCTTGGTGGCACGGCGCACAATGTAGTTGCGGCGGTCGCACACATCGGCTATCACCCCCGTGCCGTCGTCCTGCATGGCATACTCCACCCAGTCGCCCACGGCCACGGGGTTGGTCTGCTTGTTGCCACGCAGACGGTAGTTGCCGCGCAGACGGCAATCCACCGACTCGTCCGTCGTCCCTCCTTCGGGCAGCACCCTGTACCAGCTGCCTGTGGTACGCATCACCAATCCTTTCATATCCTGTCTCCTATCATTTGTTGACTGTTGTTCCCGCACCCGTCTCCTGCACGTCGAGCCGATAATAACGCTTGCGGATAATCACAAGGCGCACCAGCCACACCGCAAAAAACAGGTCGGAGATGATTTTGTACAACCTCGGCATCGGCACGAAAAACGACACCACCCACACCGCCAGATCAAGGTCGAACAGCAGGTTCCACAGCCGCTCGCGGTCGTGGAAGGCGACGGTTGCAGCCCGCTTCACCTCCACATCGTCGCGCGTGGAGCTCACCGACAGGTCGATGCGCTTCCCGCTTCTGCCCAGCGGTATCGGGCCGCCGAACTGCACACGCACCTGGTAGCGCCCTGCGGGCAGCTGCACCTGCATCTCGTCGCCGCGCATAGTGCCTGCATACAGGCCGTCGATAAAAACCAGGTGGGGCAACCGCGCCTCGTAGAACCGCCGCCGGTGAAGAATGGTCAATATCGCCATAGGTTGTTATTCATTAATAAACTGATACAACTGACATTAGGCAAACGTTGCGCAACGCCGCGCCCGTCAATTGGAGCAGCAAAGATACACAAAAAAAACGACATGGCAGAGTTGTGCCGCCCAACGGGCCCTTTCCAGCCTGTCCACCTCATGCCCTTCTGTCCGCCTTCGTGTCTTCACCCCCACTAAGTTCGTTCAATACTGCATCGTTACAGCATCCTTACAGCATCGTTCTCCTATTAGGCTTCGAATAACTACCCGTTTTCGATGCCATCACGATGCAGGATTGATGGGCGTAACTGCCGCGTCGGCGGCACGCAGTAGACACCATAAATCCATTTATCCATTTTTTTTTAGTATCTTTGCAATTTATTTATATACATGAGAAAGATAGTTTTTGTCGGTATATTGCTGATGTTCGGACTATTGGAGTGCCGGATAGGGACATGCAACGCTCAGGATGAGTGGAACGATGTGGGGGTGTGGAGTGTTGGCAAGGTGCCTCCGCATGCCAATGTGATACCCTACGCCGACGAGCAGGATGTGGCCACGCTGGGCTACCAGCAGTCGCCATATTACCGCACCCTTAACGGCAAGTGGAAGTTCCGCGTGGCCGAGAACCCATACGCCTGCCCCAAAGGATTCTACGAGCGGGGCTACAACGTGGACGAATGGGCCGAGATAGAGGTGCCGGGCAACATCGAGCTGCAGGGCTACGGCACACCCGTCTACACCAATATGCACAACGAGTTCCCCTCCAATCCCCCATACGCTCCCACCGAATTCAATCCCACCGGCTGCTATGTGCGCGACTTCCAGATGCCCGAAAGCTGGCGCGGAAGGCGTGTGGTGATACGTTTCGGCGCCGTGCGCTCGGCCATGTACCTCTATGTCAACGGCAAGAAATACGGCTATTCCGAAGACTCCAAGACCCCTGCCGAGTGGGACATCACGCAGAGCGTGCATCCCGGGCAGAACCGTGTGGCGGTGATGGTCGTGCGCTTTTGCGACGGGAGCTATCTCGAGTGCCAGGACATGTGGCGCATGAGCGGCATCACCCGCGACGTGTGCATCTACTCCACCCCGCGCGTCCACATCAGCGACTACAATATGGTGGCACGCCTTGACGAACGCTCGGGCGAGGGACTGATAGACCTGACCGTGGAGCTGTCGGGCCGCCTGGCTGGTCACATGGCCGTGGAGGCCGAGCTGCTGGACACCGCTGGCCACAGCGTATGGATCAAGCAGGAAAGCATCGAGTCGCACGACTGGACCACCCGTTTCGAGGGCGAGGGGTGCCGTGTGGCCGACATTCATCCCTGGACCGCCGAGACGCCCTACCTCTACACCCTCATCATGCGACTGAAAAACGCCGGCGGGGTGACCACCGAGACGATAGGCTGCAAGGTGGGGTTCCGCAACGTGACGCTGCAGGACATCCCCTACCAAGGCGACGACACCGTGCTCACCGCCCGCCAGCTTTGCGTCAACGGGGTGCCCGTGACCATCCGCGGCGTGAACCGCCACGAACACAGCCCCTACCGCGGACAATACGTGACACGTGCCGAGATGGAGTTCGACATCATGCTGATGAAACACATGAACATCAACGCCGTGCGCACCTGCCACTATCCCGACGACGAATACTGGTACGAGCTATGCGACCGCTACGGCCTCTACGTGTGGGACGAAGCCAATGTCGAGAGCCACGCCCAAGGCTACGGCGAAGGGAGCCTGGCCAAAAAGAAGGAATGGAGCTGGCCTATGCAGTACCGCGTCAACAACATGTATCACCGCGACCGCAACTACGCCTCGGTGATAGCCTGGTCGCTGGGCAACGAATGCGGCAACGGGGTGGCAACGGAACACACCTACCGCTACCTCAAGCGGCTGGACAGCACCCGACCCGTCACCTACGAGCGTGCCGAGCTGGACTGGAACACCGACATCGTGGAGGTGATGTACCCGTCGGTGGAATACCTCTCCGACTATTGTGCCGACTGGCGCGGGCTGGGGAGTCACTTCGAACGCTACCGCGACATCGAAAGCGTCAACGGACTGCGCCGCTCCTACTTCCCGCTGAAAGCGGCCACCACCGACAGCACGGCACAGCAAATGCCGCTGAGACCCTATATCATTGCCGAATACTGCCACGCCATGGGCAACAGCATGGGTGGCCTGAAGGACTATTGGGACACCATCGACAAGTACCCCCCGCTGCAGGGAGGCTTTGTGTGGGACTGGGTGGACCAGAGTTTTGTGCGCTACACCGGCCACCATGGGCAGTCCCTTCCCAACGAGGGCGACACGCTGGACAGCTACAACCCGCTTCGCAACGGTCTGTGGTATGCCGTTGGCGGAGACCTGGGCAGCCTGCCCGGAGTGAAGGACGACGATGCTTTCTGCGCCAATGGGGTGGTGGGCAGCCTCCGTATCCCCCACGCCCATGCCAACGAGCTGCAAAAAGTGTACCAGTGCCTCAAGGTGACACAGCACACCGACGCCGAAGGACAGCCGTACTACATGCTTCACAATGGCTTCAATTTCCGCGACGCGGGCGACTTTGTGTGCGAGTGCCGCATTTTCTCCTCGCTCCGCGACAGCCTGTTCTGCGACACCATATACCCATCCCTGCCCGCAGGCCAGAGCTGCCGCCTCGACTTCCGCATGCCTGAGCTCGACCCCATGCCCGGCGAACGGTTCTTTGTGCGGTTCAACTTCACCGGCGACAGCTACGAGGTGAACGACCCCTACGACGCCGGCACCTCGTGGACCCTCAGCGAGAACAGCCACGACGAGTTTGAGCTGGTCGGCATCGAAAGCCCCACCGACTCGATAGAGCTGCCCGAGGTATCGATGCGCCAGTTCTTCTGTGGACACAACAAGGGGCAGCACGAGGCCTCGATAGGCCGCGAGGACTACTTCTCGCTGCGTATCGACACCGACAACGGATACATCACAAGCTATAAATACAAAGGGCAGGAGCTGCTGCGCCGTCCGCTGCGCTGGAACTTCTGGCGTCCGCCCACGCTCAACGACCTTGTCGACCCCTATGGCGCCCGTGCCTGGGAAGGTCTCGACCACCTGCAAGCCACACCCGTCAGCTGCGACGTCACCACTGTAGGCGAGCCCGACAGGATGGCCGAGGTGGACATGCTGCTGGAACTGTCCAGCCCCGAAGGACGCACAATGACCATGCGCGAGATTGTCGAAGTCGATGCCGAAGGCCGCCTGCAGCTCAGCTTCATGCTGCAGCCACGCGGCAACTACCGCACACTGCCGCGCCTCGGCGTCCAGCTGGGGATAGACACCACGTGCCCCGCAGTGGAATGGTGGGGCAACTTCTACGAGACCTACCCCGACCGCAACCAAGCCAACTGGCAAGGATTGAACCATTCCTCGCCCCAAGAGGTATGCGGCGAACTGCATGTGGTGCCGCAGGAGAGCGGCAACCGGTCGGCCTTCTGGACCTCCTTCGTCCTGGGCGACAAGCGGCTGGCATTCTGCTCTGCCGACACCGGCCGCATCAGCTTCGGCATCCGACGCTACGACGACAGCACCCTCACTGCAGCCCGGCGCATCAAAGACCTCTCTCCTGCCAATCACTACATCGTCAACATCGACGCCCGGCAGGCCGGACTGGGCACAGCCACCTGCGGCCCTGGAGTGCGCGAGCCCTACCGCATCAGCGGCGACAGCGTGCAGCGGTTCCGGCTGGTGATGGTGCCCTCCATGCTTGACGAAGAGGTGAACCTGTGGCGCTACTGCGGCTATTATTTCGACATACCGCCCGAGCTGCGCGAGAGCCTTCCCGCCAACCAGCCGAGCCTCATCGAGAGCCTGACCGTCAAGGCCTACGGCGACACGACCCAACCCTCCAACCAGCCCTACCCGCTTTATGGCAAAGGATTCCCACAGACACTCCACGACGGGCGGCTGGGCATCGCAGGCAACTATGGCGAGAGCTGGTCGGGCTTTTCGGGGCGCGACAGCATCGACTTCAACATCACCCTCCTCGCCCCCACAACCCTCGACTGCATCTCGGCAGGCTTCTGCCACAGCCCCGGCGACTGGGTTGTACGTCCGCAGTCCGTGTCGGTGCAATGGTCGTCGGACGGCATCCGATACTCCCCCTGGCAACCCCTCGAGGCCGTGCGTCCCATCGTCAACGAAGCCAAGGAGAGCCGACGGCTGATGATGCGCCGTACCTTTGCCGGACGGCAAGGACTGTTCCATCCCGCCGAGGCTCCCCGCGTCCGATACATCCGCCTGCGGGTGCGCTGCCAGCAGTCGCTGCCCATTTGGCACGAATACAGCGGTGAACCCGCCTGGCTCATGATAGACGAAATTACCGTTAAATAGAATTCGTAAATTCGTTATTTCGTAAATTCGTAAATCGACTAACACATTAACACGTTAACACATTCAAATTCGTTAATCGACTAACACAATAACACATTCACACATTAACACATTCAAACAATGACCCTCCTACTCATATTCCTGCTTGGAGCCATGCTCATCTCGTTCATGTGTTCCATCCTCGAAGCCTCGCTTATGTCCACACCCCTCTCATATGTCAACATGCGCGAGGACGAAGGATATAAACCCGCCACACGTTTCAAACGATACAAAACCGACAACGCACGGCCCATCGCCGCCATCCTGTCGCTCAACACCATTGCCAACACCATCGGTGCCGCCGGCGTGGGAGCCCAAGCCACCGAAGTCTTCGGCAGCCAATGGTTCGGACTGGTGTCCGCCATCACCACCATCCTGATACTGGTCTTCTCCGAGATCATCCCCAAGACCATCGGCTCCCGCCACTGGAAAAAGCTCATGGGGTTCACCACCCGTGCCCTGCGGCTGATCATCATCGTGCTCTTCCCCATCGTGTGGGTGGTGGAGCAACTCTCCAAGACCATCGCCGAGGATGAGGACGAAGCCGCCGTCAGCCGTGAGGAAGTCGCCGCCATGGCCGATATGGCCGAGGACGAAGAGGTCATCGACGAAGACGAGAACAAAATCATACAGAACGTCATCAAACTCGACGACGTGAAAGCCGAGGACGTCATGACCCCCACCACCGTGGCCGCCATCGCCCCCGAGCAGATGACCCTCAAAGAGTTCTACCGCGACAAAGCCTACAGCCACTTCTCGCGCATCCCCGTCTACAGCGACAGCGACGAATATATCACCGGCTACGTCCTCCGCAGCGAAGCCCTCGAGCTGCTTACCGAAGACAAGTTCAACATGACCCTAGGCGAGATAAAACGCGACATCGTCATGTACAAAGAGGAGATGCCCGTATCCGAAATCTGGGACTCCATGCTCCGCAACAAACGCCACATTGCCTGCGTCATCGACGAATACGGCAGCTTCCAGGGCATCATCACCCTCGAGGACATCATCGAGACCATCGTCGGACTGGAAATCATGGACGAGCGCGACGACGTGGCCGACATGCGACAGCTGGCCCTCGACCGCTGGCACCAGCGCCAGTCCCGCTTCAAAGTCATCGACCTCCCCGACGAACAGCCCGACAACCCCGACGAAGACTCAGAAAAATCAGAAAAAGAATAGTCCCAAACCATTCACCTAATGTTATTAAAACACCCCGCGAAATGAAAAAGACCCTCACTCTTTTTTTGATGCTTGCCTCCCTCATCACCCTGCAGGCGCAGCCCAAACCTTTCAACGTGGCCAAAAACGCCAACCACTTTGTCTATGCCTCCTTCGACTATGGCGAGCATATCGACACCCATTACACCCAGATAGAAATATGCGGTGGCAGTGTCTACCTGGTCACCGAGGGCAACCGCCTGCCTGACGAATACCGTCCGGGCGGCTGGAACAACGGCCCCTACATACAAGGTTATTCGGTGGAAGACCTCTTTGTCGACGAGAGTACCGACACCATCACATACCTCACCACCATCTTCGGCGGGGAGACCCCGCTGGGAATAAAGGGCGAAAACCTAGCATCACAATCCTCAACTCTCAATTCTCAATTCTCCAAGCGAGAGTACTACCGCACTGTGGCTCCCTTCACGCGCAAGGATATCCATTTCGACACCGACCATGTGAACGGACTCACCCGCTACACCTGTTCCATCAACAGCAACAAGCTGGAGTTCTATGTGCAGCCCTTCAAGACCATCTGGCACGGTGGAGTCAAGCGAGGAGGCAAAGCGTCGCGCGACCTGTCGCCTGTGCCCTACTACGGCCGCTTCCCGGGCCTGTTGGTCAGCTTCTGGCGCAACGGCCAGTGTCAGTTGCAACTGGTAAAAACCGACAAAGTGCACAGCTCGAAGTTCTACATCAAGCCCGACGCGCCCCTGGTCACCGCGCGAGAGCTCAGCAACCTCAAGCGGCAAAAGATGGTCATCACCACCCGTGTGTTCGACTCCGTGCAACTATGCTGGTGCGGCCTTAACGACCATATCAACGGAAACTACCGGCAGAACACCCCCTACGACAGCGTACTCCACTACGCCGGCGGCACCCTCGCCCTCAAACGCATCCGCCTCCCAAAACTGCCCAGCCACTACCAGACCTTCATCGAACTGCACCAGCGCAGCAACGGCGACGCCTACGACCGCACGGGCTCCGTATTCATCATTCCCGGTGCCGGCCAAGACCTCTGCCCCAACTTCTTCGACGGCATCAACAACCACCCCGACAGTCTCCCCCTCTTCATCGGGCGCGACGGCGAACGCTACCAAGGCATCAAGAACGGCATCAGCGCCCTGCAGCAATACCGCATCTCCTCGTTCATGTACTGGCCGCCCGTCGAGTTGATGCGCTTCTTCACCCCCTTCGGCGTGGGGCAGTTCAACGACCGCGTAAAGATTGACGGCCTCGACTGGCAAGACGAAACCTACTACAAACAGGAAGTCACCGACCTCGCAAACCTGCTGCAGGGCGAGGTGTGGATAGGCGTCTGGATTGGCAACTACGACCGTGGAGGCCACACCGTCACCCTCGACCTCAAGTCCTACCCCGGCGAGCAGACTATACCGGAAGATGATCAGAGCAATTCCCCGCGGACCTACCCACTCTTCAACACCTGCAACGTGCTTGAAATGGCCGGGCAGAACTACGGCAAGCTATTTGCCACCGACAGCCTTACGACCAACTTCACCATCTGGGAATCCGACACCGCCCACAACGTCCGTCTGCGCTACATCGCCACAGGCCATGGCGGCTGGGGAGGCGGCGACGAATTCAACCCCAAGACCCACACCATCCTCATCGATGGTCGGCCCGCCTTCACCTTCACCCCGTGGCGCAGCGACTGCGGCCGCTACCGCGAGTGGAACCCCGTCAGCGGCAACTTCTGGAACGGCTTGTCCAGCAGCGACTTTTCACGCTCCGGCTGGTGTCCCGGCACTGCCACCCAGCCTGTCTACTTCGACCTCATGCACTATTTCCGCACGCATGGCCTGTCGCCCGTCGGCCGCCACACACTCACTGTGGCCATCCCGCAAGGCAAGCCCCAAGCCGGCAGTTTCAGCCACTGGTGTGTCAGCGGCATCCTGCTGATGGAATGACTACCACAGGGACGCTGTTCCCGACCCTGACAATATAAATGCCGTTACCCGATACTGGGATTTTCAGCCTTTCGGGGGCGTATGCCATTGTCAGCACACCGCGCCCCAGTCTGTCCACCACATTCACCGGCCTGCCCAAGGCGCCCTCCAATACAATCGCGGCATTGTCATGCTGCCATTCGGCATACACGCGGACACGTTTCTCCCCCTCAACCGCTTCCACTGCACCCGCTGGGGCAAACTCAGCCACAAAAACAGTATCGCTTTCCACCCGCACCCTGCGCGGGTTGTCGACACTGCCGTCATTCCAATGCACAAACACATATCCCGCCAGAGCTGTCGCCGCCAGCTCCGCCTCCGTGCCATATTCGTATACACCCGAACCCGTTGCCATACCCCACCCCTCGTCATTCACCTGCACATCCACTGTATACAGCTGCGGTTCAAAAAAAGCAGTCAGCACCGAGTCGCCTGTCAGATACAACGTGTCGGGATTGGACGTCCGTCCATTGCTCCACCGCTCGAACCGGTAGCCGCGGAAAGGGGTGGCAGCAACCACAGCCGTCGAATCGCACCCCACGCCATCGCCCATCGAGACTGTACCGCACAATGTGTCGTTCACACCCAACGTCAGCGTCAACTCCGGCTGAGGCTCGGCAAAAGCCAGTCCGGACCCCCAGGCCGAACGGTAATCCTCCACCCTGCCGCAGGGAACCACAAACACCATCCCCTGCGAAGTATTGTTGAACGTGGTCGGATCCACCGAAGGAGGAACCAAAGGCATCACCACAATCGTGTCCAGTGCATCACACTGATTGAAAACCGAGCGACCCAGACTTGCCACTCCGCTGCCCAAAGTCATCCTCCTCATTGCGGTACACCAACTGAAAGCATAATCATCAATCCCCGCCACACTGTCAGGCACCACCATCTCAGTCAACCCTCCACACCGCTCGAAGGCGCCGATACCGATATACTTCAGTCCTTCAGGCAGCGCTATTGACACCAGACTAAAGCAATCGAAGAACACGCTGCGGCCCAAGGTATCAACACCCGAGCCAAAGTCCACCCACTCCAACGAGTCGCAATAAGCAAAACACTCATCAGGCAACGAGCCGAGAGAGCCGTCCACACGTATCCCCCTCAACCGTCTGCACTCGCGAAAAGCATAGCCTCCCACCGTCACCACCGAGCTGGGAATCACCAACGTGTCGCCCAGGGCCGAACACCCGGCAAAAGCATACTCACCGACTGTCTCCAGCGTTGCCGGCAACACCACCGCCAGCAGCCCCGTACAACGATAGAAAGCACATCTCCCAATATCCCGAACCGAATCCCCCAACGAAACCGTGGTCAAGCCTGTACACCCCCTGAAAGCACTGTCGACAATCACCCGTGCCGAATTGGGGATGCTCACCGACGTGATACCCGTCAAGGCAAACGATCCTATCCTCCGCACACTATACAAGGTGCCTTGATACGACACCGACGACGGGATTACCAAAGCCCCCGTCAACTCGGCCCCCTGCCACTTGCTCACCTCCAGTCCACTGCCCACAACATTGCCCTTCAGCAAGTGACCCGATGGGGATATAAAGCCAAACGCCTGCCCCCGTGCAACAAACGGAAGCAAACACAACAGCAGCGACAGGCATACCATGCCCCTGCGCAACGTCCTGTCCCGGCCAAAGAAAACAACAGACATCATATCCTGAAAATAAAATGCAAAGATACATCCTTTTGTCGACATAAACAAAAAACAATACCCAAAAAACATATCGATAGATACCAGACCCAGACGCAACCCATCATTTGCAACGACTAATAAACCTATCAAAACGGCAAGTCGAAACCGCTATACTTGGCCTTCGGTCGAGCTTGTGCTGGAGTTCAAGGAAATGAAGAAGGGTTACCAGTGGCAACCCTTCTTCACCTTTGAATGCGTTATTTCGTTATTTCGTAAATCGACTAACACATTAACACGTTTACACATTCAAAATTCGTTTAGGTCAAAAAAAAGTCGTATCTTTGCAGTTTCAATCAAGAACAGCAAACATGGAGAAACTGGAATATCAGGAGGGGCGCACCGAACTTGAATCGTTGGGTGAATTCGCCTTGATTCAACGGCTTACCGACGGCTTTAGGTGCGTCAACAAAAGTACCGTGACGGGTGTGGGCGACGACTGCGCGGTGCTGGGCACGGGGAAAAAGAAGACCGTCGTCACTACCGACATGCTGGTGGAGGGCATCCACTTCGACATGACGTACACGCCGCTGCGCCATTTGGGCTACAAGGCGGTGGCGGTGAACCTGAGCGACATCTGCGCGATGAACGCCACGCCGCGGCAGGTGCTGGTGAGCGTGGCGGTGAGCAACCGTTTCTCGGTCGAGGCTTTGGAGGAGCTGTATGCGGGCATCCGCCTCTGCTGCGAGAGGTATGATGTGGACCTGGTGGGGGGCGACACGTCGAGCAGCCGCATCGGCATGGTCATCTCCGTCACCGCCATCGGCGAGGTGGACAAGGAGCTGATCACCTATCGCCACGGGGCGCAGCTGCACGACCTGATCTGCGTGAGCGGCGACCTGGGCAGCGCCTACAGCGGCCTGCTGGTGCTGGAACGCGAGAAGGTCACTTTCCAGGCCGACCCCAATTTCAAGCCCGACCTGGACAGTTACGACTATGTGCTGGAGCGCTACCTCAAACCCGAACCCCGCACGGACATCGTGCAGATGCTGGCCGAGAAGGGGGTTGTCCCCACCGCGATGATTGACGTGAGCGACGGCCTTGCCAGCGAGTTGCTGCACATCTGCAAGGAGTCGAAATGCGGGTGCCAGATCTACGAGGAGCGCCTGCCTATCGACTACCAGACCACGCGCGTCTGCTCCGAGATGAGCCAGAATATGCTGCCGGTGAGCAATGCGCTGAACGGCGGCGAGGACTACGAGCTGCTCTTCACCATCAGTCAGAAGGACTACGACAAGATTAAGGACAACCCCGAGGTGCACATCATCGGCCATATCACCGAGGAGGGCACCCCCGCCGTGATGGTGACCCCGCAGAACAGCACCATCGAGCTACGCGCCCAAGGGTGGGGAAGAATTGAGAGTTGAGAAGAATGTGTTAACGTGTTAATGTGTTAACGTGTTAGTCATTGAATGTGTGAACGTGAATTTTATTGTTGATAAGTTTATACGTTGATGAGTTTATACGACTCGCATCATATCAACATATCAACATCCAACATATCAACAGATTTACGAAATAACGAATTAATAAAGTGCTAACGGATCCTCCTAAATACCAGGCATGGCGCCGCCGAATGGTGGAGCAGTTGATGAAGCGCGGCATCACGGACACGCGCCTGCTGCAGGCCATGCAGAAACTGCCACGGCAGTGGTTCTGCCCGGACACGCTGCTCGACACGCTGCTCTACGACATCGACTGCGCGATACAGATTGACTGCAACCAGACCATCTCGAAGCCTTATACCGTGGCGTGGCAGACCCAGCTGCTGAAGGTCTCCCCCTCGATGACGGTGCTTGAGGTGGGGACGGGCAGCGGATACCAGACGGCTGTGCTGTGCGAGATGGGTGCCCGCGTGTATACGGTGGAGCGGCAGAGTGTCCTGTTTCGCAAGACGAAGGCACTGCTGGCCTCGCTCCATTACCCTGCCCACTGCTTTCTGGGCGACTGTTTCAACGGCCTGCCTGAGATGCGGGGGTTCAAGTACGACCGCATCTTGGTGACCTGCGGAGCCACGGAACTGCCCATGGGGCTGATGCAGATGCTGAATACCGGCGGCATCATCGTTATCCCCATCGGTCCAGAGGGGAGCCAGAAGATGCACCGCATCACGAAGAACGGCGAGACTCAGGACGAATGGCTTGACGAGACGCTGGGCGACGCTTACTTCGTCCCCATGCTTGAAGGAAGAAACTTTACGAAGTGAGATTTGAGAATTGAGAAATAGCTGCCGCACCCGGATAATTCTCAATTCTCACTTCTAAATTCTCAATTTTTCACTCCCCTCCAAGGCTGGCCAGCCAGTCGTTGTCGTGCACGTGGCTGGGGGATTCGCCTTTCCACTGGGCAGGGTCGATATAGACCTCGAGCAGCTTGGCTTTGGGCGAGGGGAAGAGCTCCACGGTGTCGGCCACGGCGGGCACAAGCACACACTCGCCAGCATGGAGGGGCACGACGATATTCATCGCGTTTACCGCTGCCACTCCTTCGACGCACAGATACACCACAAACGAGTCGAGCTGGGAGAAGTCCTTGCGGACGGGTTTGCCGAGCGAGAGGAGGTTGGTGGTAAAATAGGGGCACTCAGCCAACGGGGCTGTCTCGTTTTCGCGGTAATTGTAGTGGGTCTTCCCGTCGGTCGTGGGGGTGAAGTCGATGGCATCCAAGGCCTCGTCGGTGTGCAGTTGCCGCAGCTTGCCGTCGGCGTCGGGACGGTTGTAGTCGTAGATGCGATAGGTGCAGTCGCTGCGCTGCTGTATCTCGGCCAGGAGGATGTCCTTACCTATGGCATGAACCCGTCCGGCAGGGATGAAGAACATGTCGCCGGGAAGGGGCCGCTCGACGTGCAGGATGCGTTCCAGCAGTCCGGCCTCAAGAAATTGGCGGTACTCGTCCTGGTTCACCTGGCGCTCGAAGCCGTCCACTATCTCGGCATCGTCGCCTGCCTTGATGATGTACCACATCTCGGTCTTGCCGTTCTCCATGCCGCGCTTCTGGGCCAGAGTGTCGTCGGGATGCACCTGGATAGAGAGTTTGTCGGCAGCGTCGATAAGTTTAATCAACAGGGGGAACTCGGCGCCGAAACGGTCGTAATTGCGTTCCCCAATCAGCTCGCCCATATATATCTCGAGCAGTTCGTTGATGTGGTTTTCGGCCAAAAAGCCGTTTGCAACCACCGACTCGTTGCCCTCGACACCCGAAAGCGCCCACAACTCGCCGCAGTTGGGCAGCGGGGAGTAGTCGAAGCCGAGTGACTTGATTCGGTTACCGCCCCACACTTTATTCTTGAAGAGGGGCATAAACTTCATAGGATACAGACGCGATTCCATGAGAATTGAGAATTGAGAATTGAGAAAGTGGCTCCACGTATCACACGAATTACACGTATAAATAATTCTTGTGATACGCGAGATACGTGGAGATAATTGAGAATCGATTCACGAATTAACGAAATAACGAATTTACGAATTCAAATTATTCACTGGCGGGAATGCGGCGGGCGGCACGTTCCAGTTCCCACATCCGCATGTCGCGTCCTACCACCAGCCCCTTGGGGTCGACCAATATCATGAAGGGCAGATGGTCCACCGACAGCTGTTTGAGGAAATGGGCATCCCATCCGTTGGGGTTGTCGTCGATATTGACGGTGAGGATGTCGGCGGCTTTGTCCTCCAGCAGTGAGAAGGCCTGTGTACGCTGGGAGGCACAGATGTCGCACCAGCCTGCAGTGAAGAAGATAAGCGTGTACTGCGACGTGTCGCGCATCTCGGCAAAGGTATGGCGGCTCTTTCTCGAGTCGAGCCAGGCGAAATCGGGCATCTCGCACCCCTCGCTGACAGCAGGGGTCTGCCTCATCCAGCGGCGTAGCATGGTGTAGTGATACACCTTCTGGGCATCGCCCGTCAGCTTGCCCACAAGCTGACGCACCACCGTCTCGTCCAGACTGGCCATTTGGTTGAAGAGAATGAACGGGATGAAGACCGACGAGCTGTTTTCCTGCACACACTGGCGCAGAAAGGCGTTAGGGTCGGCTGAGGCATTGTAACGCTCCATCAGATAGCGGTACTCGCTGTTGCTGCGCGAGCCCCTGATGAGGGAGGCCTCGGGACGCGAGGCATTCAGATTGATTGAAACCGACGCGTTCTCGAGGTAGAAGTACAACGGACGCGACATGGCGGCATGCTCGATGGATGCCAGCGTGGGTTTGGCCACCTCGCCGCTGAAGAAGAAGCGGCCCTTGTTTGCCTTTGCCGTGTAGCTGTGGCTGGTGGAGTCGCCGTCGAAAACGGTCAGCGTGAAGGTACCCGACAGGCTGCTTCCTCCACTCACCTCATATCCCTGGGCGACACAATGGACAGACAACAGCAACGCCGTCAGCGCTGCTACAAGCTTAATACGAACGATAGGTAGAGCCATTCTTCTTATTCGTGCCTCTCACCGAGATGTTTGATTTCACCACCTTGCTTGAATTGTATTTCTTGGTAGGATACATCGTGGCGGAACTGGACGATTTGCACGAGGTGACACCCCCGCACACTGCCATCAAACCTACCACCAACACAAGCGAAACGAGAGCCTTTGCACACTTTTTCATAGTATTGTCGATTTGAGATATTAAGTTAATAATCATTCTATTAAAACGCCCCATAAGCACCTGTGAAGGCACTCTAAGACAATACAAAATAACACAAAAATATCCAAATAACCAAACTTTTCAGTATTTTTAATAATCTGCAGCGTCCCCACAAGAGTCGGGGAAAGGAACGACACGATTGCCCCAAAAAGCATCTTTGCAGATTTTTATCCGAAAAAGTTGTGATATTCAACAGTTTTTTTGTATCTTTGCAGTTTGGAAATTGTAGAACCGCGATTGCCAACACAATCCGTATCTGTCAGTTATCCACGAAGATAAGCATGGTTTAACAATAAAAAGAACGCAGTAATACACTGCTTAGCAACAATGAATTACCAACGGACACTACGCATTTACGAATGGATTTCGTATATTCTGATTATCGCCGCCACGGTGGTTTACTTTGTGCTGCGCAGCCAGGGAGCCGGTGCGCTGAACCTGACGCTGTGCATCCTGGTGGTGGCCGTTTTCTGCCGTCTGATGATGGAGCGGACACGCCGACTGGCTGCCGATGCCGAGAACGACGAGCTGAAGAACGACCTGAGGCGATTGACCCAACTGTATGCCGAAGCGCGTAAAAAGGCCGACGCAAAAGCCGAGTAATCATCGAAGTATTTATATCATTATTAATAATTTAAACTCTTTTAACCAATGGCAACAACCACTGATATCAAGAATGGACTTTGCATTAATTTCAACAATGACATCTACACCATCGTCGAATTCCTGCATGTGAAACCCGGCAAGGGTGCCGCTTTCGTCCGCACCAAGATGCGCAGCGTGAAGACCGGCCGCATGCTGGAGAACACATTCCCCAGCGGTGCAAAAATCGACGTGGTACGTGTGGAACGCCGTCCCTACACTTATCTCTATAAGGAAGGCGACATGCATGTGTTTATGCATACCGAGACCTACGAACAGATTTACATCCCCGAGAATATCATCAACGCTCCCCAGTTCCTGAAAGACGGACAGTATGTGGAAATCACTGTGGCTGCCGACACCGAGACCCCGCTGATTTGCGAGCTTCCCCCGTTCATCGAGACCGTAGTCACCTACACCGAACCCGGTTTCGCCGGCAACACTGCCACCAATGCCATGAAGGACGCCACCGTAGAACCCGGTGTGCAGGTTCGCGTCCCCCTGTTCATCAAAGAGGGCGAGCGCATCAAGGTGGATACCCGCACTTGCGAGTATGCCGAGCGTTTGAAGTAATCCATACGGCTTTCGCAGCACTCCCCGCTGCAAAAAATAACTGTTTTCACTATTCTGCTCAGATGAAGAAGAGAATACTATTTGTCTGCGTGGCTTTCGTGCTTTTGGCGGGCTGCAACGGCGGTTCCGGAAAGGACTCGAAAGCCACTGTTTCATCCATCGATTACGCTAAAGTCGAGACCCCCGCTTTCGATGCCGACAGCGCTTACGCCTTTGTGGCGGCACAGGTGGCATGCGGCCATCGCACACCCGGCAGCGAGGGACAGCGCCGTTGTGCCGACTACCTGGCACAGCAGATGCGCCGTTGGTGCGACACGGTGATTGTGCAGGACTTTCCTGCCGTGCTGTGGGACGGTACCGAGGTGCGCGGCAAGAACATCATCGCCACAGTGAATGCCCGCGAGGGTGCCCCCGAAATCGGACGTGTGCTGCTTGCTGCCCACTGGGACAGCCGTATGTGGGCCGACCACGACCCCGACAAGGCTAACCACCATAAACCTTTCGACGGCGCCAACGACGGCGCCAGCGGTGTGGGCGTACTGATGGAGATGGCCCGTGCCATATCCTCCTGCCCCTTATCGGTGGCTGTGGACTTTGTGTTTTTCGACGTGGAAGACCAAGGCACACCCGACTGGGCGGAAGACCATGTCGAGGACAGCTGGTGCAAGGGCTCACAGTATTGGAGCCGTAACCCGCACGTACCTTTCTACAAAGCCATCTATGGCGTATTGCTGGACATGGTGGGCACACAGGAGCCCCGCTATACCAAGGAGCAAATCAGCCGCAACTACGCCTCCGGCATCTTGAACAAGATATGGAACGTGGCCGAATCCATCGGATACGGCAAGATGTTCGTCAACCGTGACACCGACCCCATACTCGACGACCATTACTACGTCAACCGCATGACCAATATCCCCATGATTGATATTGTGCAGAACTCGCCGGGATGCAGTTTCTTCAAACACTGGCACACCATGGGCGACAATATGGAGCATGTGGACCGCAACAGCCTGAAGGCTACCGGCGTGGTACTTCTGAAAACCCTATATGGCGACTATGGCGACAGCAAGTAGGCTCACGCCTGTCATTATGTCGCTTCTCCTTGCCGCTTCCGCCCTGTGTGGTTGCGGCAAGGACCATTATTGCGATGTCCCTATCGGCGACGCCACCTGCCAGATTGACCCCAACTCCCCGCTCTACCCGGGGCTGAACACCATGACAGGTTACGAATACCTGATTGGCGGCTACCAAGGGATGGCGGTAATACGGACCGGCTGGAACGAGTTCATGGCATACGAATGCACATGCCCCCACGACCATGGCCGCTTGGCGATGGACAAGGACTACGGCAACCTCGTGCTGCGGTGCCCGCTGTGCGGGTCGGGATTCAGCACTTTCGGCGACGGGTTCCCCCTCGACGGCAGCTTGACCTCCTGCCCACTCTACCACTACAACACCTACTACGACGGGGCAATCCTGTACATCAGCACATACTAAACAAGCAACCGGCTTTCCATTGCTGCACAATGAGGGTGGAAAAGCCGGTTGCCTGTTCTATGGTCTATATGAATGACCGATTGCGGACTAAAGCAACAGCTCGGCACAGGAGGTCTCGGTCTCGTACAGTTTCAACGAGTAGAGACGTGTGTGTTCGGGCAGCTCACCTTTGAGCAACGAAGCGAAATAGAGCAACAGATTCTCGGCCGTGGGCTGAAAACCCACCCGTATCAGTTTCGCCGGGTATCCTCCCAGACTGTCGCACGGTGCATTGGCCGCAGCATCGCTGTCGGGCAACACCAGTGCGTGGTCGAAACGGGCGACAATACACTGCTCCACAATCTTTTTTATCTGACTGAAGTCCATCACCATGCCCGTGTCGGACAGTTTGAACTCCCCCATGTCGCCCTCAGCCGACAGGTTGTCGAGGGCATCGCCCTCCACCGTTACAAAAAGCTTATACGAATGGCCGTGGATATTATGACACTTGCCCTCGTACAGGGGCAACGCATGAGCCATCTCGAACGTGAATTGTTTCGTGAGCCGCAGTTTCATATTGCATCAATCATCTAAACAGGATTTTCGGGCACCCAGACAAACCGGTTACCTGAATATCCGAAAATCCAATCATTCTACATGTTCCCTGACTTTCGGACACTAGCGACCGAATCCGACAGGGTGAGCCAGCATGGCGCGTCCGTTCTTGATACCAAGAATCTTGTGGATGGTATCGTTGTTGATGGCACCACAGGCCACCGTGGCCAGTTTGGCCGAAGCGCAGAAGAGATAGATGTCCTGGCTGATGTAGCCACAATCGACAGCGGCATAGAAATCGCGCACCGACTCTTCTTTGAACATCTTCATCCTGTCGTAATTGGCCACCAACACCAAGGAAACGGGAGCCTCGATAAAATGTGGCTGCTTGCTGATTTCTGCGCGATGATCACCTTCCACAACCATTTCAAGCACGTTCTCAAGGGCATTGTACAGGTAGACCCCTTCGCGATTGAACACATAGATATCAAACTCTTGTGCGTTGACGGCAGAGGGTACCACACGACGCTGCTCGCTAGGACGGTTGAAACCGTATGCACTCCACAGCAGGCTGGAGAGGAGTTCCGGGGGGAATTCTTCGGGACGTATCTGTCGGATAGTCTTACGGTTGTTTAAAACCTCTTTCAGCGAAGCCTCCATTCCGACACCCGGAGGGGGAAGGCGACGGGCATCATGCATCTTGACGCTCTGCACACTCAGGTCTTTGGTGGTCTTTGTGGCTGCCGACGGGGGCACCTTGGTGTTTTTCTTCTGGGCATAGGCTCCTCCTGCCAACAGGGTGAGGACCAACATCAATGCAAATACTTTCTTCATGACAAATAGGATTTATTTATTAGTTTAACAGTGAATTGTTTATGTTCGACTGGCGGATTTTCTCGGTGGCCATCTCGCCAGTGATGCAGAGGGTCGACCCCTTCGCCATCTGGGGCAAGGTGAACATATAGTCGGTCATGATGCCTTCCATGATGGAACGCAGGCCGCGGGCTCCGAGTTTATACTCCACCGCAGTGTTGACCACCGCATCGAGGGCTTCAGGAGCAAAGGTGAGCTCCACATCGTCCATCTTGAACAGGGCCTGATACTGTTTCACCAAGGCATTGCGGGGTTCGGTGAGGATACGGTGCAACGCTGCGGCATCAAGGGGCTGCAGATGGGTGAGCATGGGGAAACGTCCCACCAGTTCGGGAATGAGGCCGAAATGCTTCAAGTCCATGGGCAGTATATACTTCAGCATGTTGTGGCGGTCGAGCTCGCGACGCGTCTCGGTACCGGTATAGCCTATCACGTTCGACTTGAGACGTAGGGCAATGGAACGCTCTATGCCGTCGAATGCACCGCCGGCGATAAAGAGGATATTGCGCGTGTTGACCTGAATCATGGGCTGCTCGGGGTGCTTGCGGCCACCCTGGGGCGGGACATTCACCACCGCTCCTTCGAGCAGTTTGAGCATGGCCTGCTGCACTCCTTCGCCCGATACATCGCGGGTGATGGAGGGGTTGTCGCTCTTGCGGGCTATCTTGTCTATCTCGTCGATAAACACAATGCCGCGCTCGGCAGCCGCCACGTTGTAGTCCGCCGCCTGCAACAGACGCACCAGCACGTTCTCCACATCGTCGCCCACATATCCCGCCTCGGTGAGGGTGGTGGCATCGGCAATGCAGAAAGGCACATCCAGCACCTTTGCGATGGTGCGGGCCAGAAGGGTCTTGCCCGTACCCGTCTCGCCTACGATGATGATGTTGGACTTCTCAATCTCCACCTCGTCGGCGTTGTGGTGCTCGTCGGAATATTTGATACGTTTATAATGGTTGTACACCGCCACCGACAGGGCGCGCTTGGCATCCTCCTGTCCGATGACGTATTGGTCCAGATGCTCCTTGATTTCGGAGGGCGACGGAATCCTGTTCACCCCTGCAAACCCTTTGCCCGCCCCTTTGGCGGAATGGAGTCGTTCCTCGAGGATCCCGTGGGCCTGCTCCACACAGGCGTCGCAGATACAGCTGCCACCGACACCCGAGAAGAACATCATAGCCTCTGCCTCGGTGCGTCCGCAGAAGGAACAGGTTCGTTGGTTGGAAGTTTTCTTAGCCATGTTTTGTATTCTAAAAGCTATAAACGGGTACTATACAATTAATTCTAAATCAGCAGTTCATATCAGCGCATTCTTGTCGGCATCCTGTCGGATGAAGATAAACAGCAGCAGGGTGAAGGCAATAAGCGACGACCCTCCATAGCTGAAGAAAGGCAGCGGGATGCCGATAACAGGCACCAGCCCCAACACCATGCCGATGTTGACGGCGAAATGGAAAAAGAGGATAGAGGCCACACTATACCCATAGAACCGGGAGAAGACCGAGCGTTGTCGTTCGGCCATGGTGACAAGGTACACCAGCAACCACACGTAGGCGGCTATCAAAACCAGACTGCCCAGAAAGCCCCACTCCTCGCCCACGGTACAGAAGATAAAGTCAGTCTCCTGTTCGGGCACGAAATCGGCCTTGGTGATGGTGCCGTTCAAGAACCCTTTTCCCACCAGACCGCCCGAGCCGATGGCTATCTTGGCCTGGTCGACATTATAGCCCACGCCGCGCGGGTCCTCCACCTTGCCCAGCAACACATAGATGCGGTTGCGCTGGTGGGTCTCCAGCACCTTCTCGAAGGTGAAGTCCACCGACAACGTGAAGAGGCAACACACTACAAAGAACGCCGCCGTGCGCCAGTAGGTTTTCGACGTCCGCTTGGAGAGCCACACAAAGAGGTACAGCAGGCAGATTACCAGCAGGATGCCCATGAGCAGGTACTTGTTGATAAGCAACGCCGCCACAAAGAGGACAATGGCCAACACGCCAACCAGCAGGATATAGTGCGACAGCCCTTCGCGGAAGAAAGGCAGCAGAAAAGCCAGAAACACCAAGGCCGACCCCGTGTCGTGCTGCAGCAGAATGAGGCCGGCAGGCACCAGCACCAGCAGTGCCAGTGTGATGCGCGTGCGCGGAAGGGTGAGATCGATGTCGATGGCGCTGATATACTTTGCCACAGCCAGTGCCGTGGCAAACTTGGCAAACTCCGACGGCTGGAACTTGAAAGCCCCGAAATCAATCCACGACTGGCCGCCGTTGGTCACCGTGCCGATAAACAACGTGGCCACAAGCAGCACCAGCACAATCCCATAGATGATATACGACCCGTTAGAGAACACCCTCGGATGCATCAACAGCACACACACCGCAACAATAAACGCCACACCCATCCACAGCAACTGCTTGCCATGCTGGCGCGAGAAATCGAACACCTGGGCATGGTTCTCGTCGTAACAGGCGGCATAGATGTTCAGCCACCCGAACAGCACGATGCCCAGATACAGCAGTATCGGCACCCAGTCGTAGCGTTTCTTCTCGGTTACAGGCAGTCGGTTGTTATTCATTATCTTCTCTTGGGCTTCTTAATCCTGCGCGTGAGCGGCAGCTTCTGGCAGGGATTGATTTCGGTGTAATATTTCTCCATATCCTTGCGTTTCACCTCGCCGCGGATATACTTCTCTATAATCAGGCTGGCAATAGGCGCCGCCCAGGTGCCGCCGCCGCCCTGCGCGTTCTCCACATACACCGCCACGGCTATCTGCGGTTTGTCCTTGGGGGCGAAGGCGATGAAGACGGAATGGTCGTTGCCGTAGTTCTCGGCGGTGCCGGTCTTGCCGCACACATCAATGTCGGGGATGTCGGCTTTATGGGCCGTGCCGCCGGCACCGTGCACCACATCATACATACCCCTAGCCGCGATTTCGAAATACTCACGCTCGATACCGGTATCGTGTTTCTGGTAAAACTCGGGGTTGCGGGTCGAGTCGGGGCCGTAGAACCGCACCAGGTGGGGTGTGTAGAAGTAGCCGCGGTTGGCCACAATGCAGGCCAGGTTGGCCATCTGCAGCGGCACCACTTCCACCTCGCCCTGGCCTATGCTGTTGGAATAGATGGTGGTGAATGCCCACCGCTCGCGGCCGTACCATTTGTTGTAGAAGGCCGTGTCGGGGATATTGCCTTTCTTCACGTTGGGGAGGTCTATCGGCAGACGGTAGCCGAAGCCGAAGCGGTTCATATAGTCGTGCCACACGGTCAGACCATACTGGCTGTCCTTGTATATGTTCTTGAACTTGCCCTGCTGTATCACACGGCGGTAGGTGTAGTAGAAATACGGGTTGCACGACATCTTGATGGCCTCCTGCACACTGCGCGCACTGGGGTGGTTGTGGCATCCAATCACCTTGTCGCACACAAAGCCCGTCCCCGGCGTGATGACCCCCAGATGGAGGGCTATCATGGCCTGCGCCACCTTGAAAATCGATCCCGGGGGATACTGTGCCTGCAATGCACGGTTGAAGAGGGGTTTGGAGATGTCGCTGTTCAGCCGCTTGAAGTTCTCGCCACGGATGCGGCCCACCAACAGGTTGGGGTCATAGCAGGGGGCCGACAGCAGCGTCAGCACCTCGCCCGTCGACGGCTCGATGGCCACGATGCAGCCTCGCTTGTTGGCCATCACCTTCTCGGCATATTCCTGCAGGTCGGCATCTATCGTGGTGTAGAGGTTCATGCCCTCCATGGCCATGGTGTCCAACTGACCGTGCATGTAAGGGCCTATCTCGCGGTTGTGAACGTCCACCTGCATGATCTTCTTTCCCTTCACGCCGCGCAGCTCCTCCTCATACGAGGCCTCCAGCCCGCTCTTGCCTATATAGTCGCCCCGCTTGTAGTAGGGGTTCTCCTCCAGGTCGCGCTCGTTCACCTCGCCCACATAGCCCAGCACATGCGCCGCAATGGGCCTGTCGTAGATACGCAATGTCCGCTTCGAGATGTAGAAACCTTTGAACTTATACAGCACATTTTCCCAGCGGCCAAAGTCCTCCTTCGATATCTGTTTCATGAAAATCGAAGCCGAGTAAGGCGAATAGACATACGCCTTCTCCATACGGCTGAGGAAGTCCTCGCGCGTGATACCTACCGAACGGCAGAAGAAAGCCGTGTCCAAGTCCTTCACCATACGGGGGATGACCATCAGGTCGTACACCGCCTCGTTATACACCAGCAGCTTGCCGTTGCGGTCGTACATGAGTCCTCGCGCCGGATATTGTGTGATATTGCGCAGCGACTGATTCTTGGCTTTCTCCTTGTACTCCTTGTCGAACAACTGCAACATCGACAGCCGGAGCACAAACAGTACTCCAACCGCCAGGAAGATAATCTTCACTATGCCACTGCGATGTGTGTATTTGTTCGACATTTTCTATCGTACATTTTAACTTGCAAAAATACAAAAAAAAAACGAATTAGACAGATTCCTGTTCCACATTCGCTCGCAGTGGGCAAAACAGCACTGACTTCGTTCAATCTTGCATCCTCACTCTGTCCTTCCTCCCTCGTTATCCTTTACCATGAAAGATAACGAGGCAATAAGGATGCTGTATCGATGCTGTATTGAACGACCCTAGAGCATCCCGCTTAAGCAGAAAAGGTCTGGGCCGGCACCTAACGCCTCGGCTAAACCTCAGCCTTTAAAAAAGTTTGCCGGTCGGCGGCAGGGAATTTCTCGATGGCGTAGCGCAGCATGGTGCGGGGCATGGTACGGTAACGCGTGGCAAGGAACTGGCGCAGACGGGTCTCGTCGCGCTTGCCGGCTTCGCGCAACAGCCAACCCACGGCCTTGTGGATGAGGTCGTGCGGATGGTTCAGCAGGATGTCGGCAATGGCATAGGTGTCGTCCAGCCGCCCATGGCGGAGGAACATCATGGTGCTGACGATGCCGATACGCTGCTCCCAGATGGTGCGGCCCTCGCGGGCAAGGGTGTAGAGCGGCGCGGCGTCGTGGGTGAGGTACCAGGTGCCGAGGATTTCATAGCAGGAAAGGTCGACGAGATCCCAGTTGTTCACCGCCGAAAGGTGGTTGAGGTAGAAGTCAACACACCTCTGCTGTTCTGCGGGGTCCTTCTTGGCGTGATGAAAACGTTGTACCAGGGCCAGCAGGCCAGCCAGCCGCACTTCGTGCCACTCCGACGCGAGGCACTCCTCAAGGTCGTCCCAACTGCACTCTTTCCAGTATTCCTTCACCACCGAGCGGGTGACGGGCACCTTGATGCCAAGAAAACGGTCGCCCTCGCCGTACTCTCCCGGTCCCGTCTTGAAAAACCGCGCCAGGTTTACTGCCTCCGCTGCATCTGCCCGCACAATAACACGCTGCATCAATTCGTTCATAGTATTCTGTTGTTTACTGTTTTCCAACTGCAAAGATACACAATAATTCCCACATGCACTAAAAAAAGGGCAGAATAATGAAAAAACTGCACTTTTTTTAGTGCACAACCGGGTGGAGGACAACCACACGAAAAAAGTGCAAACACTTTTTGTTTAATCAAAAAGATTTATGTAATTTTGCAGTCGTATTGCAAGATTGCATAAACAACATTGTACACCATGATAAACAGAAAGTTAGAATACGTTATTACGGAAAATTTGAAATATTTCCCTGTGGCAACCATCACGGGACCACGCCAGTCGGGCAAAACCACGCTCATCCGAAGCATGTTTCCCGACCTGCCATACTATTCGTTGGAGAACCCCGACACAAAAGCTATGGCTATGGGGGACCCAATGGCATTCCTTTTACAGCACGGCAGGGGCATGGTTCTTGACGAGGTGCAGAATGTACCCGAACTGTTGTCGTATCTACAGGGTATCGTTGACGAACACCGTGACCGCAAATACATTTTGTCGGGTAGCTCTCAGTTTAAACAGCAGAATAGCATTACCCAGTCGCTTGCTGGGCGCACAGCAGTGCTTGAACTGTTTCCCCTCACAATAAATGAGGTCGCTGAAGTTGCATGTTCCTATTCTGTTGACAAATTGATGTTGCAAGGTTTCTATCCTGCCATCTATGCGGGCGACAATATCCCTCGGCTCTTTTATCCCTCCTATATGCGCACCTATCTGGAACGTGATGTGCGTCAACTGCTACAGGTGAAAGACCTATACCAGTTTCAGACATTTCTGCGCCTTTGTGCAGGTCGCATTGGCAGTCTGTTCAATGCTTCCGAGCTGTCCAACGAAGTAGGCATAAGCGTTAATACTGTCCGCTCATGGCTCTCTTTATTGCAGGTTTCGTACATTGTTTTTATGGTTCACCCCTATGCAGAGAACTCGCGCAAGCGGCTTACCAAGACACCGAAGCTCTACTTTTACGATACTGGATTAGCCTGTTACCTGTTGGGCATCGAAAACGAGACCCAACTAAGTTCCGACCGTATGCGGGGACACCTGTTCGAGAACTTGGTGGTGGCCGACATGGTGAAGCGCCGTGCTCACGAAGGCAAAAGCACAGAGTTGATGTTCTATCGCGACAGCAACGGCAACGAGATTGACTTGCTTGTGCCTGCAGGGCAAGCCTTGGAAGGATATGAAATAAAGTCTTCCTCCACATACAACAGTTCATTTGAAAAAGGCTTCCATGGCATCACGGAGCAGTTGGATTCACGTCTCGCACGCCGCGCCATAGTGTATTGCGGTAGCCAGGAACGCAACGCCTCCCCTATCGAGGTCCTTAACTATGCCTCACTGCTAACACAAGATTGACGCGTGGCCAAACAACACCACTGCAGCCATAAAACATGGCGTCTGTCTTGAACAGAATTTACGAAAGTAACATCAAAGCACAATAACCCAAATCGGTCATTTGGGTATTACTACTCGAAATTTTCGTATGAGTTTTCGCTCTTCTATCGACCGATTTGGTTTAAAGGGAAATAATCAATAGTCTCAACACTTTTGAACACGGGACAGCCTCTCTAACAAAAAGAAAAAAGGCAGCCTGCTAAGGTTGCCTTCTCTGTACTCCGACCGGGAATCGAACCCGGATCCACTCTTTAGGAGAGAGTTATTCTATCCATTGAACTATCAGAGCATATTGAATGTGTTATTGCTTGATTGCTTGATTGTTTGAGTTTTGACGTTGTTTAATTGTTAGAACCGTAGAATTTAGCATTTTGTATAGTTCTTCTGTCTGTGTTTTCATTACTACAAATTTGTTCTCGTCGATATATTTGCTTGAGAATAATAAGTCCAGCCAAAAGTATGTTTCATTTATCTCCTTCAGCGATATAGCTATCTTATGTATGAAGTCTTGGGAACTTTCTGCTCCTAGAGCCTCGCAATAATTTGCTCCTATGCTTGTGCCAGACTTAAGTATTTGCTTAGACATGACGTACTCACCTTTCCCCTGCAATTCATTGCTTAAGGATATAGTATCTAATGCAAATGACTTGCATTTTTCATATATTATTCCGTGAGTTCTCAAGGCTATAAAACTATTCGATATTCAAACAATAACACAATCTCACATTCAAGCAATCTATAACTTTCGCTTGATTTCTATTATCTCGTAGGCTTCTACTATGTCGCCCACTTTGATGTCGTTGAAGCCTTCGATGTTCAGACCGCAGTCCTGACCGCTGACGACTTCCTTGACATCGTCTTTGAAACGCTTGAGGGAGGCTAGCTTGCCGGTGTACACCACAATACCATCGCGGATGATGCGGACGTTGTGGTTGCGGGTGATTTTACCATCAAGACACATGCAGCCTGCAATGGTGCCCACTTTGGAAATCTTGAAGGTCTCGCGGATTTCGAGGTTGGCGACAATCTTCTCCTGCGTCTCGGGCGAGAGCATACCCTCGATAGCGTCCTTCAACTCGTTGATGGCGTCGTAGATGATACTGTAGAGACGGATGTCGATTTGCTCGGTCTCGGCCATCTTGCGGGCACCCACGGAGGGACGCACCTGGAAGCCAATAATGATAGCGTCGGACGACTCGGCAAGGAGGACGTCGTTCTCGGTAATCTGACCGACGGCCTTGTGGATGACATTGACTTGCACCTCGTCGGTGGAGAGTTTCAATAACGAGTCGGAGAGGGCTTCGACAGAACCATCGACATCGCCCTTGACGATAACATTGAGTTCCTTGAAGTTACCAATGGCGATACGGCGGCCAATCTCGTCGAGGGTCATGTGCTTCTGTGTGCGGAGACCCTGCTCGCGCTGCAGCTGTGTACGTTTGGAGGCGATGTCCTTGGCTTCCTTCTCGCTTTCGGTGACGTTGAAGGTGTCGCCTGCCTGACAGGCACCAGTAAGACCAAGGAGAAGCACAGGCTGGGAGGGACCGGCGGACATAACCTCTTGGTTACGCTCGTTGTACATGGCGCGGACACGTCCGCTGATGGCACCGGCAACGATGGGGTCGCCTTTGCGGATAGTACCGTCTTCGACAAGCAGTTTGGCGACGTAGCCACGGCCTTTGTCGAGCGAACTCTCCAGGACTGTACCCTTGGCACGCTTGTTGGGGTTGCCCTTCAACTCCATGATGTCGGCTTGAAGGATAACCTTCTCCAGCAGTTCCTCGACATTGATACCCTTCTTGGCAGAGATGTCCTGGCTCTGGTATTTACCGCCCCATTCCTCGACGAGGAGGTTCATGTTGGCCAACTCGGTCTTGATGCGGTCGGGGTCGGCACCGGGTTTATCAATCTTGTTGATGGCAAAGACGATGGGGACACCGGCAGCCTGGGCATGGTTGATAGCCTCGACGGTCTGCGGCATGATGCGGTCGTCGGCAGCGATGACGATGATGGCGATATCCGTCACCTTGGCACCGCGGGCACGCATGGCGGTGAATGCTTCGTGGCCGGGGGTATCGAGGAAGGTAATCTTGCGGCCTTCGGCAGTGGTCACCTCGTAAGCACCGATATGCTGGGTGATACCACCGGCCTCACCGGCGATGACATTTGTCTTGCGGATGTAGTCGAGGAGCGAAGTCTTACCATGGTCCACATGGCCCATGACGGTAACGATGGGGTTGCGGATGATGAGGTCTTCGGGATGGTCCTCCTCTTCGATCTTGTTGAGCTCGTCGATAACGTCGGCACTGGCAAAGTTGATTTCAAAGCCAAACTCGTCGGCGATGAGCTTGATGGTCTCGGCATCGAGACGCTGGTTGATGCTGACGAATATACCCACCGACATGCAGGTGCTGATGACCTGGGTGACGGGGACGTTCATCATGGTGGCCAGCTCGTTGGCGGTCACGAACTCGGTCACCTGCAACGTCTTCTGGCTTTCCATCTCGTTCAGCTGTTCCTCCTCAATGCGCTGATGCACCTTCTGGCGTTTCTCGCGGTTGTGTTTAGAGGTCTTGGACTTGCCCATGGGGCTGAGACGGGCCAGGGTGTCGCGAATCTGCTTCTCGATTTCAGATTCGTCGATCTCTACCTTGACTACCTTCTTCTCCTTTTTCTTCTTCTTTTCGCTCTTCTCACTCTTTTCGCTCTTGGTGTCGGTGCCACTCTTAGGAGTCTCGGCTTTGCGGTTGCTCTTGTTTGCTGACTTGGCCGATGCAGGAGCGGCAGCCTGACCAGCCTCGGGCTGACCGTTGACGCCATTCACCTTCACACCCTTGTTCTTGATACGTTTGCGCTTGCGTTTCTCACCGCTCGACGACTTGGATTTCTCAAACTGACTCAAGTCAACCATTCCCACCAATTTCGGGCCTTCCAGCTTTTGATACTGGGTCTCGATGAACTCGGGCTCCTTCACTGGAGCAGGGGTGGGTGCAGGGGCGGGAGCGGCAGGCTCAACGGGCTCAGGAGCTGCGGGCTGTGGTTCAGGGGCAACAGGTTTTTCCTTCTGCTTCGGAGTCTCGGCAGGCTTGGCCTTGGAGGCCTGGGCTTGAGGCTCGGCAGGAGTCTTTTCAGCCTTCTCGGCTTTGCCCTTCTTCTTTTTAGCCTTATCGGGACGCATCTTCGAATTGATGGCGTCAAGGTCTATCTTGTTGATGATACGGACATCGCCCACCTGGATAGGATTGAAAGCAGGCACGTCCTCCCCTTGCGGTGCCTCATTGGCAGCGGCTTCGGATTCCTGTGCAGGGGCATCGGCTGTGGCCTCGGGTGCGGGAGCCTGAGCCTCCTCAGCGGGGGCAGCAGGGACGGCAGGTTCAGCCGCAGGAGTGGGTTCCGCTTGGGCGCCAGGCACCTCTGCTTCATCGGGAGTGACGGCAGATTCGACGGGCTTGGGGGTGCCTTTGGTCTCAATGGGGGACGGGTTATAGTTCTTGATGATAACCTCTTCCGAATCTTCTTTTCGTTCGTCCGGGCTGGCTTCGACCACCAGATTGTTGCCACTTGGGGTGATTTCAATCTTGTCGGCCTGTTCTTTCACGGCACGTTCACCCTGGAAAGCTGTTGCGACAATATCATACTGTTCGGCGGTAAGACGGGTGTTGGGGTTGGTCTCAACCTGATGACCCTTCTTGGCCAAAAACTCCACCAGTGTGGATATACCGACATTCAATTCGGTTGCCGCTTTCTTAAGTCGTATTCCTTTGTTTTCTTCTGCCATATTACACTCCTTTTTTTATTGTTTCGGACGGTAACCGTCCAGTTATAATTCATTGTCTACAAGTGGCGCACTTGCCACAACGGGGCTGGCCCGTGAGCGCAGGGACTACTGCTCGTCGGACTGTGCCTCAGTGGCCTCCTCGTCGGACTCGGGGCTGTCTTGAGGCGCTTCGGCCTCGTCCTTCTCCTCCTCGTCCTCAGCCTCATTCTGCTCGGCAGGCTCATCCTCGAACTCGGCCTTGAGGATGCGGATGACCTCGTCGATGGTCTCCTCCTCCAAGTCGGTACGGCTGAGAAGGTCTTCCTTGCTCAACGCCAGAACATTTCTTGCCGTGTCGCAGCCGATATTGATCAGCACATCGATAATCCACTGGTCGATTTCGTCGGAGAACTCATGCAGGTCGACATCGTCGGGATACTCATCGCCCTTGCGATAGACATCAATGTCGTAACCCACAAGCTTGCTGGCCAGCTTGATGTTGCAGCCACCCTTGCCGATAGCCAGAGACACTTGGTCGGGCTCCATGAACACTTCCACCTTTTTGTTCTCCTCATCCACCTTGATGGACGAAACCTTGGCGGGAGCCAGCGCACGCTGGACCATAATGTCCAGACGCGGGGTGTAGTTCAACACATCGATATTCTCGTTACGCAGTTCGCGGACGATGCCATGAATACGGGCACCCTTGATACCCACGCACGAACCCACAGGGTCGATTCGGTCGTCGTACGACTCGACGGCGATCTTGGCACGCTCGCCGGGGATACGGACGATGTTACGAATGGTGATGAGACCGTCGTAAATCTCGGGTACCTCGGCCTCGAGCAGACGCTCAAGGAAGATGGGCGATGTACGCGACAGGACAATCACCGGATTGTTGTTGCGCATCTCCACCTTCAGCACCACGGCACGCACGGTGTCGCCCTTGCGGAAGCGGTCGCTCGGTATCTGTTCGGACTTGGGGAGTACCAGTTCTATCTTCTCCTCGTCGAGGATAAGAATCTCCTTGTTCCAGGGCTGGTACACCTCGCCTACGATAATCTCGCCCACCTTCTCCTTGTACTTCTGGAAGATGAGGGATTTCTCGTAATCCTGAATCTTGCTCACCAGGTTCTGACGGATGGCCAGAATCTCGCGGCGGCCGAAATCGGACATATAGATGGGCTCCGACAACTCCTCGCCCACCTCGAAGTCAGACTCAATCTTGATAGCGTCGCTGTAGGCGATTTCCAGATTCTCGTCCTGCACATTCCCGTCTTCCACAATCGTGCGGTTGCGGAAAATCTCCAAGTCTCCCTTATCGATATTCACGATAATGTCGAAGTTGTCCTCAGTGCCGTAGCGTTTGGCAAGTGCGGCACGGAAAACCTCCTCGAGGATATGCATCAGCGTCTCGCGGTCAATGTTCTTGAATTCTTTAAATTCCGAAAAGGAATCTATCAGGTCTAATGTCTTCATCTGACTCATATTGTTGTACTATCTAAAATGTTCTACAATTGTTTAATCCGGTGCTCCGCAGCCGTTCAGAAGCGGATGAGCACACGGGCGGTCTTCACATCCTCGTAGGCGAAAGTGAGCTCCTGCGAGGGTTCTTTCTTACTCCCCTTGGTCTTGATGGTGAATTGGCTGTCGCCGGCCTCGGTCAATATGCCCTCTACCTTCGCGCCCTCGAAAGGCTCCACACTCAGCTCACGGCCCACATGGCGGCGGTACTGGCGGGGCATCTTCAGCGGCGAGTCGGCTCCGGCGGAACTCACATTCAACTCAAAGTCCTCCTCGTCGCGGTTCAGACTGTTCTCAATGGCACGGCTCACCTCAATACAATCATCAATATTGATACCGTTGTCACCGTCCAAATCCACAAAAATGCGGTTATCGGGGGTGATTTTCATGTTTACGAGGTACTTGTCGCTTCCCTCAAGCACATCTTTTACAATGTCTAAAACCTTGAATTTGTCTATCATAAGCAATAAAAGAGGGGACTCACGTCCCCGCACTTAATCACTGCAAAGATACACATTTTTTTTAACATAGCAAGAAAAAACAATGCTTCACGCACTTTTTGTATCCCTTACTCCCTCTCATGCACCCCATTGTTGGCCGCGACCCAGCGATTGCACAGTCGGCCTATTGACCGAATTGGGGTTGAACCAACAGGTCCCATGGGCTTTCTTATCAGATTCCCGACACTACCAGCGCAGACGCTTGGCCCCTTTGGCGGTTCGCAGGCCAGAGAGCATCACAAGGGCACTGATTCCCAACCCGTAATAGATGGGGTCGGCGGGAAGGCTGAAGAACTTGGCCAACAGCATGACCGCCGTACCGGCCACCATAGCTGGCACCACGCGGTTGGCATGAAAACACCCCGGCAGGAAGAGTGCGAAGCTCAACGGGAAGAGCAACGCCACAGCGCGCAGACCAAGCGAGAGGAACCCAAGGTCGTTGATAAAGGTGCCACGCACCGAGAGGGCCACAACGACGGCCAAAGTGAGTATTGCCACAATGGCTAGGCGTGTCTGGACCAGTGCCGAAGAACCGGTCACGACCACAGCACGCGGCAGGCGGTGCCCAAACTGACGGCTGACACGCAGCTGGCGCAGATTGTCCACTACGTCGCGTACCAGAATCGTGGCGGCGCCGAGGGTGAGGCCGCTGCCACATCCCAATATATTGACCAACATGGCTCCGAGGCAGATGCCCCCTATCCATGCGGGCAGATAATTCAACACAAAGGCCGGGAAGGCTTGAAGCGAACCTTCTATCACACCAATGCCCTCGGGCAGCCGATGTCCGGCAGCCTGAAGGGCGGCCAGCTCGGAAGTGGTGACATAATGGCCACGCATGTACATGCCCACCAGCGTGCAGGCGGCACCGATGATGGGGATGAGGCAGGCACAATATATGGCTCCGCGGCGGGCCTTGGGAGTGGAGGCGGCAGACCAGATGCCCTGGGCGTAGGTCTGGGTGGTGACCACGCCGAGCATCAGCGACAGGCATCCGCCGATGTCTTTGAGGGCTCCACGTGCCACCATATTTCCGTAGCGGTGATGGATGCTCTCAGCGTCGGTGATGTCGTTGAGTCCGGCCACCACGGGGTCGGCATAGACGGTCTCTATGCTGTCCATGATTCCTCCAATGCCTTTACCCAAGTACCACACCATGGCTCCGGCGGCGAGACTGGTGACGTAGAGCAGCACCAGTTTGATAATGCCGCCTGCACCGGCACTGCGTATACCGCCAAAGAGGACAAAGAGCATGATGAGTACGGCACTGACGACAGCCGCCCACGTCAAGGGGATATGGAAAAGGCTGGTGACCATGGCCGACGAGGAAAGCACCTGCGACATGATGCTGATGAAGATACCGATGAGGAAAAGTACCGAGCCGACGGTCTCGGCACGGCGGCCATACTGTCGCGACACAATCTCGAGGAGCGTGGAGCAGTCGCTTTCTCGCAGCGGACGGGCGTAGACCAAGGCAAGCACCAATGCACCTAGGGCGGCCCCGATGGTGAACCACCACGACGAGATGCCGAAGCTGAAAGCCAGCTGAGCCGTACCGATGGTGGACTGTCCACCTACCAGCGTGCCAAGTATGGCGCCACAGACCATCCACGAGCCCGAACGTCCGCCTGTGGTGAAGCTTTTTGCGTCTTTCACCTTGCGGCCAAAAAGGACACTCACCACCAGCAACAAGCCGACAGTGAGAAGAATGCCAATGATATGTACCGGTGTCAACATGCGTGGCAAGCTTGAAAAAACGGCTGCAAAGGTACGCTTTTTTTATGACATGACAACAACTTTAACGTGCGCAACTGCCATTTCCGCAAGCACTGTGACCCGTTGTTCCTACTTTACAATGATTTCGTCGGTGAAAATCCAGGGGGCGTTGCCGGTGGCGCGGTGCCAAGTGGGGATGGTGGGCAGCGGGATGGCCTCGACACGCACATACCTGGCACGGCGGCGGAAGCTGGGCGTGGCAATGGTCTTGATTTCGGGGACGGCAAGGCGGGCAGGGTCGTCCGGACATTGCGTGCCGACAAGTTGCCACCGCTTGCCATCGTTAGAGATATAAAAGTTAACGGTCTGCGGAAGGAATATCCAGGAAAGCGGGAAGTAGAAGAAGTCCAGACGGATTTCGTGGATGGTCTTGCGACTGCCGAGGTCGACGACGGCATCGAGGGTGTCGCCATAGAATCCGAGCCACGTATGGCGGTAGTCGAGGATGCCGGCACGGCCGTCGGTGAGTCCCTTGGC
The DNA here is from genome assembly GCA_900317125.1 of uncultured Bacteroidales bacterium. Classification (GTDB taxonomy): domain Bacteria; phylum Bacteroidota; class Bacteroidia; order Bacteroidales; family P3; genus Colimorpha. Next base: position 38,616 of record ONFR01000010.1, on the reverse strand, counting down.
ACCCCCGGCAAAGTATTGGCTGTCGGGCTGGTGGATGAGGGTGACGGGACAATGGCGTGCAAAGTTAGGCTGGAGGCTTTTGGCCAGGAAATTGTCGATGTCGGCGCGGTACTCCTGCAGGGTATAGCCCATTTCGTGTAGGATGTTAAGACCTAAGCGTTTGCCATCGGTAACAAAACGGTCGGCTCGGGACACGAAAGTTCTGTCCATAGGCAGATAACCCGCCATGGTGAGTTCAAGGACGGCATAGTCGATGGAGAGTTCGAGGTATCGGATGCGGTCGCGTACCACCTGGTCGGTGAAGAGGCCATAACGGGAGTGGTATAAGTTGTTGGTCTGTGTGTAGTGTTGCAGACTGTCGTAGGCAGCGGCGATGAGGGCTTGATATTTGGCTATCTGTGTGGGGGCAAGATAGCCATCGGCGGCATCAACCGGGTAGCCGTAAATGTCCAACCGCTTGCCGGAGGCGATGAGGGCGCGGTGCATCTCGCGGTATAGCTCTTCAACGGGTTGTGACGCCAGACCATAATAATGTATGCAGAAGTCGTGCAACAGCGAGTCGGGGTTGGCGTCGACGTTCCACAGCAGTTTGGCCAGCATGTATTCGCGCAACTCCATCCACGAGGTCATGTTGTTGGCGCCCGTGCCCTGCTCAAACATCAGGCGTACGCCGTGGTCGTGGAAATACTTAAGATTGGGTTGCAGCACATGGAGATTGGGGAAAGGGTCCCACATGTTGCGGAACTGCACCACATAGTCCCAGACGTATAATTGAGATTTGAGAATTGAGATTTGAGAATTGTCCGGGTGCGACAGCTCATTCTCAATTCCACAAAGGGCAGCCCAGTCCTCCATATCCCTACGGAATGAGGCTTCGGCAGGAGCGGTGGCGATGGCTTCCTGACGGCCGCACTCGATGGAGCAGAACATGATGTTGACATTACTGTCGGGTTTCTCAATATGTCCGTTCACAGGCTGGGGTGCCCGGCGGGTGAACTGGTAGGCAAGGGTAGAAATGGTCTTGCTGGGGAATCGCCGGGCCACTTGGTTGATGAAATGGATAAGTGTGCCGCTGGGACCGCCATAGAGGGAGTCCATGTGGCGGCAGCGGGGACATTGGCAGACGTTGTAGTTGTCGTTGTTGGAGACCGACCATATCTGAGCGTCGGGCTGGTCGGCCATCATCTTGGCAAGGTTGGCGCAGAGGGTGTCTAGCACTTCAGGGTTGGAGAGGCAAAGCTGCCCGTCGCGCACCCGTCTGCCATCGGTCTCGGTAAACCACTCGGGGTGGCGGTCGAAGTACCTCTGCGGCGGTATGAGTTTCTGGAACGTGTGGACATACATGCCTTCTGCCCAGTGGAGAGGGCCAGAGAAGCGGCTGTCCCAAATGTATTGTCCCGAGTCGCCGACACGGATGCGATGGTGCAGGGCGTGCCAGTCGGCATAGTCTTGGCTGTGGTGAGGAGTGTAGTACCACATCTCGCGGTAGGCGAAGGAGGGATTGTTCACCTCATCGACTATGGGCAGACCCAGTTGGATATTGGGGGCAACATCGGGCACCTGATGGTGTGTCATTCTGTAGCCTTTCAACTCCAAAAGGCGGACCGCTCCATAGTAGACCGCCTTGTCCCGAAGACCGTAGATGACAGCCAGCCGACCGTCGCTCTTGAGGATGAAGCCGTCATCGCGTATTTCGTCCTTGCGGGTGAGGCACTTGTCGGCCAGTCGTGTCTTGCCTATAAAGATGGCGGGCCGCATATTGACGTAATCGGGATTGAAGAGCGAGTAAAGCGTGTCGGAATGGGCAGGCTCGGGGATGATGACATAGTTTCTTAAGAACCTGTGCAGCAGACGCGCGGTAAAGAACTCAATGGAATCGGCATCGACAGGCACGACAATCTGCCCTTGGATAGAGAGGGGTTTCGGCTCAGTGGAATAGTTCACGAAACCTTGCCTCTCCGGCCAGTTCTGAGCATAGAGAATATTACCTACCAATAGTAGGAACAGAAGTCCAATCTTGCGTAGAATTGTTTTAATTGATAGCATGTTCTATTAGTCAATCATGATGCAAAAGTACACTTTTTTTGTCATCCGAAGAAAAAAAGTTGCTATGTCAATAATAATTCGTATTTTTGCAATTGGTTTTGGGCATGACCCAAGCCAAAAGTATAGAAGCGTTATACTTCTTCTTGTGACTGAAAACCTGAGAAATTTTCAAACGCAACACAAGGTGGGTATAATGGTTCGCGCATATAGCGTGGACTGTTTACAACATCTCAGTTGCAAGGTATTTCTCAGGACCCTCAGTCAAAGACGTGGTATACAGCACCACGCTTCTTTTAATAATGTGGCTCACTCTCGGTGCTGGAGCAAGCATCAAAAGTTGTACCCGACACGAACGAGGGATTGATTACATGAGAAAAAGAGTGCTCTATGTCTTGTTACTATTTGTTGTTACTATCTCATTACCTTCTTGTAAAAAGGAAAGTGTTTCTGGACATAATAATCCACAAAAGCCAGAACCTGAAGAGATTATTCATTACTTCTCTGTGAGTGCTAATCGAAAAGTCCTATTTTCTCCGGGTAATTTACAATACCAGCCATCTGGACATATTTGGAAATTTGCAGATAATCAATATGATATAATTGGAAGTACCAACTCTAATATTTCAAGTTCATACAGTGGATGGATTGATCTTTTTGGTTGGGGTACAAGCGGTAGACATGTTTCTGGAGATACTTATAACACATGCTACGTTCCAACATCATCTAAGAATGTATACAAACCCGAGAATAATTACAATGCAACAGGTTATGGTCCATCAATGAATATGCCAGACATTAATCTTACAGGTACAAGTGCTGTTTATGATTGGGGTGTTGACAGAACATTCATGCATAGGGGTACAACCATTAACGGTCAATGGAGAACACTCTCAAAAGAAGAATGGACATATCTTTTGGATACGCGCAGCTGTAAAACTGTCAGTGGAGTACCTAATGCACGTTACGCAAATATTATGGTAAATTATGTGCGTGGACTAATTGTATTCCCTGACAACTATGTTCACCCCCAAGGTATTTCCAATATTAATCCTATGGATATTAATGGGAACAAAAATGAATATGAGAATACTCACTCTTCTTTTTCAATACAAGACTGGGATAAGATGGAAAAACAGGGGGCTATTTTTCTTCCCGCTGGAGGGTTTAGGGAAGGTATCGAAGTAAAGGCCGTTAATACCCATGGATTCTATTGGACAACAACACGTATTAATAAAGGTTATTCTGAATGTGTTCGATTCCAATCTGCGGTCAATCGCTTTTCTCGAGTTGGATGTAATTATGATGGTTTATCTGTTAGGTTGGTAAAAGATTGTTGTAGTAATTAATTACTGAATTTTACTGCAACCATCTTTAATACAATGTGAAAAATAAACAATTGTAAAACAACTAATAATTCAATAATCCCACACGAAAGTATACTACAAATGATAACTAATTTTGAAATCAACGACCTTGTTAGGATTAAGGGAAAAGAATACAATCACTATGCCAAAGCTGTGATATGGAATGAGAATGTTTTTCGTATACTGTCTATTGATGGAAATTTGGTCAAATTGTCAGACATTGACAGTGATATTCCAATCAATACCATAGAGCCAATACCCATAGATGGCATTGCTGACGCATGCATTTATTATGACCCATCCATTGCTGCGGATATTATTTCCCCTGGAACACCAATACCTATTCGTCAGAAAGACACATCATATTATGTGCATGGATTTGAATCCATGCATTTAGACAATCATACACTAAAGGATGAATTTCTATCTTATAATTTTAGATATGTCCACGAGGTTCAGCATTGGTTAAGAGATGGTGGTAGTCGGGATGAACTATGTATAAACAACACTATTAAGGTATAAGGAATAATAATTCTCTTTACGTGAACATTCTTTATCTGTAGGATTGTTTTTTATTTTAAACTTTAAAAAGAAAAGAGAATGCCATTCTAATAGCATCCTCTTTCTTATTATTGTTTATGAGACTTACTTTCCGTATGAGATATTCTCTTCAGCAGCGAAAGGCGTGGCATTTTCATTACAACTGGATACAGGTTCTCCATGTTCGAAGATGTATTCAGGAGCGATGTCTATTGTGCCGTTGCACCATTCTAGTGTGTCTGAGATATGGATTTGTTTCAATGTATTCTTGTCTTCCAGTGGTGCGGGTACGGGATAGAGATGATTAATTGTGTTTATAGCACAATAAAAATATAAATACGCCGTTTTGAAGTTGTGATTTTCTGTGAAAATCCAAAGCGTTGGTTTGGATTTTTAACGAAAATCCAAACTAAGAAAGCATTATTAAATTAAATATCAGCACATAATGTATAATCGGTACTTAGAGATAGATTCTAGCGACAATTGCAGTGTTTTTTTGTTTGGAGCACGCCAGACGGGGAAATCGACATATCTCAGAACACGATTCCCGGAGGCCATGTACATCGACCTACTGGACACCAACTTAAGTGCACGATACCGCCGCAAGCCCGGCTTGCTCTACAGCCAATTGGCAGGGAATACCGAAAAGCCGCTGGTAATCATCGATGAGATTGCCGAGGTGCCCGAACTGCTCAATGAGGTGCACCGACTGATTTCGGAATATGGATTCCAGTTCATTTTGTGCGGAAGCAGTGCCCGAAAGCTGAAACGCAAGTCATACAACACGCTTGGCGGCAGGGCTTATCCTTGTTACTTCTATCCTCTTGTGAGTTGCGAGATACCCGATTTCGACATAGACAGAGCTGTGAACAACGGGATGCTACCCACTCATTACCCCGCGAACAACCCATACATACGGCTGGCAGCATACGTGGACGTGTACCTTAAAGAGGAAATAAAAGCTGAAGCACTGGTGCGTAATTTAAGCACGTTCCAGCGGTTCTTAGAGGTCTCAGCCCTCTCTGACGGCGAAATGCTCAACTACAACAACGTGGCTTCGGACTGCGGGGTTAGCGCCACTACGGTGAAAGAGTATTTCTCGATACTGGAGGATAGCCTGATAGGGTATTTTATCCCCGCCTATCGGCACGAAAAGAAACGCCGACTGGTCCAAGCCCCACGATTCTACTATTTTGACGTGGGCATCGCCAACCATTTGCTGCACCGAAAAGACCTGCAAAGGGGTACTGTTGAGTATGGTCATGCCTTTGAGCATTTCGTCATGCAAGAACTGAAGGCCTACATTGGGTACACCCACAACGAGCAGGAACTCTCGTATTGGCGAACCTATTCAGGGATAGAGGTTGACGCTGTTATTGGCGATGCAAAGATTGCCATTGAGATAAAATCGTCCGAGGAGGTGCTGCCCAAGCACCTAAAGGGTTTGAAAGCTTTTGGGGAGGAGCACCCCGACTGCCGACTAATAATAGTCTCGCTCGACCCGATAAATCGGAAGATTGGGGATATAGAAACGATATACATTTACGACTTCCTGCAACAGCTATGGAAGGGGCTATTGTTCTAAAACGAAAGAGGATGCCTTGCGAAGCATCCTCTTTCTGTATATTAGAGCTATAAATTTTACTTCGCATCGCGGCCGGCGCGGATGGCCTTGATGTTGGTCTCGACGACGGCATCGCCCTTGCGGCCGAAGATGGCCTTGATGGCTTTCTCCAGTTCGTCGAACTCAATCTCAAGGTAGGGAGCGGCGGCACCCAGCAGCACCATGTTGCCGCGGGCGTTGAGCTCCTTGGCAATGGCGTTGGCGTTGAAGCTGACGCATTTCTTCAGCTTGCCCAGCTCGGCATTCACCTTCTCGATGTCGGGATAGTTCTTGATGTTGATGAAGGGGTCGCTGTTGGTGATGACCACGCCGTCGGGGGCGAGGAAAGGCAGATAGCGCAGAGCCTCCATGGGCTCGGAGCTGAGGATGATATCGGCCTTGCCTTCGGGAATCACGTCGGCGAAGATGGGGTCGCTGCTGATGCGGAGGTGGCTGAACACACTGCCGCCACGCTGCGACATACCGTGGATTTCGCTCTGCTTGACATTCATGCCCAGGTTAAGGGCTGCGTCGCTGATGATTTTGGCTACGGAGACAATACCGTCACCGCCTACGCCACAAAGTATGATGTCTTTCTTCATTGTTGTTCTCTTTTTGTGTCCGACTTGTCTGACTAGTCTGACTGGTCGGACAAGTCGGACTATTCTAACTATTTATTTCTTGGCGGCAATGCGCTTTTTGTTCTCAACGATGCAGACGCGCTGCGGGATGATGACGCTGACGCCGTCGTAGGCAATCTCCTCTTCGAGAATCTTGACGAACTCGTCGTGGTTCTTGGGCAGGGGGACGATATGACGGATGTGGTCGGGGTCGACACCGAGGCCCTTGCAGATGTTGAAGAGCTTCATGTTTGCGCTCGAGGGCTGGCCGCCGGTCATAGCGGTGATGTCGTTGTCGAGAATCATCACGATTACGTTAGCCTTCTCGTTCACGCAGTCGAGCAGACCGGTCATGCCGCTGTGGCCGAACGTACCGTCGCCGATGACTGCCACAGAGGGGAAGATGCCCATCTCGGCGGCACCCTTGGCCATGGTGATGGAGGCACCCATGCAGACGGTGGTGTTCAAAGCACCCATGTTGAAGCCGAGGGTGTAGCAACCGATATCGCCAAACACGCGGCCGTGCTCGTATTTCTTCATCACTTCGACGAGGGCTTCGTAGCTGTCGATATGGGGGCAGCCGACGCACAGGGCGGGAGGACGGTTGGTGACCACCTCGGGCACTGCGGGACCGTTGGAAACAGCCATGCCGAGGGCCTTGGCAACCTTCTCAGCATTCAGCTCGCCGTCGCGGCGGATAACCTCGTCCAGGCGGCCGTGCACAGGTTTGCCCTTGCCCAGGCAACCTTTTATCTGTTCCTCGACGAAAGGCTGGCCGTCTTCGAGCACCAGAATCTCATCGCACTCGTCATACAGCTTGCTCAGCATGGCAGTGGGCAGGGGATACTGGGTAATCTTCACCACGGGATAGGGGCATTTGCCGCCGGGGAAATTCTCCAGCAGGTAGTTGTAGGCGATGCCGGTGGTGACGATACCGCGGCTCTTGTCGGTGCCGGGGATATACTGGTTGAAACCGCTCTTCTCGGAGGATTCCTCAAACTTGGGCTGCTTGTCGATCAGGTCGCGATACAGCACCTTGGCGTTAGCGGGCAGCAACACGAAGGTCTTGGGGTCGGTGGGGTAGTTGATGGGGTTCTGGGGCAGCGGCTCGCGGCGCTCGACACCGGCGCGGCTGTGGGCCAGACGGGTGGGGATGCGCATGAGGATGGGGGTGCCCATCTTCTCGCTCAGCTCGTAGCCGAAGAAGACCATGTCGTAGGCCTCCTGCTGGTTGCTGGGCTCCAGCATGGGGATCATGGCCCAGTGGCCATAGAAGCGGCTGTCCTGCTCGTCCTGCGAGGAGAACATCGAGGGGTCGTCGGCCACTACAATAATGACGCCCTTGGTGCCGATGATGGAGGCATTCATGAAGGGGTCGCCGCAGACATTCAGACCCACATGCTTCATGCAGGTCATGGCGCGTTTGCCGGCGTAGGCAACGCCGATAGAGGCCTCGAGGGCGGTCTTCTCGTTGGCGCACCAGTTGGCGCGGATGCCTTTCTGGGCAGCCTCTTTGGACTTAATCACATATTCGGTAATCTGCGTGGAGGGGGTGCCAGGGTAGCTGTTGATGGCACTGCCGCCAGCATCGATAAAGGCTTGGGCAATTGCCTCGTCGCCTAAAAGGAGTAACTTCGACATATCCAATATTTTAATTATTAATGTATTACTTTTTGAATTTGCAAAGATAGGGAAAATAATTGATATAGACAAATTTATTTTCCACCCCAATCGCCAAACACCTGAGTCAAAGCTATTAACACACAGTTCCCCGAAACAAGGAGAAGTCCCTGCCTTCATGGCAAGGACTTCCCAAGTGTTGGGGGCGACGACCGCCCGCAAAAGGATTCAATATTTTACTATCTTAATTCTCGTTCCTCACAAGACGTACCGATAGTATCAAGGACGGCCAGCCAATATAGCCTGTGGCGACTAAACCGATATTGAAGGTCGCAAAGCGCAGTCCTATGCCATCATTATCGGTATACTCATAATCTTGGGGATGATCATTACCCTCGGCAGATATATACGACCAATAAGGGCCGACTTCGCCTATTTGCAATGCACCCTGGCCAGAGGCGGGCAGGAATACGGCACCGCTAGCCTCCATCTGGGCCCACTGGGAAACATCGTATTCGTTATCAGCCCAATCGCTCAGAGTAGTATTGAGCGAGGTTATGCCGTTAGGCATTGCCGTCCAGTTGTCAGGCAAAAGCACCAATCCGTGCACCCCGTCTACTGTGGCAATGCCACGTTTGGCTGAAGCGTTTGGACGGTTATCAAAGATATAGTCCCACTCAACAACAGAGAGTGTACGCCATGTATTGGCCGCGCCTCCTCCCGAGATGGTGTTCACACCCCAGTCTACAAAATGACTGAAATCTTGAGACATGGGGTTGTTGCCCGGACACCAATGAAAGTAGTCAATCCAACCAGCATATGATGATTGATAATAAAAAAGAGTATTATCGCATTTCACACCATTTTCGTAGACATTACCTTGGGTGTCATCTCCCACAAAGTCGTACTGATGTTCAGCAAAGCGCCATGTTCCGGTTATGGGCTTATACTGCAGGTTGCCCTTCGAGAAATGAACTGTGCTCGTTACATTGTTTTCGTTCACAACGGTGAACAATCCCGGCAGCACTCCTTCGGGATAGGGGGAACCGAACACCAGATTGTCGCCGCCCAGGGTGAGGGTGCTGTACTTGCTGCGCTCAATCACCACATTGCTCGTGGCGGGTCCTTTGGTGCACACCGTGCCGTCGGAAGCCGTAATCTCCAACGTCAGCCCGCTGTATGTACCGGCCGGCAGGTAGATGTAGAAGTCGTGTGCTGTGTTGATGCTCTGGTTGCACACCAGCGTGGTGGTGTTGCTCCCTGTCCCGGAGATGGGGGCAGAAGCCAGGGTGGCAGCGTTGGTGAGCATATCATTCACCTCGTAATCCCCGTTAATCGGGCTGCCCATAGTCAGCTTAATGGAAGTGACCGTCACACCAGTCTTCTGCAGGTTCACCTTCAGCACACCGCAGAGGTTGCGGAACTGCAGGTTTTTGCTGCCGTTGGCATAGGCGTGCATCGGGAACCCCCGCAGCGAGCCGTCCTCGCTCTCCTGCGTGGCGGGCAGCCTCACCGTATTCCGGTTCAAATTGTTGTCGGCAGGATAATAGGCTATATAACTACCCTCATCGGTGAAGTTTTCGTCGGTAGTGGCAAACGTTGCATTGGTGGCGGGGTCGAGCGGCGTGGCGGTAAAAACCGCGTTGGTGCCGGAGTGAATCATTATCTGGTCACCCTCCACCCACTGCAGGGCGGTGCCGCTCAGCACAGTCTTGGCGTTACGCACGTCGCCGCAGTCCTCCATCGTGGCAGTGAAAGTCGCTACCACCTGCGATTCCTTCTTGCATGAGGTCAAACTTACCAGTCCGGCTAACAAAGCCACGGACAAAAAGGATACAACATGTCTCTTCATCTTCTTGACAGTATTAATGGTTCGAAACTTAGCTGAACAAGGCGTTGTCGTAGTTGTTGGCGCTGCCTGCAACACCTTCCATGTTACTGCTGCGCATCTGTTCTTCGCTCATGCTTGTCTGAAAGCCCATTTCGACACGGGTTTCAATCAGTTCTACCATTGGAGTGTCGTACTCCTGTTTTCTTTTTTCAACCATAACCATAATAATTACAATTTAAATATTAATGAATTAAAACATGTCTACACAATACAGGCTCATCCCTCTGGCACTAGGCGAGGCACAAAAAATGAGCATAGCTGCTGAAGGAGAAGAAAAACAATCCCGCACTGCTGCGTAGGATTAAAGAATAGTAAAACACTAAAACGCAATCGCTTATACCTCATACTATCTTCCATATAAGATACTGCAAAAATAATGAATTTTCCCAATATGGAAAAAACTTTTTCCAAAAGTTCCACAAACTCTCATCAAACCATTAACAAAAAACGATATATCAACGATACATCAACGATATTTCAACGATACAATATCGTCGAACTATCGTTATACTATCGTTATAGTATCGAAGAAAAAATGGAGTTAGGGGTGCGGAATGGAAAAAAAAGGGAGGAGGGTTAATGGGTGGTGGGGTGGGGTTAGTTGCTGAGGGAGTCGAGAAAGTTGACAAGGGTCTCCAACACCATGTCGTCGGGGGCTTGGCCGAGGGTGGCGTATTCTTCTACAGAGCCTGTTTCGCACATTTGCCCCAGATGGTTGATGCCCTTCAACTGCACAATGCTGCATTTCACCCTGTTTTTCTTACACACACGCTTTATTGCTGACAGGTTAGCCTCTGCCAGCACCTGGCAGTCCTTCTCGCCGCCTATTGCGAGGAGCGGACATTGCATCTTGGCGATATAGTCGGCAGGATTCAATGTCAGGAAGGTCGTCAGCCACGGTGTTGCCATCGATACTGCCCAGCCATAGCATTCCGTATTCGTCAGACCACACTGCTGCTTCTGCTCCTTGGTGAGTCCGGCGGCATGCTGTTTGAACAGCGGACGGAACGCCATGTTCAACATCTTGACAGTGTCCATCCCTTCCCCCAGAAACAGCGTGTCGTCTACTGCAAACAAATCCCTCATACATGCCAGCCGCCTTTCGATAAGGCTGTCTGCCACACCCCGCAGGCGGAATAGTGCCTCGTTTTGTTGAAGCAGTATTGTCTGGCCGTCGTCACCTGCGCCGCCCAGCATCGCCACCCCGGCCACCTCGGCACGTCGCGCCGCCACAATGGCAGCCACCGTGGCTCCCTCGCTGTGTCCGAAGAGGAAGATACGCTGAGGGTCGAAAAGCTCTGGTTTCTTCAATAGGTAATCCAACTGGAACTCCACATCATGTGCAAAGTCGAGCGTGGTGGCATGGGCCATATCGCCTGTCGATTCCCCAACACCCCTGTCGTCGCACCGCAGCACAGCGTAGCCACGAGCCGACAGGTATTCGGCAATCACCTTGAAAGGCTTGTGTCCCATCAGTTCCTCGTCGCGGTTCTGTGCACCCGACCCAGTGATGAGAATCACGGCAGGCACCTGTCCCTCCACTCCGTAGGGCAAGGTTAATGTTCCTGCAATCCGCATCGTGTCGCGCGTCGCCACACCCACTATACTGAGCGAAAAGTCCTGTTCGGTGAAGGTCTGCGCCTGCAATCCTCCCGCAGCCAGCAGCCATGCCAGCGCCACGAGCCAACGCTTTATCTCCATCGGATGGACTCTATCAGGTGATTAATGTCCTCCTGCAGGTAATCCAACACCGGGGCCAGCGAGTCGTTGTTCGGCGTGCAGTCGATATAGAGGGCTCCACCGAGGAAATGCCTGTTGCTGTCCGTCACCCAAAACTGGTAGGTGCTGGCCACGTTCTGTCCCTTGAGATGATAGGTGGTGCCCGACAGATTGTGCTGGCGGTCAACAAACCTGTTCTCGTCAATCCCCGATGAGAAAGAGAAATGCGCTTCGACAAACTTGTAGGAGGTATCCACCCTTGCCCGCAGTTCCTGCGGTCCATTCATTGCCTTGTAGGTCAAGAACACATAACCCTTGTATTTGGGGTAGGTGATGGTGAACCATTTGTCGCGCGGCATGTTCTTCTTCCACTCCACTGAGGCCAGATTACTCATCTCGAAAGTGAAGGGCAGTGCCGCCGTGTCGCACACCGCGTACTTGTGTGGCGGCATATCGATGCGCAGGTAAGCCTGCGGCTTGGGGGTCTCGCCGTTGTCGCCGCAGGCCGTCAGCATCGCTGCAGCTCCGGCAATTGTCAGTATCCAATATAGGACTCTTCTATTCATAGCTTAAGCAATAATTAGTTATCTCAATATAAACCGTTGCGGCCGCATGTGGGGGCACCACATCAGCAGGCCCACGTCGTACATATCAATGCTCACATTATACTTTGCGTTGCCCTGTTGGGCGCTCCACCTCAACTCGCGGGCATGATGCCTATGCGGACGGCACACCACTTTTACCGTGTCCATCACCTGGGTCCCTGTGGCAGGGTCGACACCCGCTTCCAGCACCGCCTCGTCCTCGTCGTAGCTCACCACCTTCATCGCGTAATGGTCACGCATCTTGTATACCAACTCGTGATACTTGCGGTCGCACCTTGGGGCAAGCCTCACCATCTCCGCCGCTTCAGCAGAAAGCCCCTCGCACATACGGTTTTGCAACTCCTTCCCCACCCCCGCGAAAAGTACCTTCCTGTACATCTCAAACACCATCGGGGAGTGCACACGGTATTGCGTGTCAGCCATTATCCAGTACTCCAATCTTGTCATATCAGGATGCAAAGATACGATTTTTTAAAAAAAATTTGTATCTTTGCAATGAAAAAAAAGACACTACTTATGGATAACAACTTGAAAAAGAAGATAGACGACATCGTAGCCGAAATCTCTGCCATCACCGACCTCACCCACAAAGTCTCCATCCTCGAGTACATGGAGCAGCAATCCTCCTACATGCTTTGGCAATTGCAGGACGAAATCCACATCGACTACGACTCGCAGAACGTCTAAACCCTCCCGACCGTGAAAAAGATTCTCACTCCACTCCTCTTCGCGGTCACGCTGCTGGCCTTGGGCGGCTGCACTGGTGGCTATTCCTTCACAGGAGCCTCCATCCCAGCCGAGGCCAAGACTATTTCCATCACCCAGTTCCCCAACTACGCCACCACCGTCAACCCGCAGTTGAGCCAGAAACTCTACGACGGCCTCCAGCAGATGTTCTCGTCCCAGACCAGCCTCAACGTCACCTCCGACGACGGCGACCTCCAAATCACGGGCGAGATTACCGACTACAGCACCCGCGCCTCGTCCATTGGCAGCGACGACAACGTGGCCACCAACCGGTTCACCATCACCATCAAGGTCTCCTTCACCAACCGATTCGACTCCAAGGCCGACTTTGAGCAGACATTCTCGCGTTTCAAAGACTACGCTGCTTCGCGCGACTTCTCCAGTGTCGAGCAGTCGCTAACCGATGAAATCGTCACCGAGCTATGCGAAGACATTTTCAACAAGTCGGTAGTGAACTGGTAGTCGGCTGGCTGCTGGCAGCCATCGCCACCCTCGTCTACCTCCTCACCCTCGAACCCTCGGTCAGTTTCTGGGACAGCGGCGAGTTTATTGCCGTCTCCTACCTCCTGCAGGTAGGCCATCCCCCGGGAGCCCCCTTCTACCAACTGCTTGCCCACGCCTTCTCGTGGTTTGCTCCGTCGCCCATGCAGGTGGCGCTGTGCTGCAACGCCCTCTCCGCCGTCAGCGGAGGCCTCACCGTCATGTTCCTCTTCTGGACCATACTCCTCCTCTCCCCTGCCGACAAGCCCAAACCCCTCGTCGCCGCCGCCGTGGGTGCGCTCTGCTATCTCTTTTGCGACACCGCATGGTTCTCCGCCGTCGAGAGCGAGGTCTACAGCCTGGCCATGCTCATCGCATCCGTCATCCTATGGGCGATGCTGCGATGGTATCGCTGCACCGACCCCCGCCAGGCACCCCGCTGGCTCTGCCTCATCGCGCTCCTCCTCGGCCTTGGTGTCTGCACCCATCTCCTCACCCTTCTCACCACTCCCGTGCTCCTGCTGCTGTTCATCTTCAAGGTGGCGGAAGAGCGCAAAGAGAATCCCGACAAAAAGCATGGGAAGTCCCGCTACAAGTCGCAAAATCTCCAATCCCTATTCCGCATAAGCCCTTGCCTCATCTTGTTCTTCCTCATCGGCCTCACCCCCTACCTCATCATCCCCATCCGCGCTGCCGCCGGACCCCCCATCAACGAAGGCCACCCCTCCACCTATGCCGATTTCAGGACCTACATCACCCGCGAGCAATACGAAAAAGCCCCCCTGTACCCCCGTATGTGGCGGCACCACAAAAACGACGCCCTCTATGCCTCCGACTGGAGCGGCGGCGACACCACCCTTGCGGGCAACCTGCGCTACTATGGTTCGTACCAGCTCACCTATATGTATCTGCGCTATCTGATGTGGAACTTCGCCGGACGCTACAACGACCGCCAGGGCTACGGTTCACCTCAGAACGGACAATTCATCACAGGCATCCCGCCCATCGACCGCATGCTTGTGGGCACCGGTGCCCGGCCGCCCGACAGTCTGCACACCCGCGGCCACAATACCTACTACCTCCTCCCCTTGCTCCTCGGCCTTGTTGGTGTCTATGCCCTCCTTTCGCGCCGTCGTGCCTTCTGGACGGTCTTCACGCTCTTCCTCATGGGCGGCGTCATCCTCTCCCTCTACCTCAACCACCCCACCTACGAACCCCGTGAGCGCGACTATGCCTACATCCTCAGTTTCTATGCTTTCTGCATCTTCATCGCCTTCGGCGTGCAATGGCTGGTGGACAAAGCCGGCAAGGTAACGGGCAAAGCACGTCGCCCACTGACCTATGGCACCTGCCTTGTAGTGTTTGTGGTGCCAGCCCTCATGGCCTTCCAAAACTGGGACGACCACGACCGCAGCCACCGCTACATCGCCCACGACGCCGGAGCCAATATCCTCCACTCATGCGACCGGAACCCGCAAGGCACCGTCCTCTTCACCTACGGCGACAACGACACCTTCCCCCTCTGGTACCTGCAGGCAGTTGAAGGCATGCGCCTCGACATCCGCGTCGAGAATATCGGCCTTATGGGTCGCCAACGCTTTGTCGACCTTTTTGAAGAAAGTGTAGAGTTGTCCCGTCCCATCTACTTCACCCACTACGCCTACGACCATTTCCGCCAATTCTACCCCGGACGGCTGCAGCTTGAAGGCAACGCCTACCGCCTCATGCCCTACCCCTGCGACAGCGTGGCCACCGCACCGTTCCTCCGCCACCTCGACAGCATGGAGTGGCACCCTGTGCAACACGTCTATGTCGACGAAACAGGCTGTAAATTCATCGAGCAATACTGGCGCGACGTGCTGTTACTCGCCCAGAACCTCACCGCCCAAGGAGAGGACTCCGCCGCACGCCATGCCCTCGGCACCACCCTCGGCCACCTCCCCGTCGACGTCCTCCAGGACCCCCGCCTTGTCTACGACATCGCCCAGGTCTGTCTTGCCGCTGGCGACACTGCCGTATACCGCTCCCTGACAGCATACCTCCGCACCACGCTGACCGAGCAGCTCGACTACTACCACACCATGTCGCGCGCTCGCCAAGCCGCCATGCCCTACACCCTTGCTCCCCGCGAGGAATTGATGCACCAACTCACAACAGAACCATAAATCATCATCAACAAATTCAAAATTATTTATCATGAAGAAAGCAATAAAAATCATCCTGATTGTCTTAATCTCAATCATCCTTGCCCTGGCCGTAATTGTATGGTGTCTGTGGGGCGGAGAAATACGGACACTTGCATCACTGAAACAGGTGGACGGCAACCCCTACCTCTATGCCATGGAGTACAAAGCCTCGTACGACCTCGACGAAATCATTGAACGCAATGTAGACCAGAACGCCGAACTGCTCAACTACGTCACCGCCAAGATTGGCAAAGGTATCCCCATCAAAGGGAAGAGCGCACAGGTAGCCGACGAAAACGGCAAACTGGAGACATTCAATTGCACCAGTTTCCAGGTCAAGAACGCAACAGGCAAAGGATTCCTATACGGTCGCAACTACGATTATTTCGCCAACCCCACCCTGGTCACCATCTCCCGCCCAAAGAACGGCTATGCCTCCATGGCGGCAAGCGACATGTCCCACTTCGGCTACAACCTGGAATCCCTGCCCACCTCGTTTAAGAAAAAGATATTGTGCCTTGCCGCCATCTATGCCCCGGTCGACGGTATAAACGAGAAAGGCCTCTGCACCTCCATCATGGCACTCCCCCACCAACCTGCCAACCAAAACAGCGGCAAACACTCCGTGGGGACAAGCATCATTATGCGCCTGTGGCTTGACCGCTGCGCCACTGTGGACGAAGCCCTGAACCTGCTGGCAACCGTAGACCTGCGCCACGACTCCATTGTCGGTTCAGGATACCACTACATGGTAGCCGACGCCTCCGGCGACTGCGCCATCATCGAGTTCGACAAAGAAGACGGGTGGAAAACACTCGTGCTGCGCAAACCCTCCGACCAGCAGTACATGCTTGTCACAAACCACCTGCTCTCGCCCAAATACCGCACCGACACCCCCGACCCCGCAGTGGGCAACCCCAACAGCAAAAGCTGGTGGCGCTACGAGACTGCCGACAACTATCTGAAAGCCCTCGGCGGCGTCCTCACACCCGACCAAGCACAAGAATGCCTCAACATGGTGCATTGGGACCATTTGGTACTCCCCAACGGCAAGGTAGAAGTAACTCAGCACTCGAATATCTATGACCAACAGATGCTCTCTCTTCGCCTGCGTATGTGGAATGAATTGGACAAAACCCACTTCTTCCAACTCTAAAAACAATCAAGCGCGACACAATAATGAAATCCTATCCTCGTTATAGAGAATAAAAATAAAGGAAACAAACAAAATATCACACATCATGAAAAAGCTATCTTTTATCCTGCTGGCCTTTGTCGCCATGCTGACATGCGGCTGCGAAAAAGACCCCAGTGACACACCCGGCGGCAACAATCCTACCGTCCCCACCATTGACATCAAGCCTTATCTCGGCACCTACCTCATGACAAGGCACACCGACCTCATCTTCACCGTGGCAGGTATCAACATCCCTATCGACCGCGACCTGGATGTTGAGACCATCACCATAAAGAAAGACCCCGCTATGGAATACGGAGTCATCATGTCCAGCTCGGACGGCATGTACCTGCGCGGCACCATCGACACGCTTGGTCTTCACCTGCAGAACGACACCATCAAGTTCGACATCGACACCCTGAATGTGAAGGCCTCGCTGAGAGCCGCCCTTTCACACCCTGTGATTTCGGCTCCGGTGAACGGCGTGATGGATTGGACAAGCACAGCAAGCGGGACAGCCAGTGCCGTTGTCCCGATAGTGGGGACCATCACAGGAACCATCACAGGCAATATGCACTACCACACAGCGTTGAGATAGAAACAAACAAAAAAAGCAGACTTTCAAGTCTGCTTTTTTGTTTCCCGAGGGTGGGAGGTGGGGCTCGAACCCACGACCTCCAGATCCACAATCTGGCGCTCTAACCAGCTGAACTACGCCCACCGTGCTGATTCGGAAATCGGCTGCAAAATTACTACTTTTTTCTGACATGGCAAAATTTAATTTGAAAAAAAGTTGTATCTTTGCCTTATGATATCTAAGAATAAACTGAAGGAACTGTCTGTATATAAGCAACAAAAACACTGCAAAGAAGCTGGTGTTTTTGTTGTCGAAGGGGTGAAAATGTGCCACGAGGCAATGGCCGCAAAAGCCCCTGTTAGGGTGGTCTGCGCCACAAAATTGTGGCTTGAACAACACCCCAATCTTCCTACAAACGCCGAAGTGTATGAAGTAGAGCAAGATAACCTATCTCGACTCAGTCACATGACCACACCCAACGAGGTGTGGATGCTGGTGGAGCGCGACCTTCCCGCTATCCCCGAGGGGCAGTCCCTCGTCCTGGCTCTCGACCGCCTGCAGGACCCCGGCAACCTTGGCACCATCATCCGCACCGCCGACTGGTTCGGTGTTCGGCGCATCGTCTGCAGCCCCGACTCGGTATCGTGCTTCAATCCTAAAGTGGTGCAGAGCACCATGGGGAGCCTGTTCCGCACCTCCGTCAGCTATACCGACCTGCACGATTATCTCAACAGCTGCGGCAAACCCGTCTTCGGGGCACTGCTCGACGGCCAAAGTATCTGGAGTCCTCATACGCCCCTGCAACTTCCTGCAGAAGGGGCAGTGCTGGTGGTCGGCAACGAAAGCCGCGGCATCAGTCCCGAGGTGCAGGAATGCATCACCCATCGGGTCTCCATCCCCAACGTAGGAGGCACGGCAGAATCGCTCAACGCCAGCGTGGCCTGCGCCATCCTCATGGCACAGCTTATCCACGGCTGAAGCAACGAGTCCACTCCGTTAGACCATCTATTAACAAAACAGACTATATTCAGCGCCCCACAATCAGTTTGGCGACATTCCCGTCGACATGAACGAAATAGGTCCCTGCTGGCCAAGAATCGATGCAGATACGCGTTTCGGCTTGATTTATGTGCCTGCTAAGCACCGTGCGGCCCATCATGTCGGTCACCACCATGTTGCACCCATCGGGCATGCCGTCGAGCAAGAGCGTCACCCACCCCTTGGCAGGATTGGGACTGAGACGGAAAGGCAGCTTAACGGGCATGGCATTTATGGCAACCGGTGTCCGCAAGGCGCGACTGAAATCGGGGAGGCCATACCCCATCTCGTCGGACGGTGAGTCAGCCAGCGACCCCCAGGCGCGCACCGAGTCGCACAGGTTGCCGGGCGTCAATGCGGGAAACCGCTGCATCAAGCAAGCCATCATCCCCGCCATGATAGGGCAAGCGAGAGAGGTGCCATTGGTGTACCTGAAAAGACCGTCGGGACTGGCGGAAAGAACCCTCTCGCCCAGTGCCATCACATCGGGCTTGCAGTGGGCGGTGGCCGTGGGGCCGTGAGCGCTGAAGCGGGCACGCAATCCTGTACTGTCGACAGCCCCCACGGTCAGCACCTGTGGCACATCGGCAGGGACATTGAGATGCTGGGGAATAGCCTCGCCGTCATTACCGGCTGAATTGACCACAAGCAACCCGCGTGTAGTGGCCACCGCAGCACCGCGCGAGATAGGTGCAGTGGCACCATCGAGGTCGGCAAGGGTATAGCTGAAGGCGCTGTCGTCGTAATTGAAATAGCCAAGCGAGGTACTTATCACATCTGCCCCAAGGCTGTCGAGATATTCCGCGGCCGCCACCCAGTTATACTCCTCTAGAGGTGTTTCGGTCAAGGGATTCTCTGTGCGGCAAAGCACGTACGAGGCCTTGGGGGCGGTGCCCACATACAGGCCGGGGACAAAGGCCGCCATGGTGGAGAGTACATGCGTGCCGTGGGAGTGCATCGTGAAGACATTGTTCTCGTTGGCCCATACAAAGTCGCGTGTGGCCAAAATCCTGCCTTCTGAGCGCATCGGT
The DNA here is from genome assembly GCA_900317125.1 of uncultured Bacteroidales bacterium. GTDB lineage: Bacteria > Bacteroidota > Bacteroidia > Bacteroidales > P3 > Colimorpha. The sequence continues at coordinate 19,372 of ONFR01000010.1, read as the reverse complement.
GCAAAGATAGCCGTCGTGTCCACTCCGGGGAAGCCGCAATCACACACGCCTATCACGACACCCTGCCCCTGAAAGCCTGCAGCGTGGAGTGCCCTGCCTCCCAACTGCCTGATTTGGACACGCGCCCCGGCATAATATTCCTCGCTGAAAGGTTCGGGCGAGCGGAAACGGGGCAGCTCGTAGCCGTAATTGGAAACCTCGGTGTCGGGCAGCGACACACTGCTGTTGTCGCACAGGATAACGGTATCCACAAAAGGGAACGGGGCGAAATCGTCCATATCTACCTTCCCAAGCGAGAAAACCACCACCCCATTGAGCCACTTGGAGCGGTTCTGTACCGTGAAGCCCGCCTGCCGCAGCGATGCAATATAGCTTGGGTTGACGGGGAGGTCGAGACTATCCACGGCGATACCGAAACGCTGGCGCCGTTCCAACGCCCGGGGCGAGAGAAAGCGCTCCGGCCTGTCTATGCGGAAAGGGGTGCCCTCCTTGTCGGTAAAAGCAACCCAATATTTATACATTTGCTGGCCATGCAGCATGGCCCCTCCAATCAACAAGAACAGAGCGAAGGCCAGGAAACGTCTTTTCATAAATCGAGACGGAAATTATAGTACCACAATTCGCATGCCCCCGAGGGATTCAGCTCTACATACATGCCTATCGACCCATCGGGCAGGAGGGTCATGGATGAGTAAACCGAGGGACCCGGACAGAGCAGGATGGGATTCTGCCATGTGCGGCCCTCGTCGTAGCTGACAAAAAGACTCACATCTTCGCGCTTCATGGAGTTGTTGATGGAGTGCAGCAGCACACTCTTGTCACCGACACGATAGCGCAGCAGTTCGCCGTTGCATGAAGTGACGGACATTTCAGGCCAATAGCCTTGCTTGCCCCATGAGTGGCCGCCATCGGTGGAGATATTGTAGCCACGCGGCCCATGTTGACGGACGCTCATCAGCACCGACCCATCTTCACGCTCTATGAGTTTGGCCTCGTTGCCACCGACAAAAGCGCGGTCGGAGACTTGCCACGTATAGCCGTTGTCGTCGGAGTAGATGACGAAGTTGTCGGCCACGGTCGTCGCACTGGATAGAGATGCCACAAAAAGCACCCTGCCGGCATGCGGCCCCTTGGCGAGGCGGAGGCCGTTGCCGCTGGTGACAAAGGCTCCATTGTATTCCTTGCAGGCGGGGTTAAGCGCTTTGCTACCCCATACGATTGAGGTGATGTCCTGTGGCTGCGACCAGGTGATACCGTTGTCCTTGCTGCGGCAGACAAAGTTGCGGATGGGGTTCTGTTCTGTCGATTGGAAGAAACCGTTATGCCCGGCAAAAAGGCATAGCACATCGCCGTTGGCGCACACCACCAGCGCGGGGTCGCCAAAGCCGCGATCTTTGCCCATTCCGCGGGCGATGGTTACGGGCTCTGACCAAGTGCGGCCATTGTCGGTGCTGCGACGGCACACCACATCGATATCCTGCGGGAGGTCGCTCTCGTTGAACTTGCGCTTGTCGTTCACCGCCAGCAACGAGCCATCGGGCATGGTGCAGATGGCGGGAATCCGGTAATTGGTGGAGCCATAATCACCCGGTGCAAACAGTCTCTTCTTGTACAACTCCGACACACCGTCCATCACCATTTCTTCGGCAGGGGTCAGTTTTGCAAGGAAACCGCCACCGGGAGCCAGATGCACCAGCAGAGGACCTGAGAAACGACTCATCTCCCGTCTGCTGTAGTCGCTGCCCTTGCGGTGGGCGTTCTTGCCATCGGAATAGAGTACCACATCGTATTTCGAAGCCTTGCCGGAAGCGGCAATCAGGCGGGGAATATCCACAGTAATGTCGCGTTCTGTCCAGTTGGTGATGCCGCCCACATACCAAGTGTCGCCCTTGCGTCGGGCGGTGACGATATATTCGCCCACCTCGCCTTGCAACACAATAGTCTCATCCCACACCGTGGGGAGGGACGCCACAAAACGGGTGTAGGCGGGTTCCTTCTCGTAATTGGTGGGTGAGTCGCATAGCATATTCAGCGGCGATTCCAGCACCACATAGAGCGCCAGCTGGTGGCAACGGGTGCCTTGGCTCATGGGCTCGCTCCAGCAGGGGCTGTAACAGCCTTTTGCAGCGTTGTGCATGGCACCCTGGGTGTAGTCCATTGGGCCTGCTGCCTGACGGATGAAAGGAATCTCGGTGTCGTACTGCACCTGATTCCATGTGGCGGGAGCCCATTTCAACTGCTCCAGTCCTGCCACACCCTCGAAGTTGAGCACATTGGGATAAGTGCGGTTGAGTCCTGCGGGCTTGAAAGCACCGTGGAAGTCGACCAGTAGGTGATACTTGGCACACATATTGGCGGCACGCTCGTAGAACTGAGTGACAATCTGGTCGTCGCGATCCATGAAATCAATCTTGAAGCCCTTGATGCCCATCTCGCTGTAATGCTGGCACACATGCTCCATATCGCGGTCGAAAGCGTAATAACCCGCCCAAAGTATCAGCCCCACGTTGCGTTCCTTGGCATACTGGGTCAACATAGGCAGGTCGATTTCAGGCACCACTTGGAAGAGGTCGGCCTTACCGTTCACTGCCCAACCTTCGTCGAGGATGACATATTCAATGCCGTTTCGTGAGGCAAAATCAATGTAATACTTATACGTATCGTTATTGATGCCTGCTTTGAAGTTCACGCCGGAGAGGTTCCAGTTATTCCACCAGTCCCATGCCACCTTGCCGGGTTTAATCCAGCTAAGGTCTTGCACCTTGCAAGGCTCACCCAAAAGGTAGCTCAGGTTGTTCATGGCCAGGTCGGCACTGTTCTTGGCCACCATGGCAATGCGCCAGGGCAAGACAGAGAGCTTGTCCACCTTGGCGATATAGTCCTCGCGTTCCTTTACGAGCATCTGCAGGTTGTTGTGGCCACCCTGCTCAAGGGTCTTGGGATAGCGGGCATGTTCGCCCTCCAACCGCACCCCTGCAGGGGTGTCGCCAGCCGGAGCGGTGTGGGCTCCGAGATAGAGGCCCGGATAGTTTATCAGTGTCGACTCTGTGAGGCACACCTTCACCCCATGTGAAGCATGTACCAGCAAGGGGAGGAAGCAAAGCCTACGCGTGTCCATCTTGGAGAGTGGCAGCGTGACGTAGAGGTTCTCAAACGACGAGGAGAACTGGATGTCGTGGTTGTTCTCGTCGAAGTTAATCACATAGGGCACCGTGGCATCATAGTCGCCTGCAAAGTTGTACTCCACCTTCTCGAAGCGCACATTGCAAGGCTTCACAATCTGGTAGCGGTAGGCAATGCCCTCGTTGTAGGCACGGAAAACGAGATTGAGGTCTTTCCCTATCTGTAATGTCAACTGGTTGCAATGGTTGCGCATGGTTGCCTGGCGGGTGAAAGGCGATGAGACCGTCTCGTCGATAACGCTGGTGAATGATTTGGTCACCGGCATGGCACCCGTGACGGTCTTGCCGTATTCACGGTTCATCCCCACGTGCGACGGCAACATAATCGTCACCCCATTGTATACGATGTCGTAGGTGATTTCATTCTCGGCGGTAGCGACGATATGGCTTACCAGTTTTCCGTCGGGCGACTTTAAGGTAAACTGCTGCTCTTTGGCATGAGACTGAAAGCCCATGCAGCACAACAGCACGCCCAAAATACAATATTGCAGGATATGTTTCATGGTTTTTTTCTTTTCTTAGTTCTCGGAGTAATCGGAATACTCTGATTATTCCGAGTACTCTGATGCTCTGTATTATTCTATTATTTCACTCTCCTGGCTCCATTGCCAATCACTACAGGGATGACCTTGCATCCCACTCCGAAGCGAGCTTTGTAGCTCTTCTGCACTGTCGACAGGAAAGACTCGAGGCAGTCGTCACGCACCAGATTGATGGTGCATCCCCCGAAGCCTCCGCCCATGATGCGGGCGCCGGTGACACCGCAACGGCGTGCCTCCTCGACCAAGAAGTCCAACTCCTCACAGCTCACCTCGTAGTCTCTGCTCAAGCCCTCGTGGGTGAGGTACATCTGTCTGCCCACCTCCTCATAGTCACCCCTCTTCAAAGCCTCGCACACGGCAAGCACCCGATCCTCCTCGCCCAGCACATAACGTGCCCTGCGGTAGTCCTCGTCGGTAAGGTCTGCTCGTAGTGACTCCAACTGCTCCCATGAGCAGTCGCGCAAGGTCTCCACCCCTGCCCGTGCCGCCACCCGCTCGCAGCTGTTGCGACGGTCGTTATAGGGGGAGCCGACCAACTCGTGCCGCACACAGCTGTTCACTACCACCAGGCTGTAGCCTTCGGGCTGCCAGGGGAAATATTCATACTCACCACTGCGACAGTCAAGACGTACCAGACTGCCCTCGCGGCCATGCAGCGAGATGAACTGGTCCATGATGCCACACTTGGTACCCACATACTTGTGTTCGGTCTGCTGACCCACACGGGCCAGCTCCATGCGGTCGAGGCCGCCACCGTACAATTCATTCAAAGCAAAGGCAAAACAACTCTCAAGCGCCGCCGAAGAGCTCATGCCCGCACCCAGCGGGACATCCCCTCCGTACACAGCATCGAACCCTCCTACCTTCACGCCTTGGGCCATCATCTCGCGCACCACCCCGTAGACATAACGGAAGTGTACCGTCTGAGGGCCCTGCGGGTCGTCGATGGCAAATTCGCACTCCATTCCTAAATCCACTGCATACAATCTCACGCTGTCTGTCCCATTGGGGCGAATCCAAGCCATCAAACACTGCTCGACGGCACCGGGGAAGACATAGCCGCCGTTGTAATCGGTATGCTCCCCTATAAGATTAATGCGTCCGGGAGCCGCATAACAGGCACCTCCTTCACAGCCGAAACGCTGCTCGAAATGACGTAACAATACCTTGCTGTCCATAATAACTGATATATTTCACTTTGCAAAAGTACGAAAAAAAAACCAGATAGTGTGTTTTCCAGGCACAAAACCGCATCATCTGTCCCCAAACACAATTAAGCAGGCAAATCGGCGTTATGTAGATATGCTCTATAAAAACATACTCTTCGATTTCGACGGCACCCTTGCCGACACCCGCGAAGGCATCATCCGCACTGTGCAAGGTACGCTACAGCACATGTCGCTGCCCACGGCCGACCCTGATGCCGTGGCCAAGACCATCGGGCTGCCCCTTACCGAATGCTTTCGCACTGCCACCGCCGTTCCCGACAGCCGCGTGGATGAGGCTGCCGCCATCTACCGCGACATCTTCCCCTCTTTGGCACTCGACCACATCACCCTCTTCCCCGGCGTGCTCGATGTCCTTGCTTTTCTGCGGGACAACGGGACGGTAATGGCCATCGTCTCCTCCCGCCACCACATGTCGCTCGACCCCTTGATGACGAGTCTGGGGGTCGCGGACTACATCCCGTTGTGCCATGCCTATGGCGAGGACGAAAACCTGCATCCCAAACCCGCACCCGACCTCGCCCTGAAAGCCCTCTCTGCCCTCGGTATTAAGGCTGACCAGACCCTCGTGGTAGGCGATACCGTCTACGACTTGCTGATGGGGAAAGCCGCAGGGTGCCACACCTGTGGCGTCACCTACGGCAACCAAAGCCGCCAGCAGCTCCTCACTGCACAACCCACCCACTTGATAGACCGCTTTGCCGACCTCCTGGGACTCTAATTAACGAAGAATACATGTCTATTTTCTTGACAGGTGAAATATTTTTCGTATTTTTGCAATCGCTTCTGCGGGTGATTCCAGCAGGTAATTATTAATAAATCAGGGGTATTCTTGAATTGCCTTTGTGCAGTCCTCTGCCCAAAAACAGGGGAAACCCCCTTTAACAAAACAAGAAAACATGCAACAAACCACATCCTCCGTCAAGGACTCCGCCATCATCTATTCCGGTGGTCTCGACTCCACCACGTTGCTCTATGAGGAGCAGCAGCGAATTGCTCTGGCCATTACGTTCGACTATGGCAGCAATCACGCCCAGCGCGAGATAGCCTGCGCACGCCATCACTGTCGCCAGCTGGGCATCGAGCATCTGGTTGTAGACCTCTCTTTCTTCAAGGGCAACATCCTGTCGTCCCTCACCGCCGGTGCCGACGCCATTCCCGACGGCAACTACGACGACGGGAATATGCACTCCACCGTGGTGCCTTTCCGCAACGGCATCATGCTCTCCGTGGCCTGTGGCATTGCCGAGAGCCGCGGCCTGACACATGTGTTTATCGCCAACCACGGGGGCGACCACGCCATCTATCCCGACTGCCGTCCCGCCTTCATCAAAGCCATGAATGCCGCCATGCAGGCCGGCACCTACGAGGGGGTGACGCTCGAAGCCCCTTACACCGACCTGACAAAGGCCGACATCGTAAGGCGTGGCACAGCCATGGGCATCGACTACGCCACCACCTACTCGTGCTACAAAGGCAAAGAACAGCATTGCGGCACCTGCGGCACCTGCCGCGAACGGCAGGAAGCCTTCGCCGAGGCCGGTATCCCCGACCCCACCACATATCAATCCAAATTATGAAGTGTTGAATGTGAGAATGCGTAAATGTGTGAATCAGATTTACGAATTAACGAATTAACACATTAACGAATTAAGAATGTACTATATCAAGAAAACCATAGAGATTTCGGGTGCCCACCAGCTTGAGCTGGACTACCCGAGCAAATGCACCTCGCTGCACGGCCACAACTGGACAATCACGGTCTACTGCAAGTCGGAGGAGCTGGACCGCAACGGCATGATTATCGACTTCTCCGAGATTAAGCGACTCATCGCCGACCCCCTGGACCACCAAGTGCTGAACAACGTACTGCCTGACAACCCTACCGCCGAGAACCTGGCACGCTGGTGCTGCGAACGGGTCCCTTTCTGCTACCGTGTCGACGTGCAAGAGAGCACAGGCAACCTGGCCATCTACGAGCGTAGCACCTCCTCGGATGATAAAAGAAAAGACTGACCATGCGGGTGAATGAGCTGTTCTATTCGCTTCAGGGCGAAGGCTACCACACGGGGACTGCCGCCATCTTCATCCGTCTGTCGGGATGCAATCTCCACTGCCCTTTTTGCGACACCCTCCACGAGAGCGGCACAGAGATGAGCGAGGAGCAGATTGTAGCGCAAGTGGCTGCCTGGCCGTCGACGTGGGTGGTGGTAACCGGAGGCGAGCCGTCGCTGCAGCTTACGGCTTCGTTGGTGGAGTCACTGCACCACATAGGGAAGAAGGTGGCCGTGGAGACCAATGGCACCTGCCACCTGCCGGACAATGTGGACTGGGTCACCCTTTCGCCCAAAGACCTCTTCCTCGGCCCACAAGCCAAAGTGGTGCTCCGCCGTGCTGACGAGATAAAAGTGGTGTATGACGGAGAGCATGAACCCGACACATACAGCAACATTGACGTCCGGCACCATTTCCTTCAACCCTGCGACACGGGGAATGCCGACCGCAACAAGTCCATCGTGCAGCAGACCGTGGAGTATATCAAGGCTCACCCCGAATGGAGACTGTCGCTCCAGACGCACAAGTTTCTGAATATCCCATAACGCGGGGAACCCGCCACTGGCGACAAGGCTGGCGGACACCGAAGGAAAAAGAATGCCGGGCACAAGCGTGTCCGGCATCTGTTTTTTTGTGGTATGCGTTCTGTTACTTGAAGGCGTTCTCGGAAAGGCCTTTTCCGCCAATCTTCAAATCCTCCATATAGGAAGGCACTTCGCGACCCAGATACTTGTCGACATACAGCTTGGCAAGATACTGTCCAAGCATGAAGCCGTGGCCACGGAGACCTGTGCAGAGGCCCACTTCGGGGTCGATGATGTAGCGCGGCTCGGTGTAGCGTCCTGCCCAGACGGCAAGGAATCCGACTTCCCGAAGGTTGGGTATCCATTCGGCAAAGACTTCGGAGACTATCTCAAGGAACTCCTTGCTGTTGTACTTGATGTTCTGACGGGCTTCGTAGGCATCGGTGTCGGGGCTGGCGCAGCCGATAATCTGGCCGGTGTGTCCCCACTGCTGTCCATAGACGGCACTGAAGCCTTTGTAGTGGCGACGGTCGATAACCATGTCGAGCGGGCCACCATTGGGTCCCATCATGGGCAGACGGCGGGTGATGAAGGCCTGGTGCTTGACGGGATAGAGGCCGGTGTCGAGGTCGAGCTGGTCGATGAATTTCTCGGCACCCCATCCCATGGCATTGACAAAATGGTCGCAGGTATACTCAATATACCGTCCCTCGTGGTTGCGCACCAATGCGACATAGTGACCTCCTACGCGCTGCACATGCAGCAGCTCGCAATCCTCGTAGTAGCTGCCACCTTGCTGCACGCCTATCCAGCGTATGTAGTCAATCACTCTACCCGGTGTTGCCTGCCAGCAGTCGCGGGTGATGAGGGCGTGGCTGTAGGTGTCGCGGCTGTCGTCCCACAGGGGCGAAATCTCCTTCTTGAAGTCTTTGCGCTCCACCATGTAGGCATCGCTCCAAGCGCGGGAGGCATCGAGCGAGCGGTATGTGGCGTCGTCGTGAACCAGATTGACATAATGCGTAGTGCGGTAGTTGATGTTATGCTCCGCCTGCATCTTCTTGAAGATTTCATGGTTGTGGACGGCAATGTCGGCAATGTCGGGATTGGAGAACGCCGGACGGCCACCGCCGATGCAACGCCAGGAGGCTCCGCGGCTGTAGTTGATCATCACCGGCTTCTTGCCTGCCTCGGCGAAGTAGCGGAACAGGGCGCTGCCTGCAATGCCGCCACCGGCTATCAGCACCTCCACCTGTTCCTTCTTCACACCGTTGGACTGGGGATATACAAAGGCCTCGGTGGTGCCGGGGGTGTAGAGGTCGGAGAGGGTCACCTGGTTCGACAGGGGTGCACGGGGCGTAGCGTCACCCACCAGCTCTATGCCATAGGAGCGGAGTATCTGACGGGCACGCGGGATACAGCGTTTGCCACGGCAGGGACCCATGCCGAGACGGGTGATATGTTTCAGCTCGTCCACCGAGATGGTCTTGCGGTTGCCAATCACACGCAACACGCGGTCGAGCTTGATGTCCTCGCAATGGCACACGTAGGTCTCGCTCTCGACGGGACGGAGGGGTTTCAATGCCAGTGGCTCGGGGTAATTCTCCTTGACGATAAAACCTTTGATGTCGGTAATTGCACCCGAGTTCTGCACCACCTTCACACGTGCCAGATTGGTCTTGTTGGGTTTCTTCACTATCTTCTCAATCACACCCTCGCCAACCTTCTGTCCGTTGTTGTCCACCAAGAACACCTCGGCACCTTCCTTCACCTCGTATTCGATAGGCAGGAAGCAGATGTTCTTCTGCTGGTCGTAGCCGAAGATGGCCAAACCGGGACACGAGGTGACGCACTGCATACAGCCAATGCACTTGTCGTAGTCCACCGATGGGGTGCTGCTTGTGGTGGGTTTGGTGATGGCTCCCTGCGGGCAGGAGAAGCTGCAGGGGTTGCAGGCAAAGCCATACAGGCAGTCCAGTTGCACAAAGGGCTTCACGGCCATACGTTCTGGCGTAGGCAGTGCCGGTTTCTCCAGTATGCGGACAGGATGCTGCTGCGAGTCGATATACTGGCGCGAGATGTCCAGATACTCGTCGTAGTTGAAGCGGACGCCGATAGCCTGAGCCACCTCGTAGGCCACCTGACGGCCACGGAGCACCGCACTGGTACCTTCGCCGATGCGGATGGCATCGCCTGCCCCATAGGTGTTGAAACCGAATACCTCGCGGCCTTTCACCAGCAACTGGTTGTCGGGGATAAGTCCTGTGCAGATATTGATGATGTCGATGTCGTCGATAATCTGTTCAGTGCCGGGGATGGCCTTGAAGTTCTCGCACTTGGCGATAACGGCTCCGGTGATGCCGGTATAGTCGACGTTGGGGATGGCACGCACCAGGGTGTAACCCGTCATGATGGGGATACCCAGCCGGCGCACACGGTTGGCCTGCACGGGGAAACCGCCCTCACGGGGCATCGCCTCGATGATGGCCTTGATAGTGGCACCCGCCTGCATGCCCTGGTAGGAGGTGAGGTAGCCGATATTGCCGGCACCCACAGTGAGGACACGCTTGCCCAGCAGGGTGTGCTCCTGATTCATCATCTTCTGGAAGACGGCGGCGGTGTAGACACCCGGCACGTCGTCATTCTCGAACGTGGGCATAAAAGGCACGGCACCTGTAGCCACGACCAGATGTTCGGCGTCGACATACGACACCTCGCCCGTGACAATATTCTTGATAGCCACACGGCCGCCTTCAAGCAAATCCCACACCGTATTGTTGAGCAGGATACCCTCTTGGCTGTCGCCTGCAAGGGTCTTGGCAATATCGAAACCGCGCATGCCGCCGAACTTCTTCTCCTTCTCGAAGAAGAAGAACTGGTGGGTCTGCATATTGAACTGGCCACCGATACGGCTATTGTTGTCAATCACTAGATTGCTGATGCCGAAAGCATTCAACTGCTCGCGGCAGGCCAGACCTGCAGGACCGGCACCGATGATGGCCACCTGTGTCTTATATATCTTCACCTCGCGGGGTTGATGGTCGCGCATTTCGGGCCACTCGTCCTCGTGTGCAGTCACCGAGCGTACCTCTTTCACACCGTCCACAGGGGTGATGCAGATGCGGCGCACCTGTCCGTCGACAAGCATCTCGCAGGCGCCGCACTTACCGATGCCGCAATTCAGGCTGCGGTTGCGCCCGTCGATACTGTGACTGTGTACAGGATAGCCCGCCTGATGGAGGGCTGTTGCTATCGTATAGCCTTTCGGCGCCTTCACAGCGGTGCCGTTATAAAGGAATTCAACCGTCTCGCACTGCGGGATGTCAAGAATAGGATGTGATTGGATTTTATACATAATGTTCCGTTTTTAGGATAAATCGGATGCAAAATTACTTGTTTTTTTTCAATCACCGATAAAAAAAACGCTATAACGAAAAAAATTAGTAAATTTGCAACCCGAAATGAAACATCTATTTATCATAAACCCCTGCGCCGGCAAAGAGGACTCCACATCTGCCATCACCCAAAGAGTGGAGGCCTACGCCTCTTCACACCCCGATTTCGACTACCAGATATATGTTACCCAAAGCCAGGGCGATGCCACCCGTTGGGTAAGCCAGTGGTGCAACGAACACCCCGGCCAAGAAGCCCGCTTCTACGCCTGCGGCGGCGACGGCACGCTGAACGAAGTGGTCAGTGGCGCCATCGGCCACACCTCCATCCAAGTCAGTTGCTACGCCTCGGGCAGTGGCAACGACTACATCAAATACTACGGCACGATGGAAGACTTCAACGACCTGGAGCGCCTCGTGAACGGCACTCCCCATCCGGTGGACGTAATGAAGATAATATACCCCCCCGCAGCATCGGCGGCAAACAACAACGCCGACAGCGGTTCGCCTTTTATTACCGGCGGCGGTTCGCCGCGTTACAGCATCAACATCTGCAACTTCGGCTTCGACGCCATGGTGTGCAAGGTTGGCAACGACGTGCGTCGCAAACCCATCATCGGCGGCAAGCACTCCTACACCACCGGCATCATCCGCAGCATCTTCACCTCGCGCAGCAACTATGTCCGCATGACCGTCGACGGCCAGCCCTTCTTCGACGGCCACATGCTCCTCTGCACCCTTGGCAACGGCCGCTACAACGGCGGCAAATACATGTGCGCACCCCTCTCCAAGAACGACGACGGCCTGCTCGAAGTCAACCTCTTCAAACGCATGTCGCTCATCAAATTTGCCTCCCTCATCGACGACTACAGCCGCGGCACCCATATCAACCGTCCCGACGTCAAACGCCTAATGCTCTACCGCCAGGCAACCACCGTCGAGATGGCAAGCCCCGACCCCTTCTGGCTGGTCATCGATGGCGAGATGCTCCACAGCAACCGCTACCACGTGGAGAACCTCCACCACGCCGTCACCTTCGTCTCACCGGCCTAAAGCCAACACGGATTCAACCCAAGTGTGAAATACAAATAATCGAAAGGAGCCCTTTACATCCCTTTCGGTCACCTGACCATTTCCATTAGACCCTCTTGCGCCCTTCAATATCCGATTCTTACCATATCGTAACAGGCTCGTTACCCGACATGGTATAGGATAACGATGCTGTATCGAGCGGATAACGATGCTATATTGAACGAACTTACTACGTCCGGGAGGACTGTGAGGCTAGACTTTGTTTTTGCGGACGGCAAAGAGGACGGCGAGGGTGCTTAGGGCCATGACCATGGCCGTGGTGAGGAGGAAGTCGATGCCGTGCATGGCTACGGGGAAGGCATTGACAACGAAGTTGCTGCCCATCTTGACGACGCCCCATTGCTGCTGCACAAAACAGACGACGAAGCCTAGCAGCAGTCCCGCCGCCACACCCATGGCGGCGATAAGCACCCCCTCGATACGGAAGATGCGGCGCACCTGTCGCGCGGGCATGCCCATGCTGCGGAGGGTGGCGATGTCGTGCCGCTTGTCCATCATGAGGAGGGAGAGGGAGGCCACGAGGTTGAGGGTGGAGATGAGGACGATGAGGGCAAGGATGAGGTAGATGCCCAGCCGCTCACTGCGAAAGACCTTGTAGTAGATGGGCTGCTGCTCGAAACGGTCCAGCACGCGGTAGCCGTCGCCCAGCAGCGCGGCAACGGCGGTTTTGACTTTGGAGACCCTTGCTCCGGGTTGCAAGGCGATGGCCAGCGTGGTGCATTCGTCGTCGGCATAGTCCATCAGCTGTCGGACAAAGTCGATGTCGGTGACCACGTAGCGGTTGTCGATGTCCTGCTGGATGTAGAAGTTGCCGCCGGGCAGGGCGTAGCCGGTGTTGAAGGCCTCGTCCATAGTGAGTCCGAGAGCCACGCCACGTTTGGGGATATGGATGGCGACGGGGATGTTGGACACGTCGCGAACGCCGAGGTTGTAGTAGACCTCCGCACCCATGAGGAGGTAATGCACCGTAGTGAGCATGGTATCGCCCTCGTCGTCGGGGGCGGCGACGGTGTCGGTGAAGCGGTAGATGCCTTCGTACAGGAGGGTGTCGAGGCCGGTGACGAGATGGTAGTTGCCGTCCACCCCGCGCAGGGAGACGATGGCCTCGTTATGACGATAGGTCATCCAGGCGTTCTCCTCCGCAATCTGCGACACGGTGGCCACACCGTCTGTGCGGCAGAGAGCATCGTAGTCGATGTCGTGCAGATGGAGTGTCTTGCCCTGGGCGGGCTGCACCACCAGTTCGGGGTCGAAGGAGTTGAAGAGGGTCTGCGTCACCTGGCCGATGCCGTTGTAGACGCTGAGCACGATGATGAGGGCAGCGGTGCTGACAGCGATGCCGATAAGGGAAATCCAGGAGATAATGTTGATGACCGTCCGCTGCTTGCGAGAGAAAAAGTAGCGGCGGGCGATGAGCGAGCTGAGAGAAAAGAGCTTCGAGCTTTGGTTGGACATACCTCCTGCCTCTTGGGTCGTGGTGCTTACTGTTTCAGGAGGTTGTCGATGCGTTCGGCCATGTCGAGGGAGTCGTCGAGGAAATAGTCGAGTTGCGGAATGATGCGCAACTGCTTGCCCTCGCGCAGTCCCAGACGGCGGCGGATGTCGGCGCTGTGGGTGAGGATGGCGTCGATGATGCCTTGCTTGGTGGCGGGCTCCTCTTGACGGTCGCGATAGGCGGGTATGGTGCCTATGGGCATAATGCTGACATAGACACGGGCGATGGAGAGGTCGGGGGTGATGCGGACGCCGGTGACGGTGATGAGCGAGTTGCCGAGGACGGGCTTCATCTCGCGGAGGAAGATGTCGCCGAGGTCCTGCTGTATGAGGCGGGAGATTTTATTCTGTCGGGTAGACTGCATGATTATTAAATTGAGAATTGAAAATTGAAAAATGGGAATGCGCTGCTGCGTCTTGCCAATTTTCAATTTTCAATTATGAATTTTCAACTATTACCAGCGCCAGCCTACACGGATGGGGATAAAGACAGTGCCCTGGACAAGGGTGATGCCTGTTTCGACAAAGAGGCTGTGGTAGTTGCGCTCCATCTGCATGAGGGCGTGGTCGTAGAACCAGTTGAGGCCGGCATAGACTTCGAGGTAGGGGCTGATGGTATTGCCGTAGTTGTTGGGGTTCATGAGGAAACTGCCACCCACGCGGGCACCAACCATGGGAGCCCAGATGTCGCCGACGGGACGGAAGTCCATGTCGATAAACAGTGCGGCGAGGTTGCTGCTCTTGTCGAAGCGTGCAGGGCGCATGGGCGCACACATACTATAACCGACACCGCCGCCGAGGAAGAAGTCCTGGCTGATATTGATGCCGGCCATAAGGTTGAGGCCTGCACCTTCTTCCCAGGCATTGAGGTTGTAGCCGGTGCCCTTGATGTCGGGGCCGGTGGCTTCGGTGGTGGGTTTGCCGTAATTGCCTACGTTGTGGAGATAGCCAGCCTCCACCTTGAACATGAATTCGACATTGGGTTTTTCCTGAGCATACTGAGCCGAGGCTACGCCTGCGGTCAGGAGCATAACTATCAGCAAAAGAGACTTATTGTTTTTCATTGTACTATAATTTGCGACTGCAAAGATAAGAAATTATTTTTGATTAACACGATATATGTTCCGGCGGGTAGGTTGTGGCGGATGGTGTCGCCATCGTTTAAGTCGCACATCTCCAATACCTTTCTCCCCATAGTGTCGTAAATCTGGACATCGATTTTTTTGTCATACCCGCCCATGTCGATGCGGAACGAGGCAGCAGAGGGGTTGGGGTAGATGCCGAAAGAGGGAGCGTCGGAGGGTGTGTCGATGCGCATGAGGGGGATGATGTCGGTGTCGCAGACGGCGAGGGTGTACTGTCCAGGAAGCAGACGGTAGGTGAAATAGCCGGTGGTGATGGAACTGCTGGATGTGCGGCTGTTTGAGGCGCGCTGCCAAGGGCTATGGCTGTCGGGGCGGTAGAGGAGCCAGATAGAATCGAGCGTGTAGGGACGGTCGAAGAACCCCATGTCGATGTTGGAGGCTCCGCTGCTGCCGTTGCTGCCCATGTTGTAGAGGAAGCGTCCGGTGGCAGAGCAGTGCACGCTGCCGGTCACCTGCCAGTAGCGGTCGGCCATGCGGACAATGCCGGAGACGGTATCGCCGTCGGGGTGTGCGAAATGGAGTCCCACATGTATCCATGAGGGTGTGGAGGGGGCTTCGGGCACGTTCACCTTGCAGAAGGCGTGGGGCATGTCGACAACGCCTTTGCGAACAAGGAGTGCGGTGTCGTCGGAGCAGGCATCGGAAAGGTCGTGGTCGAAATCGACAATGGCAAATGATGCCTGGAAAGGAAGTGAAAGGGTAAACTCGCTAAGGGGACCGGCGACGGTGAGCCACTCTTTGTGGCGCATGGAGCGGTCGGCGGAAAAGAAGGTGACAGGCACGCAGGAGGTGCGAGGATAGCTGTCGGTGCCCTTGAGGTGCTGGCGAAGGGTGACGTGATGGTCGTTGCCATTGATACCGAGATCGAGCGAGAAGTCGACAAAGCCGGGGGTGAAGACATGGAAGTCGAAGAAGTCGGTGAGGTCGAGGCCGCTGTAGAGGCTGAGGCTGTCGCGTAGGCCGGCGGCATCGATATTGCCAAAGGCGCAAGAAGAGAAGAGGCGGTGCATGGAGGCGGTGAAAAGGCTGTCGCCCATCAGACCGCGGAGGGAATGCCATACGAGAGCGCCCTTTTTGTAGGTGGTGGTGCCATAGGTAATGCGTTCGGGCATGCCAGAGAGAGCACGGTAGCCGTCGTCGGAGAGATGGGCATTGAGCAATACATTGACGAGGTTTTTCTGATAGTAGTCGTCGGCCCAGGCCTTGCCGTAGGCAGCGGCAGCGGCCACCTCCTCGCAGAAAGAGGCACCGCCCTCGTTAATCCACATGTCGCCGACGGTGGTGCAGGTGACGAGATTGCCAAACCAGGCATGACCGAGTTCGTGGCACATGGTCATCTGGCAGGGAGAGTCGGTGCTGGCGGCACATTCGGCTACGAGACCAATATTTGAGACATGCTCCATAGAGCCCATCGGGGTGGTGATGTAACCGATACGTTCCCAACGGTAGGGTCCGAAGGCGCGCTCGTAGGCGGGAACAACATCGTCGAGGATGTCGAATGCATGCCGGACGGTTGCACTGTCGTGTACGACAATG
Organism: uncultured Bacteroidales bacterium; assembly: GCA_900317125.1. GTDB lineage: Bacteria > Bacteroidota > Bacteroidia > Bacteroidales > P3 > Colimorpha. Next base: position 3,187 of record ONFR01000010.1, on the reverse strand, counting down.
GAGCCGATGATGGCAGGATAGGTGCCGTACTCACCTTGATACTCGCGTTCAATCACCTGCCAAGGAGCTGAAGAGATGGAGACGAGGTAGGTGGGCGTGGGCTGGTTGATGGTCCAAGTGCTGGAGTTTGTGCCGTCGGGGGCTGTGGTCTCGCTCTGTCGGATACCGCTACAGATGGCGCGCCAGCCCGGTTGGGAGGTGACGGTGATGGAATAGCTGGCCTTGTCGTACATGTTGTCGCGGCAGGGGAACCAGGCGCGGCCGAAGGCATGGGGATATTCGCGGAAAGCCACACCGAGGTTGTAATAGATATTGTTGTCCATGTGCAGGCCTCCCCATCCGTAATGCTCTACATAGCCGTTGCTGACATAGGGCACGGAGAGCGTATGGGTGTCGCCGGGCTGACCACCGGAGACGTAGACTCGGAGCAAGCGCTCGTCGGGGTCGTAGCTGAAACCACGGGTGACGGTGCCGTCGAGGGAGACGGGACGGACGGTGTCGCAGATAAGGTCGAAAGAGACGGCATTGCATGGTTTAGTAAGCACAAACTGAATGTCAGCTACACCACGCATTTGTTTTTGGACAGTGGCGCCAAGGTCGATAGTAAGATTGTAGTGCAAAACATCGATGGAATCGGCCGAAGGCAGCTGCGCAAAAGCCCAGTTTGAGGCGGTTGCCAAGAGCGCGAGAAACAGCACGAGCGATTTTTTTTTCATAAGAGTATGATATTAAATGTCAATAGCTAACATGGACTGAGCCATGCTCAAAATGCAAAGATACGAAAAAAATATTTTGTGTGAATGAAAAAATGTTTGTACTTTTGCAAAGTGATATCAAAATAATATCACATCATAAAAGCACATAAAGTTAAAAAGTAAACAATTAGATATTATGGAAACAAAAGAATTTAATCGACCGATGAAAGCCTGGAACAATGGTTTTCTACACTTATGCATTAATTTTGCCTTGCTCGCGGCAACCATTCTCTTTACTGTGTTGCTTGTGGGGAATAGACACGACGGACTTGGTGCAACTGTTTGCTGTGTGGGCAGCATACTGTGGGTGCTGCATCTTATCGGGTTCATGATTATCCAGCCGAACATTGCCCGTGTGCTGATATTCTTCGGCAAGTACCGCGGCACGGTGACGGACAACGGTTTCTTCTGGGTGAACCCATTCTATAGCACCCGTAAACTGTCGCTGAGGGCACGCAACATGGATGTGGCCCCCATCAAGGTGAACGACAAGAACGGCAACCCGATTATGATCGGCCTGGTGTTGGTGTGGAAAATAAAGAACACCTACAAGGCTTGCTTCGACATTGAGGTTGGCAGTACCACCACGGTGGACAAGAACGGGAACAAGACCACCCACGACAACGGCTACGACAACTTCGTGAACGTGCAGAGCGATGCCGCATTGCGCAAGGTGGCCGGCATGTATGCCTACGACAACATCGACCACCACAGCGAGGAGCTGACCCTGCGTAGCGGCGGCGAAGAGATTAACGACCGCCTGGAGAAAGAGCTCCGCAGCCGTCTGGACATCGCCGGTATCGAAGTGGTGGAAGCCCGCATCAACTATCTGGCCTACGCCGCTGAGATTGCCAGCGTGATGCTGCGCCGCCAACAGGCCGATGCCATCATCTCCGCCCGCGAAAAGATTGTGGAGGGCGCCGTGAGCATGGTCGACTTGGCACTGAAGAAACTCTCCGCCGACGGAATTGTAGAGCTGGACGAGGAGCGCAAGGCCGCCATGGTGAGCAACCTGCTGGTGGTGCTCTGCGCCGACGAGAGCGCCAGCCCAGTGATTAACACGGGTACACTGTATAATTGATAAAGCGAGACTATCAACATGACTACGCAGACTCCTCACACTTGGAAGTTTTATGTCTTGTTAGCATTATGGGATTTCGTGGGCCTCTTCTTGCTGGATATGCTTATCGAAGGCGGATACACCCATTGGATACTTGTTCACGACCTTATTGCTGCTGTGCTCTTTACCGTCATCATCTGGCTCGTAGACCGGAAACCATTTAAGAAGAAAAAATGAAAAAGAGTTTTGCACTGAGGGTTGATGCCGAGGTCTACGAGGCTATCGAGAAGTGGGCTGCGGACGAGTTCCGCAGCACCAACGGGCAGATAGAATGGATTCTGTCCGACGCCCTCAAACGTGCCAAACGCACCCCCAAGAAATCACCCCAAAAAACCAAAGAAGAACAATGAAGAGACACCACTCATTGAAAATCCTGGCCTTGGCCGCAATGCTGGCGACCATCCAAGGGCTGGCGGCACAGCATCTGTTTGAGGGCGTTGCCACCTTCAGCTCAGCGGCTACTATGTCCAACGGTACAACCCCGTCGGCAACACTCAGCACCTACTACTACCGGGGGCAAGACCTCTACGTCGACATGCCCCAGAACAAGCTGCGCACCCTCTACCTTGCCAAGGAGAAGAAGCAATACACCATCAACGCCATGATGGGCAAGCCCATACTGATGTCGCACGACATCGACCCCGACACGATGGGCGTACCCCTGTTCGACATTGCCGACGAGCCAGAAGTGGTGGACGGCCACACCTGCCTGAAGGTGCAGTATGAGAACGAAACCGAAGCCGCCACTATCAGCTCCACCGTATGGTTAGACACCACCTACCACATCCCCTTCCACTACAGCCTGAACGAGGAACTGCCATGGGGACTGCCCGTGCGGGAAGAGATGACCATGACGATGAAGGGCATGCAGCCCATGCGGATAGTAAACAGGCTGGTCTCAGTAACTGCCGGCAAGGTGGACGACACCTTTTTCGCCATCCCCGACGAGCAAGGGATGGTGAGCCTCAGCATGGGAGCCGACGGGCAACCAGTCATCAGTGGCGACACCACTGGTCTGATGCAGAAGCCCACCACCACGCTGGAGGAGGTAGACTCCATCGGGTTCCGCAGTGCCATCGCACACGGGAAAACCGTCTGCATGATGACAGCCACCTGGTGCGGTCCCTGCAGGCTGCTGTATCCACGTCTGGAGAATGTCAGCAAACAGGTAGGCAAGGATTACCGTTTTATCAAAGTGGACATTGACAAGTGCCGGACGATTGCAAAGGAATACAACACGCTGACCATCCCCGTGGTCATCCTCTTCGAGAACGGGAAAGAGCTGCGCCGCATCACCTCGGCAGCATATAGC